>NZ_AUMJ01000016.1 GCF_000430625.1 Aneurinibacillus terranovensis DSM 18919
ACCACAACATACGGATTAGAAACGGGAACTCAGTAGCTAAGACAGATTATCCACAGGTTTGAGTTATCCACATTCCGATTTCATGTTAAATATAATGTCTGCATCGAGTACTTATTTTTCAACATTACCGGTCCAGGCGGTCATCCCGCCCACCATATTTCTAATTTTGTTATATCCCATGCTGCTCAAAAATTCACAAACTTTACCACTTCTACCTCCACTGCGACAAACGAAGATAGTTTCTGTATTTGGATCTATTTCCTTGAGACGATCTGGAATTTCCGAAAGACGGATATGTTTAGCGCCAGGAATTTTACCAGTCGCTACTTCCTCTTGTTCACGGACATCGATAATGTTAAGTTTTTCACCGGCCTCAAGTCTTTCTTTTACTTGTTGCGGGAATATATCCACGACTTTTGCCATTTTTATCACCCCGTTATATTTTACCCCATATAGTGATTGATAATTTAATAAAAAGCTTTTTTATTTGACTCCTTTAAGAAATGTTCCATCCTACCCTGTTACCCCGGCTTAGATAAAACACGAGCAAGCAATATATAATTAATCTAATCCATGACGTTTTCTCCCCTTTTTACTATCATCTCCCAAATACCATACGCGGTATATACATTACGGGGTATATTGTGATACACAGAAGTCCTTTTGTCAACACGGTACTTTTGCATTTTTTTCTTTAACGTTTCTTAACAAATCCTCCTTATACTTAAAACAAAGTAGAGGTGGTCTTCTATGCATACAATTAAATTTGGGGTTTAGCTTGGGCGAATTATTTTTTCCTTTTTTCAAACGGATTCAATTCCTTTGTGGCATGGATTTTCGTTTGTTCAGATTTCACTTATCCTCTCTGCCGTTTCTGCCATTGCTGGCGACTGGATAAGATCGATTAAAAAAAGATCTGCAATATCCTGCAAAGAAGAAAGCAAAAAGGAGGAATGAAACCTTGGCCAATGTGTCTCTTATCTTTTCCTTTACAGCCGGCCTATTTTCGTTTTTTTCGCCATGCATCTTTCCCTTGATCCCAGCCTATGTAGCCCATCTGACGGGAGAGTATCTGAAAGAAGGCCGCATCGATGTCCAAAAGAAAGTGCTGATGATCCGCTCCATGAGCTTTATTCTCGGATTTAGCGTTGTCTTCGTTCTAATGGGAGCATCAGCAAGTATGATTGGCCAGATTTTTCGGGATAACAGAGACTTGATTGAAAAAATCAGTGGGATTTTAATTATTGTTTTTGGTTTACAGATGGCGAACATTTTACAGCTTCGTTTTTTAATGTTCGAAAAGCGCTGGGAAACAAAAGAGGCAAAACAAAAAACGATCGGAAGCTCCTTCCTGCTGGGCCTTGCATTTGGTTCAGGATGGACACCTTGTGTGGGGCTGGCTTTATCTTCGATCCTTTTGCTGGCCGGTTCATCTGAAACGATGTATAATGGGGTGTTGATGCTCTGGATCTATTCACTCGGACTCGGCATTCCTTTTCTGGTTATCTCCCTGGCTATTACCTATTCGATGAAAGCCGTCAAAAAGCTGAATCGATTACTCCCCACTCTTTCCCTCCTTAATGGGTGGGTTTTAATCGGAATGGGAATCCTCCTCTTTACTGGCCAAATACAGAAAATTAGCGCCTGGCTTTCAGCGCTTACTTATTAGAAAGGGTGAACTCGATGAAAAAATATATAGCGATTGTTCTTTTGCTTGGCTTGATCGGTTGGGGGATTTATGATCAGGCCAATAAACGCCGGCATCAGGAAGCCAATAATACAACTCAAAACGCAACGGCAGCAGCAAAAATCGGAATTGAACAAGGTAATGCAGCTCCTGATTTTACATTGAAAACCCTTCAGGGAGAAACGAAAAAACTTTCAGATTTTCGCGGAAAAAAAGTGATCTTAAATATGTGGGCAACCTGGTGTCCACCGTGCCGGGCCGAAATACCCGATATGGAAAAGTTCTATAAGGCAAACAAGGATAAAGGAGTGGTCATTCTCGGGGTTAACTTGACCCAGTCCGAAAAAGACAAAAAAACCATACCTGAATTTATCAAGATGTTCGGCATTACCTACCCTGTTTTGCTTGATGAAGATGGCAAGGTCGCATCAACGTATCAAGCCGACGCGATCCCGACAAGTTACATAATCGATACCAAAGGCGTGATTCAGCAGAAAGTGACCGGTCCGATGAGCTATGACAACATGGTCCAGATGGTTTCGTCCCTTCACTAATCAACAAATCAATAAGGAGGAACCATGAATACGAAAGGAAAAACCATACTAATTGTTGAAGATGATGCAAAAATAAGGCAACTTATTCATATTTACCTGGACAAAGCAGGGTATGACGTATGCGAAGCAGCGGATGGTGTTGAAGGTCAGGAGAGTTTTCGACAATACGACCCTTGTTTTGTTATTATCGATCTTATGCTGCCTCGCCTAAGCGGAGAAAGTCTCTGCTGCTGGATTCGAAACGAAATGAAAAGCGATGTTCCAATTATCATGGTTACTGCTAAGGTTAGTGAAGAAGACCGGATTAAGGGGCTGCAAATGGGGGCGGATGATTACATAATCAAGCCGTTTAGTCCGCAGGAATTAGTGGTCCGGGTCGAGACGGTTCTACGGAGGACCGTTCACCGCTGCAGCAAGATCAGCTACCGCGGGTTAACGATAAAGCCGATGCGTGGAGAAGTGCACTATAATGGGACAGTCATTCCACTGACCCACAATGAGTTTTGTATTCTTTACTTCCTCATGCGCCATCCTAATCAAATTCTGACCAGAGAACAGATCCTTGAAGAAATCGATCCCCTTATGGAGAAGGTTTCAAGCAAACGGTCGATCGATGTCCATGTAGGGAATGTGAGAGCTAAGCTTGGGAAAGCAGCAAGCAGCACCTCGTTTATCGAAACAATTCGTGGAATGGGGTATCGGTTTGCTGCATTTTAAAATTCCCTTTCTCAAAAGC
Organism: Aneurinibacillus terranovensis DSM 18919; assembly: GCF_000430625.1. Taxonomy (GTDB): domain Bacteria; phylum Bacillota; class Bacilli; order Aneurinibacillales; family Aneurinibacillaceae; genus Aneurinibacillus_B; species Aneurinibacillus_B terranovensis. The sequence goes on from NZ_AUMJ01000016.1 coordinate 2,978, forward strand.
CTTAGTTTGAAACTAACTCTACTTAACAGCCTCTTGGTGGGTATCGTCATTGTTTTTACGGGGGTGTCCGTCAAAGACTTTGCTTGTCTGCTTGTTAATTCATTTCAGCTTGTTGGAACAGAAAAAAATCATTTTTTTAATGAAACGATGCAGTTTTATTTGATTCGAGCCAGCCTTTTATCCCTAATTATCGCAGCCATCCTTCACTTTTACTTTATTTGGAGATTACTGGTCCCTCTAAAACGACTCACGGCTTCTATGCGGATGATGGCAGACGGCCATTACCCCGAAGCGCTGCGTGTAACATCTGATGACGAAATTGGGCAGCTTACAAAAGACTTTAATCACCTTATCAGGCAGCTTAAAAATAAAGATAATCAACGTAAAACAATGATGGCAGAAATCGCCCATGACCTGCGTACCCCTCTGACCAATTTGAATGGCTATCTTGAGGCACTAAGCAGCGAGGTTATTACCGGAACAAAAGAGATGTATCACTCTCTTCATGAAGAATCGCTTCATCTTATCCGCCTTGTCGAGCAAATTCATCAGCTCCATACGTGGGAAGTTCATCAGGAAGACCCCGCCCCTTATTCTTCGTTTGAAATCAAAGATCTAATTGAAATGGTTGCCAAGTCGTTTAGCCTCCAAGCAGAAAAAAAGAACATTGAGATTGCAACCGATCTGCAGCAAGCAAAGGTAGCCGGCAGTGAAGATGGGATCAAACAGGTGCTATCTAACCTGCTCAGCAATGCAATACAGTACAATACAAGCGATTGGATTAAAGTGGAGGGAGTTCAGGAAGATAGATACTACCGCCTAGTTATAACAAACGAGAGTTACCCGATTCCAGAGCAAAAGGCAAGTAAACTTTTTGAACGTTTTTACCGGGTCGATGAATCACGCAATCGGCTGTTAGGCGGTAGCGGGTTAGGGCTTACTATTGTAAAAGAAATTATTAGTCAGCATAAAGGATCTGTCGGCTATTATTCCACCGGCTCCATCCATTCGTTTTGGTTTAGCATTCCTCTATTACAAAATGAACAGGAGAGAACTTATGAACAATCAAGTAGCTAAAATTATGTTATTTACACTAAGTGCCTGCCCTACCGGCAGAAGCATGGGAACCGTACTAAAGGAAGCAAAAACCTATCTTCCCGACCTCGCGTTCGAAACGATTTATACAGATATCGAACCGGAAATAACGAATTATTATCGTATTAAAACCAACCCAACGACTTTATTTATAAATTTGCAGGGGCATGAATTATATCGCTTTGATGGCTTCAAAGAAACAGCTGAAGTGGTTCAAACAACGCAGCGAATTGAGCAAAATGAACTTCAGACAGACACCCTGTATGAGAAAAACCAAGCTTCTCAAGAAAAATATACACTCTACCTCTTACAAGGCGATGTGCTGTCTCCGGTGTATATCGAATTTACCAATCCAACGTCTGTCAAGGCGCCTCGTATTACTGCTATTACCTTATTGCTTAAAACGCAAAAGGAAGGCTACGAAAACGTATTTCCACTCAACACCGTCTTGGACAGCCTTACCTTTGAGGGTAATACAGCAAACGTGTATATAAAACTAGAGCAGGATGTTAAAGAAGCTCAAAAGAAGACAATGACGAAAGCATTAGAAAAAACACTTTCTTATTTTAAAATTGAAAAAGTAAATCTCCATATAAATTATAATGTAGAGTAGTTGGGAATACGCTTAAGAATAAGCGGTGCTTTTATCGTCTATTCTTCATAGATCATTTTACGGGTCATCCCACCGTCAATGATGAGGTTCGCTCCGGTAATAAAGTCATTGTATTCATCCGTCAGGAAAAGGCACGCTCTGGCAATGTCGTCCGGTTTTCCAACGCGGCCTGCCGGGTGCTGCTCGTGGTCCATATCACGAAGCTGGTTATAATCTCCTGTTTCTATCCATCCAGGGCTAATGCAATTCACTCGAATGCGGTCAGGTCCGAAAGAAATGGCCATGGCGTGCGTGAGGGCAGCAATCCCGCCTTTTGACGCCGCGTATGCTTCCGTGTTCTGCTCGGACATGAATGCACGGGTTGAAGCTATATTAACAATGCTTCCACCCCCAGTTCTTTTCATAATTTTGGCTGCTTCCCTTGAACAGAGGAACGTTCCGCGCAAATTGATATGGATAATTTCCTCCCATTCTTCGACCGTTATTTCATACGGAGACTTCCAGCGGGAAACCCCTGCGTTATTAATCAGAACGTCCAACCGCCCGTATTTCTCATCAACATGGCGCATGAGTTTTACAATGTCTTCCGGGCTGCGTACATCCGTCGGGCGAAACAAAGCTTCACCGCCTGCTTCCCGTATAAATCGGGCCGTGTCCTGTCCGGCCTCCTCATTTCTTTCCGCGACGACTACATTCGCCCCATTGGCTCCATAGTGGAGAGCCACTGCCCGGCCGATTCCACTTCCTGCTCCGGTTACCATAACTATTTTGTTTGTCCAGTTCATTTTATTGCCCCCTTTATCCTCTTGTAACCATATTTCTCCTTACATTTTACTAAAAAAATAGGAAAACTTTGATTAGACGTTTCTAATACATACTCAACATATATTAAATCGATGTATGCCCCATCGTTGTATACACAACGATCAATCGCCATTATTTTATTAAACAATCGTTTAACAAAGCAAGAAAGCGTAAACTGTCCGTGTTCGAACAAAAAGGGAACCCTGTCCTAAAATTCGAGGGTCTGTGAATGGAACGGTCCGTTTTATTTTTTGCGAGGTTTTCCCTTGCGGGGACGCATACCCGGATGTTTCGGGTGTGCCTACTTATGAATCTCCCGTACAACATGGGCGATTTCAGGGAGAATTAATTTGTTCATCGCAAGCCGTACGGCGCCCGATGAACCCGGCATAGAAAACAACGCTCTGTCACGATAAACACCGGCAATCGCCCGGCTTAACATCGCTGCCGGGCCGATATCTTCCGTATAGCTCAGCATGCGGAAGATTTCTCCGAACCCCGGCAGTTGTTTATCAAGCAGCGATTCCACTACCTCATATGTAACGTCACGCCTCGCAATTCCCGTACCGCCATTTAAAAGAATGGCCTGGACAGCCGGATCGCCGGCCCCTTCTTCAATGGCCCGGGAGATTGGCTCCCGTTCATCTTTCACAATGGTATACCGGATGACAGAATGCCCTGCTTCCGTAAGCAGTTCGCGAATAAGCTGCCCGCTTTTGTCCGTTTCCGCATTTCTCGTATCGCTAACCGTGATAATCATAACAGCGATATTTTTGGGCGCTTCTTTTTTATGCTCGATAACTGACATGTAGCCACCTTTTTTCCTTTTACTTAACATAATGATGTTACGGTAAAATATGAATTGGGAAACTATTAATTGTAAGTTGTAAATAAAAACCTGGGCACGTTAATGCCAACAGCATCAAACTGCTCATTGATTACTCAGCTTTTCCTAATTCATTGGCCACCTGGATGGCCCGGTTAAAAAAAGCTTCAATCTCTTCGCGCGTTTTTCCCTGGCGGCTGACAAACCGGATCAGTTCTTTCCCGTTATGAAAAGCAACAAAACTAGGGATGCCAAAGATGTTCAGTTCCTCAGACAGCTCAGGAAATTTATCTCGATTGACACTAATCAGCGTAAGCTTATTTTTATACGCCTCTTCAACGTCCGGCATAAACGGGTCGATGCGGTGGCAGTCCGGGCACCAATCCGCGTAAAATTTGGCAATCACAAGGTCATCCGTCTTGATAGCTTCGGTAAAAGCTTCCTGTGCAGATATTTCTCTCATGGGAAATCCTCCTTCACCACTCATTAGATTAATATTGTAGCAAGCGGATGTCTAATCCGCAAACTCTTCTCATACCTATTATACTACGCACGAAGAACGGGAGGAGAAGGTTTATGTCGAACCTGTTTGTCAAGCGTTCACTCGATGAAGTGAGATTCTGGAGCCGCACGATAAAAGAGCATGCCTTTTTTCTGCGTCTCGGGTTTACCGTTGACCAGGTAAAATTGGTTCAGGAAGTGGATCGCTATTATTATTTGTTTCAGAAATTTGAAGACCGGACGGAGCAACTGAATGACCGGTGCAAACCAGAGTTAATGATTCGCACGAACATGGAAGTTTATCACACAACCTCACAAATGTGGGAATTTAATAGAGAAATCTTAGGGCTTATCCTGTCCGGCAAAATCATCTGCCATACGTACCCGCTTGTCATTGACCATTTCAGCCGGGAAGCTGCTTATTTTATGAACCGGTTAGAACAGCTGAACAAGGGAACATTTGCCCCTTTACCGGATGCCATCATTAATGAAAATATTTTTTTCCTTCGCCTTATGGCTGACCATGCCAAATTCATCAGCCACCTGCTCGATCCGTCGGAACGCGATTTAGTCATCCAGGCAGGAGAATTTAGCTACCAATTTGACCAACTTTTATATCAGACCGTCGATCTCGAATCGATGCGGCCGCATTCACAAAATGTTCCGATGCTTGTACAGCTACTCGATGAAAACAAATCCTATGTGGTCACCTTCCGTAACTTTAAAAAAGATTTACGAGAAGCGATTACGTCACGCAAAATTCGCAGCATTATCCATCCGATGTTGGCGGATCACATGTATCGGGAGTCGGAGCATTTTCTTTACGTTCTCGATCATTTCAAACATTCCCTGCTCAATAGCGACGAAAGTGAAATCATCGAAGAGTCATCGTCTTCTTCACAGTAAATCATGCGATAAACAAAACTCCCTCTACTGCCAATATAATACGGCTGACCCCCTCATCTCGGTGGGATGCCAGCCGTGTTTTTTTTTATAAATGAGATTTTATCCGCTGACCCACAGTGTCACCATGTCTGTAACCGTAATACTCGTATTCGCTTCAGGACTTTGTCTAATAACCGTTCCTTTCGCGCGGAACGAGCTTTCCAAAAAGTATTGATAGCGGATCCCCTGCTTATCGAGTTCGTTCTGCGCCTCTTCCAGCGTCATTCCCGTTACATCGGGTACCGTTTTGCTCAATGGCTGCCCTGCCTGTGCAGGCGCATTAGCCCCCTGTTTTTCCGGTATTTTCGATTGCGCCGCGCGATTTTGGAAAATAATGAAGCCTCCAATACAAAGGAATGCAAGCAAAGTCAAGATCAGGCGCGAACGTTTTTTTTCAGGCAACGCCCACCAGCGGCGCCTGTTTCCTTCGATCGATGTTCTTTCAGTGTTGATGCCCTCTTTAATCAGCTTCCGGGACACCGGCTGGCTGTTTTCCACCTGTGTTTTTTTTATATATTGATAGAGGGACGTTAAATCCTGCTTCGTCTTTCTCAAATAGCTTTCGAAATCAGATTGCACTCTCTTGTCTGCCCGCTTCCAGATGGCAGACAATGACTTGCGCAGTACAAACGGATCGCCCGGGTATGAAAGAGAAATCTCTTCGATCATATGGGGAATAGGCAGGTCGAGTTCCACCCGTCCGAATACAAGTTCGTGCATCAGTCTGAATAAAGCGTTTATCTCGTTTCCAGATTCGCTGTATCTGTCCCATGTATTAATAAGCTTAAGCTGTCCCGCCTGAGTCAGCCAAAAATTATCGGAAGAAAGGGCTATTCCACGCACATTGTTCTGCGTTAGCTGAAGCAGAATCGTTACCACCTGAAGTATAATTCCCAGCGCTTCCTTCAAGGAGAATCTGCGTTCAGCAACGACCTGTCCCAGCAGAACACCCCGAACATATTCCAGGACAACATACTGCTCATCATTTGTCCTGCCGCTGTCCATAATCTGCAGGACAGAGGTGGAATGAATAAACGGCTTCTTCTCCTGCTCCTTCCATACATAAAGCAAAACATCGCGTTTCAAGATGTCATCGTGCCCTTTTAAAAGCCTGCCTGCCTCATTTTCAGCGAGAAGCGTATCCGGAACATACCGTTCATACAAACCTTTTTTCAACATTTCTTTATCGAACCCCTTTTGACATCTTTCATTTCCCCGGGATTAAAAAGCTTACCTGTTGTTGCTTATAATAAAATATTTACGGATGTTTTCCAAATTTCCATAGACAAGGATAATATCTCCTGGCAACAACATCGTGCTGCCGGTCGGATTTTTGATAACATGGTCATTACGTTTAATATTGAGAATTTTTACATCCTCATTCGCCAGCCGCAACTGCTTTAGAGGCTGATTAATTAAACGGACGTGCGATTCGGTTAAGCGGAATTCTCTCATCACATAATCACTGTCGACATGAAACACTTCCTCTACCGATTTATGGTGCACATAATATTTATCAAACCGCGAACCGACGTTGCGTGAGAGAAAGAGTTTGACCACCGGGCTCCGCATAAACAGCAGCGCGACTACAAGAATAACCATCCCAATGCCCAGATCAGAAATATGAATCACATTGCTGACAAAGAAACTGATCACAAAAGACAGGATGACCGCAAAAGAAATCGTGCCGAAGATGATAAGAAAGGAAGCAATTTTACGCCTGACGGGATGATTGATCACCATTTCCGATTCCGATGTCGTATACCCGGTGCCAGTCAGCAGAGAAATCGCCTGAAATTTCGCCACCTCACGTCGCAGACCCGTCGCCTCCAGCAACATGGTGGAAATCTCAATAATCAAGACAATAATAATTAAATAGATGAAAAAAAAGACCACATTCAACGAGAACTTCCCCCTGTCCTTTCTATGTAAAAGCTATATGTCCGCTGAAGACGAGACATGCATAGTAACAACATACGGGACAGTATTAGCCTACCATTTCAGATAAAAAAATAAAACCCGTTGCCGGGTACCAAAAATCTGCCATTGCTTGGCAGCTATATTTATCTTATAGCTGTTTGAAGACCGGTCATAAATCAACCGTCTTCTGAAAATCCCGTACATTATACGTGAGCATGACGGCCGGGGAGTTCACCTGTCCTGCGGAAAGTCTCCGCCAGTTCATCAATCTCTTTTTTCAATTCGGCCACAAGTTCGGCTTCCGGTATTTTACGGACAATTTCCCCGTGCTTAAACAGCAACCCTTCGCCACGCGCTCCGGCAATCCCGATATCGGCTTCTCGCGCCTCTCCGGGGCCGTTGACGGCACAACCGAGAACGGCCACTTTAATCGGCGCTTTCACTTTCGCAATGTAATCTTCAATTTCGTTGGCTACGGAAATGAGGTCAATTTCAATGCGGCCGCATGTCGGGCAGGAAATAAGCGTGGCTGCATCGGATGATAGCCCAAACGTCTTGAGCAGTTCGCGGCACACTTTAATTTCCTCCACCGGATCGGCGCTGAGGGAAATCCGGATCGTCGAACCAATTCCCTGGGCAAGCAGCGCCCCAAGCCCGGCCGCGCTTTTTACCGTACCGGAGAACAGCGTCCCTGCCTCTGTAATTCCCAGATGAAGAGGATAGTTAAACGCCTCGGCGGCTTTTTGATAAGCTTCAATCGCCAGCGGCACATTCGACGCTTTCAGCGAAACGATAATATCGTGAAAATCGAGTTCTTCCAGAATTCTGATGTGATGGATGGCGCTTTCCACCATGGCGTCGGCTGTGGGGTAGCCGTATTTTTCGAGCAGGTGCTTTTCAAGCGATCCCGCATTCACTCCGATCCGAATCGGAACACCATTGGCTTTGCAAGCCTGAACGACCTCCTCCACCTTTTCCCTGCGGCCGATGTTGCCTGGATTAATGCGCACTTTATCAATACCATTCTCGATGGCTTTCAACGCCAGTTTATAATCAAAATGAATATCGGACACAAGCGGAATGGAAATTTGTTTTTTAATGTCTTTAATGGCTTCCGCTGCTTCCATATTGTTTACGGTTACGCGTACGATCTGGCAACCGGCTTCTTCCAGCCGGTGAATTTGCTCAACGGTCGATTTCACATCCGCCGTTTTTGTGGTCGTCATGCTCTGGACAATGACCTGATTGTTTCCCCCGATGGTAAGATTGCCCACCTTAACCGGTCTGGTCTGTGTGCGATGATACATGGCATGTTCTCCTTTATAGAACAGTTTAAATTCCTCTCGCTCTATATCTTACCACAAAATTACGGCAGGAAGAAAACAACCGTTATACCAGTCGTTCCGGGTTCAGCGCATCAGCCAGCTCCTGCTCTGAAATTCCGCCCTGTTCCCTGGCCACCTCGGCAATCGATTTATTCGTGCGGTGCGCCTCTTTTGCTATGGCTGCGGCTTTTTCATAGCCGATCAGGGGATTGAGCGATGTAGCCAGCGCAAGGCTGCGCTCCATTAATTCACGGCAGCGGCCTTCATCCGCTGTAATTCCGCGAATATTCCTCTCATCCATCGTACGCATACCGTTAGCAAGAATCTGTATTGATTGCAAAAGGTTGTGGGCAATAACGGGCATCATCACGTTAATTTCAAGCTGGCTGCCGAGCCCGGCGATAGTGATCGTTTCGCTATTTCCAATCACCTGGGCACAGATCATATACATCATTTCAAGCATCACCGGATTAACCTTGCCAGGCATGATGGAAGAACCGGGTTGAACGGCAGGAAGAACAATTTCTGCCAGGCCCGTGCGCGGCCCGGAACTTAACAGGCGCAAATCGCTTGTGATTTTAATAAGATGGATGGCGACCTCTTTTAACGCTTCACTGACGCGAATCGCGGCTTGCGTATTCTGCATAAACATAAAACGATGAGTGGCAGGCTTGAATTCGCGGCCTGTCCGTTCCGCTATGTAGCGTATCGCCCGCTGCGCGTATTCCGGGTGCGCGTTAATACCGGTTCCGACAGCATTGCCGCCAAGGCCGATTTCAAGCAAGCTTTCGCGGGTCCGCAACAAGTGATTATATTTTTCCCGCAAGGTAGCGGCATAGCCGCCGAATTCCTGGCCGAGCCTCATCGGAACAGCATCTTGAAGATGGGTACGTCCTGATTTAATAATCCCGTGGAATTCTTCCGCTTTTTTCTCAAACGTCTGACATAACTGTTCAAAATTTGGCATGAGGAGTTCATCCAGCAGTTCGGCTGCGGCAATGTTAATCGCGACGTGAATCGTATCGTTCGTCGATTGTGCCATATTCACATGGTCATTCGGATGGACCAGGCTGTAGTCACCTTTTTCCTTGCCCAATATTTCGACAGCCCTCGTGGCGATAACCTCGTTCGCATTCATATTCTGCGATGTTCCTGCTCCGGCCTGAAAGGCGTCCACCACAAATTCGCCGTTTAGTTTTCCTTCGATCACTTCATCAGCAGCCTGCATAATGGCTTGGCCTACTTCCTCTGAAAGTTGACCCAGTTCCATATTTGCTTTGGCGGCTGCCCATTTGATAATTCCCTGCGCCCGGATAAATGCAGGTGGAAGGTGCAGCCCGCTAATCGGAAAATTTTCGACCGCACGCTGCGTCTGTGCGCCATAATAGGCATCTTTCGGCACTTTTACTTCACCTAACGTGTCGTGTGTAATTCGATAATCAGTCACGCTAAATTACCCTCCTTCGGTCCGGAGTCATTCGCTAAGCAGCTTGTTAACGTCAACCCCTCGCTCTTTTAAAATCTGTCGCAAAACCTGTTTGTGCTTCATTTCAAGATACGTATTCATCCCCAGAGTCAAAGCGGCAGATACTTCAATGTCATACAAAATGTCCTCCAGTTCATTCGTTGGCATACGATTATAGCGTGTGTATAAATCTTCGGTTTCAGACATTCTCCTACCCCTTTTCGTATTATTACTTCTATTGTAGTCATTTTTGTCCTCAATTGTGAGGGTTTTCATTTCTTTACAACCTCTCCCGTTTTTAAACCGGATTTCCACCCTTATTAAATTAACGAAATTTTCACAAGTATTATATAAGTATTATATAAGTAATCCGTATCGTGTGCTATAATCGTAGTGGAACAAGTAAGGCGAACTTAACATAGAAAGGGGTTATCCAAAATGACCAAGCGATTTTTTTGCGATGACTGTGGTGTCTATGTATATTACTGCACATGCCTTCACAAACCAGAGGAAACGGACGGCAATGTTTTTATCCCCTTAAGCGATGAGGCGTATAAAAAGTTAAATGAAGAAGAACTACACCATCTTATCCGGACGATGAGCCATGAGCACGATGCCTGCCTTTATATTCAACCCACAGGCGACGGCCATTATGCCGCTCATATGCGAGTGAACAGTCCGGTGTAACGTATCGTAAAGCATGGTTTAAAATAGAAATACGTTAAACAAGATAAAGACGATAAAAACGAGGATCATCTCCTCGTTTTTTATTTACTCCCTATAAGTTTCGTTTCTGCTTGCCTTACAGCAAGCCAATTTTTTTAGCTTCGAATTCCAATTCGTCCCTGAATTTCGGATGGGCAATGTTCAGCAATTCACGCGTGCGCTGTGAAATGCTCTTTCCCCGCAGGCAAGCAACGCCGTACTCCGTTACAATGTGGTCGACGTCATTTTTTGACGTTGTAACCGCGGAACCGAGGGTTAGCTGTGGACGAATTCGGGAAATGGTGCCGTCGTGTGCCGTAGAATGAAGGCAGATAAAACCTTTTCCGTTTTTAGCAAAACGGGCACCCCGAGCAAAGTCTGCTTGCCCCCCGGTCGAGCTATAGTACCTGCCGGCAACGGTCTCCGATGCGCATTGGCCAAGGAAATCCACTTCTGTCGTGGCATTAATCGAAATCATGTTGTCTTCCTGGCCGATAACGCGCGGGTCGTTCACATAATCAACCGGCATCATCTCTACGCCAGTGTTTTCAAACATAAAGTCGTACAGTTTTTTTGTTCCCAGAGCAAATGTTGAGACAATTTTTCCCGGATGAAGTTTTTTATCCACACCGTTGACAATACCTTTTTCTACAAGCTCAACGACACCGTCTGTGAGAAGCTCCGTATGAATGCCCAGATTTTTATGGTTATCTAAAAAGCCGATAATGGCGTTCGGAATGGCGCCAATACCCGTCTGCAGCGTAGCGCTGTCCGGAATGCGTTCGGCCACGTACATGGCAATCTGGCGGTCAATATCTGTGATGACAGGCGGGCTCTGCTCATGAAGCGGATAGTCTACTTCGATGTAACCGACAATCTGGCTGATATGCACCTGATTGGAGCCAAATGTGCGAGGCATGTTTGGGTTTACCTCCAGGAAGAACGGAACTTTGCCAATAAAAGAGGCAACATAATCCGCTTCCGTGCCAAGAGAAAAATAGCCATGCTCATCAATCGGTGAAGCACTCGCCAAAATCATTGACATTTTCGTCGTTTCCCGCAAGAGACGCGGCACTTCATGAAAATGGTTAGGTACTAGGTCACATTTCCCCGCCAAAAACGCTTTGCGTGAAGCACCACTTAAAAAATAGGCCACATGCCGCAAATGGTCGCCATATTCCCCCCAAATATAGCGGCGCTCTTTTAGCGCATGCATTTGATGAATGCGTACACTTTTAAAACGTGCGGCATTGGCTTCAATTGTGTCGAGTAAGACAACCGGCTCTCCGTTGGCCAGAGGGACGATTACGTCGTCGCCGTCATTAATAAAATTCAGTACATCTTCCGGTGATTTTTTCTTACTTGTACTTTCCTGCAGTATGTTCATTCTAAACCTCCACATTTGTGTTATCTGTCTTTATACCTTCTCCCAATGAAAGAAAATTGAAACCATTTAACGCTTTCATCATAAATGCCAGCTTTGTTAAATACAAGATATATTTTATGGCGAAAACGTTAAAAATCCACCCTTCATATGTGAAGGATGGATTTTTCTTCGATGGTAATACTATGCGTTTTGTTTCACTTTGGTAACTTCGGATTCAACGACTTCAATTTCGCCTAAACCCCGAATCATTTTTCGCGCGTATACTGTTTTCGGCTGAAGTACGTTCACCATATATTCAATAGCCGCTTCAGGATCCACCGTTTCACCGCATGTGTAGCAATCAAGTGCAGCAAAACCTTTCTCAGGGTACGTATGAATCGAAATATGGCTCTCTGACAGCAGAACCAGTACGGTAGCACCCTGCGGTTCAAACTGTTTGGATTGAACAGATAACACTGTTGCACCACATGCCTCTGCAGCTTCAACCATATGCTGCTGCAAAAATTCAGCATTGTTTAATTTTTCGAAATCTACACCCCAAGTATCAATCGCTACATGTCTTCCGAAAGTTGAATATTCCATTCTTTCGGCCCCCCCTCCTAGCAAATTTTGTATAAAAGATATCGCTAGGACCTACGTCATTCACTTTATTCAGAGGAGAAACTTCCTTGAGTGAATCCTGGTTCCTAATTTACATCACAAAAAAGAAAATATCATGTTTCGACAAAAGATGCAACCATTTTTTCATGTTTAAACTAGGAACGTTCTTTTTAATTGAACAGGGGATACGTTATATCGTAAACTTCTATGCTTCCAGAATAAAAAGTTGATGAGAGAGTTCAGTAAGCTGGCGGTCAATCTGTTCGGTTGATAACTGGAGTGAACGTCTGGTATTCCGCAGGTCAAGAAGTTGATCTGCATTCATGCGCAACCAGGAAATCTCGTCTTCCACAGCGCGAGCTTCAAACAGCCGCTGCAATTCGCCAAGCGTATCCTTCCATTCGTACACAATCGATTCCTGATGGTTTCTGCACTCTACGATCTTAATTACATTACCGTCACCATAATGATAAATCATCGTATATGTAGGATATATGCGATGAACAATGCCGGTGCCTTTGAATTTCTTTACAGCCATACGCATTTGATTAGCCAATTTCACGTCGGTAATGATGCATTCACCTTTGAATGTATACGTATTTCCGACCCGCTTAAATGGTAATGGAACCTGCTCTTCCTTATCGAACAGCACCACTTCTGTTTCCCCGTTCTCATATACCCGTATCTCCGTTTGGAATTCCGCCGCTTGAAATAAATGAACAAAAGATTGTAATTCCGCCGTGCTCAGCTTCAGGACAATGTTTTTGTATTCGGTGGCTACTCGTTGAGCCATACAAATCTCTCCCATAATTTTTTTACTGCTGTTTCTATTATAACGAAAATCCCTAACTCATATCCAATTGCTTATACCACAGAAAAACGGAGCTAGAGGTCGAATTTTAATTCTAAACAAGCAAAAGAGCGATTGATTCTTACCCTGTTACGTTATATTATAAAAAATTAAGTTTGTACCCGGAGAAAAAAAGCTGTTTTCTTCCTCCTGCTCCTATCATGCCATGCGTTGACAATTTCATCATCTATTCGCTATACTTGAAAACAAGTAAATATTTGGACTCTTCTTATCCAGAGAGGCTGAGGGACTGGCCCGATGACGCCCGGCAACCCCCCATACGTGGGAAGGTGCTAATTCCTGACGAATCCGCGATTCGTGCAGATAAGAAGAAGGAATTAGCGCATGCGCCCTTCTTCTTAGGAAGAAGGGCTTTTTGTTTACATATATAGCGATTACTATAGCCATTCAAAGGAGGATAACAATGAAGAAATACAGAGTTGCTTTACTTGGTTTGGGAACAGTCGGTTCAGGTGTCATACGCATCCTGCAGAGCCATAGTGAACGCATTACACAGCAGGCGAACGCCACCTTCGAAATCGCAGGAATTCTCGTGCGCAGACTCAACAAAAAGCGTTCCGTGTCCGTTGAGCCGTCACTTTTAACAACAGATTATCATGCGCTCCTTTCACAGGGCATAGATATTGTGATCGACGCGATGGGGGGAGTAGACCCCACTCTTTCGTATATTGAGCTGGCCATTAAAAACGGCTGCCACGTTATCTCCGCCAATAAAGAGCTGTTGGCATTGCACGGACCGCACTTACACACGCTTGCCGAACATTACAACGTTTCATTGTTATACGAAGCAAGCGTAGGCGGTGGTATTCCAATTCTCAATACGCTCAATCACCTGCTCAAAGCGAATCGGATTACCCGCGTGCATGGAATTCTGAACGGAACCACCAATTATATTCTGACAAAAATGGAGGAAGAAAATCTTCCCTACGAAGCGGTTCTGCAGCAAGCACAACAGTTTGGATTCGCAGAAGCAGACCCCACTTCCGATGTGGAGGGATTCGATGCGTTAAACAAAATTACGATTATCTCACACCTGTGTTTCGGATCTGAAGGAACGAAGGAACACGTATACCATGAAGGAATTACAAAAGTGACGAGTGAAGAAATTGCCCTCTATAAAAAAATAGGCTACCGCCTTAAGCTCATTGCAATGGCAGAACGGACAGTTTCCGGAAGCCGCCACCAGGTGCGGCCGGTCCTCTTGCCACATACACACTCTCTTGCAGGCGTCAAAAATGAATACAATGGAATTTTTGTGAATGGTGATATTGTAGGCGATTTATTTTTTACCGGAAAAGGAGCCGGATCGCTGCCAACAGGAAGCGCAATTGTGGAAGATATGATTAACGCCGTACAGGGGCTTCGTTTTACGGCTCACCCGTTTGAACCGGCACTTCCGGAAAAGGAGTCTGACACGGATTCCAGCGCGGACGCTATCGCTGTGGTGTTTGCGATTGACCAGGAAACCTACTCGCTGGCTAAAACGCGTTTGCTGTCTTTTCTGTCAACAGAAGCGGGCTATCTTCATTCTGTGGACGCTGTCCATACCGGCAGTAAAACGCACGTGGGCGCCATCCTTACATCAGGCCAGTTAGACAAAATCGAAGCGTATGCCGAGCAACTCGGAGCTTCACTGACCATCCGCCCAGTGCTCGATGAATCGCTGCCGCAAAAAGCAGTGTCCGCCAACGCACTGACTGTCTAAGCTGTATCCTTTCTTTTCATTAAATAAGAGCGGAATGCCTGCGGTAGCGCGTTAAAGAACTATAGAAAAAACCCACCGTTTTAGCGGTGGGTTTTTCGCATGGTTACCAACTTTGATTCGGTTTGTCGGTTTTCGTTTAATGGAACCACGCCAGTGCCTTATCGATAAGCTGCTTTAAAAACGTTAAAATCTGCTGCACAAGCGACTTGGCTTCCGGATTATTGTTTAAGAAATCCTGAATCTGGCCTTTATAACTCGAAACCTGGTCTAACACCTTATTCCAGTCAATGTTTAAATTTTGAATTTTTCTCAGGATGCTGACAAGTGAATCCACTTCCTGGTTCGTTAAATTCAACCCCATCTGAGAAGCGACATTGTTGATAATCGTGCGCAGCTGGTCATCGGATAGCTTCGACGTCTGTTTAGCAAGTTCCGCCTTAAGCCGTGTCAGGAGTTCTGCCGCTTTCTCTTTGTCGCCAATTTGCTGGCCAATTTGAGCCGTTGTTACCATTTCTTCATTCGCTACCCGCTTCCGGTTTTCATCAAGCCTCTGGCCGGTTGCCGTTTCGAAAGCTTTCATCACCCCGGTTAACGCCGCCGTACCTGATACCTGAAACGGGGCATCTACCTTGACGTTTGCATCTTTTACACCCGCGGTAGCCAACGCATTCTCATACATCGCCTTGCTTACCCATGTAATATTATTCGTTTCCACATGAATTCCCGAGCCGGGGCTGGAAAGCTGAATCATCGCCGATGAAATCGCCCGGGACCCGATTACGCTCTTGCTTAACAATCCATCCAAATACTTATGTTCCTCTTCATTCGTCACCGTTATAATTTTTGCGTTTGGCGCCTTAAAGCCGCCAAGTATCTGCTCTCTTTGTACCGGCTTCAAATCATTCCCCAATGTGATAACGATGGAGTCTCCCGTTGTAGCGTCCGCATAAACGGCACCCGTCATGGACAGAAGCATCATGATCACGATCAGCAATAACTTTCGCACTAACATTTCTCCTCTCCAAAATCAACCAAGATTGTTTCCACCCGATTATATCACAGGACGGATGGCTTGACCTCCTGCTTAAGGCGGGTTATCTCCAGCAAGAACCTGGTGGGAAACAGCTGTCTCCTTCGATTGAAAAACATGCTCCTTATCCAGAAAAATAAAAAGAGCTCCCTTTCCCCGTACATTATTCTATTATTATTTGTGAATGTAATTAGAGATTTCTATTAAATTAATAAACGGAAAATTTTTATTGTTTTTCAGTTATCATCAAAATCAAATGAATACGGGTCTTATTATAAAATAAACAGACGTTTTTTTCGGAAAACGTCTGCCAGAATCAACCTGTTGCAAATGCAGCGCATTATAACTAAAATTCTCCCTATATCTTCATTTTAATGCCTCTTACATTAACTGCTGTTTGAGTTGTTCCACATCGGTTACAGGTGCATGGCACGAAAAATTCTCACATACATAAACGGTAACTTTTCCGTCCTGCATCGTTTTGTCCGCTAATATAGGTGCCAGTTCAGCAACCTCCGCGCGTTTGTCTTCTGTGACCAGACTTACCACACTGTTCGGCAGGAATTCAGCTTGTATGACCTTTATCATTTCCTGCGCTGCCTCCACATTTGGTGCAGTAACTACAATTTCTTTTGAAGGGCCAAACGCGAATTGAACCGCCATTAAGAAATGACTGTGTGCTCCCGGGTAGTGGGAAACTTCGCCGGCGAACGCCTCGATTTGCTGGTCCGCAAGCTTCTGTAAATCCTCTCGTCCGGTCAGCCGGGATAAGCGAAGTAAGTTAACGGCGGACACCGAATTGCCGGATGGCATCGCTCCATCGTAAATCTCTTTTGGACGCATTAACAGCTCTTCCGAATCATTGCCATAGAAATAAAAGCCGCCAGCTTCCCTGTCCCAGAACAGCTCAAATTGTTGCTCCTGCAGGTCAAGCGCATA
Organism: Aneurinibacillus terranovensis DSM 18919; assembly: GCF_000430625.1. Lineage (GTDB taxonomy): Bacteria > Bacillota > Bacilli > Aneurinibacillales > Aneurinibacillaceae > Aneurinibacillus_B > Aneurinibacillus_B terranovensis. Next base: position 19,709 of record NZ_AUMJ01000016.1, read on the forward strand.
CCATAAATATTTTTCTTCAAATGTTGCCTGGTATAGTTCAATCAGCCCCCAAATGAGGAAGGCATAATCATCGACATAGGCGGGAAATGCGGCGTGTCCATCGCGGTACCGGGCTAAAAGTCTGCCCGTTTCATTCGTTAATTGCTCGCGAATAAAAGCCACTGCTTCGGCCGCTTTTTTCGCATAATCCGGCTCGTTTAACACAACCGCTCCACGGGACAGCGCGGCGATCATCAAGCCGTTCCAGGCCGTTAAAATTTTATCGTCCTTGCCCGGGTGAACGCGTTTTTCGCGCACCTCAAACAGTTTCTTCCGGCACGCTTCCACAAAACCCCTGTCTTTCCCGGCAAACGGCGAGTTGATAAGATTGGGAATGCTTGTATGCTCTTCAAAATTGCCTTCCTCCGTGATGTCGTACAGGTCACAGAACCGTTCTCCGTCCTCCCGGCCAAGGATATCGATAATCTCCTCGGGCCGCCAAACGTAAAATTTCCCCTCTTCCCCTTCGGAGTCGGCATCCTCAGCCGAGTAGAAACCGCCTTCCTTATCGGTCATGTCACGCAGGACATATGTAAAAATTTGCCCCGCTGCCTCGACATAGCTCTCTTCGCCTGTTGCTTGGTACGTATCAAGATAAATCAGAGCGAGCAGCGCATTATCATACAACATTTTTTCAAAATGGGGCACAAGCCATTGACGATCGACAGAATAACGGGCAAAACCAAAACCAATATGGTCATAGATCCCCCCCTGGTTCATATGGCTAAGCGTTGTTTTAACCATCTCAAGCGCATGCTTCTCTCCGGTAAGCTTCCAGTGTCGCAAGAGAAAGCTTAAATTATGGGGAGAGGGAAACTTGGGAGCATTGCCGAATCCGCCGTATACGCTGTCAAATGAACTTTTAAACTGCTCATACGCCTGAGATAATATCTCCCGGGAAATTTCGCCGCTCCCGCCTCTTGTAAGGCCGGTCTGTTCTTTAATGGCTTCGGTGATTTGTTTTCCCGTCTGCATAACCCGGTCACGGTCTTCATACCATTTATCGTTGATTTGCCGGAGAAGATCCATCATTCCCGGCCGGCCGTACCGGCTTTCTTTTGGAAAATACGTCCCGGCGAAGAATGGCTCCTTTTCGGGGGTCATAATAATCGTCAGCGGCCATCCGCCTTGCCCGGTCATCGCCTGGCAAACCGTCATATAAATACTGTCGATATCCGGGCGTTCTTCCCGGTCCACTTTTATGGCTACATAATGTTCATTGAGAAGTGCGGCCACTTCTTCGTCTTCAAACGATTCGCGCTCCATCACGTGACACCAATGACATGTTGACATACGTAAAATCCTTTCTATATTTTAGCCCGAAGGCTAGGAATAGCCGATGGACAGGAATACCGGCTTGCTCTCCCTTGCCGCTTTGGAGAAGGCTTCTTCTCCCCACGGGAACCAATCGACAGGATTGTACGCATGCTGCAAAAGGTAAGGAGATTTTTCGTTTATCAAGCGGTTCGCTTTCCGATCCCGGTTATCAAGGAATTCTTTCATCAGGAAACACCCTTTCGTGGATAATTTAGGTAAACTCAAGCTACCTTCATTATACCCTTTGGTTCAAAGGGAAATCCATTTAAGTGGAACTTCCTAATGGTGTCGTCCTGAAGCCATTGTGAAAACGTCGGCTCAACCAGCCGATTAGCTGATTCTTTCTACGCGCTTGGAGTCTGTCCGACAGTTTGAGTTTTTTGAAGGTCCTTACCCGCGGTCAACTCTTACATTCACCAATTTTTTGTAATTTGCTACACCTATTAATATGATTTCAGATTGAACAACCTCAATTTTCACCCGTTTTCTTTGTCTTACGCAACGTTTTTCCGTTTTCCGTTTTCGGGCAGACTTCTCCCGTTTATACAAAGTGGATGGTTTGGGATATTTGGCCGAATGAAGCTTTCTATGATCGCACTCATAAATCCATTCAGTTGCTTTGTCGGCGTTATGATCATGAACGGTTTGCTTGAGGGTCAGGATTTTTCCGGCAGGGCAAACGTAACCTTGGCTTTATCCGCTGCTTTAATGTTGTCTGCACTGAAGTTGCCAGCATCTGCGCTGGCCTTCTTTGGCATCCTTCCTGTGTTTGCTTCTACGGAACCCTGAAATTGTTGTTGGTCACTGCTACTGTTGCTCATTTGAAGCCCTATGATGATGCCGTGGTCGGAGTCCACAGCGATTTGCGGATTGTATCCTTGAATCACGCCTTGAGTCTTCGTTTCCATGATGCGGGACTCGGAATCCGTAAAGTTGATCAGATCTTTTGCTGCCGTCTTCGATTCAGCTTCGGGCTTGCGTTTTTCCAGTTCCTTTAGGGACTCTTGGATTTTCTTCCGTCTCCTTTGCCGATCCTGTACTTCGATGTTTGTCGATTTTGCAATGCCTTCCGTTTCTAAAATTATTCAGATTCATTTCGGTCTCATGCCCATTGGGGCAAGTAACCTTCATCGATGTTTTTCCATTTATATAGAGGAATCCAGAACCCCGTAGCCTTCCTTGGCAAATATACGTTGTACTTCCTCCAAGGTGTACTTCTTCCTTCTGGAACAAACGCTGCACCTGCGGCCGGATGCAAAATTGCTCATATTCGTTGTCCACTCATGACCATGGGGACATCGTACGTTCAAATTGCTCTTCGCATTTCTATATTCCGTCGATAATAGCGTATAGCCTTCTCTTTCAAATCTGCACCTTACTTCTTCATACGTAAGCTTGTCCTGAATAAATAGCATATTTACCCATCCAATCCGCTATTGTGATCGCCTTCATCAAGACCATCCCAAGTGAACTCATACCAAATCCCATTATTACCGTCTACAATTCTGCCGTCCATTTGGCCAGTAACCAGACCAAATTGAAAATTACCTCTGCCATTTTCATTTATATGTATAAAGGCCTGGACTTCCATATTCATATAATCTTCGTCCCACATTTCCATTTCATAAATGTTCCGGATTCCTCTTATGTCCATAATCTCGCCCCTTTCCTTTTAAGCCCTGACCGAAACTACCCCTCCAGAAATTGGTTAATTTCACGAATACATTCTTTCTCGCTTACATCCTTGCATTCCTTTTCCCACTCCATTAACAATCCGCCTAACCATTCCAATGCATCATCGGGTGCCCATTCTTTGAATTCAGTCTGGCCTTCACTCGTGAACTTGAGAATTCCTTTAGCCAATCCCGGTCCTGCCTTTTTCATCTCTGAAAACATAGCAAGCTTCCGATACTTCCATAATTGTTCCGCAAAAGGTTCGAGCGCTTCCTCCACCATTTCATACGTAGCTTCAACCAGTTCCACATAACAGAAACACTTAGATCCGGAAGGGCGATTCCACAGACCTTCAACGCCTATGCTGATAAGCGCCCGATAAACATCGTCCGCAACGTTGTCCTCATTCACATCGCTTATTTAAGCCTTTGCCAGCTCCTCAATTCGATTCGCTAATTCACGGCTTTCCTTCGAAAGAAGTCGTAAAATGGTTTTCACTTCTTCTGGATTTAATTGCTCCAGGTATTTTGACATGGGTGACTCTCCTCCATTATTGATTTACAATCCTGCGGTTCGGATCTCCTCCATCAACGATCGAAACCGGCGATATTCGGTCATGATTTGACGGTAAAAACCGTTCCATACGTCTTCCTTACCGCTCCGCGCGCATACTTCCTTCAAATCCTTCATCCACCGGGCCGCTCTGGCATATCCCGTCCGATTGCGATCACCGATATGCTTCAATACCAGATCCCGGTACAACGGAATCAATCGGACCGGATCATGCTTCTTTATTTCTTTGAAAAGTTTGAGCATTACCGGTTCGTTCATAAGGAATTGAACTTTCCTATTCGAAAATTCCGTCCAGACATTTGATACGAATGGGTTCATACGTTTTAAGCCTTGGTGCTATCAGGTTCATATCTTTACGCCAACCGAGCAAAATGCTTTCTTCATGCCGGTTCCACAGCACTTTCAAATCAGGAGCGAGAAATAGGGCCGGATCGAAACGGACCCCGTGAATATTGCGCAAATGAGGCGTCTTGCCGCAGTCCTTTGCATCGCAATGAAAGCGGCCTGGGCATTCGCGTTTGTGGCAAATGCGTCCCAAATACTTTCTGCCTGTGTTAAATACAAATACTTCCCACGCATGAGTGGTGGAAGACATTTGCCGGCAAAACCGGGCAAGCCCGGGCAGTTCGTCCGGATGAGACAGAACAACGGCCAGATCGAGATCACCCGGATAGGGGTCGCCGGCGGCCATGGAGCCGCATAAAACAACCTCTTGAACCGACACCAGATTTTTCGCCTTATTCGCAAAATGCTGTGCGGCTTGAAAAAAAACGAATGCTTTCGTTCATACGCTGTTTCAATTCCCTTCACACGAAATGTTCGGTAATACCGTCAATTGATATTTTGAACACGTCATCAAGTCAAAGTTTGTTCGCTGTACCCAATGGAAATATAGCCTCTCAGCCTTTTCTTATACATGCGCATAAGCATTGACACTTCCATGTCGACATAATCGTAAATCTGAACTTCACGCTTTGGTTCATATAAGCGGTGAAGCCTGCCTGCACATTGCTGCAGCTTTCCCTTCCAGGAAATTGGCGTTACCAGAAACAATGTATCGAGACGTGCATCGTCAAATCCCTCTCCTGCAAACCTTCCGGTGGCGAGAAACACCCGCTCCTGATCAGCCGGTATAGAACGAATTTGATCTTGAATCTCCTTCCACTTTCTTTTCCCCATTCCACCGCGCAGAACGATGACGTTTTTGGCGAAGTTTTTCAGCCGGTTTTCAAAATATTCCAAGTGAGAAGTCCGATCCGTTAACAAAATCGGAGACCTTCCTTGATCCAGCGCTTTCAACAAATCGTCAAAAATTTGGTTTCCTCAATGCTTCGGCTTGTCCCTCATCTCCCATTGGATTGAGTGCTACTTGTTTATTCGGTTTCCAATTTCTTGTACCACGCGCCCAACGCTCTGGATGCTTTGCCTTCGCTGCTTCGTATACGTCTTTTCGCTTTTCCAATATGGATACGTGTTCTCCCGTATGACACTGTACAGGCGTCACAAAATTCAACCCACTATGCAGGTGAATTTCATTGTACCAATGGACAAATTGCTGTGCCCATTGTCTTGCTTCCTCGAGCGATGCAAAACCCTTGTGCGGGAAATCTGGTCGATATTTGAGTGTTCGAAACATCGCCTCTGAATAAGGATTGTCATTACTCACGCGTGGTCTTGAAAAGGAGCTTTGAATGCCCAATTTCTCTAGTAAACTTAAGAATGTCTCTGCTTTCATCGGGCTACCATTATCTGAATGCAATACGAGTGGTGCCCCTTGGATTTTTTCATTGATGACGGCTTTTTTCACGAGCGTTTTGGCGTGTTTTGCCTCTTCTGTTTCCCAAACTTCCCAGCCAACTACTTTTCTACTAAATAAATCGAGAATTAAATAGAGTCGATAATACAAACCTTTCACAGGTCCTCCAAGCCAAGTAATATCCCATGTCCAAACTTCGTTTGGCCCCGTTGCCAGATGACTCTCAGGGATTCTTCGCTCGGGCTTTTGGCTACGACCGCGGTGATGTTGCATTTTTTCTTCACGTAACACACGATAAAATGTGGATTCTGACGCAATGTAAGTTCCTTTATCCGCAAGCTTTGGTACAATTTGTGTCGGCGGTAAATCGATGTACTCTTCTTTTTTGACAACCGTCAATATTTCCTCTTTTTCTTCTTCAGACAACTTATTTTTCGGCACGGGTCTTTTCACAAGTGGACGCTGATCGACCTTTACATCACCCTCTGCCACCCAACGCTCATATGTTCGAACAGTAATAACGCTGCGGCTTCGGCTAGTGCCTTTTCTTTCTTTTGTAGCTCTTTTTCTAATTGTTTAGCACGCTTCTGTTCTTCATTCAATGCACCATTCAACTGCTTTGCTTGATCGAATGCCTGACCATTTGCCTGAAGGCATACACTTTTCCATGCTTCAATCTGTTCACGATACAGACCTTTCTTGCGACAATACTCTGCTAGCTCCAACTCATTCATTGCGAACGTCTCCATCACAATTAAAAACTTATCTTAACTGCTCCATTTATCGCTTGTTTGACCATTGCCTGGTGTTGCCACACCCGCTGCGCGTGCTTCCTTACGCCACTTATACAACGTCACATCTGAGATGCCTTCTTCTTTCATAATTTGCGTCACCGATTCATTATTTGGTGGCATCATGCGTTTAACAATGGATTCTTTTTGTTCCTGCGAATATCGTACTCTATTTTTCCCTGTCATATTGATCGACCTCCGTGTTATTTACTTAACTATAACACTAAAGTATCGTACGACATCTATCCTAACAGAGGGGGGTCATCCCGAAAAGTCAAGTGGTTTTTCTGATATTTTTTGAAATATTATGGACAATTCCAGGATCGGTGATTAATTACCAGTTAATTACTCGAACTGCATAGGTCATGTCTCTGACATGATATAATACAAACCCATGCGGGTCTCCCCTTCAATATAAAAAAACGTTCAGAGCAAGCCCTGAGACGTTGGAATGTTTAGGAACTTAAGCTGTCCCTCCTATTGTTTAGTTTCCTTTAATACATCTACTTCTAAGTTCAACTCGCTAACATAACGATTTACAACACGTACTTTCGCGTCTAAAGAAAGCATATTGTTTTCTAACTTATCGAATCGCCCTTCTATGCGACTGACTTGTCCTTTTAACTCGCTTACATCTTCTGCTAATTTGTCAACCTTAACCAAAACAGCTTGCACCATCTCATTATTTTTTTGCATCATCTCATTATGCTTGCCAACCATTTTAAATAACCGCTGTAGTACATCTTCACTCATGGCTAGCCCCCCCTTATTTAAGCCCGAACTATGCTTTCATTTGCATTTTTTCGTTCTGAAACTCAACAGCGTAGCTATTCCCATGTGAAAATAGCACAACGCTTCCTTCAAACATTTAACTCGTCTTAACGATTTTTCAATTTCACGATTCATTAAATTTAAGTATAGAAAAATAATACCACATTTTGTTCGGGGACTATATTATAAAAAATACAGTAACGATTATAAACATTACCATCCGAAATATGAACCCTTAGATTTGTATATAAATATCATAACAATTTAGCACTAGCTACACAGTTGCCAAGATATCCCTTCACACTTATATATTAAATTTTCACAGAATAAAATACGAAATTTTCTATTAATAAATAACTGAAGGTTCTCCTAGGCAGCCTGCGAAAACTAGTAAGCAATAACACCTAGAAAAATTGAAATGCCTTTTGTGAATGGCAGGCCTTTGGACATATCAAAATGTCTGCAATCACTATATTAATAGACATCTTGTAGGGATAGTAATAAAAAGGAGAGGATTTGTAACAACAGCATTATCGGGACCATGATTTTGGCTTCTTCTTCAACCAGCTTTGTAACAGCATCCAGCCACGTCGTGAAAAAGAAAGCATCAACTAGTAAACCACAGGTATCAAAGCCGCTTACGTATGCTGAATTTTTCAAACTTTACGGCGGTACCTGGCAGAATGGCGAAGACTTATTATATATAGACAAAAAACAGAATGACATTGTAGTCGGGCTGGGTTATCAAACTCCGACCCAAGGGGATGATGTGTTCTATGGAAAGTTAGGGAAGCTTGTCTCCAAAGATAAAGGACAGTTCATGTATACATATGTTTATGATAAGGACAATAACGTATACTTTTATTTGGCCAAGATATATTAACCAAAACAGCGACTCTAGAATACGAAAGGTCGGTAATTCAGTTAGCTGCTCTATTCACCAATCATTCTTTTCCCTATTCTTAAAAGTTGCAGCACTTGAAATTGATCAAATACCTTTGTCTTGAGCCCATCTTTTGCGATATGTATATGTTCTAATCCGAACTTCGGTCTCGTTTTGTTTGCGGTTTTGTTTCTACTCAAAGGCAACAAAGTGGCTAGTGGCGTTTGCGCTTCTTCAATGCTTCCAGTCCGTTCATTTCCGGCATTTCAATATCCAAAGTCACGACATGAGGATGAAGTTCCTTGACCATTTTTATCGCTTCCAAACCGTTTCGGGCTGTACCTATCACCTGTAATGATGCATCTTCTTCGATCAATCGAGAAATAAGTTTCCGCATAAAAACGGTATCGTCCACCACGAGCACTTTTGTTTTCAACACCGCATCGCTTCCTCTATACTTTTCTGTAAAAAAAGGTGTCTACCGGTTCCAACTGATATTTTTGCGGATGAAAGATTTGTTCCGTTCCCCTGATAAAAAAAATAACCGCCTTTTTTAAGGACTTGCTGAATTTCGCGAACAGAGCTTCCTTCGCTTCATCAGTAAAATAAATGAGGACATTGCGGCAAATAATCAGATCGAAGTATTGTTCGAACGAGTCGGCCAATAGATTATGACGTTTGAATTAACGCATCTTTTTACTTCGTCCGAAATCACGTATTGCTGGTCACGAACTGCAAAAAATTTGTTGAGATATGGTTTCGGCAAATCTTTCACGGACTGCGCCTGGTATTTTCCTCCTTTCGCCTTCTCAATCGCATTTTGGTCAATATCCGTGGCAAGTACCTGGATTTCCCGCAAATTCAGGAAGGAGGAGAGCGCCATGACCAAACTGTACGGCTCTTCCCCCGTCGAACAAGCCGCGCTCCAGCATTTGATCCGTCCGTTTCTGGCAAGAATTCCCGGAATGACTTGTTTTTCAAGGACTTCCCACCTTTTGGGGTTCCGAAAAAATTCCGACACATTGATGAGCATCCGATCCAAAAAATCATCGAACAATTCCGGATTTTTGATCATCGCCTGAAAAAAGTCGAGAAACGACCGAAAGCCCCTCTTCTCTTTCAAGCTGTTCAACCTACGCCGCATCTGACCCTCTTTATATAAAGCCAAATCAATTTCTGTTTTGGATTTTAATCTTTGGATAAATTGCGTGAAGTCCTGATCCAAATCTATGGAGGTAATCATAGGATGGTACCGCCTTTCAATCATTCATTGTAACGTTATGTATAAGTTCTTCTTCCACTCCGATGTCAGCTCCACCAAATCCAGAATCTTGTAAATATCCTGTGAAATATGGCGAAGCTCCATACTGTTTTGTTCAAGAGCGAAGCCAATCTTCTCTGCCCCTAAATCCAACCCATCCTGTTCTATCCTGATGCCTTCGCAACAGCGGTCAAAAATCGGGGCTCGTCTACCGGCTTGACTATAAAATCAAAGGCGCCGGAGAGAAAAGCCTCTTTCACCATCGCTTCCTGCCCCATGGCTGACGTCATCAGGATCTTCGCTTTGGGATCGATGGCCCGTATGTCTTTTGTTGCCTCAATTCCATCTTTATTCGGCATCGTTATATCCATCGTCACCAGTTCCGGTTTGAGTTCGTTATATTTGGAAACGGCATCGTTGCCGTCTACCGCTTCACCCACCACTTCATGTCCCGCCAATTCCAATATTTTGCGAAGCATCATATCAGCATAAAAGCGGCATCATCCACAATCAGAACCCTCATTCTTATACTTTCACTCCCGTCCTGTGTTTTTGTATGACGTTATACACGGGTTGTCATTTTACCGAACCCGCTGCAGTTTCGCAAGCATACACAGTTTTCTAACCACGGCTCACAAACAAGGTTATGATTGTTGAATCCCTCATCTTAGCTGCTCATGGACAATTGGACAATAATCATAGCATTCCTTAGGTCTTCTGTACATAAAAACCACTTCTTTTTAACCGCTATACTGGAATCCGGTTCTCATCAGATGGACAAACTCTCCAGCCGGTAAAGGATAACCAATTAAATAACCCTGTATTTCATCACACTGATGGGAGCGTAAAAAGTTCAACTGTTCCGTCGTTTCCACACCTTCGGCAATTACCCTCAGATTCATGCTGTGCGCCAGATGAATGATGGAGTTCACAATCGCTCTGTCATCCGCATCGGTTGCAATGTCACGTACAAATGATTGGTCAATTTTCAACGTATCAATCGAGAGGCGTTTTAAATAGTTTAACGAAGAATAACCTGTGCCGAAATCGTCAAGCGAGATACGAATTCCGATCGCTTTCAATTGCTTAAGCGTACCTAGAGTAGCATCAGGATTTTCCATTAACATACTTTCTGTAATTTCCACTTCCAGATAGCGGGGGTCAAGTCCTGTCTCCTGCAGCACACGAACAATCGTTCCCACCATATCCGACTGTTTAAACTGCAACATGGAGAGATTTACCGCGACGCGAATGGGCGGATATCCTGCAAGCTGCCATGCTTTATTTTGAGTGCATGCTGCCCTCAACACCCACTCGCCAAGAGGGATAATAAGGCCCGTATCTTCCGCGAGGGGGATGAATTTTACCGGAGGCACCATGCCCAGTTCAGGGTTCTGCCAACGTACCAAAGCTTCCATGCCGATGATTTCCCCTGTATGGAGGTTAATCTGCGGCTGGTAGTAGACGAGAAATTCATCTTTTTGAAGGGCTTTACGTAAACTGTTTTCCAGCGTTAGACGTTCGAATGCTTCATCATCATTCATGAGTGAACGGTACAACTGGTAGTTGTTTCTGCCCTGTTTCTTGGCGTGGTACATCGCTGTATCGGCATTTTTGATCAACGTTTTCGAATCGTTGCCGTCTGCAGGATATACGCTGATTCCAATGCTTGAAGAAATAAAAAGTTCACGATCCCCCAGCATCAAAGGTTGCCTCAGCGCTTCAATTATTTTTTCCGCAACGGTAACGGCATCCTGCTCATGAAAGACCTCCGGAAGAAGAATCATGAATTCGTCCCCGCCAAAACGGGCTATCGTATCGCTTTCGCGAATACAACGTTTCAAACACTCCGCAACAGCCTGCAACAAGTCATCGCCGATACAGTGTCCAAACATGGCATTGATCCGTTTAAACTGGTCCAAATCGATAAACATCACCGCTAACTTCTTGTTGTTGCAGCTGGAGTGGTCAATCGCCTGATCGAGCCGATCATTGAAGAGGACTCGGTTAGGCAGGCCGGTCAGCATATCATGGTACGCCTGATATTGAATTTTCGACTCCATCTGCTTTCGCAAGGTGATGTCTTCGAACACACCGACGTAATGCATCGCTTCTCCCAGATCATCTTTTACAGTAGTGATGCTGATCTCTACCAAATATATCTCCTGCTTTTTGTTGCGATTCCAGATTTCTCCCTTCCATCGTCCAGTTTCATGTAACGCCGCCCACATCTCTTTGTAAAATTCAGTTTGATGCAATCCGGAACTTAAGATGCGCGGGTTATTGCCGATCACTTCCTCCTCACTGTATCCCGTCACTACACTGAAAGCAGGGTTAACGAATAGGATCGTACCTTCCCGATCCGTGACCATGATCCCTTCGGTAATATTGTCAAACACTTGGGATGCAAGACGCTGCTTGTTTTCAAATTGTTTCATCTCCGTCAAATCGCGTGCAATCGTGGAAAAATACTCAATAGTTCCGTCTGCCTTCTTATGCGAAAGGACGATCTGGGAAACGGGAATTTCTCTTCCGTCGCGGCTTAAAAAAGCTGTTTCACCGGACCATACCCCGTCTCTTGCCGCAGTAGGCAGCCCTTCGCTCAGGACGAGTCTGCCTGCCCACTCAGGGTGGGTATCGGGAATCGTAATACTGGAAATATCTTCGCACTTGTCGATGCCGAGCATTTCCCTGGCCGCATCGTTGTAGTAAAGGGCACGTCCTTCTATATCGGCAGTAGCTACGAAATCCGGTATTTTTTCCAGGATGGCAATCAATCTGTTTTGGACATCCTCTGCTTGTTTGCGGGCAGTAACATCACGGAAAACCAGAACAACACCCAGTCTGTTCCCTTTTCCATGTTGAATAGGCGCAGCACTCGTTTCTATGGGGATTTCCACTCCACTTCGGGTGATCAAAACCGTATCAACCATTTGAAGGCTTTCGGCCCCTTCACATAGAACCTCAAATACGGAATGCGGTTCACTGGTAATTTGGAACACTTCTCTAACCTCTTTCCCTGCCGCATCCGCCAATTTACACTGAGTTAACTTTTCCGCAGCAGGATTCATGAATGTAACAATCCCGTTCACATCTGTCGAAATCACGGCATCGCTTACACTTGTCAGCGTTGTGGTAAGCCACTCTCTGTTTTTAAGCAGTGTTTGTTCAGACTTATACAATAACACAAAGGGCTTATGCACATGTTCTACAAACACCGCCCGATAAATGAACATATAAGCCAAAATTTTATAAGCGTGACCAAGAAAAAAGAAAACGTCAGTCACACTGGCAAACAGCGTAAAACAAAGTTCACTAAGCATCATGATGGTGACAGCAGTCAGCAAATGGCTTGCATGAAAGGACTGCGACTTGCGTGATTTCGTCATAAGAAGAAGGGCCGTCACCCCGTGGATAGCGATAATAAAGTACTCTGCACTCATTTTAAACGGGGTAAGTCCTTTACCCGCGACGAAGGTTTCTGGTACTATGTCATCATGAAACAATACGACCCAATAGACAAGTGCGGTAAAAGTGAAACTGCCAAGCAGGTGTACATATCGGGTATACGCTGAATTAAAAGGTTTCCCGTGCAGCAGCACGATGCTTAGCAGTGCCGCACTTGCAAGAAATCGCGCCGCCAACCAAAAATCGATTGCTTTTTCAGGACTGCTTGGCGTAACAAAATCCGGCGTGCCCGGATACGATAATATATGGGCAAAGTCAATCAGCCCTACGCCCAAGAAGGCACAGGCGAGCAGAACCGTATTGCCTGTCCGCTTCCCGCTATAGGCATGCCAGCCGATGCCGTACACCATGAAAGCCACGACAATGCCAATTCCCTCCATCGAATTATGCAAAAAAACGGCGATGGGTGAACCTTCTAATAAAGTTAACGGAGGTTGCATGATGTAGACCAGCAGAATGCCCGCCATCAGTATAAACGTAATCCAAGCTGTCTGGCGCAGCGTACTGGGATGAACAGGGCTTTGTAAATGTACGGCATCAAAATCCGAAATTTCGAAAGTAGCATGAACCATCTGATGAACCGCCTTTCATCACTCTTACAAAAATCACTCGCAAGTTAAATCAAACATGTTCACTACCGTCCTGTATTTTTGTATGATGTTACACACGGTGGGTCATTTTGCCGATCCCCGCCACTTCCAAGATTAACGCAACCCGGCCGTCTCCCAGAATCGTAGCTCCCGATATGCAGTCAATTTTGCATACATATGCTCCCAACGATTTCACGACGATTTCCTGATTGCCCATCAGTTCATCGACGACCAAAGCGATTCGCTTTTCTGCCGTGCCTACAACGACAATCGGCTGCTGTTTCTTTTTCTGCCGCATCCGGGGAATATGGAAATAATCATGCAGCCAAACAACCGGCAGCACCCGTTCCCGGATCACAACCACCGAATCTCCCTTTATCGTTTGGATGGCCTCCGGCGGCATACGAACAATCTCCACTACACTGCTCATCGGCAGGATGAATGTTCTTCCGTTTAACTTGATTAAAAGTCCGGTAATAATCGCTAATGTTAACGGTAGTTTAATCTTAAATCGGGTTCCTTCTCCCAGCTTGGTCTCAATGTCGATCACACCGTTCAGTTTCTCGATATGATTGCGCACGATATCCATTCCGACTCCCCGGCCGGAAACGTCGCTTACGGATGACGCAGTAGAGAAACCAGGACGGAAAATCAAGTAGATCGCTTCTTGATCGGATAGTTTCTTGTATTCTTCTTCCGAAATGATTCCTTTACTAAGGGCCGATCTCCTTATTTTGTCGGGATCGATGCCGGCGCCATCGTCTTCTACCGTGATGACCACCAGGTTTTCTTCGTGTGCGGCGGTAATCCGCAGTTGGCCTTTGGGAGGTTTCCCTGTACGCTTTCGTTCCTCCATAGGCTCGATGCCGTGGTCGACCGCATTGCGAATTAAATGAATAAGCGGATCGCCAATTTCTTCAATGACCGTACGATCCAGTTCGGTTTCACGCCCTTCAATGCTCAGATCGATTTCTTTGTTTAACGATTGGGCCAAATCCCGGATCATCCGGGGAAAACGGTTGAACAACTGCTCGATCGGAAGCATTCGCACTTTCATGACGCTCTCCTGCAGTTCACCGATGACCCGGGAAACATGATCGGAAATTTGTCCAAGTTCATCCACATTTTCATCGGACGTATAGCGGTGATGCAAAACATTCCCGACCTGACTGATCCGGGTTTGGTCAATAACCAGTTCTCCCACCAAATTCATCAGAAGCTCCAACCGTTCCACGTCCACCCGGATCGTCTGTGTTTTCCGTTTCCCTTCTTCGATAGCCGTCTGTTTCTCCGTTCGCTTAGGCATGACGGATGCGGCAGCAGCCGTCTCGGATTGGCTTTCCTCTTTAGGCGTAAAGAGTGCAATCTCTGCATCGGCAATATCCATTATGGAAAGCAAGGCACCCTTCACCAGCGATGTCTCAGCCCGGCAAGCCAGCAGAAATTGAAGTTCTTCCAAAGATGAGGCTTCCTCCTCTCCGAGATCTTCGAGGGAAGGGACGGTTTGCAGGACGTCTCCCCATGAATCCAGCTGATTAAGGATAATCCAAGCACGGGCCGATTTCATCGGGCAATCCGGAACAAGCCAAACATGAATGTCGAGAACGCGCAAACCTTGTTCTTGCGCTTCTTGAACTTTTAATAATACTTCTAAACTCCCTATGGAAAGAGAACGGGACTCATGAACGGCTTCTTTTCGTTCCGCCGGATGATCTTCCGAATCGACAGCAAAGCGCTGCAGTTCGTTCACTAACGGGCTGATCTCGGTGGAGGATATGCATGCACCTGCCACAAACTCTTCTTTCAACATCCGCAGATGATCCAAACATTTAAATAATAGATTGATCATCGTTTTCGTCACCCGCAAACGATGGTTGCGCACCTGATCCAAAATATGCTCCATTTCATGCGTCAACTGCTTCATCTCTTCAAAGCCCATCGCTGCGGAAGAGCCTTTCAGCGTATGAACTGCCCGGAACAGGCTCTGAATCGTTTCTTCCGACTCTCCGGCTTGCTCCAGCTTCAATATTTCCTGATCCATGGTTTGCAGCTGATCTTCCACTTCGTCTATAAATACCCCTGTCAACTCGGATAAATATGATGAATCCATCGTTTTCACCCCCTATTCATGAAGTACCTGATCCAGCTTCAATACGCTGACCAAGCCGGTTTCGGTGCGTCCGATGCCTGTGAAATAGGAACCGCGTACGCTGCCAATACGCTCCGGAGGGGGCTGGATGTCCGAAAAGGTCGTCACTTGATTCACCCGATCGACCACAATGCCTACCATTTCATCCGAATGATTCACCACCACGATGCGGGTCGACTTCGTATAGGATTCTTCCGCCAAGCCGAATCGATTTCGCAGACTGATAATCGGCACAATTTTGCCACGCAAGTTAATGACTCCTTTCACATAAGGCTTGCTGTTCGGGATCTCGGTTATGTCCTGCATCTTGATAATTTCATGAATGTCGTAAATCCTCAGCGCGTATCTTTCTTTTCCAATACCGACCTCAATGTATTGATCCTGCTGCGTTGCTTCCATATGTTCACCTTCTTTCCTGTTCTATAGGGAAACCCCAATCTGCTTAGAATGGGGTTATATTATCCTGATAAAGCTAGTTAATTTTAAAGGTGGATACAGCGTTGTTCAGTTCCTCGGCCAGTTGGGCCAGCGACTGGGCCGTTGATGCGGTTTCCTCGCTGCTGGCCGCCGCTTCTTCCGTAACCGCCGAGATGCTTTCGATCGAAGCCATCACCTCGGAGGATTGAGCGGCTTGTTCCTCGCTGGCGGCGGCGATTTCGGTTACCTTTCGGGCAGATTCATTGACCATCATAATGATATTCTCAAACGCTTCTCCGGTTTTTTGCGACGATGCGACGCCTTCTCCCACCGCTTTTACGCTTTGCTGGGTATTCTCCTGCATCCCTTTGATAATGGAGGTGATTTGCTTGGTCGCTTCGCTGCTGCGTTCGGCCAGCTTGCGCACTTCATCCGCAACGACCGCAAACCCGCGGCCTTGACCCCCGGCCCGCGCCGCTTCAATAGCCGCATTCAAGGCGAGCAGATTCGTCTGATCGGCGATATCGTCAATGACTTCAATAATTTCCCCGATTTTGTTCGAATCTTCTTCCAACCGGGACATCTGTTGATTGACCAGATTCATACCGTCAATGGAGGAACGGACCACCTTACCGCCATCTTGCGCAATCGTCATGGTTTTATTGGACAATTCCGACGCCTGCTCCGCACTCCGGGCAACTGAATTAATAGCGGTAGATAATTCTTTAAACAACTCGTTCATCGTTTGAGCGGCATTGGCCTGGCTTGTGCTGCCGCTGGCAATCTCCTCGGTGCTGGCCGAAATTTGCTGCGATGCGGCAGAGACGCTTTCAGCTGAAGCCAGGATTCCGCCGACGGTTTTGCGCAAACTCAGCACCATGTCGTTGATTGATTTGGCCAACTGACCAATTTCGTCTTTTGTATTGATATCCGTTGTTTCTCTTAAATCCCCGTTAGCCACCTTGCCAACCAATCCAACCACACGATTCAATGGGCGTGCAATGATTTGGGAGATAAAGTAGCCGAAACCAATGCTGAGCAGCAATGAAACGATGACGATCACAATGGTGATGGTAAAGTTGGAAGAATATTGGGCTTTTCCGTCAATCTCTGCCTGTTCTGCACTCTTGGTATTGAAATCGATTAAATCCTGTAAAGCCTTGTTCAATTCATCCCTGGCCTTTACGTAATCTCCATTTAGGAGAAAAGCTGAAAATTCTGTATCTTTACCTTCCAAACTTAATTGAGTCGCCTGATTAAAAGATTTCATATATGCTTGCCACGAAGTTTCAATCTTTTTATATAATTCTTCATGTTCTTTATGTGCGAAGGTTTGATTTCCGTAAGCAGCTATTTTATCGTCAATCTCTTTTTTAAGTCCTTCCGTTTTTGCCAATACATCATCTTTTTCTTTTTTGGTTGTATAAACATAATGCATACTCAATATGTTTACTCTCATTTGTTCGTACAAACTTTGTATATCTTTGATATTGCTTATGGGTGTAAGCCTCTTATTATACATATCATCCAGACTGGCATTCAATTTTCCCATATTTGATAGTCCGTAGAATCCGACAAAAGCCATAATGATCGCCATAATGACGAATGCAGATATTAGTTTCACAGCCGTTTTTAAATTATAAAACCATTTCACAATCAGACACCTCATTCTTTAGTTTTTGCAAATCTAAAATCACTTTTTCGTGAAAAAGATTACACCAAAACTTGATTCACATCGATATTC
Source organism: Aneurinibacillus terranovensis DSM 18919 (assembly GCF_000430625.1). GTDB lineage: Bacteria > Bacillota > Bacilli > Aneurinibacillales > Aneurinibacillaceae > Aneurinibacillus_B > Aneurinibacillus_B terranovensis. Next base: position 37,142 of record NZ_AUMJ01000016.1, read on the forward strand.
CCAAGCAATGAATCCAAATTTAGCAGAGCGATAATCGTTTCTTGATGATGATACACTCCTGTCATCCATCCATTCCGGGAGTGGGGCGGAGGACTGATATGCTGCTGCGGCAAGAACATTACCTGGTCCACTTCATCGACCGCAATCCCGATCTGTTTGCCGCCGCTATGTATGACAATGATGCGGGTTTTGGAATCCAGTTCTTTCTCGGTCTCCGATAAGATCCTACGAAGACTAATCACAGGAATCACTTTATCCCGAAGATGAAAAATTCCTAAAAACTCCTCGCGTGAATTCGGAATCCAATTCACCGTCTGTATTCGGATGATTTCTGAAACTTCATGAATAGGAATTCCATATAAACTGTTATTGACAACAAACACAATGTATTGTTCATTCGTCTGGCTCATTACACCACCTCCTTTCTGCAAACTATACTTGTGATATTCATTTCATTTCTTTTCTTCTAGTACAATATTCATTTCCAAAGATTCCATCCCCTCGATCAAAACCGGAATCGATAGTACTCGCATTTTAACCGCAGCCACTTCCATCTTATTCCCTAAAATCAAAGTGGGCGGAGTAATGTCCAATAAGATCCCTTCTTTTGAAAAACGGGTTATGGCATTACCGCAAATCATGTTGCTCAGCTCACATATCGCACTTTGAGCCATAGAATCAAAACTTGGAACATCGACCCCTCCCATCATCTTCGAAACAATTTTTAAAGCACTGGCCATGGGTATTCCCAAATCGATTTGCCCCCGTATTTCCCCCGTCACACCAACCACCGTTAAAATTTCTTTACCGGAAAAAGGGGTTTCTTGAAGGATAGGATTTCCAACTTGACAAGACAACTGAAATTGTCCAAAAATATAACTTGTAGATTCTAGAAATGGGTTTATATACATGAGTTTCATTCGAAACCACCTCTGTTTGTGTGGAATAAATAAAAAATCCTCCCGAAATAGGAGAATATCCTTCTTAATTTCGGCAACCGGCGGCTTGCATAACATTTCTGTTCAGAAAACATTGTATCCCCTATGGCTTTGCGACCCTATTTTTCAATAGGTGTGCCTTTTTCTCTTGTGAATTTTGGACTATGGTTGAAATGGCTTATTGAAAACCAAACATATTTCGTACAATGCAGGTTGTTCGTAAAAAAGGGAGGAAAATTAACCTATGCACCTAAAAACTATGGAAATTGAGCTTTCTAATCCTGTTGAAACAAATAGGGATTATACCGATGAACAAATTATCAACATGTTTCTGGCAACATGCGATGGTTCGAAATATACATTACGGAATTATAAAAGGGCTATTGATCAATTTAGAAGTTTTATTGGCTTAAAATCTCTGCGAGAAGTTACTTGGAGAGAGTTAGAAGTGTATAAGATTGGCTTAGTCCAAGGATTTTGCAGCAAAAATTCCAAACCTCAAGCTCCCGCCACCGTGGCGAGTCTTATCGCTCCATTACGTTCCCTATATAAATGGGGGAGTGATCCTAATATCGGCATTTTTGACAAAAATCCTACAACATCTGTGCGGACTCCTAAAATATCAGTCAACAGCAAAAAAAATTATCTAACCAAAAGCGAAGTAATTAGTTTGTTAAATCAGCTAAGAACTCAGGGAATCCGCGACTATCTTATCGGATTAACATTGATTTTATTAGGACTAAGAGTATCGGAACTGACTTCAATTCGTTGGGAAGATTTTCATACAGATCCTTCCGAAAGATCCATCTGGTTGACTATAGTGGATGGAAAAGGAGGAAAACAACGTGAAGTCAAGGTGCCGGAAACATTATGGAGTATGGTTAATGAATATAGGTTATTTTCCCAGCAAAAAAAGGCTCGAATAAATCAACGACTATTTCCTCTGACAACCAGGCAAGTCGAGCGAATTATTCAGGAAGCGCGTGAACACAGCAAATTGGGTAAAAAAGTGACTCCGCATTGGCTTAGACACACCAACGCCACACTCGCTTTGCTTTATGGCGCTTCATTACAACAGGTCCAGGAGAATCTGGGACATTCTCAAATTAATACCACCCAACGCTATCTTCATACGGTAGAGCAGATGAAAAAAGCAGCCCCCGATTATGTCGAAGACTGCTTAAAAGAAATTATGAAACAGTAGAATAAAGGAATTATTGTAACTTTACCAACTATGTGATAAAATAATATATATTTGTAAAAAGTCGATGAATAATAGGAAATTATGTCGAACAACCTGCATTGTACGACATGATTTTTTCGCGAGTGTTATCCATATCCCCTTCCTTCAACGGACAATTTTTTATTATGACAGATTTATTCGAAATATCATAGTGGTTAATGTTTCTAGTGTATGTAAGATCAAAACAAAAAGGCTTAGTACATGATGTACTAAACCTAATTGCATTTTTAAATGAATTAACTGATCTGTTTTTTTGTCTTTCTACTCGATAATTTCTCAAGAATCATCCTGATTTCTGCTTTAAGATCGGATGCTTTTTCAAACTCAAAAATGTTGTTGGCTACCTCCAACTCCTCTCTTATCTCACCAATATAATCATTCACCTCATCCAATATAGGGACTGCAATCACAATGATGTTTTTGTCAGTTTTTACATTAACGAGCCTATCGCTGATAAAAGGTTTTTTGGTATCTCTGGTCTGAACAAAATATTCCCGGTTCGAAACATTGTTGCTTACACCTTCAACGCTAGTATTAATTCCATTCTTATCGGTATACGAGTAATTTTCTACATCTTTGTCGACTTCAGCAAATTGCTTCATGGTCTTCTTGATTTGCTCCAAATTACCTGTTTTAAATTCATTATGTTTGTCAATTAATTCGGTGACCAACGATATTTTTTGTTCAATAAAATAATTAATGTGGCTAACATCGCTTGAACTAAGTTTACGACCAGCAACTTCACTCATCGGAGTCAACAAAGGAAGGGATCTATTATCTAATTGAATGGTTTCATAAGCAATTGCAATGACCTTTTCATTTACAAGAGCCTCGGTGAGTTCAGGCTTTGGAGCAAGGTGTAGATAGGTATAAAGAATTAAACCTTCACGAAAATATTCATATTCTTCAGAAATAGGCTCTTTAACCTTTATTACCATCTCAGCGGACCATGCTTCTTTCGCTGAAGAAACAATCTTTGCTCCGGCAGCTATATAATCTGTAAACCCACTACCTAAACCAGCACCTGTTTCAATCCATACTTCATATCCATTGTTTTTAAAAGTTGTTAAACCCGCTGGCGTTACACCTACTCGATTACATAAATGACGTTTCGTTTCTCAATATCGACAACAAGACTAACATATTGATGACCACGTTTGGATGATGTTTCATCAATGGCTACTTTCTTTACATTAGAAAGGTCTTGTTTTTCACACTTTCCACATTTCACGCGTGGGAGTGGAGCATGAATAAATGATTTATATTGCCAAAAATCAAGATGTCGCCATAAGCGTTCTTTCACAACAATGTCATGAAAGGGCTGGTTCTTCGAACCACATGTTCCACATGTAAATGTACTCTTGCGGTCAAAATCCAAATAAATAAACGAATGACATACCATGGATATTCAAGTTGTAAAACTGCCTGGTACATTTCTAATTCATGAGAAATCCTGGTTTTTATTTAAATTAAAGCCTATCCACTAATTGATCCAAATTTTTTAATATCATGTTTGGTTGCACGCCTAACTCATCAAATTGTTTATTAAAGCGATTTATCCAACAAACTTGAAAACCGAATGTTTTAGCTCCAGATGCATCCCAGGGGTTTGAAGTTATAAATAATGTTTCTTCTTTATTGACCCATAATTTTGCCACACCTAATTGATACACCCCCATAAAAGGCTTATAAATTTTTAATTCATCCACACTAATCACATGAGTGAAAACATGGGAGAGGCCTGCATTTTCAACTACGGTGTTTAGCATGTCAGTTGAACCATTGGAGAGAATAGCCAACTTTCTATTTTTAAGTTTTTCTAAAGCGTTTGGGACTTCAGGATAAGGGTTTAATCGTAAATATTGGTCTAGGAGGGTCATGTGTATTTGTTCATTCAAATCTACTTTTAATTCCTTAAGTGCAAATATTAACGCATCATGGGTCACGCTCCAAAAGTCTTCATAACGCCCCATTAATGAGCGAAGCCAAGTATACTCTAATTGTTTTTGCCTCCATATCTCACTAATTTTCCTCCCCTTACCAGGGAAAAACTGTTCACATTTATCTACCACAGTATGTACATCAAATAATGTTCCGTAAGCATCAAAAATGATAGCTTTAATTGTCAAAATGATTCCTCCCGCTTACTAATTTATCCTTTATCATTATACTCATATGGATAGAAGCGTCCAATTGATAAAAAAGAACCTCCTTTTACAATCTACATTCTAATGTTTCCCATAACATATATTATCATTTTAAGCTTAATCACCATTATTTAACCATAAGATTCGCTTTCTTGCATCCAACATTTATTTACATAATTTTCTTAAATCACGCTCTTCTTTTATTGGATATGCTATATTAAAGTATATGACTTTTCTATTGGAGGAAAAAATAAATGAGCTTAAAAATTCGTGTTTATTCTGATTATGTTTGACCCTATTGTTTTATAGCGGAGGTTCCGCTTCAAGAAGCGATTAAAGGAAAAGATGTGGAAGTCGAATGGATGCCTTTTGAATTACGTCCATATCCTAATCCAACGTTAAAACTAGAAGAGGATTATTTACAAAACGCTTGGATAAATAATGTTTACCCAACAGCAAAACGCTTTGGAGTAAACATGGTATTGCCAAGAGTATCACCTCAACCTTACACGCACTTGGCTTTTGAAGGATTTCAATTTGCTAAAGAACACGGTAAAGCAAATGCTTATAATCATCGAATCATGAAGGCATTTTTTCAAGAAGAAAAGGATATCGGAGATATTGATGTTCTTACTGAACTTGCAATAGAAGTTGGTTTAAACGGGGAAGGATTTAGGAAAACATTGGAAACTCGGAAATACAAAGAGGTTCACCAGAAAGCATTACATCACGCCTATGAGGGAGCAAAGATTACGGCTGTTCCTACCTTTATTATTGGCGACAGGGTATTACCTGGTTTATATAGCGAAGAGACATTGAAGCAAGTAATTAATGAGGAGATTGAAAAACAAAAGAATAGCTTTGTTGAAGGAATGGCTTGTGGTATCGATGGATGTGATTAGAAACAGGTGTTACTTCTTCAGAAATAAAATATACGACTTTTTATGATCAAAAGAGTCTTGCGGGTCTAAGAGCAAAATTTATACAAAACGCTCAAGTAAAAAAGAAAACTAAATACGGGCCAATCAATCCATTGAGAGATTTCTATTGAAAATGACCCGTATTTTGTTTTCATCCTTCACAAGATTACAAATCAAGATGTGGTGGGAGCTTCCTGAAACCCTTGGTTTTTATGGCCAGGAATACGGTGCCAAGAATCAGCCAGATTGTACCGATAATCAGGGCCAAATGATCCATGCTTAACCATACATAGACAATGGTTACAAAACCAAGAATTGGTATGAGTAAATAGCGGATATTTCGCCATCCAGTAGGTTTCCAATTCGCTTGGTCCCCCTCGCTTAAAGGTGAACGCCCTTTCTTCTTCACGTAATAAAGCCATATAACAGCTAAATTCAGTGTACCAAATCCAAAAAGTGCCCCATAGTTAACTAGATTGGACAATGTATCAATGCTTTGAGAAAACCCTAGGATAAATTCAATGGCAACGATGATGATAATATTCCAATGAGGGGTATGCCAACGCTTATTAATTTTGGCGAAAATGGATTTCGGCAGTAAGGTATCCCGTCCCATTCCATATAAGAGACGAGCACCGGCAGCGGTCGCCACAAGATTGAAAACTCCCAATTCCGTTAAATATCCTGCAGTGAAGAAGACGCTGAACAAATCACCGCCTGTCTTCTTGGAAACTTGAAAAAGAGTTGTGTTTACCCAATTGTTGTCACTGATATACTTCTCCCAATCAGGAATGACAAGCATGCCGAAGTACCCGCTCAGAAACATTGTCAATGCCCCTACACCGACCGACCAATAGATAGCCTTTGGAATGTCCCGCTTGGGATGATTCGTTTCTTCTGCCAAAGTGGTTATGGCGTCAAACCCCAAATAGCTAAAAACAGCTAATGATGTGGCTGCAGTGAGGCTGGAAAGGTCTTTAAAATGAAATGGTTCTGAGCTGATTAATGTACCCGTTCCCATTCCATTGTAGACCGCTTTTCCCCACACGATGAAGGAAACCCAAACCACAAACTCCCCAATCACTAATAGCCAAAGCCCCATTTTTGAAAGAAGCTCCACGCCAAACAAATTTAAAATTCCCATTCCAATCGAGAAAAAGGCCAATAATGCCCAATAAGGGATACCCGGAAACAACTGTTGGGCATAAATGGCTGAACTCGCAGCGGTTACTGTCGGGATTAAAATATAGTCTAACGTTAAAGTCCAGCCTGCAATAAATCCAAGGTGTGGGCTCCATCCCCTTCCTACATAATTATACACAGATCCTGCTAACGGAAAATTCCTTACCATTACACCATAACTGAGAGCTGTAAGAAACATCGCAAGCCCTGCCAATAAATAAGGAAGCGCAACCGTTCCTCCTGAAGTCTGCAGCAAAAAACCAAAAATGATAGCCGGGGCGATAGGAACCATGTAGTTTAGGCCAAAGGCAGTTAGATGCCAGACGTTCATAGTTCTCTTTAATTCCTGCTGATAGCCAAATTGGGAAATATCTATAGTGGAATTCGACAAGCTCGATTCGTTCGAAGCCAAACTCACATTATTCTCAACCATCGTATGACCCCTCCCAAAAATAAATTATTCCGTTTTTAAGCAATCATTAAATTTCTATAATTCTCATTTATTTAAGCGCTTTCAATATGTTGTAATCTTTATAACTCGCGTCCATCCACAGCTTCGAAAAGAGTATTGCCTATCTTGTCGCAAACGCCCTCTAATCACTCATTAGTCAAATTATTCTGTTAATTTACAAGGGTAACGTGCTCTTTTCCTTTAGAAAGTTTAGTTTTGATTCGCATTCCGTACGCTACAAAACAAAAGCCATTTACTGTCTTACTGATGCTCATCATTTTTTGTTGATGGTGGCTCCTCACCCTTCTTCTCAATAGGAGGTTCATTTCTACGTTTAGGTTTAGATAATTTTTCTTCAATAGAGTATTTATCCTTTTCTTCCTCTGTTTTAGGCATATTCTTAATACCCATATTTTTCTTCTCTTCCTTTTGCAAAATACCCTGTATTTCTTTATCAGGATGTGGAATGACATGAGATGCAAGCAGCTCTCCGACTTTTGCTGCCGCTTCTTTTCCGGCTTCAATTGCTGCGTATACAGCGCTAACGTCACCTTCCACTAATACCGTTACTATGGCACCATCTACTTTTTCTTGCTTAACTAATCGAACATCCGCGGCTTTAATCATCGCATCTGCTGCTTCGATGGAGCCGACTAGTCCCCTTGTTTCAATCATCCCCAATGCCTTAGGCAAGCTCATCAACCCTTTCCACATCAATCGAATCAATAATTCCAATAATTAAAGCATCAATTGGCAAACGAATATCGGACACAATATTAGCAGCCGAGCTTCCTTTCGTAACCATCACTTTATCTCCAATACCTGCGCCAATACGGTCAACTGCAATATAAGCAGAGTCAACCTCTGATCCGTTAGGGAGTTTTGGTTGAATGATTAAGAATTTCAATCCTCGCAATTCCTCTTCTTTTCTCGTTGCCCAAACGTTCCCAATCACTGTGCCTATTTGCATCAGAGATCCGCCCCTTTTGAATCAAGTACACAGATGTTTTTTCCCAATTTTCGTAATGCATCACGAGCTAAGGGAGTAACGATAGTTGATTTACGAACGATAATTTGCTTTTCTTTCATACTTTCTACTTCCCTTTGTGTTAACAATTTTCCGTGGAATGTGACTTGCTCACCCACACACGAACCTATGATTTCATCCTCCATCCTGAAAATAGCTGAGGAAAGATTCGCTAATGAATGAATACGCACACCAAATCGTTCTAACACTTCTTTATATTTCAAAAGATGATTGATATACTCCTTATTGGGTACGTTTTTTTCATCGGTTTTCAATATCCATTCCAACTCTGAAGAAGGAATTAAATTTACATTTAATCCTCTCCTCATGACATTAGCCAACATTTTGCTGTCGGGAGTATCAGTAATTCCCAATGCCCCTTTTACTAGTAAATCTTGAGAAACGTCTAAAAATATAATATCCCGAACATTCGTCGGAAAGTCTTCAGATGCCGATGACATCCTTATAACATTCCAGTATTTTTCTAATTCATCATGTTTAAAATCTTCTACAGCGTTAATAACCAAGAGATTCGGTTTGTTTTCTACTTCACTCTTGACAAATGAGACACCCATCTTTTTAAGGACTTCTATAACGATCTCCTCTACGATTTCACGATTAATCATACGAACCTTCATACTTTATTAAATTTCCTTTTTCACCTGTTGTAATTAGACAAGCGTTTGCTTCATCCGTATCAATGTGCATTTCCAGGCGATATTTAGGAGAAACACGAATAAGAATTTTTTCAAAAGTAATGGGGCGCTCATTCTCTGTCGAAATACGAACATACTCGCCATTTTTTACATTATAATAGTCAGCATCTTGGGGGTTCATATGAATATGAGCTTGTGCAATAATTAACCCTTCTTTTAAATAGATACTCCCTTTTGGGCCTAATATTGTAATAGGAGAGGAGCCTTTAATGTCGCCCGATTCTCGTATAGGAGGATTTAATCCTAATTTGATTGCATCTGTTTTGCTTATCTCTACTTGTGTTAGATTTCTTGTAGGCCCAAGAATCCGCACGTTTGGAATGCTTCCCCTTGTTCCTATGATAGTAACCGTTTCGTTTGCGGCAAATTGGCCTAGTTGATATAAATCTGCTTTCTTCGTTAATTCAAATCGTTCACCAAACAGCGCTTCCAAGTCGGTTTTACTTAAATGACAATGCCTTGCAGAAACAGCTATTGGGATAGACTTTTGAGAAGAATGGTTTTTCATAAGTTGATTGACCACCTCTTCAACGATCGATTCAATCGCTTGTTGGTTCATTTCTTATTGCTCCTTACTTTTTCACTGTATTTTAATTTTCCACATTGATTTTTGGTAAAATACTTTCTAATTCATTGTGCGGACGTGGAATTACGTGAACAGAAATAAGTTCCCCGACACGCTGAGCTGCAGCTGCTCCAGACTCTGTTGCTGCTTTTACCGCTCCTACATCACCTCGAACCAAAATAGTAACAATTCCTCCACCGACATGAACCTTTCCAATTACATGTACATTTGCAGCTTTCACCATTGCGTCTGCTGCCTCAACAGAAGCAACTAAACCTTTCGTTTCAATCATTCCTAATGCAGTAAGTTCACCAGTCATTTTAAAATCCTCCTAGTTCGTTCATTTAATGATTTTTTATAACTTGATTCACCATTTAAGATAGTAAATGTGCATCAACTGAAGGTTTGATTATGGTTCAGTACTTGACTGCTACTATAAGGAAGAAGATTTAAAACATTCTTCACCGATTGAGCTGAGGTGTCTAAGGCTTGTTTTTCTTCTGATGTTAAAGGCAATTCTAGGATGCTTTCAATTCCGTTTCCACCTAGAATAGTAGGTACTCCTAAGCATATATTGTCATAACCATATTCCCCATCTAAATACGCGATGGCAGGAAGAATTCTTTTTTTGTCTTTCACAATAGCTTCTGCCATTTGAACGATTGAAGCGGCAGGAGCATAATAAGCGCTGCCTTGACCAAGGAGATTAACGATTTCCCCTCCTCCTTTTCGTGTACGTTCAACAATAGCTTCAATTTTTTCTTCTGAAAGAATTCTTTCTAGAGGAATACCCCCCACATGCGAAAAGCGAATTAAAGGAACCATGGCGTCCCCATGCCCTCCTAAAACAAATCCTGATACATCTTCAACCGAAACATTTAACTCTTGAGCAACAAATGTATTAAATCGAGCTGTATCCAGTACTCCTGATTGCCCTATTACACGGTTTTTTAAAAAGCCTGTAGTTTTATAACAGACATAAGTCATGGCATCTACCGGGTTGCTCAATACTAATAAATAGCTGTTAGGAGCGTAATAAACTATTTTTTCAGATATCTCTGTTAATATTTTTGCGTTTGTTGTGACTAAATCGTCTCTGCTCATTCCTGGCTTTCTGGCAATCCCGGCAGTAATAATAATCAAATCCGCGTCTTGTATCGCTTCATAATGACAGGTTCCAATAATATTAGAATCGAATCCTTGTACCGGACTTGCTTCCAGCAGATCTAATGCTTTCCCCATTGTAGGATTCCTCATAGAAGGGATATCAACTAGTACAATATCTCCAAGTTCTTTTTGCGCAATCATTAAAGCTGTCGTGGTTCCTGTATAACCAGCTCCAATCACTGCAATTTTTTTACGTTTAAAAGACACGCTCCAGCCTCCTTTCAACTAACGGCGTTTAATTTAATGTTCGTTAATTATAGAATCCCAAGAGACTTTTCATCATTGTTCATTCTTTTCTTATTAGCAATTTTCTGGTACTTAGGCCGGGGTTAGGCATCACACAAAAGGATATAAGTGCTCCGACATGTTGAGCTACTTGTGTTCCAGCATCAACTGCGATTTGTACAGCACTGACATCGCCTTCCACTAAAATTGTAACGAGTGCTATGTCTTTTTTCTCCTGAATTAAGAGATTAATATTTGCTGACTTTAACATAGCATCTGCTACTTCAATGGAAACGGCTAACCCCCACGTTTCAATCATCCCTAATGCTTTATTCACCTTCCTTACCTCTTCTCTTTGCGCATTAACTAAGTGCTTCCAATGATCGTGCCAACTCGCACTAATACTCCTCTAATTTCGGTAAAATGCTCCCCAATTCGTGATGAGGACGTGGAATTACGTGAACAGAGATAATTTCACCCACACGTTGTGCGGCTGTACTTCCTGCTTCAGTAGCTGCTTTTACAGCTCCAACATCACCAGTTACTAGCACTGTGACAATCCCTCCACCTACATGAACTTTTCCTACTATGTTAACGTTTGCCGCCTTTACCATAGCATCTGCCGCTTCCAATGAAGCCACTAATCCTCTGGTTTCGATCATTCCAAGTGCACCGTTTATTTCTCTAGCCATTTACTATTCCCCCTCATTATTGTTTTTGGTATTGTTCAACTACGTTTTTGACCATTTTGGATACCACGTCAGGATCAATCGACCGGGCCTTCATTTCTACTTCTTTTAATACTTGTTCAATAATGATTTCAACGCTTTCAATATTCGAATACTTTTCCGATTTATCTTCGCCATGCTGAGATGGATTGGGTATAGAAACATCTCTGATCCCGTAAGCTACTCGCTTTACATTTATCAAGTGGCGAGCTGTAATGTTATCAGAAGTTATATTCCCGCCATATGATCCGCATCCTAATGTCATGGATGGCGTTAAGCCTGTCGTTGCTCCTGCCGCTCCTATGGAAGAAAGCGTATTCACCAATATACGAGAAACTGGCATTTCAATCCCAAACGTTTGAACAACTCTTTCATCGGTTGTGTGAATCGCAAAACTGTGTCCTCTTCCTCCGAGATCCAATAATTCAATACAAATTTTTTTTGCTTCCTGTACACTATTTGCTGTATACAAAGCAAAAATAGGAGCGAGCTTTTCAATTGAAAATGGAGTATCCTTACCAATGCGATCTTCCTCTGCTATTAATAATCGTGTCCCTTCCGGAATATCAAAACCAGCCATTTTTGCGATTGTCTTAGTCGAACGTCCAACGATAGCCGGGTTTAATCTTCCTTTTATTGGGGAAATAACATTTTCCAACTTGGTTTTTTCAACTTCATTTAGGAAGTAGGCACCGTTATTTTTCAGCTCTCTAATCGTCATTGTCTTGATATTCTGGTCGACCACAATAGCTTGTTCCGAAGCACAAATTGTACCATTATCAAAGGTTTTACTGTCCACAATCATTTTCACTGCATTCTTCACATTGGCTGTTTTCTCAATATAGACTGGTACATTTCCAGGCCCTACACCGTATGCTGGTTTCCCAGAACTATAAGCCGCTCGTACTAATCCCCCTCCTCCCGTTGCCAAAATTAAATGAACGTCTTTATGTTTCATTAGTTCGATGGTTGTTTCCATTGTCGGTTTAGTAATCCAACCGATTAATCCTTCTGGAGCTCCAGCTTCAACAGCAGCTTTGCTGCAAATTTTCAAGGCCTCCACGGTACACTTTACAGCAGAAGGATGGGGGCTTACTACAATCGCATTTCTTGATTTCAATGAAATGAGTGTTTTAAAAATTGCCGTTGAAGTAGGGTTTGTGGTCGGAATAATACCTGCAATGACTCCAAAAGGATATGCAATTTCAATTACCTTCTTTTCATGGTCTTTCCTAATAACTCCAACTGTTTTTTCATCCTTAATAGACTGGTAAACGTCCCTAGAGCATAATTCGTTTTTGATCTTTTTATGTTCCACAACTCCCATTCCAGTTTCTTCAACTGCCAATCGGGCTAAAGATTCAGATTGTCTATATGCGGAATCTGCGACGCTTTTAACAATACGATCGACTTGTTCCTGTGAGAACTCCACAAACTTCAACTGAGCTTCTTTTGATCGTTTAACAGCTTCTCTCATCTCTTGTATCGACTTCAGGTCATAATCAAGCTCCATAAATTGAATCACTCCTTTCTTAAAAACTTTAATAATAGTGATTGTAGGACGAGTTCAACCTATTTTATTGATAGTTTCGATAAAATTTAACCTGGCCATTTCCTCGTTCTTCTTCTGGAGAAGAGTGCTTTGTAATCTTTGTTACTTCCATGGAAGAAGTTATATCATTCCAAATTTTTAAATCTTCCTGAGTAAGAGGAAGGTATTCAGAGTACTCTTCTAAAGTGGGCTTTGCCATCTTTGTTACCTCCATAGAACAAGTTATGTCGCTCCAAATTTTCATCTCTTCCTCAGTAAGGGGAGGGTATTCAGAATACTCCTCTAACTTTGAGAGTACTAATCTAGTGATCTTTTCTACTAAGGTCTGATCCATTTTAACACCTCCTGTATTATTCTGATTCGCTGCCATTCTAACACTAATGATTTCTTCTTTTTGATTACTTCTTTGTATACGTTAAAGTTGTAGTCAAAACTTAGTAAACCATTTCAGCTGCTTGTTTAATACTGAGCTCACATCGTGAAAGTAATTCATCACAATATTTTTGATCACAAAGCAGACCAGGTTTAAATTGAAGTACCTTAGGGTCAAGCATAGAATAAATCGCCCATACCCCATTTTTATAAAGACAGCGCATCACATATTTAGCCCCTTCGGGATGACTAAATTCCAATCCCATAACAACGCCCAATTGACGAATACCAGTAAAAAATTCAGGGTTGTTCTTCTTTATGGTTTCAAGTCCTGTACGCAAATAGCGAGCGACAAAATCAACGTTTTGTCTCACTTCTTTACGTTGGGATATCTCTAATACTTTCATCGCAACAATACAGCCTAATTCCGAACCTCCGAATGTAGATATATGAGCAAAACCATCCTCATTCATCCATTGACCCGCCTTTTGACTTACAATCGTGGCTGCTATTGGGTAAATTCCCCCACCAAATCCTTTTGAGGTAACTAAAATATCAGGTTCCACTCCAAAGTGCTCAATCCCCCATAGGTTCCCTGTACGCATCAAACCAGTTTGCACTTCATCAGCTATGTATAAGGAACCATACAATTTGCACATTTTTTTTACTGAAGAAAGGTATCCTTTTTCCGGAAGGGGGAATCCATATGTTGCCGGAATCGTTTCAATAACGACGCAGGCAACATCTTCAGCGGAAAGTGCCTTCTCCATCGCCGCTAAATCATTAAATGGCACATGAATAAATTCTCTAGGATCTCCTTCACTTAGAAACGGACGAGAGTAACGCTCATTACCTAACGATACTGCTAATCCCGTATGGCCATGATAACCATATTGAATGGAAACTATTTTTTTTCGTTTCGTTGCATACCTTGCACATTTTATGGCAACATCGATTGCTTCACTTCCACCACTCGAGAAGATCGAATACGTCAAACTACTTGGCGTGCATATTGAAAGTTCTTCCGCGAGCTGTGCACGGGTTATGGATGGAAAATGATGATTTCCAATATCAAATTCATCTAAAGCCCTTTTCAACGTGGAAATAATTTCAGGATTTCGGTGACCTAGATTATATGTTCCTCCATTTAAATGTACATCCATTAGTTTTTTTCCACTCATATCGTAAAAATAGTAACCTTCTCGTTTTCCTATCACTAAATCAATGCCGTCTTTTTGCCATTGGTTTGTTTTTCCTGGATTCCACCATTTGATTGATTGTTCAATAACGGTATCCTTGCTATTCGTCCTAAGTTTATCCATTATCTTCTCTCCAATTTAAAGTATTTTATTTAACCTTTTCAAAATAACTAAAAGTATGAATCAACCTTTTTCCTCGTCTGCGAATAATAATTGGATTTCTGTATGACTTAGAATTTGCTGCCACTCATCTGGACAGTGCCAGTCAGATATCAACATGTTGTCAATGAACCCATAGCCTCTACATTCTCTGGGATCGTTTGACCACCATCCACGATAAGCGTTTGACCCGTGATGAAGCCCGCTTCCTTTGATGCAAGGAAAAGTGCCGCATGAGCAATGTCCTCTACGCTACCAAGTCTCTTTAGTGGAATGGATGACGCCATTCTCTCTAAATAATCATTCCCCAACCCTTGTAATCCCTCGGTCAGAATATTACCGGGCATCACGGCATTGATCGTTATATTGTAATGAGCTAGTTCCAATGCTGCACTCCGCATAAAACCCAACTGAGCTGCTTTGCTAGCGCCGTAGTGGGACCATCCAGCATACCCGGTAACAGGACCTGTTATTGAAGAAGTAATAATGACACGACCATAATGAGCTGACTTTAAATACGGTAGGCAAGCCTGCAAAGCGAATAATGTACCTCGCGCGTTAGTATTGATCACTTGGTCCCAATGATCTCCGGTCATTTCTTCCAGTGAAGCGCTTGGAAAAATCCCTGCGTTGGCGCACAATACATCAATTCCTCCAAAAGTTTGAGCTACTTCTTGTGCCAGGTTCATCATTGAGGTACGGTCAGACACATCGCCAACAAATGCCTTCGCGTTCCATCCAGAATTTCTTATTTCTGCCGCACACTCTTCAGCAGATTCCATATGACGTGCCACGACAGCTACTTGTGCCCCGTGATTCGCGAATATTCGAGCGATACCCTTTCCGATACCCTTACTCGCTCCAGTGATTAAGACTGATTTATCTTTGATTGTATTCGACATGTCCAACAACCCCTTAAGCATATTATTTTTTAATAAGAACAAACAACTTAAAAAATTGTTATTTTAATGTAATTTCTAGCGATGTATAAGTAAATATTTCTTTGCCAGTTCCTCAGTTTTCTCTGCAAACCCCATCCCCAAATTCCTTGCTGTATCACTATCTGAATGGGTTCTTAACCAAGCTAATAGCATTAATCGGCGAAGCATAATAAACGTTGGAATCTCGGCTTCTTCTTCGTCAGATACATTGCATATCTTTCTATAGCCTTTAAGCCATGATTTCACTAATTCAGGTACAAATTTCTCGTGTTCAATGAAACTTAATCCGGATGCTAAATCATATAGAAACCAGCTATAGCCACAATCATCAAAATCAATCACTTTGATTTGGTTACCCTCAATTAGCAAATTGGCTAATCGTAAATCAGCATGAATTAACCCGAAACGGTCTCGTGTCTTACCGAACCGTTGAAGCCTTAAACTGATAATATCTGAAACTTGTTGAAACAATTCTGCCCTTTCATTAGAAACTTCTGGTCCATCTTGCCATCTACCCCACCGTGGGTTTTCCCCCAACATGGTATCAAAGTCCCAAGTGAACCGACTCAGGTGAATGGAATTCTCCCACTTTCTGACGTGTTCATGTAAAAGAGCCGTTACTTCCCCGAGTTGTTCAAATTGTGCGATTAAATTTTCTTTTCCGTTTTCATCAGGAGCCTTTCCGCTTAAAAAGTTAAACATCACACAATGTTGGGTTTCACTATTTCGTTCGCTTTTTAATGTTTGGACAAATTCACCATTCTTACCCTCTATTGGTTTTGGTACGATTATTGAAGAGTTGTTCGCAATCTCCTGCATCCAGATTAATTCGCTCTCCAGATCCCTCTTTGTATGATAACCTGGTCGATTAAGACGCAACACCATGCGTATATTTTTCACCGGATCCTCAACCAAATAAGTAGTATTCTCCGAATAATTCAGCAGTCTACAATAGGAAGAAGGAGATAGATCATAAAGTTTTAAAGCTCGTTTAGCTAGTCTGTTCATCAATGATAAACGTTCTTCTTCCGAGTGTTCATTTAAACGTTGCATGATAACCTCCCTTTATTTTCAAATATTTTTAGATATAGACGCTCTTGAAGATCTCTATTTTGTTGAAATTTACTTATCACATCAACGCCTAGCACTAATTGTGGTTTTTTTTGGTTTTTTGAATTTTATTGTGTATTTATTGCAATATTAAGCCTGGTTTAGTGAGTTGTCAATATATTTTTTTAATTTAAAATACACTGATTGTTTGAATTTTAACTAGTTATTATTTAAACTTTGCGACTTCCTAAAAACTGTTTTATGCAAAGATATTTCCCTAATACGGTAAAAAAGGCTATCTCAATGAATTTAATTCTTCTTATTCATTACATTCATTAATGATTCGCTTTGAAATTATCTTAAAAATTAAGACACAGAAAAAGCCTTAAAGTCCCCTCAGATTTTTCTCGATTGTTGTTTCTTTTTGTTTTTTTTAATTTTTTTGTGGTTTTAGGGCTAGCTACAACATTTTGTAGAAAGTATTTGTGTTTTTCCTATTATTAGTAATCGCAGTGCGTTGAGAAAAACTCGCGGGCGTTGCCGCTCGTCCTTTTTCTGCAGGGTAGCGAAACGGCCGCTTAGTGACCGGAAGGTCGGACCGACAAAACATCCGGGTATCTCAAGGATGGACAATTGTCGGTCTGATCGACCTTCCGGCCACACGCTCCACATCGAAAAAGAAACGTTCGGCACACCCCCGCGAGTTTTTCTCAGGTGACCAATGGAAGAAAGTATATGTTGCTTTAACACTGTAAAGCAACATATACTTTCCTTAACGATAAAAAAGTCATCCAGCTGGATGACTTTTTTAATTTAAAAATTTATCTTATTTTATTTAGAAGCGATCCGAAATTATTCCTAATTCCCAGTCACTTACATGTCGACAATACTTATCCCATTCTGTCCGTTTAATCTTGATGAATTCTTCCCAAATAGAACGACCGATTGTTTCGGCAAGAATTGTATCTTCTGCAAGGCAATCCATTGCCTGGTTTAAGGTTCTTGGTACCCATCCAATCCCTCTTTCTTTCAGTTCAATTTCACTTAATTGAGTTACATCCTTCGTAATCGGTTCTCCTGGATTAATACGGTTTTGAATACCATGAAGCCCTGCAGCTACTAGGCAAGCAGCTAGCAAATATGGGTTACACGTACCGTCTGCACCCCGGAATTCAAAACGTCTTGTTCTTCTCTTTTCCGGAATTCGAACCATTACAGAGCGGTTTCCTGCCCCATAACAAATATGTGCTGGAGCCCAAGTCCCTGGCTGCATACGCTTATATGAATTTATGCTTGGTGCTCCGATTGCTACGAGAGAAGATCCATGCTTGAGAAGTCCTCCTATAAAATGGTACGCCTTCTCAGACAAATCCAATCCATATGAATCGCTAATATCTTCAAATACATTTTCACCTGTGTGATCAAAAATACTAATATGGACATGAAGTCCGCTTCCCGCCAAGTTCTGAAAAGGTTTAGGCATTAACGTCCCGACCATTCCTTTATCTCTGGCAATCTGCTTAAATAGATGCTTAAAAGTAACATGATCATCTGCGGCCTTTAAAGCTGTTGTGTATTTTAGATTAATTTCCAATTGGCCAGGTCCATATTCACTAGAGATCTGCTCGGTTTCTACCCCCATTGCCTCAAGTGAATAAACGAAATCCTGCACAAAATCCTCCTGGATATCTGTTCCATCTATGGAGAAGCAGTGACTCATATCAGCAGGGACCAATTTCCCATTCTCTTCCTTTAACAAATAAGCTTCCTGTTCAAATGCCATGTGCATTTTTCCACCGAGAAGGGACTCCACTTCAGTAAGCAAGCGCTTTAGAGCACCTCTCGGGCACCCATGCCACGGATCGCCATTTACGTCCACTAAATCACAGAGCATTCTGGCTGTATTCTTCCGGTGCGGTATAATCGCAAATGTACTCGGATCTGGGATAGCGAAAAAGTCTCCATCATTTTGCCCGTATGTTGGATTTGGAATGTATTCATCAAAGCAGTCAAAACTCATAATAGCCGAACTGAAATTAATCCCTTTTTCCATGGCGCTTTCCAGTTGAGCGGGACGAACCGTACGGCCTCTTGTTACGCCCGCATAATCCAGAAATTCAAAGCGAATAAACTCAATCTTTTCTTTCTCTACTGTTTCTAGGATTTTTTCAATTGTCATCATGCTGTTTCTACACTCCCTTTTGTAATCTCCTTAGTACGATCCAGGTGAAAACTTCTACCCCGATTGGTATAATCCGTTCGTCGAATTGAAACTGCGGGTGATGCAAATCATAACATGCAGTTTCCTCTTGTCTGATCCCCAATCGAAAATACGAACTGGGCACTTTCTCGGCAAATGCACCAAAATCATCCGCCCCCATTGAAGGGTCCTTTAATTGGCAAACCACTTGCTCTCCGTATAATTCTCTGGCTGCTTCCTCCACAGCCTTAGTTGTCTCATCATTATTGATTACCGGGGGATGTCCGTCCGTGTAGATTACCTTAGCCTTGGCTCCAAAAGACGCAACAACACTCTCAGTAAGTTGAATCAAACGGTCTTTGATTCTTCTGCGAGTATCCGGTGAAACAGCCCGTGTAGTTCCCTCTAGAGTGACCTTATCAGCTACGACATTGCTGGCCACTCCACCCTGAATTTTCCCTACATGGATAACTACAGGATCAACTGGATTTGTTTCTTTGTTTGCCAGAAACGAAAAGGTCTGTATTAGCTGAGCGCTAATGGCTATCGCATCAATCGCTTGATGTGGGCGCGCACTATGCCCCCCTTTTCCTTCTACTATTATGTGAAAATTGTCGCAAGAGGCTGTTATTCCTCCATACTTAACCCCAATGGTACCATGCGGAAGATGCGGCCAAAGGTGCAGCGCATACATTTCATCAACTCCTGGATTTTCAAGGACTCCCTGCTGAATCATCTGTTCCGCCGCGCCGTCCGCCTCTTCCCCAGGCTGGAAAATACAGCGAACTCTGCCAGTCAATTGCTCTTTCAATTTATCCAACTGATAAACTGTCCCTAACAGAATGGCTGTATGTCCATCATGCCCACAGGCATGCATCACTCCTGAATTTACTGAGGCGAAGGGCAGGCCGGTCTTCTCTTCAATAGGGAGCGCATCAATATCTGCCCGCACTGCAATGTGTGTCCCTTCCCCTTTTCCTCCAATGATATCTACAACAATACCTGTGTCCCCAACCTGTTGATAGGGAATTTCCCACTTCTCGAGACAACTCTGTATATAGCCAGCAGTCTCATGTTCCAGAAAGGACAACTCTGGATGCTGGTGGAGGTGCCTGCGAATTTGTATTAATTCATTAGAAAGTTCCTGACTTACTTTAACCGTTTCTTTCCCAAAGTTATTCAACGTTTCTCTCCCCTCCGGCTTACAAGTCGAGTGATGTTTCTTTCACCTAGACTTGCCCAAAAACTGATACAGAATTTTCCATAGCAAAAAACGAAGGTTCTCCTAGGCAGCCTGCAACTGATTTTTAATAAAATCGAGTGCTGATCCTGCTTTCGTTTGATAGTAAACAAATCGATCCAACTCTCTGTCTTTTTGTTTTGCCATCTATGTAACCCTGCCAGTAAATCGGCATGTCCTGTCAAAGTGCAGAGCATAGCGGTAAACGAAAGCAGTATCCAAAACCGATCAATCGCAACGGCACTCCGTATTTGATATCCGTCAAAGGAAAAGTTGCTTTTCATCGTACGGAAATACGATTCGACTCATATCGACTAAACGCATAGGAGAAGACTTTTTCACCACATCGAATCAAATTGTAAATTTATGTTAGTTATTTTGGGCAACTACAGTTTCACCTTAAAAACTCTCGCCAAAACAAAATGGTAGACAACCCCTACAGCTGTCCATAAAAATCCTACCTTTAATGCCAGACGGTCCATGCCATAAAGTACATAAACGATAACTAACAATCCTAAAATCGGAAAAAGAAGATACTTAATGTACTGCTTAGATTTTTGGCGAACGATATAGTGATTAATAACAGATAAATGCAGGAGAAGAAATCCGGTCAAAGCTCCGAAATTTACAATATTCGTTAACGTTGCAATGTTATTTTCGAAGGCTAAGCCTACGATAAACGAAATGACAGCAACTACAATTGTGCTCACATAAGGTGTCCGGAACTTGGGATGGACTTTCGCCAGTGCCACGGGCAGCTTACGGTCACGCCCCATCGAATAGAGAAGGCGTGATATAGCTGCTTGCGAAGCCAGCGCACTAGCAATTCCCCAAGAAAAAGCCGTAGCAAGAATAGTCAAATTCATTAACCAGCTGCCTCCGGCAAGTTCCGCTACTTGATAGAAAGCAGTATCCAGGTTATCCAGCTTTAATCCCCTGCCAAGATCGCTGGCGATCCAGGTTTGAATGATGAATAAGAATCCTGCTACGAGAAGTGCGCTCACCGTCGCCTTTCCAACAACCTTTCTTCCTCCCTTCACTTCCTCGGAAAGGGTTGAGATAGCATCAAAACCTAAGAAAGATAGAACTGCGATAGAAACTGCCCCCATCACCATCTGCAGGTTAAACTTACTCGAATCATAAAGTGGTTTAATCGTTAAGCTGGTATGGTTTACTCCTTTGCTCAGAGCAATAATACCAGCAATTACAAAAATAACAATGACACCGAATTCTAAAACGAGAATAATCTTGTTCGCTTTTGCAGTAAATTCTATCCCACAAATGTTAATCACCGTGTTGAACACGATGAATGCAGCCAGCCAGAACCAAATCGGAAGAGCGGGGATGAAGGCATGTAATGATACCGCGCTAACAGCATACGTTAGAGCCGGTATGAGAATGTAATCCAGAAGAATAGCCCACCCTGCGATAAATCCGACGTATTGATTGATGCCATGCTGCGCATAGGCATAAACAGAACCTGCAATCGGAAAAGCTTCGGACATCTTGGCGTAGCTCAATGCAGTGAAAATCATACCTACCATTCCAATCATGTAGGCCAGGGCTACCATTCCATGAGATGCGTCTGAAACATAGCCATACACACCAAACGGAGCAATTGGAACTAAGAAAATCAATCCATAAATTAGCAAATCCCAATACGATAGCGTCCTCTTCAATTCCTGCTTATACCCAAACTGTTCAACCGACATTCGTTCCACCCCTTTAGTGAACTTTAAAACTATTCAATATGCTTTCGGTAGACGTTCTCAAAGTTTCTGTACAGGACCATCTCACCGATGGCTAGTGCTGTATCTACGTCCATATAATCTGCATCCACCCAACCATGAAGTACTTTCTCAAAACATTCCTTGAATAGGTGGACTCCCATCCAATTCATTTCCGGAACTGTAAACGCATCAGAACCATACATCACCTTATCAAAGGGAGCAAATTCAAAAACTTGGGAGAGGATTCTCTCTACTCCGTGTCCGGCAAATGGATTTTGCAGCGAAATGTCCATGTATACATTGGGCAGAATACTAACAATAAAAGCAGCCTCTTCAACCCAGGGGTAGCCGCCGTGCACTAAGTGAACTTTTGTATCCTGATAACTCTTATCCCTTAGCATATCTATCAAAAAGCTTGGGCTCGCTTTTGGAAGAACAACCTCTCCATCCCCAATTCCGGTATGGATATGCATTACCTTTTCCGATCGTGTGCATTCTTCCATGGCGATATGAAGACAAAAATCCCGAAGCGCCTTTACTTCTGCACGCTCATTGTCCTGAAATTCAGCGTATTGATGCAACGCTGCCGTTTCATTCTTTCCTGCAATCTCTAGCCCACTGCGGTAGGCAATAATTGATTTCAAACCGACTACCTCGTGCCGCTTTAGCGCTTCATTAAGTTCCGCACGAAATCGTTCTGCAAATTCACCGAATGTGTCACACTCCTGGCGAAGGCGTACCATTAGCGGTTCAATTCGGTGAATCTCCCAAATACGTGCACCGCATAAATCTACATAGGCTTCTCTGTCTAGCATTGGTGTCGGATATCCAAAGTCTGCAATCAGTCCGGTCAAATTTGCATCTTGAAACAACTCACGGGTATACTGTCTGAAATTTCTCGCCCGTACATTTCGTTCCGCAACAACTGCTTCTAATGTAGGCTCACAAGAATAATAGTTCGCTAATCTTTTAATCAAGATTTGCATCCACATATTTGTGCCTTGAAACGGGTCTTTCTCTTTTCGGACATAATCTTCAGGAGTTTTGTTTGGAATCACCGCCAAAGACAGCTTTCGAACAAACTCATCATTCGTGTATGGTTCCTGGTTAGCTTCGTAAGGATGACAATGCACATCAACTGCCGGTACATGGTTAAGTGAAATTTTCATATTATGCCCCCTTTGTAATTTATTTATCTTTTAAGCAACAAGCATGCCAACATAAAAATCCATAAAAATGCCTAATATTCTTACAATTAATGAAAAATATTTTTCTTACGACCATTTTTTTGCGAAATATTTTTTTCGGTTATAATATCAAATTTTGCAATTTATGTACTTTTAAATTTATTTTTATTTTATATCGTTTTTTTTGGTATAATATAAAAATATCTGTCTTATCATACAGTAACGAAAAATAATGACCGAAAAATTTTTTTCGATCGGATGTGACTAATTTGTTTATTACAACTACTTTGCCGTTAACAGAAGTATGGAATACCAGTTTCGACGGTATGGTGCTGTTGAATGAGTTCGGAGAAATTAAATCCCTCAATCGTTCTGCATCACGATTGTTTTCTTCCAGTCCAAGCAGCCTAGTGGGGATATCTATTTTTGAAGTCATTCCCTCCGAAGAATTCCAAAAAGCTTTTCAATCCGGAAAAGATCAAACCGGGTTGTCCATTTCTTTAGGGACCCAGCATTTCATTTCCAATCTTACATCTCTTCCAGCAGGGCGCGGCCTAGAAGGCTATCTCTTAACATTGAAAAATATTACACATATCCAACAGCTGCAGCAGCAGCTGCAACAAATGAATGAGACCAGGCAACTTTATGACATCATACTCGATCACATCGAAGAAGGGATCTGTATGGTTGACCAGCAGGGGAAAGTAATCTTCTATAATCGTAAAATGGGGGAAATTCATACCCTGGAACCTGAGGCTGTCCGAGACAAACGTGTTGAAGATGTTTGGTCGGTCGACGAAGGAACCAGCACCCTGTTAACCGCTCTAAAAACAGGAAGGACTCTCAACCAGCGGGAAACCCATTTTATTACCAATGGGAAAGCCGTCACCACACTAACCAGGACAATTCCATTAACGCTAGGTACAAAAAAAGCAGGGGCGCTTGAAATTTCTAAGGATATTACGGAGCAGAAACAGCTTACAGAAACGATTCACCTCCTGCAGAACCAGCACCCGCAGGATACTTCGTCCGTTTCTCAGACAACCCGTCAGAATAATACTCGATTTTCATTTGAACACATTATTTACACAAGTGCAATTATGAAGCAAACAATAGAGCAAGCGCGCAGAGCAGCTCGCTCAAACTCAAGTGTTCTCATCGTAGGAGAAACCGGAACAGGGAAGGAACTGTTTGCCCAAAGTATTCATAATGAAAGTCCAAGAAAACATAGTCCATTTATTGCTCAAAACTGCGCCGCTCTCCCCGAATCCCTGTTGGAAGGTATTTTGTTCGGAACAACCGTCGGCAGCTTTACAGGTGCCGTCAACAAAGCTGGGTTGTTTGAGCAGGCTCATGGGGGAACTCTGCTGCTGGATGAAATAAATTCGATGAGTATTGACTTGCAGGCAAAGTTGTTACGTGTACTCCAAGAAAAGGAAGTGCAACGGCTTGGATCATCAAAGTTAATCAATATTGATGTGCGTGTGATTGCCAGTATGAACGAAGATCCTTTAGAAGCTATACAAAATAACAAATTAAGAGAGGATTTGTATTATCGCCTTGGTGTAGTGAATCTCATTATTTCACCGCTTCGAAGACGAAAAGAAGATATCCCTATTCTTATTGACTATTTCATCAACAAGCATGCCAGTTCATTAGGGGTTCAGGTAACCGGGATAGATGAGGATGTCCTGCTTTTCTTTATGAATTATCATTGGCCAGGAAATGTTCGCCAGTTGGAACATACGATTGAAGGAGCTCTGAATCTAATTTATGAGGAAACACATATTACGGCGGAGCATTTGCCGCCGGCTATCAAAAGCAAAATGATGCAGCACGCGCAACAGACAGCTTCCTTTGATATCCCCTTGCTGTACACCGGAAACATGCCAGAGCAGGTGGAAAAACTGGAACGAGCGATGATTCAACAAGCTTTAAAACAGGCAAAAGGTAATATCACTAAGGCCAGTGAACAATTGGGTATCTCCCGGCAAAATTTAAATTATAAACTGAGAAAGTATCATTCGCTTATCTAAGGTAAGGAGGAACTTACATTGATAAATGACTCCCTGTTACACCTTGATGAACAAGTCATTGCAGATGCTTTAAAAATCCGTTTTTATCCCATGGCAGTTCAAGCTGCGAAAGGAACCTGGGTGATAGACAAAAAAGGGAAATCGTATCTTGACTTAACAGCTGGCTGGGCTGTAGCAAGTACCGGATACGGCCATCCTCGCATAGCCCAGCGCATTAAGGAGCAGTATGAGACAATTTCATTTATGTCTCAGTTGTCCATCCCGGAAAAGAATATGATTCACCATGCTGAGAAACTTATTCAGATTACACCTGACAGCTTTTCTAAGAAGGGTTGGTTTGGTCATTCTGGATCTGATGCCAATGATTGTATTGCCAAGCTCGTACCGCTTTCTAGGAGTCTGTCCGACGAAACAGGGATATGCCCTTTCCGTCGCGAATTCGTATAGTAAATCTTAGTAAACGAGCAAAGGGTGTATGGTTATGGCAAAATTCAAAGATTACTCCACGGAACAAGGGGAACTCATTCCGATGTACTTGAGCAAATGGATTCCAAATGATCATTTGGTTCGATTGATTAGCGACATTGTCGATCAACTTCTATGACAAAGGAGTTCGCTCTTGGTTGGATGGGTTATCTTGACAATAACTCTTTCCATTTTGAGGTCACAAATTCCTTTTGTCTAGCCAGTACATCCCAAACTTTTTCAGGGGTAGCTATTTAGCCACAAAAAGAGTCCCCTAAGTAGCAGAGTGTAAATCCATTTTAAAAATGGTATTTTCACTATGACAACCATAGGAGATGATAAAATTTTCAATAAAATCAGATTTTCTTATCTTTTTTTACTCTTAACCCATTGCACTCAATAACACTGCCGTAGTGGTTAAGTTAGAAGGACATTAAGGGTGCATTTGACGTTTCATAATTTAATTTAATTCATACCGGGGTGTGATACAAAACTCACCAATTACAGGTGTTAATGCCGTAGCGCCTGCGGCTGTCAATTGGACTGCACTAAAGTTAGTGACTGTAAAACTAGCGCTTGATCCTGGTGTTAGGGTGAGTGTTGGTCCTAAAATTGTAGTTCCCAGTAGAAAATTTACCAACAGTACGCCTGTACCACTACTGAAAGTAATGCTCCCTGTTGCAAATAACTCATTGGTATTAACGTTTGTAATATACACAACTACTGGTGTAGCCGCTATGATAGTGAAATCATTACAAACCTTATCTTGGACATACACATCCGGTTCACAACATGTAAAATTACCGCCGACCTGCTCATTACAATTTCCCATCCTTAATACCTCCTAGGTTAATTTTTCCTTACGCTATATTTTACTTTGCTTAAAACCTGATTGTATCCGCCATTGAACTGATTAAAAAAACCAAATATCAAAGGTTTAATGACACTGACCTAGTTTTTATTTAAAATGGATGTTTGCCTCAGTACAGTTTGTTTAGAGTAAAGTACAATAAGTATAGTAAAGTACACCCCTAAAGGAGAGGATGCTGCTGCTTACGAATTTTGATGAATTATCCCAACGGCACACTTCTTGAGGAAAAATAAAGCTAAGTTTTGGATAAGGAATACTGGGATGAACCGTTCTTGAAAGCTAAAACAACAACTTCGTAATAATGATAATGATTAAGTTAACTAATGAACATATGACAGTCATACTTCAAGAACGAAACGCAACTGATCAAAACGCCGATATTTAAACCGCTTGATTGCCGTCTTGATTGAATTCCGCGACCCACCGGTAGCGCGTATATTCATTCAATCCCGTTTACCGGGCTACCTGCGTCACCGATTTTCCTTCTTCTTGAATGTATTGAACGGTTTGAAGTTGAATTCCATATCCTACTTTTTCGTCATGTTGGACACCTCAATTATCAATGCTTTTATTGTCGCACTTCGGTAGTCTGGCATCAGGATTTTTATCTGTTTCTTCAAAGCTATAAAACATGAGGAGGCGCATAAAATTGAAAGTGAGTAAGAGTAATATTCAAAAGAACTACAACCAACAAACAACGATTGTCCGTTTGAAATGCCCATCTAGGAATAGAATATATAAAAAAAAGGAACAGCGATATACATGTAAAAAAGTATGTGGGAATATTTTTCAAAAATGCAATTCTCCTGAAAAGATCCTCTACTTTCGATCTATAGGGGTACGAACCTCCACTAGCGTATTAAGAATTCAGAATAATTCAGACTGTAAAATGACAATATTTATAGGTTTGGATTACCCCAAAAAGACAGTCATTGAGAAAACGATAAATGAATACCAACAGATGTCTTTAATCGTTCCCTCTATCAGAAGCTTAAAAATAAAATGTAGCGGGGAACATGAAAACTTTTGTAAAGGGAAGTACTTTTTAAGCATTTGCCACAAAGTCTAAACTTGTAGTCTCAGGTAATACGGGGCTAGCCCTAAGTCAATCTTGCATGACTTATGGGACAGCCCCCATTAAGTAGTTTGGTAGTTCCTATTATTTACTAAGCGTGTTGATACTATACACTCCACATGACTTGAGTGTCGGTCACTGTAATTTAAGCCGTAAGAAGGGCGGTAGCGGTAAACTTATAATGAATGTTTATCGAGCCATCCGCCTGTACTTCAATCCTATCAATTGTTATTGATACCCCAAAACAGCCAAAAGTTGACGGTATTGCCTGTCCAGAAACTGACGAGTATAATGTCCTCGTTACTATTCTGAAGAAAGAAAAAGGACATCTCCCTTTTTGTGCAACTGCGCCAACAGTTACACGGAAGATGTCCCACCCAAAAAAACATATGGTTATTGTATCAGATTATAAATTGATTGAAAACTCCCTTACCGGAGTTTTTAGTTAGGGGGGCGGAGAGGATTCCTTCTCCCTGTTGCGGAACGAGCATGAAAGTGATGGGAACAAGAGACCGAAAATCCAAAGATAGTTCTGGAGAAACCAAGGTATATAATATCCGTCGACTCGGTTGTGTGAATTGTGGAAGGATTCATCATGAGTTGCCAGATTTTCTAGTGCCTTATAACGTTATGAGGCTGAATGCATTGAGAAAGTCCTAACGGACTCTCTTCACCATGATGTTGCAGCTGATGACTCTACTTTATTTCGTTGGCTAAATTGGTTTACAAGTTTCGTAGATTACTGGCTTGGTTGTCTCAGGTCCATTATGCTTCGTACCAGTCAGGGGAAGAACCCAGTGAATTTGTCGTCCGAAGGTTCGCTGTCCGCACTCCAGCGTATAGGACGATTGGTGGGCAATGCCCCCCGATGGCTGGCCAGAATTGTCCGGCCCATCGTAAATGATAATTTATGGCTACATACCCGTTTTGCATTCTTGTCCGAAGGGAACTGATTTACACTCGTGAGGAACACATCGATTAGGAGGGATGCTCATGAGAGATCAGAAGAAAGCAGAAGAAGTAGCAGCACAACGTTTCCAAATGATTGCTCCTCTTTTGGAAGAGGGGCTGGATGCTGGAAAAGCTAAACAACTCAAAGAACAGATATGTAAAGCAAGTGGTTTATCTGAAAGAACCATCCGACGCTACCTTGCACAGCACAGAACCAAAGGTTTTTCCGGGTTGAAACCCAAAGGTAAAAAGATTCAAAAACAGAGAGAAGCAATTCCGGCTCATTTATTGGAACAAGCCATTCTTCTGCGGAGGGAAGCCCCAAACCGAAGCGTGTCCCAGATCATTCAGATTCTAGAATGGGAGGGATTAGCAGAACCTGGGCAGATAAAACGATCCACCCTTCAGGAGAAATTAGCAGAACGGGGATATAGTTCACGTCAGATGAGGTTGTACGCCGATTCAGGAGTGGCAGCCAGACGCTTTCAGAGAAAACATCGAAATCAGCTGTGGCATTCAGATATTAAATATGGTCCCTATCTGCCGATTGGTCCCAATGGGACAAAAAAGCAAGTATATCTAGTAGCGATTTTGGATGATGCCACCCGGTATGTGCTTCATGGCGCCTTTTACCCGACTCTTGACCAAAGAATTGTGGAAGATGCTTTCCGCCAGGCTATCCAAAAATATGGCGTACCTGAATCCGTTTATTTTGATAACGGGAAGCAATACCGGACAAAGTGGATGGCACGAACGTGTTCCAAGCTTGAGACCCGTCTTCTTTATGCAAGACCCTACTCCCCTGAATCAAAAGGTAAGGTAGAGCGTTTTAACCGTTTGGTGGATTCCTTTCTGAGTGAAGTGGCACTAGAAAAACCGAATACACTGGAGCGATTGAACGAACTGTTTCAAGTATGGCTAAGCGAGTGTTATCAGACAAAGCCACACTCTGCCCTTGGAAAAAAAACAAGCCCTGAATCTGCCTTCCGGAGTGACCGAAAAGCCCTTCGTTTTGTTGACCCTGATACGTTAGCTAACGCCTTTCTACATTGCGAGACCAGGAAAGTAGATAAATCAGGATGTATCAGTTTCATGGATCAAAAATACGAGGTTGGGTTATCTTTTATCGGCTGTAAAGTGGATGTGGTGTACGATCCTGCGGATCTAGAAGAACTTACCATCGAGTATGAAGGGCATTCTCCATGGAAAGCCCGTAAATTAGTCATTGGTGAAAGAGCTGGCCAACGGCCAGCTATGCCTTCGCATCTTCAGGCACAGCAAGCTGACAGATCCAGGCTGTTACACGCAGCAGAGCAGAAGCACCAGGAACGTAGGAAAGAACAAGTACCTGCGGTTGCCTTCCGTGCAATATGGAAGGAGGAAGGAGACAATGTTTGAGACGTTTTACGGAATGGAAGCCACTCCTTTTTCACGGGATATACCACCAGAAAAGCTGTATGATTCCCCTCCTGTGCGTGAAATTCTTGGAAGGCTTAAATACGCTGCTGAACGTCAACTGTTTGCGGTATTAACAGGTGATTGTGGTACAGGCAAAACAACCACGATTCGTCGATTTGTGGATCGCCTGGACGGTGGAAAATTTAAGGTGCTTTATTTGTCCGATTCGAAACTGACTCCACGCCATTTTTATAAAGGAATGTTGGAACAGTTGGGTTCAGAAGCGAAATTTTACAGAGGAGATGCCAAACGGCAGCTGCATCGGGAAATTGAATTAATGAGAGGAATCCACGGTATCCAGCCTATCGTAGTGGTGGATGAAGCCCACCTGTTGGATCGTGAGATGCTTGAAGAAGTGAGGTTCCTGCTTAATTTCAAAATGGATGCCCAAAGCCCGATGGCTCTCATTTTAGTGGGACAGAGCGAATTGTGGGATCGCCTTCGTTTACAGTCTTTTACCGCAATTCGGCAGAGGATCGATATCCAATGCAGGCTGGGCCACTTTGATCGTGCGCAGGTAGGCGAGTATGTAACAAAGCATCTTCAATATGCCGGAGTTAGTCAGCAAATATTCTCTGATGGAGCGATCGATGAAATACATCGTTTTTCTGGAGGAGCCGCAAGGCTGATTAACAAGCTGTGCACGCACTGTTTACTTTATGGAGCACAGAACGGGCATCGCATCATAGATGACCATATGGTCAAACGGGTGGTTGAGGGAGAATTGTCATGATTCTCCCTTTCTTTCAAATAAGATTTGGACAAGATTTCCGTCAAAGCTCGGACAACAAATGCCGTCAAGTTATGGACAATATAGTATGTCATTAACAGTAGTGCCAATTCACCCAATAGTTCATCTTTGTGAGTTAAATTATTCATAGCACTCAGCACTTCTACAACAACACCATAGAATGCTTGAGCATTGAAATTCTTCTTGATATTTGAAGGGTAACTTATACCAGATGAACCCGTTCTGAAGTCATTCATTATGTCCTTCATTTTTTGCAAGTATTCCGCATTATTCATCAGAATTTTTTTATTTTTCAACAAATATGATTTATATGTTTAATTTTGATAACCTGATTTACTTATATTGGTGATAAAGTCGATGTATGTATTTCATATCATCATTAAATGCCTCTTTAGTGGCTCGAACATGTTAAGTTTCAGTAGGTTGACTGTGACCAGCCATCCAACGACATGACTTTTCAAACAATTCGTTGACTGAAAGTAATTCCTCTACGAAATCACCTTTAATATCCTTAACCTTGGTGAACCTGATGTTAGGTTCATACCTACGTACAACGGAGTTAAAGAAGCCCTCTTCAACCATTAATTCACACCAAGTACGGATGTCGGCATAAGCTTTCTTCAACGCTTCCTCTAAAACATCTCCAATACATGTTCTTGAATTAATCGTTTGCTCTTGAGCTTTTAGTTTATTCGTTATCTCCTTCAATGTTTCCAACCTACCACTAAAGGTTTCTGACACAATTCCTTTGTTTAGTTTGTCAAATTCATCCACTTTAAAAAATTTGTTCTCATTGTTTTTCTCGTTTGCACATGCGTTGTACAGATAGTAATAAAACATAATGTTGTGTGTAAAAACAACAACCTGCCTACTTAATGATAATTGATAAATCAAGTTTGCAATTAATTCTGACCGTTTATAATCTAATGAAGTCACAGGGTCATCAAAGAGCACAGTATGAAAATTGTTTCTCATTGTTAAATCAGTAGCGAACTCCACCATGGCGACTGCTTTTTGTTCACCTTCACTCATAATTTCGGATACTTTGTATTCCTCAGAGGCAACAAACTTCTTTCGGAGAGTTTGTCCTTTTTGTGGAGACATTTTTAGATTTACGTTTGATACCTGAAGTTCTTGTGCGAACCGTTCAAACGTTTCAAGATACTCGCCTTGGACTAATTTTTTGAAGGCATCTGCTTGTTTTTGGGTTAATGTATTTGTAGAAAATTTCCTCTTCGCTTTATTGTGATTTTCAACAGATTCCCGAATCTGAAACCATTCTGCTAAATAATCCAATGATAAATGCAATTTTTCATTTTTTTGTAACGTATCCTTGAGACTCTTACGGGAAGCAATCAATTCATTTATTTCAGCTTTGTTTTTCGTCAGATTATCAATTCGGTCGCTTAAGGCTGATATCTCCTGAGTAATTTCTTCAATCACATCTGAGACATCTAATATCACTGAATTATCCATAACCTGTTTGGCGTTAAGGAACATACTGAATAATTCTTTGTTACGGTTCACCAATTGAATTGCCGATTTTATTCGTTCCAGAAACTTTTCACTTTCAAACAAAGCTGAGTCTTCGTCTGCCCATGAAATTACTATCTTTGTTAAATCATGTGAAAATAATTGCTTTTCGAGGGAATCGTGAACCTCCTTATGCCTATTATTGACATGCTTAAAATGGCTCTCAACCAAATTCACGCTTGTTGAGGTAAGAGGATTACTACAAAATATACAGGGTTCACCTTCCTTGATTTGAGCCCTATTAACGGAATCGTAATACTTCTTACCTGCTTTGATGAAAAGCAACCACTCGTTGTTTACTACGTCAAGAAAAGATACACTTTTTTGAAACAATTCATTAAACTCACGTTCTTCTTGAACCTTGAGTTCATAGTCTTTTATGAGTTTATTGATTTTTTTAATATTTTCTGTGCTTAAAGTAACCGCCAATTTTTGAATGGACTCTTTGATAGACACAAGTTTTGTCCTCTGTGTCGACAATATAGTGATTTTGTCCTTGGGGTTGGAAGATTCGAGTTCTTTGATTTGAACGTCAATTTCTGTAATAGCATCTTCATATGATTCACTACGGGGATGGTTACTATCAAGAAATGGTTTGACATCTTTAAAGTTGCCTATTTCTCTCATAATTGTATTGAGTTCCGCCCGAATAAAATCATAAGAAGAATCAACAAATAAGGTGTCCTGTTTCAATTTATCACGTTCTATAACTTGAGAAAGTTCATCACGGAGGACATCCAACTGATGTGACACCTTTTGAAATAGTTCAAATCCGTTAGGAAGTACAGTGAATGAAAGGTCGCTATTAATCAGAGGCAAAACAGAATCACTGTCAAAGACATTCATTTTGCTTAACATGGGGTGTGGTAGGTTAATATCCACTACCTCGTTTACTTTCTCATGCATCACTGTATATGTAACTTCAATTGTTTGCATCGGTGACTTCACCGAAGCTTTGTCTTCATAAACGTTTGGGATAATTTTCAGATGCTTTTCCGAAGTGTAATAGTTATTAGCCAGTTTACGAAACATACGTACATATGATGATTTTCCTGAACCATTTTCGCCATAAAAAACATTAAGTTTTCCTCCCAATGCGAAATGAACATCCCTTGATAACGCACTGATGTTGTTCGGAGCCTTAATATTATTTATCACCAATACCCCTTCATCTGCACGCTCACTATCTATATCAGCAAGTAAATCAAGCGTCTGTTCACTTTGCATTAAACCAAGGACTTCATCAAGAAGTTTACTTGAATCAATTTCACTTCTCGTTCTCACTTCATTAACAACGTGTACTTTCCATGCTTCTTTACCTGCCCACTCAGACAGGAAATACATTGCCGTTGTCATTGAGACCCCCCCTAAATTATCATAATTATACATTCGACAATGTTCCACATTTTTCCTGTCAAAACAAATAAAAATTCGCTGTTTGCACTTTTACACATTCAATAGAATCTTCTGATTCCTGAATAGTGTAGCTTCTAAATCTAAGTTTTTCACAATCCATCTAATTTCCTCTTTGCAGTGGTCCTGAATAGAAACTGAAATTTGGCGTGCGTGCTTTAATAGAAATTCCTGTCGTTCTGGGCTCTGTACATAAAGCCTAAACTCAAAGTTCAATTTATCTTGGTCAAATAATAGCTTCAAATGGTCTGTTGTTAAATTTACTTTTTCAGCGAACTTCTTTGCTGTAATAAGACCGTTAATATCTAAAACATCGACCAAAAGAAACGTCTCCCCAGTTTTTAATTTTCGCTTGAGTCCCAAATAGATATTACTGGCTTGAATACTGTTTAGGTTGTAATCATTTTGAATCTTATCTGCACTTGTGTTCTCGAACTGATGCCCTTGTTGCTTTGCAAGAATCAGCCGTTGAATTTCATGTTCCGCATAGGATGAACACCATCCTTGTTCGTACTGCCTTTGTAAGTAAACAAAGGATTCCTTGTCTTTAGTAAAGTAAGTTGTATCGTTGAGATATCTCGGAATCAATTGCTGTAAAGATGGGGATTTCTTTTTTAGCCTATCTGCATTTTGTAGAATGATTTGATTTAAGAATGCCGATTTTTTCACCTTTCCTGCCGTGAGTGATATCGAAGATACGTCCTCACGTTCTTTCTGTAATAAAAAATAGACCGCATACTTATTGAGTTTGATGACTTTTGCCCCGAAGAAGCTATGATAATCAAGAATTTCATTATCTTTCAGTTCCCCTAAAGCCTTGGAAGTATCTATCTCATGTGAGCCTTCAAATAGGCTCATATAACGCAAAATATGCTGTTTATACATAACACCTTTCCCCATATGAAAAACAAGCTTCAACAGCGTTCTGTGCGTCCTACAAAGGTGTGCTTTCTTATCTCTGGTTGTCATATTAGTGGCTCCTTTCATATTTTGATAGTTTCATATTGAACGCCCATTTCTTGGACGTATTCATCTTTTGCGGCCAGCTCTGCTGGTCCATACGAACTGGTGATAATTTCAAAAGTAACCATGTGTTCTCCCCTCATACAGCCCCCATCGGGGGGGCTTATCATTCGTTCTTGTAGCATTTCTCGTAGCTCTTCGGCTCTGGCGATTTCCCTTTGTTCTTGAAGGTTCTCAATCTGTTCATAGAGCCTATCTCGAAGGTCAGCTTCGGTGAGCCAATGGTCTCTATCTGATTGAGATAAAGAAAAATACTTATCTGCTAATCCCAGGTCATGTCGTGCGGAAGAAGACTTGTAGAAGTTATCTAAGTTCATCTGAGTAGAAGTCAAGTCCCTTCCTTTGTCCGTCAGTCTCCAGATGTGTTCCATTTCTTTAGTTTCTCGATTGAGATAGGCACAGCGTTCGATAAGACCGTCCCGTTCGTAATTGACGACTCGCTTATCTGTTAATCCGATATGTTCCTTGATGTGGTTTTGATTGAGATAGCCAACGTTCCGAAGAGCCTTCAAGAAATTTTGGTCCTTATTGGTGAGCTTGTTAATGTAATTAGATTTTCTACCCCTACCCATGAGTGTCACACCTCCTTTGATTTTGGTTTTTAGGTTTTTGTCTTTTAGCACCCCCACAACCAACCTACGATGGTCTTTTCAGCAAATCCGACTGAAGTCGGATCCGCTGAAAAAGACTTACAGCTAAAACTGCAGGAGGTGCTTTGTTGAAACGATTCATGTAAAAATTGGCTTACGGCCAATTTATACATGATGAGGAACAACAACAGCTTCCCAAAGGGAAGCAGACCGAACGGAATCAAGCTGGAAAAAAGCAACTCGTTGCGGTCGGCAAAGTCGATTTTTCGAGCGTCCCAAACCAAGTTGCGACAGCAAGTTGGTGAAGGGTGATGAAGTGAGGTCTGCGTTCCCGCCTGTACGCTCCCGATATTGATGTGAAGCAACTTCAACCAACCGTACGGAAAACTATGGAAATAGTTTTTGACTCAAGTGCTATATCATAGATTTTTCGAGACAAGATATAACTGAGAGAAAACAAGTTCTGAAACAAACCACAAAGAAAAAGACCCCCTGCTATAAAGCAAGGGGTCTTTTCAGTTGTATTTATCTTTCGCCATCAACTTGTGTGCCTTTAATATAGGCATCATTTGCCAATTTAACAATTAAGTTATAAATAACTTCTTTATCATCGGTAGCAAGAACCTCTTTTACAACTTCCGATGCGAGAGTATTTACCTCTTTTAAATCTTTCATCATCCCCATGAATTCACCTCCAGTATGGATAAATTTTCAAATTAATCATATAACAAAATCAATTAACTGACTATAACTTGTTGTATGGCAATCATGTCTTATAAGCTGACTAATCACTTTACCAAGTCGTATGATAATGTCAGAATGTAGAAATACTCAATGAGGTTTAATGGTGTTAGTTCAAAATTTACTTATGAAATACAAATTTCCATAGAACAAGCTGATGAAGCTTACAGAGCAATAAAATAAAAAACAAGAAGACAAACAGGTTATTAAATAAGTTGGAGCAGAATCATGCCGTACATAAATTAATGAAAGGTGGTAGACATGCTAAATTTATCTATTTATAAAGCCTATATTCAGGAGCTCCGTGAGCATCTATTCAGAGATGGTTCGATGGAACAGATTGTAGAAGGGATTTCAAACAGCCATCGTAAAAGACGGTTTCTTGCTATGTATGTGATGCAAAGCAAGGAAATCTTTGACCTGTACTATAAGCAACGGCTTGAGCTGGGATTAGATGATTTGTTCAACCAAATCATATCTGCATTGTTCAGTGAAAAGAGCGAGTTAAAGAATGAATTTATTTCAATCTTGGAGATAACTCCCGATATGGTAAGCAAACGGGCATCTCCCTTTGAAATAAAAGAGATGGAAAAGGATTTGAACGCCTACTTGTTGTATCAACAAAAAAGAAGAAGGTGAGGATTTCTACCCACCTCTTCATGTGTAATCACCCATATTTTACTACATTATATTATTCACTTTAATTATAAGTGGCGTACCCTTTTCGTTTTAATTTTGCTTTGTTGTCCAAGCTTCGTGAGCATTCTTTTAACCTCTTTTTTTTCTTTGGCATCTTTCCTTTTCATTTTTATCATTTTAATTAAAGTATCTATTTTATATAGAATACTGTGAAATACAGAACCGTAAATATCAACATCGGACTGATTGCTCTCTCTCGATTTTGTTTTCTTTAAATTCATACAGTATCATTCCTTTCTCCATAGTTAACCTTTAGGCGAACGCAAAAAAACTTTGACCATAAGCGATAAATTTTGGGGCTTTTTTTTATCGCAGAGCCAAAGCTTTATTCAAGAAGATTCATTTAACTTAGTATACTACTTTCTCCTAATTTTCCATTTGTCAGTTAATCGGTCTTACAGGATTTTCTTCTCTATACTTAGCGATTATCTGGTTTATGAGTTGATTCTTTTTCATGTTGTTCAAAACCCCGTAGAGTTTCAAGTAAATATCGTTTTCTTTTGTCAAAGATATATTTTGTGGTACACCTCCTGCTTTTTCACTCCACGCTACGTAAGTTTCCAATGGCTTTGTAGAATTTGTGTCTTCTTGTTTTACATTTGTATTTGCTGAAAGATTCACATTATCATTTATATGTTTGATAATCCTGCGACATTCGTTACAATAGGCTCCAAAATAATTTTCCTTTGTATCCTTTGTCTTACTTGTCCAATAAGTTTTATTAACGTCTACCCATTCACCGTTTTCCAGCCGATATACTGGGTTCCATTTTTTACAATTTGAACATAAGATTTGAATTTCCTTTATGCTTTCGACATATCTATGATTGATTCCCTTTTTTCCACGTTTTTCAAGGCTTCGTTTAATTACTTTTGGTAGGCTTATTCCATCTATATCAACATCTATATTTTCCATCGTTATATTCAAAATCATCATACCTCCTTCATATTTCTATAATTATAGATTTCAGAAGAAAAGATATTCTCTGACTCTGACATTACCCAATTCTACAAAGTTATGATTTGAGAAAATCCACAAATTGCAGAATTCCTAATTAAGATAAACCACAATCTGGATAAAATGAGTTTCGTAACGTCCTGAATACTATCTGATTCATCATTCCAGATTCCCGTTTTCAAATGTCTTTAGAATTACTGTCAACGAATCTTCGTTCTGACAGGACATTAATTGCCCTGTTGCCCCCAAGTCCGCTTCTGAAATACCTATTGTCCATAAATCCTCGTACTGACAGGACGGTTATATAGGCGAACCTTGCTTGCTGTCCCTAAATCTCCGTTCTGACAGGACATTAATTGCCCTGTTGCCCCTAAGTCCGCTTCTGAAATACCTATTGTCCATAAATCCTCGTACTGACAGGACATACATTGACCTGTTACCCCAATCCACTAAAATGTTGTTGATTCTATAACTGAACCCATATCGTTTTTTTGCGTATTATATGGTTTTAATGAGTGATTCTTCGTAGTTTAAAAAGCACACAAAAAAACCTCCTCGATATGAGAAGGTATGAAAGAGTTCTTACTTGTTTCGTATTTTATACAGAAAAGATACGAGCGATTCCGAATCTATTTTTCTCAAAAAGTGTTTTGTGTTAAGAATAAGTATGAATTTTTGTGTATATACTCTTATTCCTTTAGAATTTATTTCCTATTTAGTATATAAGAACGCCTTTATAGGCGTTTTATTTTGTTTAATAATCGTTCAGAATAGTCCTTTAGATTAGAAAAATAGATATACATATCATCATCTTCTTCGATTGAATTGCACTTGTCTAATAGACCGTGAAGAGTAATAACTCGACTTTCGTTAAAATAATCAGGATATTGAAGAATTTCCCCTTTGATGACGAAGCTGTTTTCCTCACTCGTCTCCATAGCTTGATGATATAAGGATAAAAGTTGACTATCTACAACAGGAGTTTCTAAAACATGAACCCAGTCCTTATCTTCTAATGTAATTACGTAATACGTATCATCTATTTTATACTTTTGCTGATGAAGGCTGTAGACCTTTTGCAACAACGCTCCTACGCCTTCAATATCAAACTTTGGATTATCCGTTACTTGAACAAGCCCTTCCACAATCCCTTGTATTGCTTCTTTTTCCACTTCTGGAACGCTTTTTTGTATAGAGGTATGAATTATGCTATTTATGTCTTCATCAAGCTGGAAAACCTTTTGTAGCGTATCCATATTGATTCCAAGTTCTTTGGCAATTCGTATGACTACACTAAAATTCGGGTTTAATGCCTGTCCTTTTTCTATCTTACTGATATAGGCTACATCTACAGATGTCCTTCTGGCTAATTCACGCATACTCATTCCGAGTAGATTTCTCTTCGTTTGGACTAATTGAGCAAATGTTTCCTCCAATATATCACCTCATTTTCGCTTTCATTTTATCATTATGGTCAACATAAAATAAAGTGTTGACTATATTCAACATATATTTTAATATATTTGTAGAATATTTACAACGATGAATGAGAGGATTATGATTATATGGGAACACAAAACGATGTTTTATTTGAAGAGATTGAAAATAGTGAGATTTTAAAGGTAGACGAAAAAAGTCTAAAGGCAAAAGAATTTTTAAACATTTTGACCTCTATGATTTTAAGCTACAGTCAGTCCGTTGGAAAAACGGCTTAGTTTATTATCAAAAGTTTCCGATTAAGAGAGGTTAAATAATGGTGTTGACAATAGTAAACAAGAGAGGAGATTTATTGTGAAAAAAGTGATTAATGTCGTAGGGTATATCCGTGTAAGTACACACGAACAAGCGGAGGAAGGCTTTTCTTTAGAAGCACAAGGAGCAGAAATTAGAAGATACTGTGAGCAAAACAATCTAAACTTGCTCGGCATCTTCTGTGATGCTGGAATCACAGGAACAAGTATAAAAGAGCGTAAAGATTTCCAAAAATTATTAAAGGTAATTGCAAATGCAAAAGAAGTCTATGGTACAGAAGTAAATTATGTACTTGTGTGGAAATTAAGTCGGCTCTCCCGCAACATGAAAGACTTGGTGAATACCCTCGATTATTTCGAGGTACATAATGTATATTTGAAAACAATTTCTGAATTAATTGACACATCTACATCCGCTGGAAAAAGTTTTATTATGATGTCTGGGATAATGGCTGAGATGGAACGAGAAAATATCGTAAACCAATGTCGTTTAGGTATGAAACAGAGGGCAAGACAAGGAAAATGGAACGGTGGTAGAGTGCTTGGTTACAAGACTAATAGCAATAAAGAACTGGAAATCGTTGAAGAAGAAGCAAGAATTGTGAGGGAAGTTTTTCGACTATTTACAGAAGAAGGTTGGGGTTATAAGAAAATTGCTATGTATCTAAACTATCAAGGTTTCGCAACGATTAAAGCAAGAGATTGGTCTATAAATTCTATAAAACAAATTATCGACAATCCCATTTATGCTGGCTATGTACGATGGGGAAGATATGAATTTTGGAATAAAAAACGAAGAGCAGGAAAAACAGAAGATTTCATATTCGTTAAAGGTACACATATTCCGATAATCACAGAAGAAACTTGGGGAAAAACTAAACAGGTAAGGAATATTAGGGGGAGAAAGCCAGAGAAGGTATACGATGGGCATTTCCTATTAACTGGTCTTTTAAAATGCCCTACGTGCGGAGCCTCTATGGTTGCTCATAGAGTGAAAAAACGCAATAAACCTGGAGAATACCACCGTTACTATGCGTGTGGTAATTACACAAACAAAGGATTAACAACTTGCAGAACGAATCTTGTTCATGCGGACTATGCCGAAGAGTATATTCTTAAAGAAATTGAAAAATTGGTGCATAACCCCGAAATTGTAAATTCTATTGTGAAAAAATTGAAGAAAAACACTGAAATTGATACGAAACCCATGCTAAAAGAATTACAAAAGATAAAAAAAGAGCTTGAAAATATTCAAGCCAAGAAAGAACAAAATCTATTGTTAGAACTTGAGAACAAAATCAGTATAAATATTTTAACACAAAGAATGGAGTTTTTGGAATCGCAAGAAAAGGAAGCGAAGGAAAAAATATTTAGAATGGAGAGCGAAATCCACAACATCGAATCCCAAAGTCTATTGGATTCAGACTTCATAAATGATGTTCTTCAAAACTTCATGCAACTGTTCGCAAACGCTGATACTAAACAGAAAAAACAATTGCTACATTCTTTGATAGATAAAATTACTGTTAATAAAGGTGATACCACAAGCGAACGCACAATAGACAAAATCACATTATTCTTTGAGCCTCAAGAAGTTGAGGCTCTTTCAAAACAAAAAGTGTTTGAGGCTACTTGTGATACGGTTCTCCCCGGTTTATCTTAAACCCCCGATACACCTGTTCAAGCAAAATTAACCGTACCAACTGATGCGGAAACGTCATTCTTGAAAACGACAGGTATTCATTGGCCCGCTTCATCACAGCTTCCGAGAGACCGAGAGAACCGCCGATGACGAAAGCGATAGAACTTTTTCCATAAGTGGCCCACTGGTCGAGCTGCCTGGCCAGCTTCTCGGAGGACCACATGTCAGCTTGAATCGCCAGGGCGACGACATGCTGATCAGGCTTTAAAGCAGACAAAATGCGCACGCCTTCTTTCTCCTTCACCCTTTCCATATCTGCCAGGCTTAAGTTTTCTGGTGCCTTCTCGTCTGTTACCTCGATCATATCGACCTTGGCATAAGCCGACAATCGCTTGGAATACTCCTCAATCCCCATCTTCAAATACTTTTCCTTCAGTTTACCGACAGCCACAATTGAAATGTGCATAACTTCATAATCTCCTTGAATTTTTCTTACTTTTTTGTCTACTTATCCCCCGTTTTCACACAGTTATCCACAAATTGTGCATAAACTCTCTGTGAATACATAGAATTGTATACATGCGTAAAAATGCTGATAAATTAGGATCTTAACGCACAAAAATATATGTTAACATGTTGACAACCTTCTTTTATAAACAATTATCCACAATTTTATCCACAATAAGAATGTTTGTACCTGTTTCCTCACCTTTATCTTGTCTCTTTTTTCTCTGCTATCATACCATATCCTGCAAATAAAAAGGCCTGTATGGAATCCGATTCCCTCCTTCTTAAACGAGGATGGAATTCCACACAAGCCTTTTCATTTACTCCGTATTTTAGCCGCAATTGCCCTATTTGCTTCCACTCTATTGCTTTGCGGCTACTGTTGCGATTGCTTTAAGCATCTTTCTTAACGAACTTTTTCCTATCCGTTCTCTTACTTATTCACATTCCTCGGCTCTTTTGCCAAGACAACACTCACTGTTTTTTCCTGTGCACCGCGGTAGAAGGTAACCTGAATCGTATCGCCTGCGCGCTTTGTATACAAATATTTACGAAGCTCGGCCGAATTTTGGATCGGCTGGTTATCCAACTTGACAATAACATCATACTGCTTAAGGCCGGCTTTTTCAGCAGGGCCGAATTGGGTAGTATCCTTAATAACGACACCGCTCTGAACACCGGAAGGCAGCTTCAGAGTACTGGTCCACTCATCCGGTGAAATTTCCTGCAAATCAACCGGTGAAATCCCCATATACGGACGCTGTACGGAATGATAGCGAATCAAATCATCAATGATGCGGCTTGCATCATCGATCGGAATCGCAAAGCCCAATCCCTCAACGCCTGTTTCAGAGATTTTCATACTGTTAATCCCAATGACCTGACCCGCGATATTAATTAGGGCACCACCGCTGTTCCCCGGGTTAATAGCGGCATCCGTCTGCAGAACGTTGACCTCATAATCTGTTTGCCCATCACCATTTAAGTCAACCGGCATCGTCCGCTCCGTGGAACTGATAATCCCTTCCGTCACCGAACGGGAAAATTCCATTCCGAGCGGGTTCCCAATCGCAATCGCAGGTTCACCGACTTTAAGTTTCGAAGAATCGCCAAACTCAGCTATTTGCGTTACTTTACTGCTGTCAATCTCTAATACAGCCAAATCCGTTAATGGGTCAAACCCAACCACTCGCGCTTTGACGCGGGGCTGGCCGTTCGATAGGGATACTTCAACCTGATTGGCTCCTTCAATCACATGATTGTTTGTCACGATATAGGCTTTGCCGTTTACCTTACGGAACACAATGCCGGAACCGACTCCCTTTTCAACATTTCCCGTATTCTGGCCCCAGAAATCACTGCTCGACTGCATGTTGATTACCCCGACAACGGCGTTTTCAACTTTGCTCACCGCATTTACTACACCGGAATTAACATCCACGTTATAATGGGCACCGGGAACATTAGGGGTGTTTGTATTTTCATTTGGCAGCGCCTGATTTCCCGGCAGCGCGTTCTGCACTCCGGAGAGATAGCCCGATTTAATCATGGTAGGGACTAGCATAAGGACAATGAGTCCACCAATAATGGCTCCAATCAGCGCGGTCAAGAAGGTTGATGTCCCTCCTCCGCGCTTTTTTCTTTGCGAATCGAAATCGTCATCATAATAACCCATGGTCATGACTCCTTTCTTTTTGTTCGTTTTGTTCATTCAGCTTTGTTTGTTGCATCGTAAAGTATGACCTATGATTCTTTGAAAATAATTACGTCCACAACAGCAGATGCAAACCTACTTACGTGTAATTTCTCTCATTACCGTTGGACGCACAGGAGATGTATCGACAAGATGCACATCATCTCCTACGCTAAACCCGCTTTCCTGTAAAATATTGTTGACAGTGAGACGGGCCAGCTCCGTCATATTATTTTCTTTGCTCAAATGAGCAAGGTAAATCGTTTCGCCCTTACCCGCAAGAATATCACACAGTGCTTCTCCTGCTGTTTCATTGGAAAGGTGCCCTACATCGCTTAAAATACGCCGTTTTAAATGCCAGGGATAACCGCCCATTCGAAGCAT
Organism: Aneurinibacillus terranovensis DSM 18919; assembly: GCF_000430625.1. Classification (GTDB taxonomy): domain Bacteria; phylum Bacillota; class Bacilli; order Aneurinibacillales; family Aneurinibacillaceae; genus Aneurinibacillus_B; species Aneurinibacillus_B terranovensis. Next base: position 80,621 of record NZ_AUMJ01000016.1, read on the forward strand.
CTCCACATCGTGATTTGATTCGAAAATATAGGCGTCTGAATCCCGAATTGTATCCTTAATCCGCTGGCTGACATAACCCAAATCCGTTGTCAGGCTTACTTTATTATCTTCTTCATAGAAACAAAAGCCCATTGGCTCAGCCGCGTCATGCGACGTTCCATATGATTCAACGGTCATATCCGCGAACTGCAGCACCTCCCCTATTTCCATAATCATGCGCTGGTTTTCACTAATCGTCCCCAACTGCTCATCTAATTCCGCCCATGTCTTGCTGTTCGCGTATATGGGCAGCTGGTAGCGTCTGGCCAACACGCCTACCCCTTTAATGTGGTCCTTGTGTTCATGGGTGATAAGAATCGCGTCCAAATCTGCGGCATTTCGGTCCACTTCGGCCAGCAAACCTTCTATTTGTTTACCACTTAACCCGGCATCTACTAACAACTTACTGTCTTTCGATTCAATAAAAAATGAATTGCCAGTACTACCACTGGCAAGCACGCTAAATTTCATGAAGATGGTTGCTCCTCTTACTTTGTCATATCATTATTATTGGAGATATTAATATTTTTTTCAAGGGGAGGAGCCTGTTCGACGGCTCCGGTAATGCCGTTCACATAATGTACTTCACCGTTATGAATCACGCGCCAAACCGGTGCCAGCACTTGAATATCGGCATCATACGTATGCCCGTAATACCCGATAGAAATCCCGGTAATTTCCTCACCGTACCGGATATATCCGTTATCAAGCAGGGTACGCAGAGCAGTATAAGCCGAAATGACTTTCCGCCCCATTCCCTGATTAATCACCTGCATATGAATCTGACGGTAGCCGAGGGCTTTTTTGTGGTCTACCACAATTTCAAGCGGAGCGCTAAACATAGGGTAAACCTGATTGAGCTGCAGATACCGGCGGACAGTTGGCGTACTCCTCTCTTTATCGTACACATAACCCGGCAAAAAAGCGATGTATGGCTGCGTGTTCTTCAACCAATCTTCCTGATTGATGGAATCAGACACCGGTACCGGGTTTGGGAAAACCGAAATCACACCGTTTCCGTTCGATTCAATGCGCTGATCGGGAAGCATCTGCACATATTCGGATAAGGAAGTAAATCGTATGTTAATATAATGCATCTCCGGCGTATCTTTTGAAATATCGGCTTTGAGCGTGATATGGCGCGTTTTTAACAATTCATCAAAGCTCGAAGGAATCAACTCGCTTTGCGGTTCCGTTTCAATCCAGCGGTTCTGGGCACTGATAATCTGATACGCAAGAAAAATATCCAACAGGAGAAAGGACAGAATCAGGATGGTTTTTGCCCTACTCCAATCCATTGCCGCCGCCTCCTCTCGTTTTCCCGGATACCGCCGCATTAATAAACAACGGGCTGTCACTTAAACGTTGAATAACCCACACCGGGCGAATTTCCATAAAATCATACACAATATGCATTTTAAATCCAAGCTCAATTCCGGTAATTTGCTGCTGATTCACATGGGATTTATTTATCAAATGAATAAGCTCAGAGCCGGACATAACCGTAACCGGTACCCGCTCAAAATACGTATCCAGCTGCAGCATCGGCCGCTGAAATCCAACCACCGCGGTTCCGCTTGTTTGAAGAAGCACCGTATTCTCTCCGAATTGATCCCCGTATAGAGGATATGAATCAATCTGTGGGCGGAATTGATAGGTGACAGCCCCCTGCTTGCGCTGGCGGCTTTCGGTCGATTCAAGACAGTAGCTGCCTGTCCAACCTCCATGCTGATTCACAAACATAATAGCCGCATTCAGCGAATCAACACTGGGCCCTTCATTTTGATTACTCCCTTCTTGCGCCGGATCCCGGTAGAGCAGATACTTCTGGTGCGGTGGAATCGATACAACCTTGCTCCCGTCGGTATAGATCATTGTCCCGTCACGCTCCGTTACTTCCCTCGTCAGATTCGGATCAACAAAAAAAGTTTCAATCACCTGGCGAATCGTTAATGGCTGATAGAAATACCGAAAACGGTACATGTTTGCCTGATCTTTCGGCAAGTAGATCGGGTGCAAAAAAGCGCGAGTGGACGGTTCGCCCGGCGCTTCCGACGGGGCACGATAGACCAGCTGTTCAGGAAGATTACGCCCCCCCCATTTTGAATACATTCCATCCATATCAGAAGGGGAGATAGTGATTCGTGCCCGCAGCATCCGCCTGTCCAAATCGGAAATAAACAGCGCATAGGACATATTTTCCTCTTTGCTGCTGTAGAGCCAAACCCGCGTAATCCCGTGAAAATTACTGTCAAGCCGGCCTCTAATCGTAAAAAGTTGACCGAAGATATCCATGGGAATCGAGTCCCGGTAAATTACTTCAATCCCTTTCTGCTTTGTCAGGAGATGATCCCATTCCTCCCCGCTGAATTTCACCTCCGCTACATCATAGAAATACCATTTGCTCATTTCCTCGTGAAATTTTTTATAGGGCAGCGTAGTAGGGAGCGCTTTTTTGTGGTGACCGTCCCCGCTATGAAAAATAAGCGCCGACGGCTGTACAAAATCAGTCATTTGTTCCGTATGCCCGATAGGCTGCGGTGCTATATACCTTGATGGACCCAGATTATCAAGGCGCGGTTGGTCATTCCAGATTAACCCGGAAAGCACAAAGCTCAAACCAATAAGCAGAATGAGAAGAACTGTTTTAACCTGTTCAATCATCGACCTCCACCTCCTCACAAACCGGAAGTGTAAACCTCACCTTGGTACCTTTTTGCCATTCACTTTCGATTTCAATCGTTCCACCGTGCGCCAGCACGATTTGCCGGGCAATCGACAGGCCGAGCCCCGTTCCCCCCATGCTGCGGCTTCGCGCTTTATCCACCCGGTAAAACCGCTCAAAAATTCTCTCGAGATCGCGGCGGGGAATCCCTATGCCTTCATCAATAACTTCAATCGCCAGCCATTCCCCCCGCCTGCATGCCCGCAGGGTAATACGTGTTCCTTTATTAGAATATTTCATGGCGTTGGACAGCAAGTTATCAAGAACCTGAATGACACCGTCCCTGTCTGCCCATATGAGCGGCAGGTCTTCACCATCCGGATATTCAACCTCTATCTGAATATCTTCCTGCTGGCTCTTTACAGCGAAACGTTCCATTAAATCAATAAAGAGACGCTGCACATTAATGGCCCGCTGGTCAATGAGATTCTGGCCGGCGTCAAAGCGGGAAAGCTGCAGCAAATCATTGACAAGGCGGGTCATCCGGTCCGTTTCATTCAAAAGGACGCGCAAGAATCTGCGGGAAATATCCGGGTCATCCACCACTCCTTCCTCGAGAGCTTCGAGATAGCTTTTTAGCGTGGTAAGTGGCGTGCGGAGTTCATGGGAAACATTGGCGACAAATTCCTTCCGCTCCCGGTTCAGGGATTCCTGCTCTGTTACATCCTGGATAACCGCGATAATCCCGGTTTCCTTTTCTTCGTCATGCCTGCCTTTAAGGGATGTAAAAGTAAGGCTGATCAGCCGCTCTTCCCCTTCAATTTCCATATCCATTACAAGTGTTCCGGTTCCTTCAAATAAGAGGTCCGCTTCATCACCATCGGTTGGGATATTAAACAATTGATACAGATTTTTCCCGAGAGCCTGCTGATAAGGTACATTAATCATCCGCTGAGCAGGCGCATTAATCAAGATGATATTGTTGTCTCCATCCGTAGCAATCACGCCGTCACTCATATTCGCGAGAATGGAAGAAAGCTTTTCTTTTTCTTCCTCTGTCTGTGCAAGTGCCTTTTTCAAACGCCTCGCCAAGTCGTTAAACGTTTCACCGAGCTGGCCGATTTCATCACCTGAATAAATGCGCACACGCCGGTTAAAATCCCCATTAGCCATCGCATTCGCCTGCCGGGTAATTTCCTTTACCGGCGTTGTTATCGTCCGCGCAAGGATAATCCCCAGCCCTGCCGTCAAAAGGAGCGCCAGGCCAGTTCCGGTAGCAAAGATGCTGTTGATTTTGCGCATCGTACTGTACATTTCTTCCATGGAGGCGACCATATACAGCACTCCAAGAATCTTTGTGCCTTTTTTCACCGGCAGAGCCAATACCTTAACGCGCTGGCCGGTCTCCGGATTATACTGGACGGATTCACTTCTCGTTCCGAGCAGTGCCATGTTCACCTCAGCACGGGTGCTCTTCTGGCCGACAAATGCTTTATTTTCCTCCGTGGTCGTCAGAACCACGCCGTTCTGATCGATAAGCTGCACGTCTGCCCCACGCAGAGCAAACAGATTATGGATCAGGTTATCAATGTCTTCTTTGGGAAACGACTGCCGCGATTCCCCGTCAAGATAACGCTCAATATTGACTGCGAGCAGATTCGCCTGCGTGTTAAGCGTATCGTTAAAGTTGTTGACATAGTACGCTTCGGCCGTCCGGATAAAATACGCTCCGATAACCTGCATCGCAATTAAAATCAGGAGAAGATACAGGACGACTACTTTCCACTGGACGGTTTGAAAAAAACGTACCCTGCCCATTGTCTATTCCTCCTGCGGGCTGCGCATCGCGTAGCCCAACCCCCGGCGTGTAATAATATACTGGGGAGACCCTGGATTGTCTTCTATTTTTTCGCGCAGTCTTCGTATCGTCACGTCAACCGTCCGGGCATCACCAAAATAATCAAAGCCCCATACAGACTGCAGGAGATGGTCCCGGGTAAGGACCTGTCCACAATTCTTTGCGAGATAGTGAAGCAGAGCGAATTCTCGGTGGGTCACCTCGATTGGCTGCCCTTTTTTTTGTACGATGTATGATTTTGTATCAATCGTAAGCTGTCCAATCGTAAGGAGGGAAGAAAGATCGGCTTGATTTGTTTCTTCATTGGATTTATGACGCCGCAGATTAGCCCGCACCCTGGCCATTAATTCACGGCTGCCAAACGGCTTGGTTACATAATCATCCGCCCCAAGTTCAAGCCCAATCACTTTATCAAGCTCGCTGTCTTTGGCCGTCAGCATAATAATCGGCATATTCGCGGTACGACGAATCGTACGGCAGACTTCCATACCGTCTTTACCGGGCAGCATGATATCGAGCAAAATTAAATCAGGATTCTCTTTTTCTGCCAGAGTTATCGCTTCATCGCCATCATACGCACAGACCACTTCATAGCCCTCTTTTTCCAGCGTAAACTGCAAAATATCGGCAATCGGCCGCTCATCGTCAACCACAAGTATTTTCTGATTCATCCTGGCGTTACCTCACCCTCAAAAAAACCCGGCTTTTCAATAAGCCGGGCTGTTCTTTACCTCTATTTTATAATGCATACACACTGCGTACAACATTCGTTTGTTCACGTTCAGGTCCTACGGAGAACATGGAAAGCGGAATACCCGTTAACTGGGTCACACGCTCTACATAGTGACGGGCATTTTCCGGGAGCTCATCTAATGAACGAACCCCTGTGATATCTTCTTTCCAGCCCGGCAGTTCTTCGTAAATAGGCTCGCATTCAGCAAGTACATTCAGATTGGCCGGGTAGTGCTCCAGGACTTCCCCTTTAAACCGGTAAGCCGCACAAATTTTAATCGTTTCAATTCCGGTCAGAACGTCGAGAGAATTTAAAGACAGGGCGGTAATCCCGCTAACGCGGCGGGCATGGCGAACAACCACGCTGTCAAACCAGCCTACACGGCGGGGACGGCCGGTTACTGTGCCGTATTCTTTGCCCGTCTCACGGATGTGATGACCGATTTCATCATGAAGTTCAGTCGGGAACGGGCCATCTCCAACACGGGTAGTATATGATTTAGCCACACCAACAACATGGCGGATTTTCGTCGGCCCTACGCCGGAACCGATACAAACGCCACCCGCAACAGGATTGGATGAGGTGACAAACGGATACGTCCCTTGGTCAATATCGAGCATAACACCCTGTGCGCCTTCAAAAAGCACACGGCGGCCGCTGTCAATTGCGTCATTAAGCACAACAGACGTATCCGTTACGTATTGACGCAGACGTTCAGCATATCCGAGATACTCTTCCAGGATATCTTCGGCTTTAAATCCTTCTGTTTCATAAACTTTTTCGAACAAACGGTTTTTTTCTTCAAGGTTGCGGCGGAGCTTTTTCTCGAATTCAGCTTTATCCATCAGGTCAGCCATGCGAATTCCAATCCGTGCCGCCTTGTCCATATACGCCGGTCCAATGCCTTTAAGCGTCGTCCCAATCTTATTGGCTCCTTTAGTGCTTTCCTCTATGCCGTCAAGCTTAAGATGGTACGGCATAATCACATGGCAGCGATCGCTAATTCGAAGGTTATCCGCCGCTACATTGTAGCTGTGTAAGTAATCCAACTCATCCACAAGCGCTTTCGGATTGACAACCATACCATTTCCGATCACACAAATTTTATCTTTGTAAAAAATTCCGGATGGAATCGTATTTAATTTATATCGCACGCCATCTAATACAATGGTGTGGCCGGCATTATTTCCGCCTTGATAGCGGGCTACCACTTCAGCCTTTTCTGCAAGAAAATCGGTTACTTTACCTTTTCCTTCATCTCCCCACTGGGATCCTACCACTACTACGGTTGACATCGGCTGAGCACCTCCTACTTTTTTAACAAATTAAGTGTAGCAACCGGCCCCCCCTCTGTCAACAAAAACACGAACAATATACAAAAATGATTGCTTTTCGTTCGATAAATTTATAAAAAAATCCCCATGATTCACATGAGGATTTTGCTTAAAAATATTCAGCCTAGCTTTCCGATTGATGGCTCAAGCTGACAAACTTGTTGTACTCCTTAAGAAAAGCCAGTTCAACGGTACCGGTTGGCCCGCTCCGCTGCTTGCCTATAATCACTTCAATGATGTTTTTCTTCTCGGTTTCTTTATCATAGTAATCGTCCCGGTAGAGGAACGCTACCACGTCAGCGTCCTGCTCGATGCTTCCACTTTCCCTGATGTCCGACAACATCGGGCGCTTGTCCTGGCGCTGTTCAACGGCCCGGCTCAGCTGTGACAGAGCGATAACCGGGCACTCAAGTTCCCGGGCAATCAGCTTTAATGTACGGGAAATCTCGGATATCTCCTGCTGCCGGTTATCCCCGCCGCGGCGACCGGTAATTAACTGCAGGTAATCAATAAGAATGAGCCCGAGCCCGACTTCTGTTTTTAAGCGCCGGCACTTGGCCCTGATTTCACTCACTGTAATCCCTGGCGTGTCATCAATATAAATCGGTGCATTCGACAGGGTACCAATAGCCATCGTGAGCTTATGCCAGTCATCATCTGAAAAGTACCCTGTACGCATACGTTGAGCGTCAATATTGCCTTCCGCACAAATCATCCGCTGCACAAGCTGGGTCGCCGCCATCTCCAGGCTAAAAATCGCAACAGTCGCACCTGCCCGGGCAGCCACATTTTGCGCAACATTGAGTGCAAACGCCGTTTTCCCTACACTGGGGCGGGCCGCGAGAATAATCAATTCGGCTGGTTTCAACCCGGAGGTCATTTTATCAAGGTCAGGATACCCTGTCGGCACTCCGGTAATATCGCCTTTGCTGGAGGCAAGCGCCTCGATCTGCTCATATGTTTCGGTTAACACATCCTTGATATGTATGAAGCTCGATGCACGGCGCCGCTGCGCAATCTGCATAATACTTCTTTCGGCATCATGAAGCATGGATGGAATATCGTCGCCTGACGTGTATCCGTCCGCCGCAATTTTCGTGGCGGCACGAATGAGACGCCGCAAGAGGGCCTTCTCTTCAACAATGCGGGCATAGTACTCTACATTGGAGGCGGTTGGAACCGAAGTCGCCAGGTCAGTCAAATAGGAGACCCCGCCTACTTCATCCAGCTGCTTCTGATTCTCAAGCTCAGCCGTCACTGTTACGAGGTCAATCGGTTCCGACCGCTCCGCGAGACTCACCATCACATGAAAAATACGCTGGTGAGCGGTCCGGTAAAAATCCTCTGGCATCAATATATCCTGTGCGGTAATCAGTGCCTCGTGCTCCAAAAAAATAGCCCCTAAAACAGCCTGTTCCGCCTCTATGTTCTGGGGCGGAATACGATCTTGAAAGAGATCGCTCATTGTCTATCCCTCAATTCTACTCTTCAACGACGTGAACCTTCAGTGTCGCTGTAACTTCGTGGTGCAATTTCACAGGGACATCCGTATAGCCTAACGTACGAATCGGTTCATCAAGCATCAGCTTGCGTTTATCGATATTCAACTTCGTTTTTTTCAATTCATCCGCGATTTGTTTGGTGCTGACCGCACCAAACAAGCGCCCGCCTTCCCCTGACTTTGCTTTAATAGTGATGGTCGTTTCCGCTACGATTTTCGCCAGTTCTTTTGCGTCTTCTAACTCCTGTTCCTTGCGCTTTATTTCGCTCTTTTGATGAGCTTCCTGCATTTTCACGTTACCCTCTGTCGCTACCTTAGCAAGGCCTTGCTTCAATAAAAAATTGCGGGCATACCCTTCGGAAACTTCCTTAATTTCTCCTTTTTTACCCTGGCCTTTCACATCCTGTGTAAAGATGACTTTCATTTTTGTTTTCCCCCCTGATTATTGAAGATAATCTCTTTTAATTGGGCGACAGCTTCATCGACCGTACTATTTTTTATCTGGGTTGCGGCATTGTTAATATGGCCGCCACCTCCCAGCTTCTCCATGATTAACTGGACGTTAAAATCACCAAGCGACCTGGCACTAATCCCAATCATTTCATCCGGCCGTTTACATACAACAAAAGCCGCTTCAATGCCCGCCATCGTCAATAGTGTATCCGCCGCCTGAGCAATCAGGAGCTGGCCATACGTTTGCCCGTCTTTTCCGCGGGCAATGGCTATCGATTGGTACACTTGCGTATTCTGCAAAATCTCCGAGCGGCGGATATATTGATCCAAATCTTCCTTTAGCAGCGTCTGAAGCAGGTTTGTATCGGCCCCTTTGCGGCGTAGAAAAGAAGCCGCTTCAAATGTCCGGGAGCCCGTCCGAAACGCAAAACTTTTCGTATCAACGACAATCCCCGCCAGCAGGGCGGTCGCTTCCAGCACATCCATCGATAATTTCTCATTCTGATACTGCAAAAGTTCGGTGACAAGCTCACTCGTTGATGATGCATAGGGCTCCAAATAGATGAGCACAGGGTCCGAAATAAATTCATCAGCCGATCTTCTATGGTGGTCAATTAACACCACCTTGCTGGTAGATGTAAGCAAACGGGGCTCAATCACCATCGAAGGACGATGGGTATCAACGACTACAACAAGCGTTCGCCGGGTAACCATCTGCACAGCCTGTTCACTTGTTATAAAGTAATGGCCAAGCATTTCATGCTCTTCTACTTCCTGTATTAAACGCTCGATTGCCGGATTGCTCTCATCCAGCAAGATATATCCTTCTTTTTCATTGGCGTGGACAGCCTTCAACACGCCGATTGCCGCACCGATAGCATCCATATCAGGCATTCTATGGCCCATGATTAAAATATGGTCGCTTTCCAGGATTAAATCGCGCAGCGCGTGAGAAATCACGCGCGCACGAACCCTGTTCCGCTTCTCAACCGCATTGGATTTCCCGCCATAAAACGTAAGTTTATCGCCATTCTTAATGGCCGCCTGGTCCCCGCCGCGTCCTAACGCGACATCAAGGCTTGATTGAGCCATTTCGCCAAGTTCGATAAACATATCCCTTCCGGCACCGACACCGATGCTTAATGTAAGCGGAACCTTATTTTTCCCGGTCATTTCCCGTACCTGATCCAGAATGTCAAATCGGGTCTCCTCTAGTTGATGCAGCGTTCCCTCATCCAGGACAGCGATAAATTTATCGGATGACATCCTTTTTAAATAAATGTCGTACTTGTGCGCCCACTTCGTAATAAGGCCTGTTACATTGGTGAGAAGCATACTGCGTACCTGCTCATCCAACCCCTGAGCTACCTCATCCAGGTTATCAAGATATACGATCGCCAAGACCAGCTTCCCTTCATTGTAATGCATAAGCAATTCTTTGTAATCGGTAATATCCGTAAAATAAAGCAGACGTTCTTCCGGGCGAAACAGCACTTGGTAAATCCGGTTTTTATACGTAATTTCAGCTTTTTGCGTCTCTTCCGTCACATCGGCAAGCGGAGGAAACACATCAAGCAAGTGCTTTCCTATCAGCTCATTGTCTTCAGTCATTTGCTGAATAAGCGGGTTATACCACTCGATTTTCCTTTCCTGGTCCAGGAGCAGAATACCGATTGGCATTCGATTAATGACTTCATCACTTGCCTTTTTGATCCGATGGGTAAGTGTTTGAATATAAGATTCCAGTTCGTCTTCAGCAGCCCGCTGATTTCGAACGGTGAAAAACAACATGATAAGCAATACAAGAAGGCCGGCAAGCCCTGCATACCAACGAATAAAGAAAGCAAGCAGGCCGGCTGCCAATAAACCATAAGCAAAAGCCAATATGATATGGAATCCGTACCAGCGTTTTGACAGGAACTTCGGCATACACTCAGCTCCTATTTTAGAAAAAGTCGGTTGCGGAGATTAAACCCTACATCTATCATCCCTACTAGTATTAGTATATAGGCAAACGGTGAAAGAAGGAATATCAAGACAACCACAACCAGTAAAGCTTTGCTCCATCCCTTCCGGTAAAAAAGTGCAGCAACCAGGGACAATGCCTGAAGTAAAAAGGCAAATATCATTAACAAGTTAACATTTACGGCAACCGCATGAAGAAAACCGTATTGGGAGATCGCGGGAACGGCAAGCATAAGCAGTACAATAAAATAATAATACAGAATAGAACGCGGAAAGCGCAAATCCCGTAGCGGAGGCAGAGGCTGAATGAGCGTCCCCATTCGCTTTAAAACACGGCGGGAAATCGCATGATTCGCCACAGCGCTTAAAAGTGAATAAAGAATGGCAGAAGAAGGAATAATCATCCTCATGAGACCCGGCACCGTTTGCAGCAACTGCTGCAAGGATTGCTGTTGGCCCGGCTGGGCCGCCCTTTGACCATCCACAACAGCCCCCATCTGTGCTTGAATTTGTTTAATCGCTTCCTTGGATGCATTTACGGCAAGTTCGATTGGGTTCACGTGGAAAATCCAGATGGAAATAGTCAGGCTTATAAAGAAGAGGGCGAGAGATACAATGGTTCCCAGAATGATAACCTGTCCACTTGGTTTCCTATTTCGGTAAGCCCCTCCCATGACTAAACCGAGTACAGCAGCCGGCAAAGCCAATGTGACACCGGAAAAGCTGGTAAAAATAAACGATAAGAACATCACGGCAAGAAAGGTTACCAATCTGCCTTTCCCGCTGTGACGATACGCATACAGCGTTAAGGGAACCGGTAAAACAAAGACTGAAGCGATTCCCAGCGGAGTATAGAATGTAAGTAAAAAGAGGATAAGAAAGACGGCGCTCATGAATGCACCCTCCAGCAGTTCTCTTACGTTATTCCGCATTTTTATGTATACACCTCCCGGCAGATCCTTAAACATCAAAGAATATTTATACTATCCTATACACCGAAAAAAACAGTAAGAATGATCCCACTGTCCTATTATAGTATTGGTCTATTTTATTTTAACTATAATATTCCACATATTTTTTACGCTCATAAACCATATTACTGAAATGAAAGCTGAAATCGGCAAAATCAAACAGTCAGCAAAAAGACTTGAAGAAAAATAAAAGACGGTTTCAACAGCAAACCCATACATTTGTTTTATTTTTTCTTTATGATTTCCAATGCTTTCTGAACGGTAGTATACGATGTAATCGACGGTAAATCCATCCCGATTTCAGTCACTGTCCGGGCCAGTTCTGGGCGTATTCCCGTCAGGGTCGCATGAATCCCCAGCAGCCGGAGAACATCGTGCATTTTAAATATATGCTTTGTCACCATTGTATCAATTGTATGAATTCCGGAAAAATCAATGATCAGATTTTCTATTTTTAACTGGGCAACCTTTGGAATGACCTTCTCCAGAATATATTTTGCCCTGTAAGTATCTATCGTCCCGATGAGCGGAAGTATCGCGACCCCCTCATGAACCGGCACAATTGGCGCTGATAATTCGTTCATTTCTTCTTGTACTGCTTTCATAATTTTTTCTTTAAAATGATCAAACGAGCGAATTATTTCATTGACGCCAATATCAAGAGTGAAGTTGATTCGCTTATTAACAAAGATGAGTTCTTCCGTAGAAAGCCCATGATCCAGGCAAATTTTAGCGATAGACTGAATGAAAATTCCCCGAACCGTCGGATAAAACACAAGAACATCGGAAGATTTTTTTCCCATATTCGCTTCACGTTCTCCATGCATCCTGTTCCATGCAATAAAATCCGGCGGTACCTCCCCATCCTCGCAGATTAGAGACTCTCCTAAAAATTTAATGAATTCGACATAAAACACGGTTCCCGTTGCTTTTTGTTCTTTGGCAAGTTCCAATTTCATTTGTTGAGTGATTTGCTCAACGATTTCAATAGCGAGTGATTTTGCGTTTTCAATAAGATATGCAGCAATATCTGAAATGGACCCCAACTTCTTTTCCTCCTGTTAAATCACTATAATAATTGAATTATATATGAAAAACGATAAATAAAAATTAGTTTTTCATTTTTTTAAAATATGACATATGCCTGACACAATAAAAAGGTATGCTTATCCCGTCAAAGAAAAGTTGGTCAGCAGGCTAACGCCAAGCTAAAGGCGCAGGCGATAGACTTAGCTGCACATATGCGTATAAGAAAGTTCTACTTTCTTATACGCTAAACCATAATATAAAGGAGGACTTTCTAATGAACATGAAAAAGAAAGTAGTTGGCGTATCTTTAGGTGCGATGTTTGCCCTGGCTTCCGTTGGTTCCGTATTTGCTGCGACACCTGCAACCAGTGCTGCCCCGTCCGCCCATGCTCATAACGCTCAATACGAGGCTAAGCTTGCTCAGCAAGCAAAAGCACAAGGCATTACCGTACAACAGTTAAAAGCACAGCTTAAAGCAAAATTTGAAGCTAAACTGGAACAAGAGGCAAAAGCCCAGGGTATTACAGTAGATCAATTAAAAACGCAATTGCGAGCAAAGAATAAAGCTGCACGTGAGGCAAAGCTGGAACAACAAGCAAAAGCCCAGGGAATCACTGTAGATCAATTAAAGGCGCAGCTTAAAGCAAAAGGCGAAGCCAAATTAGAAGAAATCGCCAAGAAACAAGGGATCACTGTAGATCAGCTTAAAGCTCAATGGAAAGCCAAGCATCAAGCAAAAAAAGCTGCATCCCAAACTCAATCTTAAGGCAGGCAAGACAACCGAATCTTGTTACTATGCTGCCTGTATCGGGCGCATAATCGAGTAGGAGGGGGCGATGAACCCCCGACTTCTCACACCACCGTACGTACCGTTTGGTATACGGCGATTCATTACGTACTCCGTAAGGAGTCATATCGTTTTGCCAGACTCTTAAGTTGATACGATTCGAAGAATCGATTGTCCAACGTTCTGTGCAGTACAGGACTTTTCGAAATACGCCAGTATCCCTTGCGGGAGCTTCCCCATTCGTAGGCTTTTCCTTTAGGCACTCCTAAAGCGATGAGCCTTTTTACTTTTGTGCGGGGAAGTTTTCATTGTTTCCATAAGCACATTCTCAGTCGCCTGCGAACCCATTCATCTAGTCGTTTGAAAATACTTGGCGTATCTGCCAGCGCAAAGTATCCCAGCCATCCCATCAAATACTCGTTCAGTTCCTCGATTCTGTCACCGAGAAAAACCGGTCTCTTCCGAGATGTAATCTGGCGGATTTTCTGTTTGATTCGCTGTATGGATTGCGTTGCGATACGGACTTTCGGTTTGAGATGAAAGGAAAAGCTAAAGCCAAGAAACTTTCGTTTCCACGGACGGTCTATCGCACTCTTTTCTTGATTCACTTTTAGTTTCAACGTTTCTTCAATAAAGATGGTAACCGATGCTTTTACCCGTTCTCCTGCTTTGCGGGTACGAACGTAGATATTACAATCGTCTGCATAGCGGACAAATTTATGTCCTCGCTTTTCCAATTCCTTATCTAGTTCATCCAGCACAATATTAGACAGAAGTGGACTTAATGGACCGCCTTGCGGCGTACCAGACAGATCTCCCCGAGTAAGAACATTATCTTCCCCTCCATCTATTTGCCTCATTTACTCTCATTCCCCTTCGGCAGTATGGACTTTGTCTTGTTTCGCAGACTCATCCAACGAATGCTAGCCTTATATGAGGTTCGTGTTCCTCAGACCGGAGGTTTGCCGCCAGCTTCCTTCAGATTCGACCTCACGGTCGATACCCTTGTCATAAGCTAATGGTTACTACTGCCTTCACCATTCGAGACTTGAACCCTATAGATAATGCCCATGCCGGGTGCACCAAAAAGAGCAGCAGGCTTATATCCCACTGCTCTTTTTTATGTGAGTTAATTACTCTGTTACATACGGTAACAAAGCGATTTGGCGTGCACGCTTGATAGCTACTGTCAGCATGCGTTGATATTTTGCAGAAGTACCTGTTACACGACGGGGAAGAATCTTTCCACGCTCGCTCACAAATTTCTTCAGTAATTCAATATCTTTATAATCGATGTGAGTGATGTTATTTGAAGTAAAGTAACAAACTTTACGACGTTTACCACGACCACGGCGTTGTGCCATCATTAATTCCCTCCTTTATTAGACTATAAGCGTACAATCAGAACGGTAAATCATCATCCGAAATGTCAATGGGTTTTTGATCATTAGCGAAGGGGTTATCATCAAAGGAATCTCGTTTGCTATTGCTGCGCGGGCCGCCAAAGTCGGACTCAAACCCGCCGCCGGATGACAATCCTGAAGCGTGTCCTTGTCCGCCACCGCCCAAGAATTGAACATTATCTGCAACAATCTCGGTGACATATACTTTGCGACCTTCTTTATTCTCGTAGTTTCTCACTTGAATACGGCCCTCAACCGCTGCCTGCTGACCCTTTTTTAAATAGAGTAGGAACCCAGCGCCTTATCACATTTCTGTGACAGGTTTCCAAGAACCTCTCTCAGAACCGTACGTATACCTTTCGGTATATACGGCTCGCCAGTCATTCCACTTCGTTATACTTGATTAACTAATCTAATTTGCCTTGGTGTAAGGCAATGTGACATTCTACGCACATAACCATTGTTTTGCGATTTCTTGCAATCATAAACTGTTCCCATTTGGTTTTCTTTTTGAGGTCTTTAAGTTTCCTAACATGGTGCACCTCAATTTTCCCGTCCGTTGTACCACACCACTCGCATTTGTTTGCTTTTATTCGGTCTTCGAGGCTAGTTCTAGCCGAATAAAGTAATGTGTTCACGTGAATGTCTACAGACGGTTCATGTGAGAAACCCTTTTTCATCGGAAAACCGTCATTGTAGAACTTTCTAAGCTTTGTATAACCTTCTGCATTTTTGAAAAATACACCTAGTTCTCCATTCAGCGAGAATTTTTTGCTGATTTTGGAAGATTTGGTTTTATATTTCATAGCTAAGGTTTTAAGAAAGCTCTGTCTGATTAACGCGTATGCGTGATTCAGATTGGAAACGTTTGTTGTGATTGCGTAATAGTTATAGAATCCTCTGATTTCAGAGTTGTAGATGCTCACAATTTCTAAGTCGTCATTATTTTTGAATTTACCCCGTTCCTTAGGCGTCCAGTTCCCATCCTTGTCTATGATGATGTATCCGTTTTTCAGCATAAAACTGCGGATAGCATCATGTGGTAGAGAAACTTTGACCATACCTGAACCTGACGTTACGTGACTTCCGCCTTCTCGGTTGACTCTTCTGATGTTATGTTCCTTGCCGTTTCTGACGACTAGGTCAAACCCTAAGAATCTGGCTGGCTTACTCGCATGTGTGATAAGCGTCTTTTCTTCGCTTAATTCCAGCTTTAAGCTTTTCGCTAGGAAAGTTCTAATGTCGGATTTCACTTTTTCAGCTTCAGCTTTTGAGCCTATAACACCGATAAGGAAGTCATCAGCGTACCGTGTGTATGACAATCTTTTGAAGTTTTCATCCATAGGATCTGAGGCGTCCATTGTCCTTCTCTGTTCTTCAAAGGATTTGATTTCACTTTGAATTTTAACCATTTCATCGCCTGTAAGATCACTGTTGAGTAGTTTCTTCCTACGGCGACTAATTTGATATGAGAGGGATTTGTATTCCTTATTATCCTTGTGCTTTTTGCCTTTATTGAATTTACGAATATATTTTTCCATATATTTGTCAAATTCATTAAGATAGATGTTCGCTAGAAGTGGACTGATGATACCACCTTGTGGTGTACCACTATACGTTGTGTTGTATTTCCAATCCTCTAGGAAACCAGCGCGGAGAAATTTCCAGATTAATCGTAAGAATTTTTCATCCTTTATTCTTCTTCTTAGAATATCTATAAGAACATGATGGTCTATGTTGTCAAAGAACCCTTTGATATCTCCTTCAACCCACCATTTGGTTCCTCTGGCTCTCTGATAGACTTCTTCAATAGCTGTGTGACAGCTACGATTTGGCCTAAAGCCATGTGAGTGTACAGAGAACGTATCCTCATAGATGTGTTCTAAAATAAGTCGAACGATTTCTTGAACGATTTTGTCATACGTGGATGGAATACCAAGAGGTCTCTTTCCGCCTTGCTTTTTAGGGATATATTCCCTTCTGGCAGGAGCAGGTTGATATTCCTCTTTTCTCATTAGTTCAATGACTTTTTCAATCTTTTCGAGACCGAAGCTGTCAATTGTCTGTCCATCCGAACCTTTGGTCATGTTACCTTGTTTGGGGTAAATGTTTCCGTAAGCCATTAAGTAGAATTCTGTATTGTACAGATTTCTATATAGCTTGTCAAATTTGTACGACTGATTGTTAATCGCTGTCTTTCGAAGTGTATCCAATACAGTTCTAGGTTCTCTCATGGTCTCACACCATAACCTTTCATGTTTAGATACGAACAACCTGTCTCCCTTCGCCATGTATGCGGCTTTCCCGCACTCGGACTACTACGGAGACTCTGTTACCATAGTAAGTATTCAACTGTCCTAGACAGTATAGCTTCCCTTTGCAAGTGAGCGTCTTACCGTAGGTAATCCCCATTTAGTCACTGTTCGATAGTTTTTGAACTGGTTAGGTTCTCCATTCATCCTTTTTGTTCTATAGAACACAGCAGAGTCACTATTGATGAGCGTATGGACAGTACCCACACATACGCATTGACTCTTGCATCCCTTTAACCGTCGTGGGATGCCGGGTGCGCTTGCCCGCCTCGGATTAGAGTTCAAGCAATCCAGCTTTAACCATACAGTTCGTTTCGGTTTGGCATTCAGTTGCTCTGCGTACGGTTCGCATCGACTTATGCCTTTTCCACCATGCTACACTCCCTTTCAGGTTTCCCATCCAGATAAGGTGGCTACCGATAGAGACATCAACTTCTCTAGCCTACTTAGGCAATCGAAACAGTGCCGGATGGGCGCACATACTGGGCGCACAGTTCAGCCAATTGACGCCATGCCACAATAGGAATAAAGTCTGTTTCACGCTCGCCCTGCTGATTGGACGTTCTGCGATCCACTGCTAGTGTAAATGTCGCTACGGCAATCCCGCTGGACGTATAGCGAAGCTCCGGTTCTTTTGTTAAACGGCCTAACAATATGGCGCGATTAATCAAGATAACCCCTCCCGTCAAAACTTATTTCTCGTCTTCACGAACAACTAAGTAACGAATAACATCATCGCTGATTTTCATCAGACGTTCCATTTCTTTTACAGCTTCTGGCTGGGATTGGAAGTTCATTAACACATAAAAACCTTCGCGATGATCATTAATTTCGTATGCCAGACGTTTCTTACCCTGCTCAGTAACCTTTTCCATTTCTCCGCCATTATCTGTAATAACAGCCGAAAAACGTTCAACAGTGGCTTTAGTAGCCTCCTCTTGAAGGTCTGGGCGTAAGATGTACATCACTTCATACTTGCGCATACCTTTCACCTCCTTCTGGACTAAACGGCCCCACATGGGGCAAGGGGCGAGCCTCTCATGTAAAAACGTTCAAAACTCGCATTTCAACATTGTATCAAAGTCTGTTGCTCTACGCAAGTCTTATGTAACGCTTTATCCATTACGCCACCCGTGAACTTAGCCATTCTTCGTACACCCATATATTACCATATATTGGTATTGATGTCTACTGTTTACACATTAAAACGAAAATGCATAACATCCCCGTCTACAACGACGTAGTCTTTTCCTTCCAGCCTAAACTTGCCGTTCTCTTTTGCCTGCGCCATTGAACCGGCTTCAACTAAGTCATCGTAAGCCACAACTTCCGCACGGATAAAACCGCGTTCAAAATCGTTGTGAATCACCGCGGCAGCCTGAGGAGCTTTCGTACCGCGGCGGATTGTCCAGGCTCGAACTTCCTGAACTCCTGCCGTAAAGTACGTAATAAGGCCAAGAAGAGCATATGCTTCCCGAATTAATTTATCGAGGCCGGATTCGTCAAGTCCAAGTTCTTCTAAAAACATTTCTTTGTCCTCTTCCTCCATCTCGGCAATTTCCGATTCAACTTTAGCTGAGATGACAACCACTCCGGAGCCTTCGGCCGAAGCAAATTCACGGACTTTTTCCACATACGGATTCTTGCCCTGTTCCGCTTCCTGGATTCCATCTTCACTTACATTGGCCACATACAAGACGGGCTTCATGGTAAGCAGATGAAAATGCTTGACGAGTTTTTGTTCATCTTCTGACAAATCCAAACTGCGGGCCGGCTTTTCATTTTCGAGAGCTTCTTTCAGACGCAGCAGAACATCATATTCAGCTTTTGCTTCCTTATCACCGGATTTTACTTTTCTCCCTAACCGCTCTACACGGCGTTCAACGGATTCAAGATCTGCAAGGATAAGTTCAAGGTTAATCGTCGTAATATCATTAATCGGGTCAATTCTACCCTCTACATGTGTAATATTTTCATCCTCGAAACAGCGAACCACATGGGCAATCGCGTCTACTTCACGAATATGAGACAGAAACTGGTTGCCCAGCCCTTCACCTTTACTCGCACCGCGGACTAAGCCGGCGATGTCTACAAATTGAAAAGCTGTAGGAACCGTTTTCTTCGGTTCTACCAGTTCAGTTAATTTATCCAACCGCGAATCGGGAACTTCAACGACACCGACGTTAGGATCAATCGTACAAAAAGGATAATTGGCAGATTCCGCACCTGCCTGGGTAATTGCGTTAAAAAGAGTAGACTTCCCTACGTTTGGAAGTCCGACAATGCCACAGGAATTAGCCATCTATGTAAACACTCCTTAATCCAAAAATACTTTCACCATTATAGCATGTCTAAAGATAGGGTACACAATCATTTACAGGAAAAAACACCGAACGAATCGGTGTTTACGTACGCGCCTAATTGTTTTCCACCTTAAATATAGCAAAAGTAGCCTCTAATTCCTTGTATAAGCCGGTTAAATCCATACTCAACCTTTTCAATCGGTTAACTGACGCATCCTGCTGGCTGGCTGATGCGGAAATCTCCTGAATAGCTGCTACCTCCTGCTGTGAAATCGCAGCAATCTGCTGAATGGCCGCCAATGCCTGGTTCGTCCTCTCTGTAATGCCCTCCGCTTCTTTAGCCACGTCGGATGTTCCGTCCGCCAGACCGGAAACTCCAAGATAAATCGCTTCAAAAATTTCTCCATTCTGTTTAATTAATTCGGCACCTTTTAAAATTTCAGAGAAACTTTTTTTATTTTTATCCGTCACAGCGTCAGACGCTTTGCGAATGGCATCGACACTCTCAATAATGGTGCTCACAGATTGGTTCGTCTGTTCAGCAAGATTGCGAATTTCCTGGGCTACCACCGCAAACCCCCGGCCCGCTTCACCCGCCCGTGAAGCTTCAATCGAAGCGTTAAGCGCCAGCAAATTAATCTGGGAAGCAATCTTTTTAATGATATTAACAACAGTTGCTATTTCTTGTGAGCGCATTCCAAGGTGATTTAATTCTGCAGACGTCTCTTTTCCGCGCCTAATGATTTCCTCCATCTGCTGCGAAATGATTTTCACCTGATCGTTTCCCTGTTGGGACAAATTCTTCGCCTGCAGTGACCCTGCCGCCATGTCATTAATTTTTTCATTTACATGCGTAATCGCTTCGGAAGTTCCTGTAAACATTGTAGATACTTCTTTAACATAACCGAATTGATGTTCCTGGCTTCCAGCCACTTGCTTTGTGGCTATGGCAATTTGTCTGGATCCGTCCAATACATATTGAGACGCGTCCAATATCGTATGGCTTGTTTCTCCAACCAAGGAGGAACTCTGAACCAGTTGGTGAACCACTCGTCCCAGCTTTTGCCGCATCGCTTCAAAACTCTCGGCGAGAATTCCAATCTCATCTTTATTATTGGTTGTAATTTCATTCGTTAAATCGCCTGCTGCCAGTTGATTTGCGTGCCGCGCCAGCAATATTAGCGGACCGGTAATTTTTTTGGCAATCATATGGGCGACAAACCATCCAATTGAAATGGTCAGCAAAATAAGCAAGACACTTCCCAATAAAATCATTCGCTTTAAATTCATAACAAAACTCGCGTCAATATCGATCCCGATGATCGCCTCACAACCCGATACCGGCGAAAAAATAGATTTATGTATGCCCAGCCTATTCTGGTAAATCCCGCTAATATGAGCAGAATCATTAAACGTTGCTGCCATTTCCGGAGTAAGCGAGTACCCTGTCATATGCTCTTTCGAATTGCTAAGGGCTACAATGAATGGTTTATTATTGTCTCTGGCAATCACATAGACATTTTCTACGCCCGTTCTTTTCTGATAATTAGTAAGGATTGATACTAATTGCTCATACTGGGCTTCGTTCTCCATCGCACCTTTTACCATAATCGGCCCTACGATTCGATCTAAGCCTTCCATGCGTGCCTTCAATAAATTCTCAAGGCCGGGAATCACCTGGTTATTGACCAAATACATAGATGTTTGATAAATAATCCCGCTGAATAAGATGGAAAAAATGGCACAGGGGATAATTAATCCCGCTGAAATCTTTCGTACAATCGAATGATTGACTTTAAAAAAACTCATAAGTTTGTTTTCTCTCCTTAGGTTTCATCCATTACTTTTGCCCTCTCTTTATACATAACATTCAAATCCGTTAAAAACTTTAATTTGATGTAAATTTTAAATGAAGATAACAAAACTTTTCTTCATAATGGATGTCCCTTATACCTTCGGGAATACTACGGTCAGGAGGTGAACGTAGTGGAAAGTAAATATTTGAACCAATACCCCCCTGCCAACCTTTCAGAGGAAGAAGTCAATAAGCTTCAACGGCTTGAATCTCAATTATCCCAGGAACTTAATAAATCGATTCTCCTTATGGCTTTTGAAAAATCCCCAGAGTGAGTGCCATTGCCTGGCCGAGCAAAAATCAAAAAGCGAAGGACTCATTTACGTCCTTCGCTTTTCGGCTGTACGATTTACTTTTCATATTATTCTTCCTGCCGTTGCGCAAAAACGAGCACTTTCTTTAACCGTTTCTCAAACTTCTGCCGTGGAATGAGCACGCTATGGTCACAGCCGACGCATTTGATGCGAATATCCATTCCCATCCGGATAATTTTCCACTGGTTTGTTCCGCACGGATGCGGTTTTTTCATTTGTACAATATCACCCAATCCGAACTGCTTTGCTTCCAAGCCGGTATCCACCCTTCTTTCTATTATTATTGATCTCTTTGCTTTGCCGCTACTGATTCTCCAGGGCCGGTTCCGTCATTTTGCGGAATCATCACCATCCGCGGATACGGGATTTCTATCCCTTTTTCATCAAACGCTTTTTTTATGTCCGCTCGAATTTTGCGCATAACGGATTGGTGTGTCAGAGGTTTACATTCCGCAATAATACGGATGACAATGTCGGAGGAACCGAATCTTTCCACACCCAAAACGGTAGGCGTTCTCACGATATCCTCCATTTCCCGCTCCCACACTAATGTCATCTCTTCGAGCGTACGAAGCACAAAATTAATATCCGCATCATATGACACACTAACATCCACTACAGCCATCGAATTCTCGACGGAAAGATTTGTTACTTCCGAAATGCTTCCGTTAGGAAGAATATGCACCTCGCCTGTCCATGTTTTGATTCTTGTAATACGGAGGCCAATCTCCTGAACGGTTCCGGTTACCCCCTTAATCGTGACCACATCTCCCACTGCAAACTGGTCCTCAAAAATAATAAAAAAGCCTGT
Source organism: Aneurinibacillus terranovensis DSM 18919 (assembly GCF_000430625.1). GTDB lineage: Bacteria > Bacillota > Bacilli > Aneurinibacillales > Aneurinibacillaceae > Aneurinibacillus_B > Aneurinibacillus_B terranovensis. Next base: position 102,954 of record NZ_AUMJ01000016.1, read on the forward strand.
AATAATATCCCTTATAAGATTTTGCGCTCCAAAGCCGATAGCCAGACCGAGTACGCCGGCACTCGCCAACAAAGGACCCGGGTCAAACCCAAGGAACGTAAAAACGTTATAGAAAGCAATAAAATAAACGGTATATTTAATTAGATTGGTGACAAGTGTGCGCATCGTTCCGCTTCGACGCCCGTCTAATTGAATACGCTGAAACTTGCCTCCCTCACGCTGCTGAAAAATGCGGTTGATTGCCACAGTCGCAATGCTAACCACAATTCTGGCAGCAAGCAAGATAATAATGATTTTTAACACCGTTTTCCCAAGAAAAATCCATTTTTCTACGTTCGTTACATAGTGAATAAACTCCGCATAATATCCATCTAACATATTCAAATAATTGTTTCTCCTCCTTATTCTCCTCCATTGCCCTCAACCATAGGGGGAGTATAAAGTTCATATTTATCTATTCTTTTATAATAATACCCCTTAATTTCTACTTTTTCATGTGAGATAATTTTACTGACAGTTTGAAAATCCTTATGTGGAATATCAATGGACAGCGCGCATCCGGCTGTAATTTCTTTCGGTGTAGGCCTGGTATCAATCTCTATATCCGCATATTCGAGCAGCATCTCGGCACGCAAGGCCTGCTGTGTAGAATCAAATGCAATGAGTATTTTATTATTCATTTTCCATCCTTTCTCCACCTCTCCGCACCTAAACATGTAAGAAAGCAATTAAAATTTAGCTGCTGACTGCAATTTAACTTTTTTTGCATGTTTTTTGTTTACGTGTGGTAAATAAGTATATAAACCTATGTTTTTCCAAATGTGCTTACTTAAGTCCCCTCCTTACCCTTTGTTGAATAACTTAACGTAAAAGTATATCTGTCTTTTATTTGGCGTATACTATTACCATTATGTTTATGTGGGAGGCACGTATGAATAACGATGGAATGGTACACATGTTTCCACCAGATCCCTTTCGTATCGACCATTCAGAGGACGAAGCCATCGAATTATTAAGTAGAAATATCCATCACCGTCTGCGATCGTATCGTGGCTATTCGGATCTTATCGTGTTCTGCATTGGTACCGATCGTTCAACCGGTGACTCTCTGGGTCCGCTTGTCGGTTCAAAACTGGAAAACTTATACCCACGAAACGCAATCATATACGGTACATTAGATGCTCCCGTTCATGCGGTAAACCTGGAAGACACATTAACAATCATTCAAGATAGATATGAGAACCCTCTTATTATTGCGATTGATGCCTGCCTCGGACAGCTCAGCAGCGTTGGAAAAATCACCGTCTCCCACGGCCCGATTAAACCGGGAGCGGGTGTAAAAAAGAAATTGCCTGAAGTAGGAACATTTCATATTACCGGGATTGTGAATATCGGAGGATTTATGGAATACTTTGTTCTCCAGAATACTCGTTTAAGCATTGTGATGAGGATGGCGGATATCATTTCTCATTCACTTAACAAGGCATTCTCCCAATTAAAGGAGCCTTCTTACCATTATGTATCCTCCTCAACCCACCTTAATCCAGTATATCGTAATTTATCTGAATAAATAAAAAGCATATGATTCACCTTTCCATCATGGAGAAGAAGTGATCGTATGCATTTTTATTTTTCTTTAGAATAAACTCATCATCCATTCTTTAATAGCCCCCCAGTTTTTAAGAAAAGGGACCCCAAGCGCGACAATCAAGAGCGCCGGCAGCATATTTGCCGTGCGAATTTTTTTCAAATCCATGAGGTTAACGGCAATAGCAATAATCATAATCCCGCCGGTAGCCGATACTTCGGTAACAATTTGCATCAGCATTTCCCGGCTTATCATCTGGTTAATATAGTGGGCTCCAATGGCCATCGCCCCTTCATATATGAAAACAGGCACAGCAGAGAAAAGAACGCCAACCCCAAGCGCAGAAGCAAATATGATAGCAGAAAAACCGTCCAGTAATGATTTGGTAAATAAAATCTGATGGTCGTTTCTCAATCCGCTGTCAATGGCGCCAAGGATAGCCATGGCACCGATACAATAAACAAGGGTGGCTGTAACAAAAGCAGTTGCAATATTTCCCTTTTTATTGCCGCCAACCTTGTTTTCCAGCCATATTCCGACCTTATGAAGTTTATCATCAATCCCCCACCATTCACCGAGAATACTTCCTACCACTAAACTGAAAATCACCAATAAAAAATTTTGGGATTGCAATCCCATTTTAATCCCTAAGATTAGTACGGCAAGCCCAATTCCCTGCATAACTGTTGTTCTCACACTATCTTTAATTCCGGATAACAGGGAACCAAGAAGGCCTCCTATAATAACTGCTGCTGCATTCACAATTGTACCCAACAATACCATTGTCTCTATTTCTCCTCATTTCAGAAAACTCAACTGCCGCCCAAATAAAAAAACAAAGACTGCAGTCTTAGTTGCCCTTTGCAGACAGAAAACATAGGCTTTCCTGTATTTATACAAAGGCTTCTCTAATCTCTTTTAAAGCAGATACGAGCGTATCAATATCCTCTTTTTCGTTAAAATAACCAAAGCTTACGCGAACAGAACCTGTCTCGAGAGTCCCAGCCGTTTCATGGGCAAGCGGCGAGCAATGAAATCCGGCGCGGACAGCGATATTATATTGCTGATCAAGAATATACGCAAGTTCGGAAGCGTCTACTCCATCCATAATAAATGGGATCACGGCAAGCCGTTCGCAATTTTCATCCGGTCCGAAAACATGCACTCCTTTCACATCTTTAAGCTGAACCATTGCTTCTTTCGCCAGTTCCCATTCTTTTTTGCGGATAACATTCACACCAGTTCGTAATACAAACTCTACTCCTGCCCGAAGCCCGGCAATACCCGGGGTATTAACTGTCCCGCTCTCAAACCGATCCGGACGTGTTTTCGGTTGGTCGATATTCTCTGAATGACTTCCTGTCCCACCATGGAAATACGGTTCCAAGTCAATCGAGGGGTGAACATACAATCCGCCTGTCCCCTGCGGCCCATATAATCCCTTGTGTCCGGGGAAAGCCAGCATATCAATATGCATCGTTTCTACATCAATCGGAAGAATACCGGCAGATTGTGAAGCATCAACGAGAAATGGAATATGATTCTCGCGCGCAAGCCGACCTATTTCTTCTATTGGCGCAATAGTGCCAAGTAAATTTGATGCATGGCTGACTACAATTAACCCCGTATTCTCCCGAATGGCTTCCCGTATATCCGCCAGAGAGAACTCATAATTTTCGGGCTTAATATAGGAAACGTCAATCCCCATAGTTTTTCTTAAAAACTCAAGTGGACGACGAACTGAATTATGTTCCAGCGAGGTGGTGATGACATGCATTCCAGGTTTTACATACCCTTTTATCGCCTGATTAAGTGCCATGGTAGCATTCATCATAAAAAAGATGTCATTGGGATTTTTAATAGAAAATAGCTGGGCAAGTTTTACCCGTGTCTGATAGATGACCTTACTAGCTTTCATCGCAAGCTGATGACCGCCTCGTCCTGGATTGGCTCCATATTGCTGCACACATTCCATCATTGCTTTCGCTACTTCAGGAGGCTTTGGCCAACTTGAAGCTGCATTATCCAAATACGTAATATTCATGTCCGGACGACCTCCTTTTTATTAGTAAGCAGCAAGGAAAACTCGGCTGCACACTGTACATCTTTAAAAGTCAAGCAAGGCAACCTATGCAAGTCAGGTTGCCTTTTTGCGTGACTATTTACTCTCAATAATATCGATAATCCGCTCCAAATCCTCCTGTGAAAAATAAACAATTTCAATTTTGCCTTTTTCTTTGTTTTTCACGGGCTTAATATTTACCGAAGTGCCAAATTTCATTCTCATCCGCTCTTCGAAATCTGCTATATAAGAAGTCTTTTTTACGGGTTTTGTTTCACGTGAAACATCTTTCCTTTGATCCAGTTTTTTTATGATTTCCTCAAGTTGACGAACACTCAGAATTTTTTTCTCCACTTCTTTCGCTAACTCAACTTTACGCGTGTCATCTTCTACAGCAAGCAAGGCACGAGCGTGACCCATGGAGAGAGTTCCCTTTGACACCTGCTTTTGAATTTCATCGGGTAATTGAAGCAGCCGGAGGAAGTTAGCTACATGAGGGCGGCTCTTTCCAACTTTTTTAGCCAATTCTTCCTGCGTTAAAGAAAAGGCGTTCATTAGCTTTTGATAAGCCTGGGCAATCTCCATCGTGTTTAAATTTTCCCGCTGCAAATTCTCAATAAGTGCAATCTCCATAACCTGCTGGTCTGTAAAATTTTTAATAACGATGGGTACTTTGTCTAAATCAGCCAGTTGGGCCGCTCGGAGACGTCGTTCCCCGGCTACCAGTTCATACCCTTTTACACTTTTTCGGGCAACAAGCGGCTGAATAATACCATGTTCTTTAATAGACTCCGTTAACTCATTCAATGCCTGTTCCTCAAACACTTTTCTGGGCTGATACGGATTAGGGCGAATTTCTTTTATACTTATTTCGATGATTTGATCCTGTTCATCCACATTTATAGAAAACAAAGCATCAAGCCCTCGACCTAATCGCTTATTCAATACTAATCACCTCTCTCGCTAGATCGGTGTACACTTCTGCTCCTTTTGATCGGCGATCGTAAGTAAGAATGGATTTTCCATGACTTGGCGCTTCACTTAAACGCACATTACGTGGGATTATTGTCCGATACACCTTTTCCTGAAAATATTTTTTCACTTCATCAATGACTTGCAATCCCAGATTTGTTCGAGCATCTAACATGGTAAGGAGAACACCTTCAATATATAATTGACGATTCAACTGCTTTTGTACAAGACGAATTGTATTTAAAAGCTGGCTTAGGCCTTCTAATGCGTAATATTCGCACTGAATCGGAATCAGTACAGAATCAGCCGCAGTCAAAGCGTTGATCGTTAAAATACCGAGAGATGGGGGACAATCCACAATAATATAGTCGTATTTATCTTTGACAAGTTCAAGCGCTTTTTTTAGCCTCTTCTCTCTTGAGTAGGCAGGAACTAGTTCAATTTCAGCACCGGCTAGTTGGATGGTTGCTGGCAGGATAAACAGATTTTCTGTATCGGTCGGAAGAATGGCATCAAGGGGATGAATATCGTTAATAAGAACATCATAAATACAGTATCTAACGCTTGATTTATCTACGCCAATACCGCTTGTCGTGTTACCTTGAGCATCGATATCAACAAGCAGAACCTTTTTCCCTTCCTCAGCGAGACACGCACTTAAGTTTACGGAAGTTGTTGTTTTACCAACGCCGCCTTTCTGGTTCGCAACTGCAATAATCTTGCCCACCATTTCACCTCATTTCATTTAACTAAACCGGGTAAATCAATGATTTATTTACTTTTAGGGATTTTGATCACTATCTGGTAAAAATCATCTTGATCCTCTTCTTCCGTTTGAATGGATAAACCACTTTGCATAACCATGTCTACAGATTGGCGCACTGTATTAATGGCTAGCCGCATATCTTTGGAAAAGGAACGACGTTTTTGCTTTTGTTTGACCTGTTCATTTTCCAGCAGCTTTTTAATCCTTTGCTCGGTTTGCTTCACATTCCATTGTCTTTTTATAATCTCCTGCAGTACCTGAAGCTGTATTTTTTCATCTTTCAAAGAAAGCATCGACCGGGCATGCCGTTCTGAAATCTTGCGCGCTAATAAAGCATCCTGTACCTCACCCGGGAGATGAAGAAGCCTAAGTTTATTAGCAATCGTTGACTGGCCTTTGCCCAATTGCAGGGCCAGGCTTTCCTGGGTCAACCCGTGCAAATCAATCAATTTTTGGTAAGCAAACGCCTCTTCAATAGGTGTTAATCCTTCGCGCTGCAAATTCTCAATGAGGGCAATGGACGCCGCCTGCTCATCGCTAAATTCTTTGACAATGGCAGGTATTTTTTCCATGCCTAATTTGCAAACCGCACGCCAACGCCGTTCCCCCGCAATAATTTCGAATTGATTGTTTCGTTCCCGAACAACGATTGGCTGGATAATCCCATGAATTTTTATTGTTTCACACAGTTCATCAATTCGATCATCATCAAAAACGAGACGGGGCTGGTAAGGATTTGGCACAATCTGTTTAACTAAAAGCTGTTTAATTTCTTCTTGCCCGACTTGATCAGATAGGCCAAATAAGCGAGAAAACTGGTCCTTCATGAAAATGACACCACCTGCTTCCTAACATTCCAAAATTATATATTCGCCAAAGGAATAGCTTTTTCCTTCCCTGTTTCACGTGAAACAACGACGAGATGCATCTTCAAAAGGTCTCCCTTTTTTCAAAACACGGCCGGTCTCACTTCCCCGCAAGGAAAGACTCCTGCAAAAAAATAAAATTGCTCAGTCAATTGCCCACTACTCACTCAGGTTTACGTTTGGCATACACATGCGTTTCAGGGCAAGCATAAAGAAAAAGCAGCCCAAAACAGCTGCTTCAAAATCAATCAACTATATGATTGGATTTTTGTTTGGCGTACCCGCTTTGCGTGGATAGGCGGATGGAGTTTGTTTAAGTTTACGGATAAATATTAAATTTCTCTCCGATTCTTCCTCCGGCAGATGGAAGGTTTCAACTTTTTCCGTTTTTCCACCCAGTGTTTTAATAGCTTTCTTGGCCTCATCGAGTTCCTCTCCCGTGCTGGCACTTTTCATCGCAAGAAACACACCCGACGGTTTCACAAACGGTAAGCATAACTCGGAAAGTACGGCAAGACGAGCGACTGCTCTAGCGGTGACCATCTGAAACGTTTCTCTGTACTTCTTATCCCGGCCTGCATCCTCCGCCCGGCTATGTAGGAAAGAAACATTTGTTAACCCGAGTTCGCGAACAACTTCCTGCAAAAAAACAAGGCGTTTATTTAACGAATCGAGAATAGTTAGTTTCAGAGCAGGAAAACAAATTTTGAGGGGAATTCCGGGGAATCCTGCCCCGGAGCCCACATCGATCAGGTTTTCTACCTGTGAAAAATCGTAATAGAAAGCAGGCGTAATCGAATCAAAAAAATGTTTCTCATACACCGGTTCCCGTTCAGTTATGCCCGTAAGATTCATTTTTTCGTTCCACTCTACCAGCAACTCATAGTAGCGTTCAAATTGCCGAAGCTGTTCTTCGGTAAGGTGTACCGCATGTTCTGCAGCAAGCTGTTGCAGCTTTAACGCATCCATTTGTTTCTCCCCTAGTTCGCCACTTTGCGAAATGATTCCAGGTATATAAGCAGTACGGAAATATCCGCCGGCGTTACTCCTGAGACACGGGAGGCCTGACCAATGGATAAAGGTTTGATTTTATCCAGCTTCTGTCTGGCTTCCATCGCTAACCCATGAATGTCCATATAATCAAGGTCTTCCGGAATCCGCTTCTTCTCCATTTTTTTCAGGCGTTCCACATCCTGCAGTTGCTTGCGGATATACCCTTCATATTTAATCTGGATTTCAACCTGTTCGGCAACATCTTCCGGAACAGGTGATTCAGGCGGGATAAGCCTGGCAATGTGCTTGTAAGTTACTTCCGGACGTCTGAGAAGCGAATACGCATCAAACGCGTTGTCCAGTTCTTTCGACCCCACTTCCCGAAGCATCTCCTGAACTTCAGGAGTCGGTCCCATTTTAATCGTACGGAGCCGTTCCTTCTCGGCTTCAATTAAACGCTTTTTCTCAAGAAAACGCCCGTAACGATCATCACTAATCAGGCCAATTTCGTGACCGATTTCAGTAAGCCTCATATCGGCGTTATCATGCCGGAGAAGCAGGCGGTACTCCGCCCGCGATGTGAGGAGGCGATACGGCTCATTTGTTCCCTTTGTGACAAGGTCGTCAATCATCACACCGATGTAAGCCTGTGACCGATCAAGAACAATCGGTTCTTTTCCCTGCACTTTACGAGCCGCATTAATGCCTGCCATAATCCCCTGGCCTGCCGCTTCTTCGTATCCGGATGTTCCATTAATTTGACCTGCTGAAAAAAGTCCGGGAATTTTTTTCGTTTCGAGAGTCGGCCACAGCTGGCTCGGAATAAGGGCATCGTATTCAATCGCGTAGCCGGGGCGCATCATTCGTACGTTTTCGAGTCCACCGATTGAACGCAGAATATCAAGTTGCACCTCTTCCGGCATGCTTGTGGAAAGTCCCTGTACATAAACCTCTTCGGTATTGCGACCCTCCGGCTCAAGAAAAATCTGATGGCGCGGTTTATCGCTGAAACGAACAATTTTATCTTCAATGGACGGACAATAACGAGGTCCTGTACCTTCAATCGCGCCGGAAAACATCGGTGCACGATGGAGGTTCCCATTGATAATCTCCTGGGTCTGCTCGCTTGTGTACGTCAGCCAGCACGGCAGCTGCTCATTCGTGAAAAACTCCGTTGTTTCATAAGAAAAAGCGCGCGGTTCATCATCACCGGGCTGAATTTCTGTTTTGCTGTAATCGATGGAATCGCTATAAACACGCGGCGGCGTTCCCGTTTTAAAACGAACGATTTCAAAGCCAAGCTCTTTTAAATGGTAAGCCAAATCGACCGATGGCTGCATATTATTCGGACCGCTTTCATACTGCAAATCCCCGATAATAATTTTTCCACGCAAATACGTTCCGGTCGTAAGAATAACTGCCTTTGATTTGTATTCCGCACCCGTTTTTGTAATGACCCCGCGGCATTCTCCGTCTTCTATAATCAATCGCTCCACCATTCCCTGGCGAAGCAGAAGATTTTCCGTTTTTTCCATTGTTTGCTTCATCGTATGCTGATAATCAAACTTATCGGCTTGTGCGCGCAGCGCATGGACAGCCGGTCCTTTTCCCGTATTTAACATTCGCATTTGAATATACGTTTTATCAATGTTGCGCCCCATCTCTCCACCAAGCGCATCAATTTCCCGTACAACATGTCCCTTGGCTGGTCCGCCTATCGACGGATTACAGGGCATAAAAGCAACGGCGTCCAGACTAATGGTGAGACAGAGCGTTGAACAACCCATGCGGGCAGAAGCAAGTGCAGCCTCCACTCCGGCATGCCCTGCACCTACTACAATGACGTCGAATTCACCTGCTTGGTATCCCACTTGTAATTCCTCCTCTTGCGCCTTCCATGCGCATCACTATTTCCCTAAGCAGAATTGTGAAAAAATCTGATCGATTAAATCTTCGCGTACGGTATCACCGACAACTTCCCCAAGAAGTTCCCAAGTTCGCCTAATATCAAAAGCAACCATATCGACAGGCATTCCACTTTCGACGGCATCAATCGCTTCCCCAATCGTTTGAGAAGCTTCATGTAACAATTGAATATGACGGGCATTGCTCACATACGTCAAATCTTCACTCTGAATTGACCCTGAGAAAAACATCCTGGCAATGGCGTCTTCCAGCTTATCTACTCCTTCTTCCATCTTAACCGATATCGTTACGACACGAGTTTCCGGGATTAAACGTTTTACCTCATCTATATCTAACTTATGAGGCAAGTCAGCTTTATTTATAATGACGATCGTATTCAATGTTTTCACAACGTCTAGCAATTCTCTATCTTCCGCCGTAAGTGGTTCCCCATAATTTAATACGAGCAAAATCAGATCCGCTTTACCCAGCATTTCGCGGGATTTCTCAACTCCGATTCGCTCAACGATATCTTCTGTCTCCCGAATTCCGGCCGTATCGATTAAACGAAGCGGAATTCCTTTTATGTTAACGAACTCTTCAATAATATCGCGGGTTGTTCCCGGGACATCTGTTACAATAGCTTTTGCTTCCTGCAGCAAACTATTTAGCAGAGAGGATTTTCCTACATTCGGCCTCCCCACAATAACGGTCGCGATGCCTTCCCGCAGAATTTTACCCTGGCTGGCCGTTCGCAAAAGCTTTGTAATCTCATCCTGAACCCACCTGCTTTTATCGGAAAGAAGGCTGCGTGTCACTTCATCTACATCATGTTCCGGATAATCGATCGTCACTTCAATATGGGCGAGAAGCTCAACCAGCTGATGCCGGAGTTTTTTAATCAACTGTGACAGTTTTCCCTGCACCTGCCCCACTGCTACTTTCATCGCCCGGTCTGTTTTAGCCCGGATTAAATCGATCACCGCTTCGGCTTGGGACAAATCAATCCGCCCGTTTAAAAAGGCACGCTTTGTGAATTCACCTGGCTCGGCTAATCGTACCTGCTGCTCTAATACTAAATGAAGCACGCGATTTACCGATACAATCCCGCCGTGGCAATTAATCTCCACTACGTCCTCCCTCGTAAACGTTCTGGGGGCCCGCATAACGGTGACCATGACCTCCTCAACGACTTCATCGTGCTCATCCACAAGGTGACCATAATGAATCGTATGACTATCCACAGTGGATAACCGGGAAGCGCCTTTATAAATGTTATCCACAGTCTCAACCGCACTCGGTCCACTCACGCGAATAATGGCTATTCCACCCTCACCGAGCGGGGTAGCTATGGCTGCGATCGTATCTGTATCCATAATTAAAATTCACCACACATTAAAAACATATATTTAAAAGCTTTCCCTAAAAGTATAGATTACCATACTTATGCAACAATTGATAAAGAAAAAACCTCTCTAGTGATAGAGAGGGAGGATCTTTCTATTAATTTTTCCTGGTGCTAATAACAATTCGGCGGTTGGGGTCGGTTCCTTCGCTAAATGTTTGAATCTCCGGCCGTTCCTGCAGGAAGCTGTGGATGATCTTTCTTTCGGTCGAATTCATCGGTTCGAGCCGGACAGGTTTTTTCGTCTTGATGACCTGGTCTGCCATTCTTGAAGCAAGCTGTTCCAGCGCTTCTTTGCGTTTCTGGCGATAATTCTCGGCATCCAGTATAATTCGGAGCCGTTTATCGGCATACCGGTTTGCCACGATGTTAACCAAATACTGCAAAGAGTCAAGGGTTTGCCCGCGGCGCCCGATAATCAGTCCAAGCCCCTCGCCTTTTATAACAAAGGTTACCGCACCACTTTTAGATAATTCTTCAACTTGTGCAGCGAGTCCCATCGTGAAAAGAACTTCTTCAAGAAATTGCTTCGCTTGAGAAATCGCTTCTTTTTCCGATTCCTTGCCTTTTTTCATTTCCGGTTCAGGAACGGCTGGTATGGATTCGGTTTCTTCGCGAATTTCAGCCGTTGCTTTGTTTTGTGTTTCATGTGGACTATCAGGGTGGATTTCATGTTCTTTTCCCGCGTTCCCCGATGTAATCAATGCAGCCTGCTTTTCTTCCTGATGTGTTACTTCCACTTTTGCGTACCGGACACCGATAAGCCCGAGAAACCCTTTGCTTGGTTCTTCCAGCACACGGAATGTGACAGAATCTCTGGTTGTCTGCAATTGCTTCAAGGCTTGATTCACTGCTTCATCAACGGTTTTCCCTGTTGCAATTACCTTGTTCACTTTGCAAGACCTCCTTTAGGAGCGTTACCCTTATCTCGATAAAGGAAGTAGTTTTGGATGGTCGTGAAAATGTTTCCATATACCCAGTACAAGGAAAGTGCAGACGGAAGGGATATCGCAATGACAAAAATCATCACAGGCATAATGTACGTCATCATCTTCATTTGCGGATTTTCCGACATGGTTGGGCTGTACCGCATCATAATAAGCTGCTGCAGAAAAGTAGTTAACCCGGCGAGAATTGGCAAAATATAGTACGGATCCTTCGCTCCGAGCTGCAGCCATAAAAAATCGTGTGAACGAATTTGCGCTGTGCGAATAATGGAATGATAGAAAGCAAGCAAGACTGGCATCTGGATAAAAACAGGTAAGCAACCCGTAATCGGGTTCGCATTATGCATTTGATAGACCTTCATGATTTCTTGCTGCGCTTTTTGCGGATCGTTCTTATACTTTTCTCTTATTTTGACGATCTCGGGTTGAATTTCCTGCATCCGTTTCTGATTTTTCGTCTGTTTAATAGTAAGTGGCAAAATCACCAGACGAACCAGGACAGTTACAATAAGAATCGCAATTCCATAACTGCCTCCGAAAAATTCTGCAGAACGCTGAAGCAGCCAGGATAACGGGAAAACGAAAAATCGATCCCAGATCCCACCATGAGGATCAATTGGCAACGGGTGATTTGGATTCGCAGCACTGCACCCTGCCATTAAAAGCGTGATTCCAAGAATAAGCAAAGCGGTTTTTAGACGCCGTTGTAGCAAGAATAATTCCTCCTTGCAACTATGTATTTGAAATGACATGGTAACCAGAGAAACAAATTTAAGGCACTTCATCAATACCACCAGGGTGAAAAGGATGGCAGCGCAGAATACGCTTGAAAGCCATCCATCCCCCCTTAAGAGGACCGTATCTCTTCACCGCTGTCAGCGCATATTGCGAACAAGTCGGATAGAAGCGGCAAGTCGGTGGTTTTAACGGTGAAAGCCATTTTCGATAAAAGGTAATGGAAGAAATAAAAAAGTTCTGAACAAGTTTCAAAGATGCATCCCCTGTCCTGTTCTTAAGATAAAAACAGCTTGGCCTTTCGCATACAATGGTAGAGGCTGTCCCGAAACGCTGCATAATCCAGTTCAACAGCAGGCAATCTGGTGATAATAATAAAATCACAAGCCGGCTTAATCTCATCGGCCCGCAGACGCACCGCCTCTTTAATGAACCTTCTTATTCGGTTTCGCGTAACGGCATTTCCTATTTTTTTACTAACAGACATCCCTGCCCGAAAAGCCTGCTGGTCATCTTTTTCCAGAAAATAAATGACAAATTGGCGATTGGCTACCGACTTCCCCTTCTTAAATACCACCTGGAAATCTTCATTTTTTCGCAATCGATTCTGGCGATACAAGGGATACACTTCCTTACCTAACCTATGCTAGCTTCTATAGCTTGTTACTTTACATAAAGAGTTCTTAATAAAAAGGTAGAAAAGGCCACTTTGGAGTGGCCTTATGCTGACAATACTTTTCTTCCTTTTTTACGGCGGTTCGCAATTACTTTGCGGCCGTTTTTAGTACTCATACGAGCACGGAAGCCATGAACTTTACTGCGTTTACGGTTATTTGGATTAAACGTTGGTTTCATTGGTAAATCTCCACCTCCTTATGAAGGTTCCATCCATAACATAGACAGTCTTAATTATTATATAGATCGCCCTCACAAAATGTCAAGTTACCAATTTATCCACATTTTTTATTTCCCAACCGCATGTGGATAAGAATTATTTCCCGTATTTTTGTCGACAACCTTTAACCAGACTTATTCACAAAATCTAGTGTTGTGAATAGACAATTTACACAACGTGTAGGTTTTGTGGATAACTCAGAAAAAATCATTGCTACTCGGGATTTTATTTGCTATCATAGTTTTGTTTTAACCCGTGGATAACTTTTTCAATCATTTTCTTTATCCACAAGCTGTGGATAATATTGTGGACATTTATTAACCTGTGTGGAAAACTTTATCCCCTGATTTGTGAATAGTGTCGATTGGTTTCGAAAATTGTCGTAGGAAATCGGACACGAAGGTGATAAAGTTATCCACATTTTGATTTTATTTTTAGAAGGACTTTATACTTCTTCTACATACAAAATCCAATTAATTGGGTTCTTTGAAGAAGGGAGGAAAATATGGTCACCAATGTAAAGGAACTTTGGGATGCTGCACTAACGCACATACAATCCAAGCTAAGCAAGCCAAGCTTTGAAACCTGGCTTAAATCTACAAAAGCAACCGCTCTAGATGACAGTACCCTTCTTATTACCGCACCGAATGAGTTCACCAGAGATTGGCTCGAATCTCGTTATTCCGACCTCATTATGGAGACATTGTATGAAGTAACGGGCAAACATATGACCATTAAATTTGTTATACCGACTTCCGGAATAGAAGATGAGATAACGACTCAGGGAACGAGCCCGGCCGCCAGAGAGAAACGAAACAGTGATGATTTCCCCCAGACGATTTTAAATCCAAAGTATACGTTTGATACGTTCGTTATAGGGACCGGAAACAGATTTGCCCATGCAGCCTCACTTGCTGTAGCGGAGGCACCTGCAAAGGCTTACAACCCCCTTTTTATCTATGGGGGTGTCGGACTGGGAAAAACACACTTAATGCATGGAATTGGCCACTACGTATTAGAGCATAATCCAAATGCCCGTGTTGTATACCTCTCTTCTGAAAAATTTACGAATGAATTTATTAACTCGATTCGCGATAATGAAACGGTGAATTTCAGAAATAAATATCGTAACGTCGATATTTTACTAATTGATGATATTCAGTTTCTGGCAGGAAAAGAACAGACGCAGGAAGAGTTTTTCCATACATTTAATGCGCTGCATGAGGAAAGCAAGCAGATCATTATTTCAAGTGACCGGCCGCCGAAAGAAATTCCAACACTGGAGGATCGGCTGCGCTCCCGTTTTGAGTGGGGATTAATTACTGATATTCAGCCCCCGGATTTGGAAACCCGGATTGCAATTTTGCGCAAAAAAGCAAAGGCTGAAAATCTTGAAATCCCGAATGAAGTTATGGTATATATCGCCAACCAGATCAACACCAATATCCGCGAACTCGAAGGGGCACTTATACGTGTGGTTGCCTATTCTTCTTTAATTAATCAGGACATTGATACTGAACTGGCTGCGGAGGCCCTCAAGGATATCATTCCCACTAACAAACCGAGGATGATTACGATTGCCGGAATACAGCATGCTGTTGGTGAGAAGTTTGGTATCAAAATGGAGGATTTCAAAGCAAAAAAACGAACCAAGTCCATTGCTTTCCCCCGCCAGATTGCGATGTATCTATCGCGGGAACTTACGGATTTTTCGCTTCCTAAAATCGGGGAAGAGTTTGGCGGGCGCGACCATACAACCGTTATTCACGCCCATGAGAAAATTACCCATGCCTTGCAAAACGATCGTCAGCTGCAGGTGAACATACAAGAACTCATCGAAACCATTAAAAATGGGAAGTGATTTTTACTTATCCACCTGTGAATAAGTCCTCATATCATAATCAGCCTATACACAATGTTATCCACATGTGTATAGGCTTTATTTCTTTGCGTAAATTCGACTTATTCACATATTCACCGCCTCTATTACTATTACTGTTCTTAAAAAAAGAATAAAATATATCTATATGCGAAGATAACGATT
Source organism: Aneurinibacillus terranovensis DSM 18919 (assembly GCF_000430625.1). Lineage (GTDB taxonomy): Bacteria > Bacillota > Bacilli > Aneurinibacillales > Aneurinibacillaceae > Aneurinibacillus_B > Aneurinibacillus_B terranovensis. Next base: position 118,132 of record NZ_AUMJ01000016.1, read on the forward strand.
TTAATTCTAGGGGGACATAATGGAATTCATTATTAAAAGAGAGCTGTTAACCGATGCAATTGGGACTGTAAGTAAAGCCGTATCAACGAGAACAACCATTCCCATCCTGACAGGAATTAAGATTGTGGCTCATGAAGATGGGGTTACTTTAACGGGAAGTGATTCAGATATATCCATCGAGCAATTCATCCCTGCTCAATCAGAAAATGAACAATCAATTAATATCATCCAAACAGGCGTCGTCGTCCTTCCTTCGCGGGTATTTGGAGATATTGTGCGGAAATTACCCGGTGAACAAGTTAGAATTTCCGTCAACAACCGATTTATGGTTACTGTTTCATCCGAGCGTTCAGAGTTTAATCTTAATGGGATGAATGCGGATGAATACCCTCGCTTACCGCAAATTGAAGAAGATCAGATAGTAAGCATACCTTCTGACCTATTAAAAACCATTATTCGCCAGACTGTCTTTGCCGTTGCTACCAATGAAACACGGCCTATTCTAACCGGGGTTATGTGGAAACTGGACAATGGCCAGCTGTCGTTTGTCGCAACAGACAGCCACAGACTTACCACGAGAACAGCTGCGGTTGAGGTGTCGAATGACCTGTCCTTTGAAAATATTATAATCCCGGGGAAAAGCTTAAATGAATTAAGTCGCATATTACCTGAAAACGACCAACTGGTATATATTGTTATTACTGATAATCAAATCCTTGTGAAAGTCAATCATATTCTGTTTTATTCCCGGATTCTGGACGGGACGTATCCTGATACGAGCCGGATTATTCCGCGGCATACAAAAACCGAAATTATTTTATCAACCAGAGAGTTTCTCGGAGCGATTGAAAGGGCAAGCTTATTAGCAAAGGACGGAAAAAATAATGTGGTTCGCTTGTTTACCCGGCCTGATGGAGTTATTGAAATTTCGTCGAATACACCTGAGATTGGAAAAGTTACAGAAGAGATTATTCCTGCCTCAATGGAAGGTGAAGAAGTGAAAATTTCTTTTAACGCAAAATATATGCTGGATGCATTGCGCGCTTCAGACAGCTCAGAAATCAAGGTGGGTTTTACCGGGGCAATGAGCCCGTTTATTCTTCGGCCAACTGATCATAATTGGCTCCTTCACTTAATTTTGCCTGTGCGAACGAACCAATAAGGAGGCCGTTTATGGAAAAACAACGGGTAGAAATTACAACCGAATACATTCCGCTTGGCCAATTTCTTAAACTGGCCGGTGTTATAGATACCGGGGGACAGGCAAAAATGATTCTTGCCGATGTTCCCATTCAAGTGAATGGAGAAACAGAAAACCGGCGCGGCAAAAAATTGTATAATGGAGATATCGTGGATGTGGAGGGGTTTGGTACCTTTGAAATTGTCAAAGGAGCCGAATAACCGGAGGGGAGATACAGTTTGATACTGAAGGAACTGAAGTTTGAGCATTACCGGAACCTGGAGAATCTTACTCTCGCTTTCGATGCTCCGATTATTCTCTTTATGGGACCGAACGCCCAGGGGAAAACTAATCTTCTTGAATCCATTTATTTTTTGGCTATGGCCAAGTCGCACCGGACGAGCAAAGACAAAGAATTAATCCGGTGGAATGCAGACTATGCAAGGCTTGCTTGTCATGTTGAAAAGAAGCATGGACCCCTTTCCTTGGAAATTCAGTTGACGCCGCGGGGAAAAAAGGCGAAAATTAATAGTCTGGAACAACGCAAGCTTAGCGATTATATCGGAGCCATGAATGTGGTGATGTTTGCCCCGGAGGATCTGGGAATTGTGAAGGGAAATCCCCAGATAAGGCGGCGGTTTCTCGATATGGAAATTGGCCAAGTGTCCCCCGCATACCTATATCATGTGTCACAATATCAGAAAATAATCCAGCAGCGGAATCAGGCACTCAGGGAAATTCAGCACCAGAAGCAGTTTCGTGATTTGTTGGACATTTACAATCAACAACTGGCTGCTGTTTCTGTTAAAATATTACAAAAGCGTTATCGTTTCATCGAGAAAATACAGGAATGGGCTCGTGAGATTCATGCGCAGATTACACAGGGTACAGAAAAGCTTGATCTTTCGTATGAATGCTCGCTTCCTTTTTCCCCTTTCATGTCCCATGAACAGGCGCAGGAGGCCATTTATCAGCATCTTACCACTATTCGTGACCGGGAAATTGCAAGGGGAATCAGCCTGGCCGGACCTCACCGGGATGATATTAATTTTTTTATTAATGGCACGAGTGTACAGCAGTACGGTTCCCAGGGACAGCAGCGCACCACGGCACTCTCTCTGAAACTGGCGGAAATAGAACTGATTCACCAAGAAGTCGGGGAATACCCTTTACTTTTGCTGGATGATGTTTTGTCAGAACTGGATGAAAACCGTCAGTCCCATCTTTTAAATAATATTAAAGACCGAGTACAAACCTTTGTTACAACGACAGGAGTGGAAGGTCTTTATCATCAAACATTAAAGCAGGCCTCGCTTTACCGGGTCAGACAAGGGATAGTAACGCTTTAAACGTGGGGGGAAAAGGAATGTTTATACACTTAGGCGGAGACATTGTCGTCCGTTCGGCAGATGTCATTGCAATTCTGGATTATCACGCGAACTCTTCAAAAATTACCCGGCAGTTTATTAAACACGCTGAAAAAGAAGGCCGGGTCATGGCCTCAAGCAATGAAGAAAGCAAATCGTATGTGATAACGAAAGATAAAGTATATTGTTCTCCTATATCATCTCTTACGTTAAAGCGTCGCGCTAATTTTGTCAGTAGTTTGGAAAGTAGGTGAAGCTAGATGGAATCAAAGATAGAAAATCATTATGGAGCCAGCCAGATACAAGTACTGGAAGGACTTGAAGCCGTAAGAAAAAGGCCCGGCATGTATATCGGGTCTACCAGTGCGCGCGGCTTGCATCATCTTGTCTGGGAGGTTGTCGATAATAGTATCGACGAAGCGCTTGCCGGCTATTGTGATGACATCCATGTTTATGTTCACGAGGACGACAGTGTGTCTGTAACGGATAACGGCCGTGGAATTCCAACGGAAGTCCACGAGAAAACAGGCAAGTCTACGGTAGAAACGGTTCTTACCGTCCTCCATGCCGGCGGTAAATTCGGTGGAGAAGGATATAAAGTATCAGGCGGATTGCACGGCGTAGGTGTGTCAGTTGTGAATGCTCTATCAAAAGCTCTTACGGTAGAAGTAAAGCGCAACGGTAAGCGCTATATGCAGAAGTATGTTCGGGGCCATGCGGTTGATGAATTGAAAGTTGTCGGCGATGCGGAAGATACAGGCACAAAAGTCACTTTTACCCCCGACCCCGAGATTTTTACGGAAACAACGATTTTTGAATTTGAGACGCTGCAAAAACGTTTGCGCGAGCTTGCATTCTTAAACCGCGGCGTACGGATCACGCTGCACGACGAGCGAACGGGAAAAGTGGAGGAATACCATTACGAAGGCGGCATTCGATCTTTCGTAGAGTATTTAAATAAAAACAAAGAGAAATTGCATGAGCCTCCGATTTATCTGGAGGGGGAAAAGGATGGGCTTACGATTGAAATTGCGTTACAGTATAACGATTCTTTTTTAAGCAACATTTATTCTTATGCAAACAACATTCATACTCATGAAGGCGGGACGCATGAATCAGGTTTTAAAAGTGCACTAACGCGAGTGATTAATGACTATGCCCGCAAAAACAACTTGCTCAAAGAAAAGGACGGCAATTTAACCGGGGATGACGTTCGTGAAGGGCTCACCGCGATCATCAGCGTAAAAATCCCGGATCCGCAATTTGAGGGACAAACGAAAACAAAACTCGGCAACAGTGAAGCACGCAGTATCACCGAGTCCCTGTTTGGGGAGAACTTCTCCGTTTATTTAAACGAGCATCCGCAGGAAGCCAGAAAAATCATGGAAAAATCCATGATGGCAGCCAGAGCCCGGGAAGCGGCCCGTAAGGCGAGAGAACTCACCCGCCGGAAAAATGCCTTGGAATTTAGTTCTTTACCAGGGAAACTGGCGGACTGTTCAAGCCGCGATGCGGCCATTAGCGAACTGTATGTGGTCGAGGGCGATTCAGCCGGCGGCTCGGCAAAACAAGGGCGCGACCGCAACTATCAGGCGATTCTTCCGCTGCGCGGAAAAGTTATTAACGTGGAAAAAGCACGCCTTGATAAAATTCTCTCGAACGCCGAAATCCGTGCGATTATTACCGCTCTTGGCACAGGAATTGGGGAAGATTTTGATATTTCAAAAGCCCGTTACCATAAGCTCATCATTATGACGGATGCCGACGTTGACGGTGCCCATATTAGAACGCTTCTCCTGACATTTTTATATCGCTATATGCGGCCTTTAATCGAGCATGGGTATGTGTATATCGCTCAGCCTCCCCTCTACAAGGTTCAGCAGGGCAAGGTTATCCGGTATGCTTATAACGACCGGCAGCTTGCCGTCGCCCTGCAGGAGATTGGGAATCGGCCGGAGCCGAATATTCAGCGGTATAAAGGTCTTGGAGAGATGAATCCAGAGCAGCTGTGGGAAACGACAATGGATCCGGAGAGCAGGACACTGCTCCGGGTAGCACTGGAGGATGCAATGGCTGCCGATGAACTTTTTGAAACATTGATGGGTGATAAAGTAGAACCGCGCCGGGACTTTATTCAGGAGCACGCGAAAAACGTACGAAATCTTGATATTTAAAAAAATAAGCCTTCCTGTGTAAAGGAAGGCTTATTTTTTGTGCGCAGTGGGGGAAAAATGGTATAATAAATCTTATGACCAGATCGATTCCTCTACTTTTTTAGCATGTAGAAAAGTTAAATTTTTTTACTATTTATACGTGCAGCGTAGGCTTGTGCCTGCGGCTTCAGCAAATCAATAGCCAGGTTTTTGCTGAAGCATAAACGCCAGACAAATGGAGGTACATTTAATGGCCGAACAACAATCTAATGTCATTGATATTAACATAAATCAGGAAATGCGCGATTCATTTCTTGAATATGCAATGAGTGTCATTGTCAGCCGGGCACTTCCTGACGTTCGGGATGGTCTTAAGCCCGTTCATCGCCGTATTTTATTTGCGATGAATGAAATGGGAGTAACACCGGACAAGCCTTATAAGAAATCAGCCCGTATTGTCGGGGATGTTATCGGTAAATATCATCCCCACGGGGACTCTGCAGTATACGAAACGATGGTTAGGATGGCGCAGGATTTCTCCTACCGGTATCCGTTAGTGGACGGACATGGAAACTTCGGATCGGTTGACGGGGATGCGGCGGCAGCCATGCGCTACACCGAGGCCCGTATGGCCAAGATCACGATGGAACTATTGCGCGATATCGGCAAAAATACCGTTGATTTTGGACCGAATTATGATGGGAACGAACGTGAGCCGCTTGTCATGCCGGCGCGTTTTCCTCATCTTCTTGTAAACGGAGCTTCAGGAATTGCCGTAGGGATGGCGACAAACATTCCCCCGCATAACCTCGGTGAGGTGATTGATGGTGTGTTAACACTGATTGACAATCCCGACTGTTCCAACCGGGACATTATGCAGCATATTACCGGACCGGATTTTCCAACCGGGGCGACCATTATGGGTTACAGCGGAATTCGCCGGGCCTATGAGACAGGAAGGGGTACCGTTGTTATCCGGGCGAAATCTGAAATCGAAGAACACCGCGGCAAATATCGCATTATTGTTAATGAAATACCGTACCAGGTGAACAAGGCCCGATTAATTGAGAAAATTGCGGAACTGGTGCGCGATAAAAAATTAGACGGGATTACCGATCTGCGCGACGAATCTGACCGTACGGGTATGCGGATTGTAATTGAATTGCGCAGGGACGTCAATCCCCAGGTCGTATTGAACAATCTATATAAGCATACGGCGATGCAAACCAGCTTTGGAATTAATATGCTGGCCCTGGTTGACGGCCAGCCGCGCGTCCTTAACGTTAAACAGATGCTCTATCATTACCTTGAGCACCAAAAGGTGGTTATCCGCCGGAGAACCGAATATGATTTACGCAAGGCGGAAGCACGAATTCATATTGTGGAAGGGCTTTTGAAAGCGATCGATATTGTTGATGACCTGGTTGACCGTGTAGGCCCGATTCGTTCGGCCAAAGACCGGGAAGAAGCCCGTCAGTATTTGATGGCTGACACGTTTGATTTACACGGCCGTTCTGTGCCGCTCGGATTTACGGAAGAGCAGGCGAATGCGATTCTTGAGATGCGGCTTCAGACGTTAACGGGTCTTTCCATCGAACGCTTAACGGATGAATTTAACCAGCTTAGTGAGCTTATTAAAGAGCTGCGTGCCATTTTGGAAGACGAAAGCAAAATTCTTGTGATCATTAAAGAAGAGTTAATGGAAATTAGAACTAAGTTTAATGATGAGCGTCGTACAGAAATTACCGTTGATATGTTCAACATCGATGATGAAGATTTAATACCACAGGACGAGGTTGTTATAACACTTACCCATCGTGGCTATATTAAGCGTCTGCCGGTTGATACGTACCGTTCTCAGCGGCGCGGCGGGCGTGGAATTCAGGGAATGGGGACGAGGGATGATGACTTTGTTCAGCACCTCATCTCGGCGAACTCGCATAATTATCTCCTTTTTTTCACGAACAGGGGGAAAGTATACCGACTGAAAGCTTATGAAATTCCTGATTTAAGCAGGACAGCAAAAGGAACCCCTATCATTAACCTTCTGCAAATTGATCAGAATGAATTTATCCAGGCGGTTATACCGGTCAAAGAATTCACAGAGAACCACTATTTGTTCTTTGCCACAAAGCAGGGAATTGTAAAAAGATCGGATTTAACTTCCTTTAGCAATATTCGCAGCGTCGGCTTATTTGCGATTAATTTGCGGGAAGATGATGAACTGATTAGTGTCCGTTTAACAGACGGTACGCATGATATCGTGATGGGGACGAAAAACGGGATGTCCATTCGTTTTCCGGAAAATGATGTACGAATGATGGGGCGGACCGCTACCGGAGTAAAAGGCATTCAATTGGCGGAAGATGACCAGGTTATCGATATGGACATCGCAGATGACAATGCGGACGTATTAATTGTTACATCCAGGGGATATGGAAAACGTACGCCTGTTTCCTCTTACCGTGTCCAAACCCGGGGTGGAAAAGGGATTAAGACGCTGCATTTAACCGAGCGGAATGGTCATGTCGTCGGGCTAAAACTTGTCGATAGCGCCAACGATTTAATGTTGATTACATCGTCTGGTATTATCATTCGTCTCTGCATCCGCGATATCTCCTCCATGGGCCGAAACACACAGGGGGTTAAACTCATCCGGGTTGACGAGAGTGAAGAGGTAGCGACCGTAGCAAAAATAGAAGTGACGGAAGAAGAAAACGAATGCAATGAATCAGATTCTTCTTTGATGGATTTTGAAGCGGAAGAATCTGAAGCGGAAGAATTTGCACAGCAGAAAGAGAAAGAACTGGATTCTTCTGATGAGGAAGACGAAAATCTATAGACAATAGAAGAAGCAATCTGGCAGGTTTTCGTGGAAGTAACCTTTGATGGGAAATTTAGAAGAGGCATATATACAAATCAGGAGCGGGTTATTATCTGCTCCTTTTTTCGTTTCAGGTTTCCCTTGCGTATTCTAATTCGAGGGGAATAAAATGGTAAAATAGGACACTGGACGAAAATAGAATTCAATAGGTGGTGGATAAGACACAATGCCTCAATTATTCGTTTCAAAACTCAAACCGGGTGTCATACTTGCTGATAAAGTGATTACTTCACTTGGCGGTACACTTTTTGAAAAAGGCACGCAGCTGAATGAACGGGAAATTGAAATTTTACAAGCTTTTCTAATCTCAAAAGTAAATGTCGAGCTTGATGCGAGCAGTCCAGTTGTTTCTGATGCTAATCAAGAGACTGAGGTGGAAGAAACCGCGAAAAGTTCGTTTAACCCGCATTTAGATAAAGCGATTGATTTTGTTGAAAAAATAATGCAATGGGCGGAGGGGGGGATGCCTCTTCCGGTGATGGAATTGCGAAATCACATTCAACCCCTCCTTGCCAATATGAGTATCGAATTTGATATGATAGACAAATTATCAAAACTGAGATCAGAGGATAGTTATATTTTCCAGCACAGTATTGCTGTGAGTCTACTCTCCGTGATCATCGCGCGTTGGAATAAGGTCCCGGAAAAAGAGCATATGCAGATTGCTCTGGCCGGTATTCTTCACAATATAGGGCTATGCAGAATCAACCCGCATATTTTGACAAAAAAGGGGCCGCTTACTCTTGAAGAACGCAGGGAAATGGAGCAGCACCCTATATACGGATATTCTATTATTAAAAAAGCTACCGGTCTTAATGAAGGGGTCGCTCTGGCTGCCCTTCAGCACCATGAACGTGAAGATGGGAGCGGTTATCCGAATAGGTTAAAGGGTGACAAAATTCATTTATACGCAAAAATTGTTGCGATTGCAGATATCTTTCACGCGATGATTTCTAAAAAGAGCTACCGGGATGCTGTTTCGCCTTACCTCGTTTTCGAGCAGTTAATGGAATATAGTTTTGGGAAGCTTGACCCTGTTATTGTTCGATCTTTTGTTCAGGGGATGACACATTTATCTTCAGGTATAACGGTAAAACTGAATGATGGGCGAATCGGGAAAATTATATTTATTGACTCAAACAACCCAACCCGCCCAATGGTGGACATAGGGGGACAAATCGTTAACCTTACCCAGTCGCGTCATCTTTTCATTGAGGGCGTCATATTTTAAAAAAGTATGGGTTAAACTATTGACATTGCAAGTATGTATGTGATATATTTTGTAAGTCGCCGCTGAGAGTGGGTGACGGAAATGAAGTTCCTTGAAAACTGAACAGTGAAATGCCAAATGTGCGATATAACCCAGATACAATTCTGGATTTTAAGTAAGACCAGCTTTTTCATGAGCTGACAAGATTGAACTTATCTTTTTTGGAGAGTTTGATCCTGGCTCAGGACGAACGCTGGCGGCGTGCCTAATACATGCAAGTCGAGCGGACCTTTAAAAGCTTGCTTTTAAAGGTTAGCGGCGGACGGGTGAGTAACACGTGGGCAACCTGCCTGTAAGCTCGGGATAACTCCGGGAAACCGGAGCTAATACCGAATACGATTCGCAACCGCATGGTTGCGAATGGAAAGTTTTCGAACACTTACAGATGGGCC
>NZ_AUMJ01000017.1 GCF_000430625.1 Aneurinibacillus terranovensis DSM 18919
TGCCAAGAACAAATAATGATCATGAACTTTTCTTCCGTACCATAAAGCGTAGGCACCGTCGTATAACGGGGTTAAGATCTTGGAATCGTTACATAATGCGGCACGGTGAATATATCGTTTTTGCTGAAGATGCAATTTCAGATCCTTGTATTCTCTCAAGATTAGCTACTGTACCTTTTGATGCCTACATCAATGAAATGAAAAAATGGGAAGAAAGAACAAAAGAGCATATTCAACGATTTCAATTTAAAAGAGATCCAGACCAATACCTTAAATGCGTAGAAGAAAAATGGCTTAATCAACGATTGTGTTAGTTAAGCCGTCTAAGAAAAAAAACGAATCACGCCTCCCGTTCCACCGAAAGTGACGGGCGAGTTGGAAGCCAAAATCATTGCGCTTAGTTGCAGCGAACTTCCGGCAGGAATAAGCAAGTGGTCACTACGTCTATTGGCCGACAAAGTCGTCGAACTTCAGTACATTGATAGCATTTCCTGTGATACGATTGACCGCATTAACCTTTTGAGTCAGCCCCGTCAAATAAAAAGCCCTTCCTATCCTTATCGATAAGAAGAGCTTTTCGAATTGCTTTTCTAACTCCTTTTATTTCTTTTCCACACCCGACTGCTGCAGCAGTTCACTAAATACGGCCGCCATATCCATGTCTTCCATCTGATGGTTCATGGCCGCTGTGTAGCTCTGGTACGCCGCTGACGTAGCCGGCAGGACGCTTCCATTTTCCCTGGCCTGTCCCAGGATAAGTCCGAGATCTTTATGCATATGCTTTAAGGCAAAGGCAGCGGGATACTCTTCCCTAAGCAAAGAATCTTTTTTAAACCCAAGGAACGGAGAAGCTACAGCAGCCTGCTGCATCATTTCAAGTACCAAGCCGCGATCGAGAAAAAATTTCTCCGCCAGGACAAGCGATTCACTGATGCCCTGCATCGTAATACCGAGCATGAGGTTAATCACAAGCTTGGCCTTTGAACCGCTTCCGTTCTCCCCGAAATACAGGGTAGTTTTTCCCATCGCTCTAAAAACATCACCGATTGATTCAAAAACCTGTTTGTCTCCGCCGCCAAGAATGACAAGCGTACCGTTTTCTGCTGCATTCGAACTGCCCGATACCGGAGCGTCGATCATCGTTACCCCCATTTCTTTGGCCACTCCGGCAAGAAAGATAGAGGTGTCCGGTGAAACGGTGCTCATATCCACCAGGATTGTCGGCGCTTCTATGTATTCTATGATTCCATTGTCGCCGGTAACGACTTCTTTCACTGCCTCATCATTGGAAAGCATCGTGATGACGACATCTTTTTCTTTTACAACGTCAACCAACGTTTCTGCAACCGTAAGTCCTTTTTCTTTCAAAGGCTGCAGGCGCTCCTTTGAACGGTTATAAACGGTTACGTCAAAACCGGCTTTGTGAAGGTTAAGCGCCATGGGGGCCCCCATCATGCCCATGCCGATAAAACCTACTTTCTTCATGTCATCCACTCCTAATCCTGTTTATTCATAACATTTAAATTATACAACACTCGATGAGGAAAGTTTATCCGGAAAGGTTATTGATGATATATGTTTTTAAATCCACAAGCCTTGGGTTTTTAAAAGCGTCAGGTTCCTCATCAGTAATCATAAGTGGGACAATCGAATCGGTCGTGTGCAGAGATCCGTGGCACGCTCCCCCACGATGTACAGCATCATGTTTCGTGATAAATTCGCATCCGGGTACCGCCGTAGCCACAATCACCTGCCCTTCACGGGCGTACAAGGCTCCATATAGCCTGGAGCAAATATCGGGATACTTTCCATATTCCATAAGCGCTGATGGCGATGTTCCTTCTTCCCTGAGTACAGCGTCGATTACAGAAAGATCCCCCTCGAGCACCCACTTCCGTCCATACGGGTCGATAGCCTGTTTCAAAGAACCGGACTCGTCGTTCCCATCCCCGCCTCCTTTACTTTGCCCTTTTGCGGCGGGTGAAAAATATAAACTTTTTTCCCCGTGCTGCACGTGTACCCCATTATGTTTCTTCCACGCCAGTAAATCGATGCGCTCTTCTTTTTTCAATCGATGGACAATCTCCTCCAAAACCCCATCCTTTAAAGGATAAAAATAACACGCACGTTCATTATTACAAATAACAAAATCGTCCTTGTCCGGATTCACTGTTTTAGTAAATGCTACGGCCTTATCGAAAAAAAAGCGTTCTAGATTGATCGTCCCCTCTTTGCGTGCTTTAACTTTTGTCTGGCCGTGATCCCCTGTGATAATAAACCGGCAGCGCTGCAACGCTTGTTCAAATCCGCCAAAGCTGTTTACCAAACGGCCGATTTGCTTGTCAACCTTTGCCAGAATCGCCGCCCCTTTTTCCGGGTTTCGGTGGTAGGCAAAATCCGAATCCGAAAGATAAATGGCCGTAAAGTCGGCAAGCCTGTCTTCCTTTATCATCCGGCAGGCAATATCTATCGCAAAGCTGTCATTTAGGCCGTACTTTTTAAAAATGGACTGGTTGAAGCTCCACGGAAGCGGCCGCCCATAGGAGGGAATAAAATTCCCCATACTGCATACGGAAGGGCCGGTTGCTCCCGAACGTTTTAATTTCCACAAAACCCATCTCATCAATCCGGGCTTGGTTACCCTATGATTTGCTTCCGCCCTGTGAACCGCCATATTTATCGATGCACATGTCTTACTATCCCGGGCCAACTCCTCAAATATCGTTGTCGTATTTGGATTTAAGTGCTGCTCATTTAAACCGATAAGAACATCCTCCGCACACCGGGTAAGCCCCATTCGCCAAACCGCTTTCCATCCATTGATATAATTCACAATTCGTTTTTCTTCATGGCTGTACCAGACAAGACCCGGCACAGCATGCTCCTCCGGGTAGCACCCACACATAAGCGAGGAGTCAATGGAGGCCGATACAGTGGGAAACACGGACACACAATTATCCCAGAAGGCACCCCGCGCGGCAAGCGAAGATAATGTGGGAATCATCTTTTTTTGTCTGGCTTCCCGAAAAATATGAGGCATAAATGAATCGATCAGGATAAAGATGATTTTCTTAGTCATACGCGCTCACCTTCCCTTTATTTAGTCTTCCTTTTATTCATTTACCAATTGAAATATTTTTATTTACAATTACTTCCCGATTCAATACACTATAAGTGAGTAATCACTCATTTATTTGCTGAGGGTGGTGTATTGCATGAGAAAACGATATCTTTTGGTGACTTTATTTGCTTTCTTACTTCTAACGGGATGCCAAGAAAAAAAGGGGCCGGCTGTCTACTCGGGTACGATTGAGGGGACAGAAATTCTAATCCAGAGCGAACTGGCCGGGGCCGTTGCGAACATGCTTGTTGATGAAGGTGCAAATATAAAAGCGGCGCAGCCGGTCGCAAAACTTGACGACCGTGCGTATCTGCTGCAGGTTCAGCAAGCAAGAGCCGGGGTGGACGCTGCGCGTGCCAAGTTCGAAGAAGCAAAGGCCGGCAGCCGGTCGCAGGAAATTAGTCAGGCTTTATCCCAGGTAGAGCAGACTCAGGCTGGAGTGGAATCGGCGCAAGCCCAGGCGAAAGCGGCAGCCGACCATATTGCCATGCTGCAGGCAAACCGGTCTCAGCTTGTCAGCCAGCTGGATGGTGCCCGGAAAACCTTGGCGTATCAAACAAAACGCCTGCATAACGCAGAAATTTTATATAAAGAAAGTGCGATCGCGCAGCAGGATATGGACGCGTTGCGGGAAGCCGTCAACCAGGCACAGACGCAAACAGATAATTTGAAGGCGCAAATTCAGTCGTTCGACGCCCAGATTACCCAGGCAGAAAATGAACAAAAAGCGAGTGAGGCGGGTCAAATATCAGCCGTTTCCAGCGAGAAAGCGGCGCAGGCAAAGCTCGACCTGTTAAAAGCAGGCAACACGGATTATACGCTCCGTAACCTCCTGGCCCTTGTCGAACAGGCGGACAGCCAGCTTGCCCAGGCGAAGCTAAATGAGGCGAAAACGGTCATCCTATCTCCTGATGATGGCATTATGCTACGCAAACATGTGGAAAACGGAGAAATTATTAAACAGGGGGCAACGTTGTACACGCTGCTTAAAAAAGGAGAATTAAAGGTTGTTGTCTATGTGCCGGAAGCACAGCTTAATGAGGTAAAGGTAGGCGAGCCGGCCTCGATTGCCGTTGACGCTTACCCTGATCAAACATTCAAGGGCAAGGTTACCCGCATTGCCAGCGAAGCAGAGTTTACCCCGAAAAACGTCCAGACACCGGATGAACGGACGAAAATGGTATTCGCCGTCACCGTTGAACTTACGGAAGGTTTGAATGTGCTAAAGCCGGGCATGCCGGCCGATGTAACGTTTGCCAACCCCCTAAAAGCGGGTGAGAAGAAATGAATAATCGCCCCGCTATTTCCTGTGAAAATTTAACGAAGCGGTTCGGCAGCCTTCTGGCAGTAGACAACGTTTCCCTGACCATACCTAAGGGCAGCATTGCCGGGTTTCTTGGTCCGAACGGATCAGGGAAGTCGACGGTTATCCGGATGCTGAGCGGGATTCTCACCCCTACATCCGGTTCCGGCCAGGTGCTTGGCTTCAATATTCTAACCGAGTCAGAGACGATTAAGCACCACATCGGCTATATGTCCCAGAAATTCAGTCTGTATGAGGAGTTGACCGTCGCTGAAAACCTCGACTTCTATGCCGGAATATACGGCCTGAGCGGATCCGGAGCCAGGCGGAGAAAAGAAGAATTGATTGCGATGGCCGGGCTAACCGGGCGGGAAAAACAGGTATCCGGATCTTTGTCCGGCGGGTGGAAACAGCGTCTGGCCCTATCGTGCGCGCTACTGCATGAGCCGGAAATTCTCATTCTTGACGAGCCGACTGCCGGAGTCGATCCCGTTTCACGGCGAATTTTCTGGGAGGTAATTCACCGACTTGCGGATGAAGGGATTACGATTCTTGTCAGCACCCACTATATGGATGAAGCGGAAACGTGTGATACGATTAGCTTTATATTTTTTGGCAAGCTGCTCGTCTCGGGAACGCCTGCAGAGTTAAAAAAACAATCAAACACCGCCACACTCGATGATGTATTCATCAAACTGGTTGAATCGCAGGAAAACCATTCGCTGCAGGAAGGTGGCATGCGACGTGGCTAACCCAAACACCCGATTCAGTTATTCCCGATTTAAAGCGATTGTGAAAAAAGAATTTCTGCAAATCCGCAAGGACCGGGCGAGTCTGGCGATTGCAGTAGCGATGCCAATCCTCCTCCTGCTGCTTTTTGGCTACGCGGTCAATACCGATGTGAATCATCTGCCGACAGGCGTATGGGATCAAGCGAAGACGAAAGACAGCCGCGAACTAACGAAAGAGTTTACCAATACGCTGTATTTCGATCATCTGTATAATGTAGAAGGGTATGCTGAACTGCAGAAGTTAATGGATCAAGGAAAAATTAAAGTAGCCATTGTTTTCCCACCTGATTTTAGTTATAAACTGGATACCGGAGACCAAACTTCCATTCAGGTCATTGTGGACGGGGCTGATCCGAATGTGGCGCGTACGGCTGTGTCGAATGCTCAGCTCATTGTGCAAAATAAAGCAGTCACCCTTCAGGCAGATATTCTGCGCGCTCAGGGACAGGCAAAATTTTCGATGCCGATTACCACGGATATACGCGTTCTTTACAACCCTAATATGAAAAGCTTACTGTTTAACGTACCGGCGCTCATTGGCCTGATTATGCAAAATGTGACGACCATTCTCACGGCTTTTGCGCTTGTCAGAGAAAAAGAGCGAGGAACGATGGAGCAGTTAATCGTTACACCGGTTCGCCCGAGTGAACTGATTCTTGGTAAACTCGTTCCTTATGTAGGTGTTGGCCTGTTTTCCTTCACCATTGTGCTGGCTACAGGGATTATGTGGTTCGGGGTACCTGTAAAAGGGAGCATTGCCCTTCTCATCGTGCTAAGCCTGCTGTTTCTCGTGACAACACTGGCGATAGGCATCCTGATTTCCACTGTGGCTAAGACCCAATTGCAGGCAATGCAGATGTCGTTTGCCTTTATTCTGCCCAGTGTGCTTCTTTCCGGTTTCATGTTCCCGCGGGAGACAATGCCTTTGGTTATTCAATGGATTGGAAGCGTCATTCCCCTGACTTATTTCCTTGAAATTTTGCGCGGAATTTTCCTCAAAGGAATCGGACTGGAAGAATTGTGGCTGGACACACTTTCGTTACTCACCTTTACCTTCTTATTCTGCTTTGTTGCCATTAAGCGGTTCCGAAAAAAATTAGAATAGTCAGGAGGGCTTTGCATTGGATCATCAGGAGATTTTCGACCAGGCCATCCAGGGTATGCTGGACTCATTAAAAAATGAACAGGAGATGACCGAAAAGCAGCGGCGCATTCTGGAATCAGCGATTAAGCTTTTCGCGGAAAAAGGGTTTCACGCATCTTCGACAAGCGAAATTGCGAAAGATGCCGGCGTTGCGGAAGGAACCATTTTCCGGCATTTTAAAACAAAAAAAGATTTACTGTACGCGTTAGTGGCTCCGATGCTGATTAAATTCGCCTCTCCTTTAGTGTTAAAGGATGTGAAGCGGATTATGGGCGATGCGGAACAGCCGGCCGATCAAATCCTGGAACAATTGCTGCACAACCGGTTGGAACTCATTAATCAGAACTGGCCCCGCATGAAAATCATTATGCAGGAGGCGCAGTTTCACCCCGAAATTATGGATGCTATTGTCGAAAACATTGCCCGAGAGGCACGCTTACTAGGGGAGAACTTTGTTCAAACGCGTATGGATGCAGGGGAATTTAGAGATTTACCCGTTAAAGCCGTGATCCGTGCGATCGTCTCCACCGCACTTGGCTATATCTTTTTTCAACATATGTTTCCTAACGAAGAAAACGACCGCACCGAAGAAATCCGAACCATGGTCGATATTTTATTGAACGGGATAAAAAGGAAAAACCCGGATTAACCGGGTTTTTTTAAAAACCAACAATAGATTTAAATTTTGGAAATCAAGCTTTGATAAGAGAAGTAACAACATTAAGATAAAGCATTTAACAAGTTTATATTAAAGGTAGTTATTGCAATGTTTATCTTTACTGTTTTAGTTGGATGTTCTTCATAAAGCAAAGAGCAAGCCTCTAAATCTAATGAAAATGCTGCATCTCAGCAAGAGAAGAAAAATAATTATCGTTTTAAGGCTAAATACAGAGAGTGTAGGTTTTAGCCGGTAAAGGAAACGTTCGTAGATGCATCGAAATCGGTTTCTTTTTGCTTTTTTCCCGCTTCCCAGTGCTTCACTGGAGTTTGGAGGTGCTTTTAGGCCCGATTGTCTCCATCATTGAGCTACCCGGATGTTTCGGGCCTCGCGTTCAACCGCGAAGCAAATCTATTTCCTCTTCCGTTAGCTCCCGGTATTCTCCCGGTTCCAACTCTTCATCCAGACTGAGATTTCCCATGGTTAGCCGTTTTAAAAAGATAACCTTTTTACCGACCGCCTGGAACATGCGTTTTACCTGATGAAATTTCCCCTCATAGATCGTCAGCTCAATTTCGGAAATGGTCCCCTGACTGATAATGTTTAGCTCGGCAGGAAGGGTTGTATACCCGTCATCAAGGGTAACGCCTTTCTTGAATTTTGCCGCGTCTTCTTCGGTCACACGGCCTTCAATCCTGGCAAAATACATTTTGGGTACATGCTTTTTCGGTGATAATAATTCGTGGGCCAGCTTGCCGTCGTTTGTCAGCAAAAGCAGGCCTTCCGTATCCTTATCAAGGCGTCCCACTGGAAACACGTCAAACGAATAATATTCAGGGTCGAGTATATCAACCACGGTTTCATCCACCAAATCCTCCGTGGCAGATACAACCCCCTGCGGTTTGTTCATCATCAGGTAAACTATTTCCCGGTAATGAACAACCTCCCCCGCGATCACAATTTCCTGTGTTGACGGATCGACATGCATGCTCGAATCTTTGGCAACGACTCCGTCTACCCTTACCATTCCGTTTTTGCATATTTTTTTAATTTCTTTACGGGAACCGTAGCCCATATTGGCCAGTATCTTGTCCAATCTCATCGTTTCACCTCGTGACGAAAAACATGCTCGCCAAAGTTTACTCTCTCTTATAATACAAAAAATAAGGGAGCCATCGCTCCCTTATTTAGTTAGTCATCCGCATTTAGTTACTCATCGGCGCCTACTTCTTCTTCCTCAAGTTCACGGTTTTCATTTTCATACCAGTTATCGAGTACTTTGGCTTCCAGAACTTTGCATTCTATATAATTAACCTGGGCATTGGTGAATAAATGTTTCCATTCAATATCCAGTTCCTTCGCCATGCGTACAATCGTTAACAGTTCTTGCCATGCAACATACCGTTTATACCAGAAAAATTGAGGATGCTCATTCATATACGGATACAGATCATCAAATTCCGTATGTTTACAATCCAGGGCACGTTCAAAATGCTGTTTAGCCCGGGCTAACTGCTGGTCAAAAAACAGGGACATATCTGTGGCGGCCATGACAACCCCTCCTATCTTCTCCTCGTTCTTTTATTATAACACAAATAGTCAGGTACTTGAAAAATCAGTTTAAAGCCAACTGTTATTGATTTGTGCCTGTTAAGTCCTGCTGTTGAACGATGCCGCCCGGTTGCGGAGACTTGTGGTGGTGCTTACCGGAACTGTTTCCGATGCTGGTACCCGGTTGCGTAACGGTGCCGCTGTTCGTTGAGCCTGGATTGCCATTTGTCGTTCCCGTATTGCTGCCCGTCGTGCCGGTGCCACCGGTTCCTCCGGTATTGCCGCCGGAATTCGTCCCATTCGGACTGTTTCCGCCCGTATTGCTGCCATCCGTATTCCCGTTTGGATTAGGGGCTCCCCCATTTCCGTTCGGGTTATTTCCGCTATTATTATCATTTGGATTCGTTCCGCCTGTCTGATTCCCACCATTCGGATTATTCGGATTGTTCGGGTTCACAGTACCGGGGTTTGGCTGATTCGGCACGGTGGTAACCGCCATATTGGACATTGTTCCTTCCTGCCCGGTTGCCTTGTTATATGGAACAACAACATATGAATACAATTGGTTGGGGTCATAGCTATCCGTATAGCTCGTTGAACCCGTTTCCGCTACAAGTTGTTTATTGGCAGGTGAGCCCATAAATTTAAACACGCGATACATCATGTCACTACCGCCGCTGCCGGTCCACGAAAGTTTAACCGATGAACCTTCAACAACCGCGGATAAACCGCTGGCCGCAGGTGTCTGATTCTGCTGTACCGGCGGTGGTGTGTTATCCACCCCGTCCGGCTTCGTAAAGTCGTTAATCGGTGTACCTTGCAGAGCCTGTGACATAACTTTTCTGAACATCTTCGCCGGATAAGCCCCCCCTGTCGTGCTCAGATGGTGCTGGTCATCCGTTTTATCGAATCCCATCCAGACCGATGCTACATAATCAGGCGTATACCCGACAAACCAGACATCTTTATCCTGATGGGTCCCTGTTTTCCCTGCAACAGGGTGGTCAAAGCGGGCGGATCTTCCAGTCCCTTCCTGGACAACCCCCTGGAGCATTTGCGTCATATAATACGCCGTTTTTGGCGATACAACCGGAGTTGGATCCTTATCGCCCTGCACGACAAGGTTATCATCCTGTGTCGTGATTTTTTTAATCGCATGGCCGATAGACATGTTCCCATTATTAGGAAAAGCAGTGTATGCCTGTGCCATTTGAATCGGCGTAGCGCCATAATCCATTCCGCCGATGGCAATCGCAAGATTACTTTCTTCATCAGGCCGGACAGGGATACCGAATTTTTTCAGGTAGCTTACCCCTTTATCGATACCAATTTTGTTCAGCGTCCAGACCGCTGCGGCATTTCTCGAATCGACAATCGCTTTATACATCGTCATCGGGCCGCCGTACCCCTCATTGCCAAAATTTTTAGGCGTCCAACCATTATAAGATTTTTGGTCATCATCCACTGTACTATCAGGCGTCCAGCCCTCTTCAAGCGCAGGAGCGTAATCGACTAACGGTTTAATTGCCGAACCCGGCTGACGGGGAACATCCGCACGGTTCAGCCCTTTTGCGACATAATCACGCCCACCAACAAGCGCGGTGATGCCGCCTGTTTTAGCTTCCATGACAACCATTGCCGACTGAACCTTGCGATCATGTGCCGGACCGCCTTCCGGAAAGTTGTTGGCGTCCTGGTATTCTTTATACATAATATCCTGGGTTTTCGGGTCAAGATACGTATAGATTTTGTATCCGCCCTGGTAGAGCTGATCCCCCGGAATACCGAGTTTCGTTTCCGCTTCTTTGGCCACATAGTCCATATAAGCCTGGTAAGCGGCCGTATTTTTCGGCTTGCTCTGCACAACGGTGAGCGGCTCAGCCTGAGCCTGCTGCATCTGTTCGCTGGTGATATATCCATTCTTCAGCATTAAAGAAAGAACAAGATTTCTCCGCTGCAACGCCGCATCGTGATGGTCATCAGGTGAATAATTATTCGGCGCTTTTGGCAGTGCCGCAAGAGTAGCGGCCTGTGCCAGCGATAATTTGTCAACGGACGTGCCAAAATAATATTGAGAGGCTGCCTGAATTCCGAAAACGCCATGTCCGGCATAAAAACGGTTCAGGTACATTTCTAGGATTTGCTCCTTGGAAAATTGACGTTCAAGATTGAGCGCAATCATAATTTCCTTCGTTTTACGCATAAACGTCTTGTCGTTTGTCAAAAAGACATTCCGGGCCAGCTGTTGGGTAATCGTACTCGCACCCTCCGCCTTGCTTCCCGTCGTAATGTCCTTAAAAATTGCCCGGGCAATCCCTATCGGGTCGACTCCATTGTGTTCATAAAAACGGCTATCTTCCGTTGCAATAAACGCGTTCACAATATTTTTCGGGATTTTATCAAACGAAATGTTCTCACGTTTATCTCTTTCCAGCTTTCCAACAACCGTTTTTCCGTCGTTGGCATACACAGTGGATCCCTGCATTAGGTCAAGCTTCTTCATGTCAATCATCTGGTTTCCTGCCACGTATAATGCCGAACAGCCGCCGATGCTTAAAAGAACGGCCAGCGCAGCGAGGATAAAGATAATTTTCCACGGTCCTCTTTTACGCCCGCGCTTCTTCCTGGCGCCGGACTTTTGTGACGTGTTTACTTCCATCTTATTATTTACCCCCTAATTTTTGCAGCAAAGACACCCATACTAATCATATCAGAAAATCAAAAAAAATGGTTCAAGCAGTTTATACCTAACCGCTTGCATACCGATTCTACCTCTTTTTTCTTAAAGAAAAAAGAGCCGTCCGGCTCTTTTTCTATCTACCTTTCTGATACGCATATTTTGCCTGCTTGATTACGGTCATCGCATCACGAAATTCTTCCGGCTGAATCAGCTTCTCGGCATAAAGTTCACGCAGTTCTTCTTCCCACATCTCGTAATCGCTTACGGGATCCCCCATATAAATCACGATGCCAAAGCGGCGAAGAAGGTCTTTCACATGCAGGACGGTTTTAATCTCGTACATAAGTGACCTAGCCTTCAAACCCTTCTTTTCGGTACTCCACCGTTACTTCCGTGCCCAGTCCCCCGCGCGCGTTCCACACCGCTTCCACCTTCATATAGAGGGGATCGCAGACTCTAACCAAATCTTCGAGAATTCTGTTGGTGGCATGCTCCTGATAAATCCCTACATTCCGGTATGAGGTCAGGTAGTACTTCAGCGACTTCATTTCAATCAGTGTTTCGTTTGGCACGAATGTGATTTTAATATCGGCAAAATCAGGCAGCCCTGACCACGGGCAGACCGATGTAAACTCGGTCGTCGGAATTATTACCTCCGTTTTTTTTCCAATGTATTCGTATGGCAGTGTCTCCAAAATATCTGCCATAACGGCAGATTCGTCCTGGGTGTCAAACCGGATTTTATTATATTTATCATGATTATGTTCAACATGGCTCATGTATTCCTACGCTCCTCATCTTGTATAAAATTTAGCGGTTCTGGTAACGAATTGGGTCCACCGCCCCGGCCTCTTCGAATCCTTTTAAACGGAGGCGGCAGCTGTCGCATATGCCGCAGGCCTCTTCTCCGCCCTGGTAGCAGGAAGTGCTGAGTTCGTACGGCACCCCAAGCTTGAGACCCCATTCAATGGTTTCCTTTTTTGATAACCGCTGCAAAGGCGCTTCGATTCGAAGATCCGTTCCCGTCGTCCCCGCTTTCGTCGCCAGGCGAATCGTATCGCTCATGGAACGGATAAATTCAGGCCGGCAATCCGGGTACCCGCTGTAATCAACCGCACTGACCCCGATATAAATCACTTCAGCTCCTACTACCTCCGCATACGCGGTAGCAAGAGAGAGAAAAATCAGGTTGCGCGCCGGTACATACGTAGCCGGAATTTCATCAGTTTTCGGAATTTCATCAGTCGGAACCGCAATCGATTCATCGGTCAGTGCGCTACCGCCAATTTCTTTTAAAAACCCAAGGTTTACAATGCGGTGGTCAGGCACCTGATAGTATGCGGCAATTTTTTTGGCCTGTTCCACTTCACGGTTGTGGCGCTGCCCGTAATTAAAGGTCAGCGAGTACAGCTCGTATCCCGCTTCCCGGGCTATTCCCATGCATGTGGTACTGTCAAGGCCTCCGCTGAGAACGACGACTGCTTTTTTACTCATTATTCGTACACTCTCCTCTTCTTCTTTATACGCCCCGCATTTGCGGATCCCAGATGATTTTGTGGATCTGCATGTTAAGCCGCGCCCGCCCGTTCTGCGGCCGTGCCGAAAGTATCAATTTCACTAAATCAGCCGGAGGCATCGTTTCCCATACCGGGCTAAAGAGTGCCGTTGCGCGGGTCGGATATTGTTCAAGGACCCGGAGCGCCTCAGTAAAATCCAGTTCATTGGCGACAACAAACTTCACTTCGTCCTGTTCCTCCAGAAGTTCGAAGTTCGGCAGATGCATTTTCTCCGTTTCACCGCTCGCGGGCAGTTTGTAGTCCATAACAAAACGGGCTTTACGCCCTACCTGTTCATCCTGCCGGCGCAGCGCAATAAACGGTTCGAGGGGGATGGCGCCATTCGTCTCAATATGGATATCCCATACGTAATCCAGCTGTGCCAGATAGTACAAAAGCGCCGCCGATTTCTCGCCGTGCATCAGCGGTTCTCCACCGGTCAGACAGATGACACCATGCTTAAACACTGCCGCACGCTGAACAATCTCTTCTATACTTACCGTAAAAGCCGGCTTCTCAGGTGCGTAACTGTATGTTGTGTCACACCAGGTACACCGCAGATTGCAGTTAAATACGCGGACGAAGGTCGTCGGGTAACCCGCCATTCTCCCTTCCCCTTCGACCGTTTCAAATACTTCGACCATCGGAATGCGAAGTTTGAGAGCCTCCCGCATAACTGCCTTCATATCATCCACTCTCTTTTTAACGTCGCATAGCTCGTCGGTGTTTCATATAAAACAAGTTCTTCGAGGCGGGTACCCTTCTCGATAAACCCCATTTCATTTAAACGGTGATCCATCTCCTCCCATATCCAAACGATCATATTTTCAGCCGTCGTATTCATAGGCGGCAGCACTTCGTTCAAATACCGGTGATCCAGCTTCGCTTTAATGGTATCTTCGTAAATTTTCTTCATCTCGGAAAAATCAATACAAATTCCGATTTCATTGACAAAGCCGCTTACCGTCATGACCAGCTTATACGTATGCCCGTGCAGGCTTTTACATTTCCCTTCGTAAAGATGCAGATGATGGGCCGCGTCAAATGTGAATTCCTTTGTCAACGCGACACGGCGATGATGATAGCGCAACTCTTCCGGACGAATATTCGTGTGAAGGCGCTGAATTTTCTCCGGAATCATATAGTCGGACATGTTCTCCCCTCCATTCAAAGCTTATGGAAGATATTGAAATGTGTACGTAAAAATAAAAAATCCCCTACACCAGGGGATGAAAAAACAATGGATCCGGTGGTGTTTTTTACGTTGGTTTACCCACATAACAACGTCTAACTCCGTAATTATACACGGTCTTCCTTTATAAATTCAAGCATCTTCTGATGAATGCCGGGATTTGCCGCCAGGATGCTCGTTTTCTCCGTGAACGGAATGCTCGTTCCATCCATGCGTGTAACGATTCCACCGGCCTCTTCAATAAGCAATTTCCCCGCCGCATAATCCCACGAATTAAGGGACATGCTGACGTAACCATCAAGCCGTCCTGCAGCCACATACGCCAGTTCCAGCGCGGCTACGCCAAGGACTCGCATTCCCCTTGAACATTGGGCGAGTTCCTGTATTTTTTCGGCCAGGCCGCAATCGATGGCTTTTTTGTTCCAAAAAATACTGCTCGCCAGTAAAGACTCTTCCATATGAAGATGGTGCGGGGGTTTAAGGCGCACATCATTAAGATAGGCGCCCCCGTCTTTCTCCGCATAAAACATTTCATCACGCGTCGGATCATATACAACCGCAGCCTGACAAATTCCCTGATAGAAGAAGGCAATAGATATGCAATAATTCAATTTTTGATGAACAAAGTTTGTGGTGCCGTCGATGGGGTCAATCACCCAAACCGCATCATACCCAGTAACGTCTCTGGCAAACAAACCTTCTTCCCCCAGAATCCCGTGTCCGGGATACACGTTTAGAATGCTGTCCATAATATATTTTTCAACGGCGCGGTCTACGGAAGTAACCAGATCGGCAGCCGACGACTTATACATTACCTCAAGTGGTTTTTCCAGCATCCGTTGGATTAAAGCGCCCGCCTCCCGCGCACACCGCTTCGCAAAGCTTCCCCACTCTTTTTTTTCGCTTATTTGCACTATTCTCGCCTCGCACTATGGTTTCATTACTTCTATCATAAACAAATTATCTGAAAAAAACTACACCATCCGCATACTGGAACCGCTTCGCCAAGCCGCACGCAGGCGATAGCCCTCATTTCACATACCAGAAACAAAACCATCTGCCTGTAACCAAACAGATTCACTATGCAGATTTGCTGCACTTGGGGCTGATTGAGTAGCATGGTACTTGTCATGTTAGACAAAAGCGATATTAAAGTTTATCTTCCCCGTTTTTTTTTGCTATAGTAAAGAAAAAAACCGGGGGAGATACCAATGGGATTTGATTGGCACAGCGCATGCCGCGACCAGTGGAACAAAATGTCGGAAAACTGGCAGGCAAACAGTACGGAAATGTGGGAGGAAGGGAGCAGGAAAGATGTTATCCCTGTATTTACACGCTACCTAACACCCGAGGAAGGGCCTATCCTGGACACGGGATGCGGGGACGGTTACGGAAGCGCTCTACTTGCCGGACTTGGCTATGAAGTAGTCGGGGTCGATCTGGCCGAACGTATGATTGAAAAAGCAAAAGAACGGGAGAACACGAAGCTGCATCTGTCCTTTTTACAGGGTGATATTATGAATCTCCCTTTTGCCGAACATAGCTTTCAGGGCATTATGGCCATTAATGTGGTGGAATGGACGGCTTCCCCGCATAAGACGATCCTGAAATTGAAAAAATATATAAAACCAGGCGGCATATTAGCTTTAGGAATTCTCGGCCCGACCGCTGCGCCGCGCCAGCACAGCTATAACCGGCTGTACGATAAAGAAGTCGTTTGCAACACGATGATGCCGTGGGAATGCGGCCGGCTGCTTACCGAGAACGGTTTTGAAATCATCCACCAGCAGGGTGTGTACAAACGCGGGGTCACGGATGATATGATTGGCCGACTCTCTCTTGAATTATGCCAATCACTAAGTTTTCTCTGGATGTTCTACGCAAAATCAATGCAGTAAAAAATGGAGGAAAGTATATGTTGCTTTAACACTGTAAAGCAACATATACTTTCTTTAACGGATAAAAAAACCAACCCGCAGCCCAAGCAAATCCTTGCCTGGCAAGCGGGTTGGTTTTTTATTCGTGCGACTCCCCCGGATAGAATTTTTCATCGATTTCCCACGATTCTACCATTTGATGGGCGACATGCGGGTCATATCCTTTTCCATATAAGTAGCTCATAGCTGCAACTTCTCTCAGTGCATGGGCGAGTGAAGTAAACTTGGCTTCGTTTAAACCATAACGAACGTAGGGGGCGATTGCTCTTAAGGTTTCGCGTTTTAAATGATGGAACTCATAGGGCGGGCCTGCATAGTGGAAGTGATGAGAATGATGATACATCTCGTAATATGGATGACTGTACATTTGATTACTCCCTTTCCAGTATTTTTTGTGAGTACTTACAACCACCTACAGACTATGCCCCCTATGCAGGAAAGTGCGCCCAAGTTCATCTGTCTCTTTACGCTGTGTTTGCTTTTTAATGGTACCCCTTGGCATTGTCCGGTGTGATTTTTTCACGAAAGATTCGATAAAGCCAAAGTTGATATCCGATGACAATCGGCACCAAAACGATAGCAACATAAAGCATTACTGTGAGATTTAGCTGACTCCCGGCAGCTTCAAACAAACTAATGCTCGCCATGGGATCCAGCCTGGACGGAAGCATATTCGGAAAGAGACCGATGAAACCGGTCGCCATCAGCAAGGCGATGGAAAGGGAGACAGAGCCAAACGCTAAGCCCGGACGACTTTTCCGCATAAATAGTTTGCTTGTCAGCAGGGTGAGAATACAAAGAGCGGGAACCGCCCAGAGAACAGGCTCATTTACAAAATTCATGAACAACGGTGTTAAATTGTTCGTACCGATAAAGAAAAGAGCGGCAATTAAGATGGAGACCAGCCAGAGTCTTCCTGCCAGTGTAAAGGCCCTTCGCTGGATCTCCCCTTCTGTTTTGACACTGATCCAGAGGGAAGCAGAGAGCATAAACAGTGAAATAAATGTTAACCCGCCGAGAATTCCGTACGGATGAAGCAAACTGACCAGGGTGCCATGGTAGCCCTGTGAATCAAATTTTAGCCCGTAAAAAAGATTGGCAAAGGCAACCCCGAATAGAAGAGCAACCGCTAAACTGCCCGCAAAAAACATACGTCGCCAGAACGAACGCCACTTTACCCCTTCATGTTTATGCATAAATTCAAGCCCGGTAGCCCGCAGGAATAAACCAAACAAAATAAGCATGAGCGGTGTATACAAGTAACTGAACATATTGGCATAGGTAAGCGGAAAAGCGGCAAATGTCGCCCCTCCTGCTGTAATAAGCCATACTTCATTCCCGCCCCAGAACGGGCCAATCGCCTCCTGCAGCTGCTTTTCTTCTTTCTCCTCTTTAGCCAGAAACGGAAATAGCATTCCGGTTCCAAGTCCATATGCATCCAGCACGAAATATACCGTCCAAATAACCCCCCACAGCCCGAACCAGATGACTGCTAATGTATCGTGTGACATGCTAATCAGCCCCTTCGCTATACCGCATATTTATTATCTTTGATTTCAGCAGGTGTATGGATAGTTGGACCCTGCAGCGCATTTTTCCTCAATAGCCATACATCGGCAATGATAAGAATGGTGTAAAACAGGACAAGACCTGCAAGTGAAAAAATAATTTGCGAAACGGAAATAGGTGAAACGGCTTGCTCCGTCTTCATCAATCCGTAAACGATCCACGGTTGGCGTCCTGCCTCCGCCACCATCCACCCTAGGTTAATCGCCAGATATGGCAGAATGATGCTGTATTGAACAACCTTCAAATACCTGGTCGAATTCAGCAGCTTGTTTTTACGCATTTTATAAAAACCGTACCAGGCCAGGAACAAAAATAACACGCCAAGCGCAACCATCGCACGGAAACTGTAAAACACCAGATTTACATTCGGGCGTTCATTGGCGGGGATATCTTTGAGTCCCTTTACCGTACCGTTCCAGTTGTTTGTATAAAAGTAACTTCCCAAATGTGGGATAGACAGCGCTTCGATATTGCGCTCATGTTTCACATCCGGAATCTGAATGATGTTAAACGGCGTGCCTGCTTTTGTTTCCCATACCGCTTCCATAGCTGCCGCTTTAGCCGGCTGAACGCTTGCTGTATATGTTCCGTGTTCATGCCCAATGAAAGGGGTCAGTGTAGCGGCCACTAACGCCATTCCAAGCCCGATGCGGAACGACTTCTCAAAGAATTCCACATTTCTCTTACGGAGTAAATGGTAAGCACTAATCCCCATAACGAAGAAAGCCCCGCAAATATAGCTGGCAAATATCGTATGAAAAAACATATGCCATACATAGCTGTTGGAAATAAGCTCACCAAAGCTTTTAAGTTCCGCGCGACCGTTTCGGATGATATAGCCGGTTGGATGCTGCATAAATCCGTTAGCGGTCAGAATCCAGAGCGCAGAAATATTGGTACCCAACGCCACCATCCAAATCGCAAACGCCCGCATTTTTGCAGAAATTTTATCCCGGCCAAATAACCACAAACCCATAAAGGTAGACTCAAGAAAGAAAGCAACAAGTGCTTCGATCGCCAGCGGAGACCCAAAGATATCACCCATATATTTTGCATACTCTGACCAATTGGTACCGAATTGAAACTCCATCGTAATCCCGGTCACAACTCCCATTACAAAATTAATAGAAAAAAGTTTGCCCCAATAATCACTCATTTGACGATAAACCATTTTATTTGTTCTTGCGTATTGCGTTTCCATAAACGCAACGAGAATAACAAGACCAATCGTAAGCGGCACAAACAAAAAGTGATAAAATACAGTAACCGCGAACTGAATCCGGCTAAGAAACACTACGGTCGACATGCCTTAAAACCTTCTTTCCGCACAAATTTTTATCCAAAATCATCCTTTCACCGATAGTATAGTACTCTTAAAAAGACCGACCTATGAGGTGTTTCCCCTATTTATCTATTTTTTATAGGAGAATTTGAATAATTTATGGCAAAACTTTTTCAGTCATGTGAACAACGTATAAAACACAACAATATTGTTTTGTGAAATGTTCGGGGAGGTGACAATGAAGAGAAATTATTGGCAGACGTACGTGAAGTAAAAATGGATTCCGCAACTAACCTTTCAGAAAAGTGTCCAATTTTATAGCGACACTTTTCCTGGCGTATAGTAAAGTATAACTTTCCAATACGCTTTAGAGCCAATAAGGCTATCGCCTGCGCCTTTGGCCTGGCTTAGCCTAAGTTTTCTTTAGAAAGGAAAATCGGTATGGTATGGCAGCGGCCCCTTGTAGCCATTATTCTGGGAATTAGCCTACTGGCAGGAATGGCAGGTTGTTCATCTTCTCAGCTTCCCGCGTCAGGTTTGACCATGTCACAGGCCAATCAGGCAGAAATGGCCGCGTGGGTAAAACAACAGACGCAGTTGAAAAACAAATCGATTCGCACGTGGTCTGAAATAGCTTCCAACTCCAAATTATCCTTAGCTGACCGAAAAGTGGCCGGCTTTGCCGTAAACGCTCTTTCCCAGGATTTAAGCACCTTGACAGGCAAAGCAGCCGACAGACAATCGATGCTCAACAGCCTTTTGAATAAAGACAGCAGAACATCGAAAAAAACGTTTGGAAGCCGGGATCTCTCTCTCCCTTCGCTTTCCGCTGTGAAAATAGAAGAAAAAAGCCAGCTGGATGACGGCAAAACGATGTATCGTTTAACAGGCACCGTTTTTACGTCCGTGCCGAATAAACTGTATTCTGTTACGATTACTTTGCGCACCGGCAGAAGTGGAAAAATTGAACAGGTTCAGATGGAATCGTGAATCGACCGTGTTAGGGCAAAAAGGACGACGTGTCCTAAAATTCGGGCGAGACACATCGAATGTTTTCTTTTAACTGCTATCACCGGGTCTTGAAGAGGAGGAGCAACATAAAAAGCGAAAAAATTTTTATCAGTTTAATAGCTCAACTTTCGCAGAGCGATAAGCTATGCAGATCCTTATTATATAAGGCTTTACCACAAGGAGAGGTGCTTGTCTCTATCTTTTCTATGTTGGAAATTTACTGGGAGCGAATTTGCTCATTTATAGATAACAATTAAAATTGGCTAGGTCCGGTAAGTGTTCTTCCGAAAGCCTAGCCAATAGCGTATGTTCGTGATTCATGTTTTTTACTTGAAACCTCGCTTTTCGATGGAGTTGAAAAATTGAATTAGTTTACGTTCATTCTCCTTCGCTTGCTCTGTTGGCTGCTTGCGTGCTTACACAGAGGTTAAAAATGATGCAAACAAAAAATCCCCTTGATTTATAAGGGGTTTTCTCGCATGTTTCAACACACTATACCCATCGCAGCCCTTTCGGATAGTGATTCTTCAACTGCCCATCCACGAGCTTTGCCCAACCGAGGGGATAGCCATCGACCGTGACAAGGGTCCAGCCGCGTTCTGTACTCGACACCATAAGGCTCTCTCCGCGCAAATACCGGAATATTTCTTCGCTCTCTGCCGAAAAATCGACGCTTCGTCTCCATTCTCCTGGTTTAAGGGACACGGCAAGTGCGTGCGACGGCTCAAAGCGGCCCTTTTTCACTGTTCCAAGGTGCCAGCCCGCGCGTGCAATTTTTAGCTGATGGATTGGTGGTAAAGAAGATGGAAGAATATACAATCGATCGCCGAATAGCGTAAAATTGCCTTTCGGGATAAAATGTAAAGTGTCCTTACAAAATGATTCGAACTGTTTCCGTACCTCCGGCGGAAGCGGCTTCTCTTTTGCAGGAGCAGTCACCTGGACGGCTTCGTTCCCAGTCTCACCGGTTTTGCGGAGACGCGCGATAAAGTGGCCTTCACCTGTTAGGCGGTGCGGCCATAAACGTGCGGTTTCATTTAAATGTAACGCTGATTCTTCATTCCCTCCCCACGCGGGCACACCCGGGGTAAAGAGGGGGGCAAGCGGAATCGACTCGAGCTGGAATTCCGGATGCCGGCTGAGAAAGGCAGCGATTTGCTGTTCGTTTTCCGACGGGGCAAACGTACAGGTAGAATAAACGAGAACACCGCCCTGTTTCAGCATGGCGGCTGCGTCTTCCAGAATGTCTTTTTGCATCACTGCGCAGTGCGCAACTTTCTCTTCCGACCAGTCATCGATCGCTTCCGGCAGCTTGCGGAACATTCCTTCCCCCGAGCAGGGGGCATCCACGACGATTTTGTCAAAGTGCTGCGGGAAGCGGGGTGAAAGCTTCTCCGGCGCTTCATTTGTAATAAGGATATTCCGCGCACCCCACCTTTCAAGGTTTTCCGACAGGATTTTTGCCCGGGCAGGGTGAATTTCATTAGAGACAAGCAGCCCCGAATCTCCGAGGTATCCGGAGATTTGTGTGGATTTTCCACCGGGTGCGGCACATAAATCGAGGATACGGTCACCGGGTTCCGGCCCAAGTACCTCTACCACCGCCATTGCGCTTGGTTCCTGAATATAGTAAAGACCCGCCGCATGGTATGGGTGCTTGCCAGGCCGATCTTCCGGCTGGTAGTAATACCCGGTTTTGCACCATGGGACAGGTATCAGGTGAAAAGGAACCGATTCTGCAAAATTTTTTCCCGCAACTTTTTGTGGATTGAACCGTAAACCTTGTACGGATTTATTTTCATAGCTGGCCAGGAAAGCCGTAAAATCCTCCGGTTCCAGCATTTCTTTCATTCGATTGATAAATGGATCAGGTAATTGCATCTCGTTCATTCCTTTTTCGCAAATAAGAAATCCTGAAAATCATCTTACCAAAAAAATAAAAAACAAGCACCTCTTACAGGAAAAAGGGCGAAGAAAGTCGAATAAACAAAAGGGGAAGAAGATGGAGAAGGTGATGAAGTGAATACTCTTTCTCGCGTGGAAAAATACCAGCGGCGCAACCGCAAGCGAAAAGGCGGACGCATTTTTTTTCGCATTGTGCTGGCTGTTTTTTATATCGCTGTTTTTTATTTTCTCGTCAATTATGTTAGGGTTCCGTCCGAATATGCGATACGAGTGGGACTCGAAGTAGGGTTGTTTTTTTTAAGCATCATTTTTTTGGATTTATACCTTCAGGCATTTACCGTCATTTCAACCAAGCCTGTGCATAAATTCGAGGGAAAGCATCTACGGGCCAATCCGGTGTTGATTACCTGCTGGGTTCTTTCGCTATGTTATCACCTGGGGCTGGGGCTTTTAAGTTCCATGTGGATCCAAAAAATATTTTATTACGCGGGGCTGCTCTTTACACTGGCTGTTTTACTCATTACGCTGGCGCACTTTCTCTCCTATTTTGCTTATGTGAAAATGGAACGCAAGTGGGCGGTTGAGGAGATATATGCGAGCGACCAGCGCAATGCGTACGAAATGATTCGGGACAGCCAGTCGATGTATTACTGGATCCAGGATGTGATGAAACATAACGAAGAGGTGCGGCAGATGATGCTGTGGAACAAATTTGACCGTACGATGGAAGAGCATATGTATGATCTGCAGCCGTATTTTCAACGCACCATTTTTACAAATAAGGATTTGGAACGCATTTCGGCCATTCGTGTATGGCTTGAGAATATGCGGCGGGTTATCGAGGAACATCCGAATTATCAGCCTGCGAAACTGCGGACGAGCGAAGAACTACCGCTGAGAAAAAGGGGGAAAAGTTGATGAAAATACTGGATTTTCGTAGTGACACACTAACAAAACCGACTGAGGAAATGAGAAAAGTCATGTATGAGGCGGAAGTAGGGGACGATGTGTACGGAGAAGATCCGACCGTCCGCCGTCTGGAAGAGCGTGCCGCAGAACTTCTCGGGCATGAAGATGCACTGTTTGCGACAAGTGGAACCCAGGGAAATCAACTGGCTATTTTGTCTCACTGCCGTCCAGGTGATGAGACTATTGTAGAAGCGGATGCCCATATTTTTCTTTATGAAGGCGGGGCACCGGCCGCGCTGGGTGGGATTCAGCTTCGGCCTGTAGAAGGAAAAAACGGACGCCTTTCCACGCTATCGGTAAGGAGGGCTGTCCGGGATGCGAGTGATATTCACCAACCTCGCACCCGTCTGATCTGTGTGGAGAACACCCACAACAAGGCAGGCGGCCGCGTGATCCCGGTGGAAAGCTTGCGTGAGCTGTATGCTTTCTCCCGTGAGAACGGGATTCGTGTTCATATGGATGGAGCCCGCTTATTTAACGCAGTGGTCGCTTCAGGAACTTCCGCCAAGGAATTCGGGCAGTGTGTTGACTCTGCTCAAATATGCCTGTCAAAAGGATTAAGCGCGCCAATTGGATCGGTTCTCACCGGTTCGAAGGAGTTTATCGCGGAAGCAAGAAGATGGCGGAAACGTTTGGGCGGAGGTATGAGACAGGCCGGCGTGATTGCCGCACCGGGTTTATACGCGCTTGACCATATGGTTGAGAGGTTAGCCGAAGACCATGAGCATGCGAAGATGCTCGCAGAGTATTTAAATGAAATTCCCGGCCTTCACGTAGACGTTGAGGGCGTAGAAACGAATATCATCCTGTGCGATATCACAGACAGCGGAATGACAAATGAACAGTTCCAGCAAAAGCTGGCCGATTATCACATTCAAGCTTCTAATTTTGGCGAAGGCATTATTCGTTTTGTGACGCACCGCCATATTACCCGTGAGGATGTGGAAGAGGTGTACGGACGCCTTTTACAGTTGGTGCAGGAAGGTGCCCCGACATTACATTAAAATGAAACAACTAGAGCCCTCCTCATTACGAGGGATGCTCTAGTTGTTTAACTCTTCTGTGTTAAAATAACTTGCTTTTTTTTCCTATTTAATTAGCTTTCTCCCAAATAACACCACGAAGTTAAAATATTTATAGACGCAATCGACATCTGAAAAGCCAAAATTGTTGAGCCCGTTTATTTGTTCCTCTAGGGTCGACATCTTATCCAGTTTCGTCCGTTCATAAGCCGACACAATTTCATCTCTCGATAAAGCGGCAAAGCGAATTTGCTCATTTATAGTTGTTATAATGAAAATGAGTTTTCCGATCTTCCCAGTAAGAAGAGCGATTTTAGAAAAAGAGGTTTGGGAAAAGCCATATTATCTAGCAGTAGCCGTTCCACGAGAAGGAACGGCTTTGGGCTTTCGCGTATATTATTTAGCGATTTTATAGTTTAACAGAGTGCCTATTAGATCTGCCGGACTCGATCCATTTTGCCCAATCTTCACGACCGTTATCAAAGGCTCCTCCATCTCTTTGTTACGGTAAATCGATCAACATGAAGCGGGCATTTGCACTAGCTGTCAGTTTTAGTTCAGGTGTGTCCGTAATTCGGGCTGAATCACGTTTGTTTAGTACGGAATCCCCGTTAACAGTAAGCCCGCCTTCAATGACAAACAAGAAGATACGTCGGCCTTCCTCCTGATTGAATACAATCTCTTTACCCTTCTCCAAATCGGATAAATAGATGGTTAAATCCTGATGGATATGAGCAATATCCGGACCAGAAAATTGTTTGGATACAATCGGCAGGAGTGCATTGTGCATTTTTTCAACCTTGAAGTTTGTTTGCTCATAGGATGGGGTCAACCCTTGCTGTTCTGGCAGGAACCAAAGCTGTAAGAAGTTCACTTCTTCTTCATTTGAAGGATTCACCTCAGAATGAACGACCCCTGTACCGGCTGACATTCTTTGAACACCGCCAAATATGGTTGTCGCCGTGCCTCCTGAACTGTCGGTATGTTTTAAATAGCCTTTTAACACAATCGATACGATCTCCATCTCCCGGTGCGGATGCGCGCCAAATCCATTAGCCGGGGCAACAAAATCGTCATTTAATACGCGAAGCGGACCAAAACTCATGTTATTCGGATCATAATAATCAGCAAACGAAAAACTATGTGAAGTCTTTAACCATCCATGGTCAGATGTAAATCGTGATGCGGCAGGGTAAATGGTTATCATTTTAACTCTCCATTCATTTATTTAAATTTATTCCTTCATGTCTTTTGCATAAAAACCCAGTTTCTTTAGTAAAGTAATCAAGGTTTGCTTTTCTTCTGAATCCAGTCCTTGAAATATCTCCTGGATTGCTTTTTCGTGCTTGGGAAAAATTCGTGCCATGAGTTCTTTTCCCTTTTCTGTAATTACAGCATATGTGACCCGTCTGTCTGTTGGACAGGGCTTTCGTTGCAAAAGTTGTTTTGCTTCTAATTTGTCTACAACATACGTAATGCTGCCGCTTGCCAGCAGCACTTTCTTGCCAATATGCTGAATCGGCTGGTCCCCTTTGTGATACAGCAATTCAAGCACAGCAAATTCAGTCGGATTTAATCCATGGCTTCTAATGTCTTCTGTTACACGATCAACTACAGCACGATTTGCCCGTGATAGTACAATAAATAATTTTAAAGAGAGATCAGTCTCATTCATGTCGTTTTCTTCACTCATCCTGCATCAAATCCTTTAATTAATATATCTCGAATTGGAGATAATTATAGGACGTAAGAATCCATCCTGTCAACAAAAGTACGGTACTTTGTCGTTCCCATTTTATTGTAGCAAATGGAATGTATTTGTATGCAGACTCAAGGCGGGTTGACAAAACCAACCATCAGCCATATAATTACCTTGAATTCGAGATTTTTTAATTAAGGATTAATGTAGTGAAAATACTTAAAACGAATAATGGGAAGGAAGATTATCATGGCAAAAGATTTTTATACGGCTATAGAAAACAGACGCACGTTTTACGGAATCAGTAAAGAAGCCGTCATTTCAGATGAAAGAATCCAGG
Source organism: Aneurinibacillus terranovensis DSM 18919 (assembly GCF_000430625.1). Taxonomy (GTDB): domain Bacteria; phylum Bacillota; class Bacilli; order Aneurinibacillales; family Aneurinibacillaceae; genus Aneurinibacillus_B; species Aneurinibacillus_B terranovensis. Next base: position 25,731 of record NZ_AUMJ01000017.1, read on the forward strand.
AAGTAGTTAATCATGCTGTAAAGCATACGCCATCCTCATTCAATTCTCAAAGTGCACGGGTTGTTGTTTTACTGGGAGAACAGCACGATAAATTATGGGATATTACTAAAGAAACATTACGGAGAATCGTTCCTACAAATGAATTTGCTCCAACTGAGCAAAAAATGGATGCCTTCCGAAGTGGATATGGAACTGTTTTATTCTTTGAGGATGAAAATGTCGTCAAATCATTCCAAGAGCAGTTTGCGCTCTACAAAGATAACTTTCCAATCTGGTCGCAGCAGTCTTCCGGTATGCTTCAATATGTCGTTTGGACATCACTGGAAATAGAAGGATTCGGTGCGTCCTTGCAGCACTATAATCCGCTGATTGATGATGAGGTAAAAAAAGAGTGGAATATTCCAAGTGAGTGGAAGCTAATTGCTCAAATGCCATTTGGCAAGCCGACTGCTCCTGCAAGCGAAAAGGCTTTTCAACCGTTAGAAGAACGCGTGAAGGTGTTTAAATAAATAACAAGAGGCTGTTCCAAAAGGGACGTCCGATATTATCAAATCCCCAAAAAAGGACTCTTATTCACTGTAAAAGTGATAGGAGTCCTTTAATTTTGGGGGCAATTTTAAGGTTAAAAGTGGGGTTGAAAATTTTAGAACATGACTTTTGAGACAGCCCCTGCCTTTACATACAACACAATAAAGCGTTGATGTCGTACTAGACTCTGCCGGACTCAATCCATTTTGCCCAATCTTCACGGCCGTTATCAAAGGCTCTTTTGGCAGCAGTACGCCAATCGTATGGAACTGAAATATGTTCGATCATCCATTGCTCTGATTTTTTCGATAACACTGCATAATTAGCATAAAGAGAACCCGATTCCATTCCATGAGGATACGGATAATCGTCAGTGTATGCGGGTAAACCTACGCTTCCGGGATTTATTATGATTTGACCGGTTGGCAGATAAACCGTCCTCGGGATATGGGTATGGGCGCATAAAATAATAGACTCTCTCCTATCAATGTTCGTAATTTCCCTTCTCTCCATATCTTCAAAAACAGCATCTATGCCCACGAATTTCCGTGTACATCTGCAATAATTGCCAGGGTATGAATTCTGAAACCCGCTTACGTCGGTTTACCCAAAGATTGAAAGTTATTTTTCGGTTGAATAGAAATCTATTGACCTATATACCCATATGGGTATATATTGTTAATTAGAAATATTCTGATTTGCTATTTGATTACTAAAGACAAAAAGGGGGAGCAGATATGTTTGTAGTTAATGGAAAAGGGAACCTCATCCATTTGCTAGCGGGTATTTTTATTCTGGCTAGTTTAACATTAGCAGTATTTGTATCTTTATACTGGCTGCTATTTACGGCTTTTGTTGGTTTTAATTTGATTATTTCATCATTTACCGGATTCTGTTTATTGGAAAAAATCTTAGTCCGTATGGGGGTGAATCATAAATCAATTTCGTGTCAGATTTATCGAAAATAGAGTTCATTTTGTTCTCTTTACAAGTCAAATAGTTAATCGCTTTTGGAAAGAAAAGGAGGAAAATGCATTGGCGAAGGTTGTAATTTTAGGTGCGGGTTTTTCCGGTCAAACCGCAGCTCTTTACTTACGTAAAGAGCTGGGGCGGGAACACGATGTAATTGTTGTAAACCCATGGCCCAGATTCACCTATATTCCCTCATTAGTATGGGTAGGCATCGGCCGCATGGATCCGGATCAGACGATGTTTTATTTGGAACCCATATATAAAAGAAAAGGAATTCACTTTGTTCAAGCATGGGCGAGAGAAATCCATCCAGATGAACAATATGTTCTTATAGAAAATAAAGATGGGAAAAAAGAGAAAATTGAATATGATTATTTGATTAACGCGACAGGCCCCCATTTAAACTTTGCCGGTACGGAAGGTCTGGGACCTGATCATGAAACCACGCAGTCCATATGTAACATTCACCATGCCAAGCTGGCACGGGACGCATATTTAGAAACAGTTCATCGCATGGAAAAGGGAGATACGGTTACTATTTTAGTAGGAACGGGCCATGGAACGTCTACGTGTCAGGGTGCGGCCTTAGAGTACATTAGCAACATTCATGCCGATCTGGTGAGACGTAAACTACGTCACCGGGCTAAAATTATGTGGATTTCAAATGAACCAAAATTAGGAGACTTGGGTGTAGGTGGCGTATTCGCAAAAAAATACGGATATGTCATGAGTTCTGAATCCTTTCTTAAATCTCTGTTTTCTGAGCAGGAAATTTATTATCAAGTGCAAAGTGCCGTCCAAAAGGTAGACAAAAAATGTGTCTACTGGGAAAACTACGAAGGGGAACAAGGCGAGATCCAATATGATTTTTCTATGTTAATCCCGCAATTTCAAGGTACAAAGATAAACTATATAGATAAAGACAATAATGACATTACAGGCAAAATGACAAATCCAGGCGGATTTATGCTGGTTGACGGCGGGTACGGAAAGAAATGGGAAGATGTAAGAGCAAGCGACTGGCCAGCCACTTATCAATCACCCTTTTACAAAAACATCTTTGCCGCAGGGATTGCTTTTGCAACACCAGGTTCAATTTCCAAACCATTTATCAACAAAAACGGTACGAACATTACAGCTACGGCTCCGCGAACCGGCATGGCTTCCGGAATTATCGGACGTGTGGTTGCACACAACATCATTGATATGATCCGCGGCAACGAACCTTCCCATAAGGAAGCAATGACGGAAATGCCAGGTGCTTGTATCGCATCTATCGGAAAATCTGTATGGAATGGATCAGCAGCCTCAATCATATTGTATCCGGTTGCACCGGATTACGAGCGCTACCCCGACTACGGAAGAGATCTAAAAGCAAATTACCTGGATATCGGTCTTTCTGGTGCCTGGATCAAACGCTTGCTTCATACTGCCTTCATCTACAAAATGCAGGGAAATCCAGGTTGGAGTATGATTCCCGAATAGGAGGTTAAACCCATGAAGCTGTTGAAAGAAATGAAACCGACAAGAGGAACACTTTTTTGGCGTAAATGCAAAATACTACAAATAATCAAGTTCATATATCTTAATATTCGGATTTTAAAAATTGCACTTTTTCCTCCAAAACATACCGAAACTCATAGCAGCCAAAAGGCCGAACATAATCGTTCGTTATCAAATTCAAATTGACCATTATGGAAGCGATTACTGTTACACCCGTTCAAAGGGAAAATACTGCTTAGTTTGGTAACGTACATAAATAAAACCAGCATCATAAATGAACAAATAAAAAGGAGATCGCTCTATATGATATGAGCTGACTCCTTTTTAAACTATTACAACCAAAAGTATTATTCATTTCATTGTCTTGCTGTTTTGAAGCGAGGCTTACTTTTCCAGAATCATTATTGTGCTGATTCACCCCCTCCGCCAAAGCACTTGAAGAAAAGGCTAACATGCTGGCTAAGGCTATACACCAAACAAAACACTTTTTTTCATAATTCATCTACCTTTCAAAAAATAACAGCCTTACTGCTATAGTGGCTCTAAATTGTAGTGAAGCCTTGATGAAAATATGGATAAAAAAAGAATAACTCCTAACAAACACGGTGTTGATTATGCTTGTTAGGAGTTATTGGTTTGAGAAATATTGCTTTTTTATTTTTTTAACGGTAACTGAATGGTAAATTTTGTCCCCACACCTACTTCACTTTCTACATGCAAGCTACCATGATGAGCTTCTACAATTTTTTTACTAATTGCAAGACCTAATCCGGCACCACCTGTTTCCTGCGACCTCGATTTTTCCACTCTGTACAGCCGTTCCATAATAAAGGGCAGTTCTTCTGAAGAAATGCCTGGCCCTGTATCTTCAATTTGTATTTCCGCACTCGTTTTCGTACCATTCAATCTAACATAGACCTTCCCACCAGATGGCGTATATCTTCTTGCGTTCTCCAAAATATTCAATAAAACCTGCTCTAGTCGCTGCTTGTCGCCTTCAATACTCATAGGCATTGCTGGTGGTTCGTACTCCAGACTTATTTTTTTTTCATCCATAGATGATTCAACTAATGACAACACATCAGTAACCACATCTTCCAGTGACAATGGTACAAAACAAAATGAAAAATTGCCCTGTTCCATTCGGGCAAGGTCGAATAAATCCTGAACAAGCCGCTGCAGCCGGTTGCTTTGTTCATAAATAATCGTGAGAGATTGCGTCAACTCATCCGGTGTATAATCGTTCCGCAGCAGAACTTCGGAATAGCCTTTTAAATAAGTAATCGGAGTCCGCAGTTCATGCCCGATATCGGCTAAGAATTCATTTCGCTGGTTTTGGTAGAATTGAATTTCATTAGACATATGATTAATGGAATGAGCCAGTTGCGCCACCTCGTCATTTCCCAAAACGGGCACCCTGGTTGAATACCGCCCTTGTGCAATTTCGCTTGTGGCTTGTTTCATTTCAATTAGGGGCCGTACGACCATGCGGGAAATGATAAACAAAAGACCACTCACCACCAATACTGTTACAATCCCGGTTATCATTAACATCCACTGCAGCAACCGAACAGCTTGGCGGATGGGTTCGGTAGGTGAAAACATGACCACTTCCCCCGTCGTTTTACCGTTCTGCATAATAGGAGAATGCGAGACAAGAAAGGGGGTGGTATCCCAATCCTTCTCTATCGTGTTTTCCTGGCCTTCCTTTTTACCGCTTGCCTCCTTTAAATAGTCACGTTGTAAGGGAGAGATAGATGCAGAACTGGCTATCACATTTCCTTCTTTATTTAGAATAACAACCATAAACCTTGAACCTTTTTCCATTCGAATCACGTGTTCGATGGTTACCGGGAAGAAATGGTCGCTCAATACCGACGCATGGCTGTGTCCCCGCTGTACCAATTCTTCCGTAACGTGAGAAAGGTAAAAATTTAGAAATAGAGAATACAGAATATTACCGACAGAAAAAATAATTAACAAAAAAACGGAAAGCAGCAAAAGTCCAAGCTTTACTGCAACACGCTCACGGAATCGTTGTAAAATGGCGGTTATTTTCACTGTAATTTATACCCTACTCCCCATACCGTTTTAATGATGTCGTGGGCGGGAGCGCCTTTCGCCCGTAATTTTTCCCTCAGATTTTTCACATGAGTGTCGACCGTTCGCTCGTCTTCAATATCTTGTCCTTCCCATATCAAAGCCAATAAATCTTCACGACTAAACACTCGGCCGGGAGACTTCATCAATATATGAAGAATTCCATATTCCTTTGGTGTCAAAATTAATAACTGGTTTTCAAAAAATGCTTCGTGTCGATGGCTATCCACTGTTATCCCCTGATGGTTCAACAGGTGATCTGGATTCATTGTTTCCTGGTTTTTACTCTCACTTCTCCGCAGAACGGCGTGTACTCTTGCCAGCAGTTCCTCTTGATCAAAAGGCTTCGTCACATAATCATCGGCACCCAATGCAAGCCCTTTTACTTTATCACTTGTTTGCTCGCGCGCTGTTAACATAATGATAGGCACATTAGAAAATTGTCGGATTTTCTCGCATGTCTCCCATCCGTCCAACGTGGGCATCATAACGTCTAGCAATATTAACTCATACGGTTTACTTTGCAGTGCAGCAATGGCCTCTTCCCCCGAAGATACCTGATCCGCGCTATATCCGGCTTGGCGTAAGCAGATAGAGAGGAGCTGCCTCATTGGTTTTTCGTCGTCAACAATGAGTACCATTCTTTTATCTTCCATCATCATTTCCCCCCTCTGTTAATATTTTAATTATACGTTCGTACTCTTCCACACTAATTTCCCCCCTTGCCAATCGTTCCCGGACGATGGCAATCGCTTGATTATCGTAGGTATTATTTTTATGGGAAGGGCCCTTAATCCACCTTATAATCAGATACACACCAAGCAGCAAAAAAAACCACTGGCATAGCATCCAAATGAACATTCCGACTCCTCCAAACCCCATAAACATGATGAGAAGGCCTCCTTTATATAGAAATCCAATATAATACAGTATCCATTATCCATTCTATATTGTTATATCGAAAAAAAGTGAAGGAAATGTGAAGCTGCCTTTCCACCATATTTTCTTCACTTTTGTCTTTTATACTTTATTTAGGAGGGGATGAATCATGTTAAATTGCTTGCAAAATTTTGGAATGGGTGGGTTAGGGATGTTTGCTTGGATGCTCTTGCAATGGGGACTCCTCCTTGGCGTCATTTACTTGAGCATCCGCTGGATACGTGGAAATCACTCAAAAAGCAGTGAAGATACAGCTGTAAAAATTGTCCGCGAACGATACGCGAATGGAGAAATGACCGAACAAGAATACAACCGTCTACTGGAAAAATTAAAATGACAAAACAAACAAAACAGCAATAAGAAATACCTTTCATTTCGGCTGTTAACAAGAGTTAACAGCCTATATTTATGTTAATTCATGTTAGCCCTACAATGGACATGCCTTTTCCATGCTGTCGGTTAACCTATGAAAAAAATCAAAATTATAGTTACATAAAAGGAGATCATTATGAACACATCGAAAAAGAAAAAGGCTTTTTTGCAAACGATTGGATTAGTAACCGTCTTACTTCTGCCAGCCTGCGGGAGTCAGGGAAATACCGCCACCGCTACCCCTCCAACTCCAAACCAACCAAGCCCTACCACACAAGAAAAACCAACGGATAACGGAAATAAAATTGATCCACAAACAATGAGCCACTGGCATACCGTTTCACAAAGTTTAACAACCAATGGTATCATTGTCGGCGCCCATACCGGTCTCTATACATCGAAAAACTCGGTTGATTGGTATAAAGCCGCAACAGGGTTGGAAGGAATGGATGTAATGGGAATTGTACAGAGCATAAACCAGCCCGAAAAGCTAATCGCCGGTGGACACGGATTTTTAAAAGTATCTAACGATAAAGGAGCTACATGGTCCGACTTAACAACCGGATTACCTTCCGAGCCAGATGTACACGATTTACTTGCCATAGATAAAGATGCGAAAAATTTAATTGCATACGTTGCGATGGACGGTTTCTATTTAAGTAATGACGGAGGAAAAAATTGGAATAAGAAGACGAACTACCCTGCAAATGTTCAGAATATGTCACTTAATCCTCTATCTAATACCCTTTATATTGTTGAAGAAAAGGGCTTATTTGCTTCAAAAGTAGATAGTTGGCAGTGGAGTAAAGTAAATAGTAAAGACGGCTCTCAAGTCTTGGGACTTGTTCACGATAAAAACGGCACCGCTTATCTGGCGACTTCTACCGGCCTTTGGCGAACAGACAATTTTAAAGACTTCACTAACATAAACAATGGAAAAATTCCGAATCAGGTTGTAATGCTCGGCATTTCTCCAAAAGATTTAACTACCGTTATCGCTATTACTAATCATGCACAATTTTATCTTTCTCCCGATAAAGGACAAACGTGGAAACAAATCAAATGAAATATCTTCACCAACCATAGATCATTATAAATTCACATGGCGGAGGTAAGGATGATATCGCGAAAATTTTATCGTACTCTTATACTTCTCGTGATTTTTTTCGCAGTAGTGTGGGCTCTTTATAGTGAATTTGGGACAAGTAAAGAAGCTGTTAAAACTGGAAAACCCGCACCGAACTTTATTGGACAGAACCTGACGGGAGGAACAACTGAACTTCGCAAGCTACGTGGAAAAGGAGTTGTACTTAATTTCTGGGGTACATGGTGTCCTCCATGCCGGGAAGAAATGCCTGCCTTAAATCAAGCCAGCAAGGAATTTGAACACAAAGGTGTGGAGGTTGTCGCTATCAACGACGGTGAATCAAAGCTGTCCGTTCAGGGATTTGCCAATCAATATCATTTGAGTTTTCCCATTGTGCTTGACCCTTCGCAGGACATTACAATGAAATATCAAATCGGCCCGCTGCCTACCACGTTTTTTATCAAACCGGATGGTACGGTATACAAAAAAATCGAAGGCGGGCCTATGTCAATTGAGACCATCCGTAATAATATGACTCAAATCGAACCTTCGAAAAATAAATAAGTATTTCCCAACCTTTTTCACATGTTCGAAAACGAAACAAACCCGGAATACACTCTAGGCATATGATGAAATCAAAGTAAACTAGGTGGACGTACAAACATATTGATTAATTGGTGCGTAGTTTACTGTATCAATACAAAAAGAGTGATTTGTAATGGCTGGGTTTACCGGAGGCTTCTGGGCTAATGAAGTAGGGGTGATACTTGTACTGTTTATATTAATTGTTGTGATTGCAGTGTTGGATCATTCAGTATGGCCCCTGGTGGAATCTAAAATAAGCAGAATTAGGAAATAAAACCTTCCTAAATCCGTGGAAGGTTTTACGATTTGTCACAACAAAGCTTGGTATAATAGTACAAAAACCATACAGCATGGTTTTGTTCGTCAGCCGCCGCCCGACGGAAACGGTCTTTAATATTAGTATCTTGTGTTTTATCCGCAATAGTTAAATAAAAATCTACGGTTTGTTGTTCATCTTTTAAGGCAAACTGCAATCCACTTTTATAATCATTTGGACATTGCTCCGTAATCTGCGGGTTTGGATGGAATCCGGTTAGAGACATATAAATCTTTGAGAATACTTGATAGTGCCTAATCTCATCCTGTCGAATTTCAAGAATTCGGTTTTTTTCTTCATCATTATGAGCCATTTTGGCTAACTGTTTATAACAATGTATAGCACTATATTCTCCATTAATGGCTTTAACAGTATCACTGAGTAAACCACTGTCTGGTTCGTAATGATAATAATAAGGATACACTTGATTACTCTCTCCCCTCACTTTTACGGTTCGTATATTTTATGCAGCCAGTATGACTTGGTATCTAGTCCAAAAACAGCCATATTAATAGCCAGACTCTAATGAGATCTGGCTACTACTTTCATTTCTCGTTGTTTGAAATGATTAGACTTTCTCCTTGTCTACAAAAAGTCCTCGTATGCGGTTAAACTCGGCTAAACTCTTATCGTATTTTAACCTTTTGAAGACGCAGCGCATTGAGAACAACGGAAACCGAACTCAAAGCCATCGCGGCTCCGGCTACCCAGGGTGCCAGTAAACCTACGGCGGCGATTGGGATCCCCAAAGAATTATAAGCGAGGGCCCAGAACAGGTTTTGTTTAATATTTCCCATTGTTTTACGGCTCATATAAATCGCATCCGGGATGCTGTTTAAATCGCCACGCATAAGGGTTACATCTGCTGCTTCCATCGCAACATCGGTCCCTGTTCCAATTGCCATTCCAATATCAGCGGTAGCCAGAGCAGGCGCATCGTTAATGCCGTCACCGACCATCGCTACTTTTTTCCCCTGTGCTTGTAGTTTTTTCACTTCTTCCGCTTTTCCCTCGGGCAGAACTTCCGCCAAGACATAATCAATGCCTACTTGTTTGGCAATCGCCCGGGCGGTTCGCTCGTTATCACCAGTAATCATGATGACTTGAATGCCCATTTGTTTTAACCGGGTTACCGCTTCTTTCGAAGTTTCTTTTATCGTATCGGCAACGGCAACGATCCCTGCATATTTACGGTCAATGGCGATTAACATCGCTGTTTTCCCCGCCTGCTCAAGTTGTTCCATTGACTCTATTGCTTCATCCACCGCTACCTCATATTTCATCATCATCTTTCGAGTCCCAGCAAGTATTTCTTTTCCTTCGACAACGGCCCGTATCCCGTAACCCGGGATGGCTTCAAATTCATCCGCCGCAGGCCATTCAATTCCTTTAGCTGCAATACCTGTTACAACGGCTTCAGCCAACGGGTGTTCCGAATTCTTTTCAGCAGCGCCTACCCATCGTAAAAACGACCGCTCGTCAACTCCGGATGTCATTACGTCCGTCAGCTCGGGTTTCCCTTTGGTGACCGTTCCGGTTTTATCCAGGACAATGGCTTCTATCCGATGTGTGGATTCCAGATGTTCACCGCCTTTAAACAAAATTCCATATTCAGCCGAACGGCCTGACCCAGCCATGATAGAAGTAGGTGTAGCCAGACCTAGCGCACACGGACAGGCAATCACCAGAATCGCGATAGATTTTTCTAAGGCACCGGTAAAATCTCCGGGAGCCGTCCAGAAATACCATACGAAAAAAGCAATGAGCGCAATTCCGACAACGATGGGGACGAAAATACCGGAAATCACGTCTGCAATTCGTTGAATCGGCGCTTTTGAACCTTGGGCTTCTTCCACGACTTTAATGATTTGGGCAAGAGCGGTTTCTTTGCCGATTTTCGTAGCTTTTACTTTGAGCACGCCGTTTTTATTAATGGTAGCCCCTATAACGTTGTCTCCTGCTCTTTTCTCAACCGGAAGACTCTCGCCCGTCAGCATCGACTCATCCACCGAAGAAATCCCTTCAATGACTTCTCCATCTACAGGCACCTTCTCCCCAGGCTTCACGAGAATTACATCTCCCACAACTACTTCCTCAACCGGGATGCTCACTTCCTCACCGTTTCGGATGACTAACGCGGTTTTCGCCTGCAGCCCCATGAGTGTCTTAATCGCTTCCGAAGTGCGCCCTTTAGCCAGAGCTTCAAAGAGTTTACCCATAATAATTAATGTAATTAGAATTGCGCTTGTTTCATAATACATTTCGGGAACATGGTGGGCTTGGGTACTTGCCGCCCACTTCATTGTTGAGTAAATACTGTAAAAATAAGCAGCGGAAGTCCCGAGAGCGACAAGCACATCCATATTGGCGCTTTTATTGCGGAGCGCTTTAAATGCACCCACATAAAACTGACCTCCAATGACAAACTGAACAGGGGTCGCCAACGCCAGCTGGACCCACGGATTCATAAACCATGAGGGTACCCAAATAAAGGATGTGAAGGAAAAATGGCCGACCATTGCCCATAGTAAAGGAAAAGAGAGAATCGCAGAGGCTACCAATTTTCGTTTTTGCCGCTCAATCTCTTGTTGGCGATGTTCTCCCTGATTGGCCTGCTCTTCCTTCGGTACAGCCTTGTAACCGAGTTTCTCTACCTTTTTTACCATATCGGAAACCGAAACAGATCCCGGAATGTACTCCACGTGCGCGGTTTCGAGAGCGAAATTCACGCTCGCCTTGGCAACGCCAGGCAATTTATTCAACCCTTTTTCAATCCGGTTCGCGCAGGCTGCACAGGTCATGCCTATAAGCTGTAAATTCACTTCATCCCTGGCAACGCCATACCCCAGTTTTTGAATACGCTGTTCCATTTGAGGCACATCGACTTTCTCAGGGTCATACGTTATTGAAGCTTTTTCCATTGCAAAGTTAACATTTGCTTCTTTCACACCTTCGATTTTATTTAATCCCTTTTCAATCCGGTTCGCACAAGCAGCACAGGTCATACCGGTAATTTGCAGGGATGTTTGCTTTGTTGCGTTTGGTGTTGGTTCCATGATTTCCACCTCTTTTTTCTATAAGATTGACCTATTCTTTAAGATTTAACTATGATTTATCTTTATTTTTTTGTCTCATCCTCTTCATTTATATACTATACCCCCCTTATGTATAAGTCAAGTAAAATCACCCCATTAATCCGTTATTTTTAGTATCTCCAATTTATTTGAAGAAAGTGTGAAGAAATGGGTATATGAAATACTTAAAAGAAATTTGAAGAAAGAATGGAGAATTTTTTTAGTCCGGTTTATGTAAGATAGATCATGGTTAATCCGGGACAATCCTACTCTGCTTAAATTTTATACATCAATATAAAATTACAAAAAGATCAAAGAATATTGAAAAGGGTGATACAGATGAAATCCGTATGGTTTTACTGTGTATTGGGCTTATCTTGTTATTTTTTCGGCCTCTGGCAATTATGTAGCTATAGGAAGTTCCTCTCAAATATGATGGGGATGACCGTTTCTATGTCTTTAGGAATGGCAGCAGGGCTCATCGGGGGTTATACACCCGTTCTTTATTATTCAGGTGATTTATTTACTTCTACTCTTTTGGGAATTATAATAGGTGGCTTTTTTGGATTACTTTCCGGAATTCCAATAGGATTGATTTGTGTGTTAGAAGGATTTTTTAGTGGTTTAATGAGCGGTATGATGGGAGCTATGCTGGGGGATATGATTTCGCCGCCTCAAAAAGAGTATTTGTTTTACATTTTTTTTGTGTTATTACTATGTACGGTCTCACTTGTTGTATATCTCATTGTCCAGGAGCTTTCAAAACGCAATATACCCACTAAATTAAATGTAGTTGCACATCCCTTATACCCTTTATTCCTTCTGGTAACTTTTTTTCTTATCTTACCTCACAGTTTTGCATCAGGTGAACCGATTTCTCCCCAACCCATTATTATTGAAGCAAAAGAGTTTGCTTATTCTCCTAATGTAATAAGGTTGACAAAAAATCAACCGACAGAAATTACGCTGGTTAACAAAGGAAACCAGGAACATGATATAGAAATCCAGGATATTTCAATTTCTCACTTACAAATAAATCAACAATCGAATCATCACGGTCACAATCAGTATGCCACTAATGTTGTACATATCCATGCTAAACCCGGACAGAAGTCAAGTGTAAAATTCACTCCAAATACTATTGGCACATATCAATGGTTCTGCACTTTACCCGGTCACAAAGAGTCTGGAATGTCAGGCACTCTTATAGTAAAAGAATAATTCGTCATTCTTCACAATACCTTCAAATATTTACGGTATGATAGGAGATATTTGATAAATCATGGAGTTGGTTTAAATTGACGGATATCAGTATTTGGGTTGCCTTTGGAGCTGGTTTCTTATCCTTTATTTCTCCTTGTTGTTTACCCCTTTATCCTACGTTTCTCTCGTATATCACCGGTGTTTCGGTAAATGACATTAAAAGCACCGGATTGGCAAACCGCAAGGCACTGATTCATACCTTTTTTTTCACGCTGGGGTTCTCCAGTATATTCTTTGCTTTGGGTTTCTCAACAACCTTACTTGGGGGCCTTTTCAAATCAAATCAAGACCTTATACGCCAAATAGGAGCTATCCTAATCTTTGTAATGGGTCTCGTTATGACGGGAATTTATACCCCGAAATTTATGATGAAAGAGTACAAAATGCATTTTGCGGACCGGCCTGTTGGGTATCTTGGTTCAACTTTAATTGGCATATCGTTTGCGGCAGGCTGGACGCCTTGTGTCGGTCCTATTCTTACAGCTGTTCTCGCTCTAAGCGTTTCAAACCCTTCACAAGGTATATGGTATATGATCGCCTATACGATCGGGTTCTCTATTCCTTTTTATTTGATGTCGTTCTTTATCGATAAAATGAAGTGGATAAATCGTTACAGCGGGAAAATCATGAAGGTTGGAGGCATTATGATGATCTTTCTTTCTATTCTGCTCTATACGAATCAGATGACTGCCATTACAAGAACATTAATTAGGTTTTACGGGGGCTTTACGGGATTTTAAACAAACAAGCAGCGTCTACCGCTTATAAAAGTTGTTAATTAAACTTCTATAAGTTAAGAACGCTGCTTAATAAATCTCATCATTTTATAGTATTGTATAAAACAAACGTTATTTATTTTTATACAACATCGTATCCCTGTTCTTCAATTGCTTCTTTCATTTGATTATTCGACACTTTCCCGCCCTCAAATTCAACGTCTACTTTACCCTCTTTGAGATGAACCAAGACTTTACTTACACCATCAAGTTCTTCCAACGCTGTGCGAACAGCCTTTTCACAGTGACCACATGTCATACCTTTAACGTTTAACGTTACTTTTTCCACTTTGACTCATCCTTCCTTTTTTGGACCAATGTGTAATATATTACTATATTAAAAACAAGATAAAAATTTGTTTTATTTAATGAAAGAGTCACCTCCTTAACGCGCTGCTTAAATTTTTAACAATGGGTTAAACAAGAGTTTGCTTAAAAAATTTATTTCATTAATTTGTTCATTGTCTTTAACAGTTCATCGATCACTTCCTGATCTCCGTCCTGAATTCTTTCAATCACACAACTTTTCATGTGGCCTTCCAGAAGAAGTTTTCCCACTGAATTGAGTGCGGACTGGATAGCCGCGATTTGATTCAGAATATCATCACAGTAGACATCCTTCTCAATCATTCCCTTTACGCCCCGAATCTGACCTTCAATTCGGTTTAATCGACTGACTAAATTCGTTTTCATTTTATTTGAATGATGGCTTTTTCTTTCGTCCGTATGCGTGAAATTATCCTGACTATGATTTCCCTTTGTATTTTCCATTTAATTTTCTCTCCAATATTGTTGTCCCATATGCTAAGTTTGTTTTATAAGAAACTTATACGTTGTGATTAGTTTACCCATATTTGTTCATTGGTTACTAATGATTAATTAAATTATAGCATACCCCTGTACCGTATACAAGTGTATTTTTATAACTGAACAATATTTTAATTAATTTTTCGTTTCACATTATAACCGCCCAATTTCATTTTTACTTTTTGTTCATCACGTTTTCTTCACGTTTCTTTTCTATAATAAAAGCAGGGGAGTGATAAATCATGATGAACAGCATGCTTGGTTTTGGCAGTGTTGGAATGTTTGTCTGGATGCTTTTGCGCTGGATCATCCTTCTGACTGGAATTTACGTAATGATTAGACTGATTCGTGGTGAAGGCAAAGTAAAACAAGACGATACAGCTATCAATGTTGTACGTGAAAGATATGCTCGAGGAGAAATAACAGAAAATGAGTATTTTAAAATAAGCAACAAGTTACAGCATAAATAAAATTCAATTTTTTGAGAGCTGCTTCAAAAATTTAGCAGCTCTCATCTTTGCTTTTTATCGCTCATTCGCCCGTGAACTGCTCACGTTTTTTTGTACGCATTGCTTCATTGTTTCTGCGAATATTACCAAGCAAGGCCCCCACTACACCTGAATACATTGATTTCCTTGATGTCAGCGTAGTGTGTAGGAAGAACAAGCGTATCATTCGACAGATTGACGTTCTTAGTAAAGACCGTTTCGTATAAAGACTGCGACCATTTTAGAACTTACACCTTTAGCGCACACGATAACAATCTCCGAATCATTCGGAAACTCCGTAGATTTAGCAAATATCCCTCTTTTTTCTCTTTACTTCACGTCTTTTTCAGTCGGCCTAAAGTGCTACACGATGTCAAGACAGTTTTTTTAGATTTTTAAGGTATGTGAAATAATGTACAATCTATTGATGTATTTTCTATATGAGATGGTAATTCAACTGTTCAGTTACAAGATATGGGATATGTTTACATACATTGTCTACTGGTAGAGGACGTAGCCCCGAAGGGGACGAGGAACCGATAGGTTCCGAGTGTCCACAACGGGGAAAGCAAGCGAAGCGCGGTAGCTTAATCTTGTCCCCAATATACAGATGCTGGTGTACGATATTGTAATGATCGATGGGGCCGAATATGATTAATATAGATTCATGTATCGGCTAATGCCTTGACGTGTTTCTCTTGGACTAGCATACTCATGAATGTAAACTTCTTCATACTTCAGACTACGCCAGAATCACTCTGTGAAAATATTATCCG
This sequence comes from Aneurinibacillus terranovensis DSM 18919, assembly GCF_000430625.1. Lineage (GTDB taxonomy): Bacteria > Bacillota > Bacilli > Aneurinibacillales > Aneurinibacillaceae > Aneurinibacillus_B > Aneurinibacillus_B terranovensis. The sequence goes on from NZ_AUMJ01000017.1 coordinate 41,317, forward strand.
CAGCTCGACCTTTACCGTCCATACTAATTCGAATTTCATTTTCTTTCAATATATCAATATATTGTGGACTAGTAAAATGGCTCCCCTGATCGCTGTTGAGAATTTCAGGTTTATTCACAGCAAGGGTACGCCGCAGCATCTCAATGACAAAACCAATCTCCAGGCTTTGATCGAGTTGCCAATCCACACATAGCGGGAATACCAGTCCAGTATGGCTACAAGGTACATCCAGCCGCGCTGCATCCTGAGTAGAGTAAGAGATAAGGCGTAGTCGAGCTATTTCCTTACCTCTCCTCTCCGAACCGGACTTGCCCATCGGTCCAAATGGAACGAAAAAGCAAGTCTATCTGGTAGCTATATTGGATGATGCAACTCGATTTGTTTTGCATGGTGCTTTCTATCCAACGCTCGATTCTAGGATTGTGGAAGATGCCTTTCGGCAGGCCGTACAAAAATATGGCGTGCCAGAAGCGGTTTATTTTGACAACGGTAAGCAGTACCGAACCAAGTGGATGGCGCGTACGTGTTCTAAGCTTGGCACCCGCCTTGTATTCGCAAAACCTTATTCGCCCGAATCAAAAGGTTATGGAAAGCTATACATTATGCAAAGTAACGGCTACAACCCATGGGTTTTTAGGGCATTTACAGTTCATTGACTTTACATAATATTTCTTGATCTATAATTGACATGGCATATAAAGGACGGAAATAAAGTGCATTTCACGTTGAAAAAGGCTGGTTCAAAATATTTTCATCGTTTGTTTAGTCTCCATGAAAAAATTATGTAAAGTAAATTGGGGTATATATCTACTAACGACGCGAGTTTTCGGCTTCAATTTTGCATAACGGCCAGCTTTCCATAACCTTTTTTATGCGAAGCTTCACATAAAAAAGGTAAGGTGGAACGATTTAACCGAGTGGTAGATTCTTTCTTGGGCGAAGTAGCACTTGAAAAGCCAAATACGCTGGATCGGTTGAATGAACTCTTCCAAGTATGGCTCGCCGAATGTTACCAAGGAAAGCCTCATTCCGCACTCGGTGAGAAAACAAGTCCAGAATCCGCATTCCGAAGTGACAGGAAAGCCCTTCGCTTTATCGATCCGGATACATTGGCAAATGCTTTCCTGCATTGTGAGACACGGAAGGTAGATAAATCAGGATGCATCAGCTTTATGGACCAAAAATATGAAGTTGGACTTTCATTTATCGGTCGTCAAGTGGACGTTGTGTACGATCCTTCGGATCTAGAGGAACTTACGATGGAACATCCCCCTTTTTCAAGGGATGTCCCTACGGAAAAGCTGTACGATTCCCCTCCGATGCGTGAAATTTTGGGCAGGCTTAAGTATGCGGCGGAACGCCAGCTATTTGCAGTATTGACTGGTGATTGCGGTACGGGGAAAACCACCACCATTCGAAGGTTTGTGGATCGGCTGGATCGCGGGAAATTTCAAGTGCTCTATTTGTCGGATTCTAAATTAACCCCTCGTCATTTTTATAAGGGAATGTTGGAACAGTTGGGCTCTGAAGCAAAGTTTTATAGAGGGGATGCCAAACGGCAACTACATCGGGAGATTGAGCTGATGAAGGGAATCCATGATATTCAGCCCGTCGTAGTCGTAGATGAGGCTCACCTTTTAGATCGTGAGATGCTTGAGGAAGTTAGGTTCTTACTCAACTTCAAAATGGATGCCCAAAGTCCAATGGCCCTCATTCTTGTAGGTCAGAGTGAATTATGGGACCGCCTGCGTCTTCAGTCATTTGCGGCGATACGCCAGAGAATCGATCTTCAATGCAGACTGGGGCATTACGATCGTGCACAGGTTGGTGAGTATGTGGCACGCCATCTTGAATATGCAGGGGTGAGCCAACAAATCTTTTCTGACGGCCTTAGATGAAATCCACCGCTTTTCCGGAGAGCCGCAAGGCCCATAAACAAGGTATGTACGCACTGTTTACTTTATGGAGCACAGAACGGACATCGAATTATTGATGATCACATGGTCAAACGGGTGATTGAGGGAGAATTATCATGATTCTCCCTTTTTTCAAATGACACTTGGACAATAGATTCGTCAATTTGCGGACAACTAACGCCGTCACCTTCGGGACGATATACTACGTCATTAACAGTTGTGATATATTAGAATTTGGCTATCCATCTTTCGAAGCTTACTCTTAAAAAGAAAGAGATAAAAAGGAATTGATGTTAGCCAAATAATAAATTGAAAAACTTTGAACCCTTTCAACTCTTAAAAGTTACAAGTATAATTAAAGTACGACTCAAATTATCAGGTGATTAAATTGAATTTAAATGTTGGCAAACGCTTGAAAGAATTACGCAAAGAAAAGAAGATGACCTTAAAACAAGTGGCCGAAAAAACAAATCTATCGATCAGTTTTATCTCCCAAGTTGAGCGCTCACAATCGTCAGTGACCCTTACATCACTGAATAAAATCGCAATGGCACTTGGGGTTTCTATAAATGATTTCTTCCCTGCTAACTATACACCCAAGGCAAGCATCCTAAGGAAAGAAGAACAAAAAGAATTCAAATTTGAAAACTCTAATTTCATATTTACTTCTTTATCAGGTAATATTGAGAATCCCGTTTTTGAACCGCTCCTTGCAACCCTACTTCCCGGGGAAAAAAAAGCGACTCCTTACTCCCATGAAGGTCAGGAATTCGGTTATGTGCTGCAAGGCACTTTAACCATTCTACTAGAGAATGAAAAGTACGATCTTCATGCTGGAGACAGTATCCATATTAATTCCTCAGTCCCCCATAATTGGATCAATATGACACAAAAACCGGTTCAGGTACTTTGGGTTAATTCTCCACCACTGAATTTGGGTGCTAAACAGCCATAAAATGACTAATCCTTGCCTCAAGCAAGAGGCAAGGATAGGGGAATAGAGAATACTTCTATAATTTTTGCGAATGGCTATTCTCCCCATTTTTCAACACGTACTTTTTCGGTTCCTCGCAGCCAAATCCGTTCACCGACCACCTTTAATTCATTCAATTTGCCATAATCAATCTGCCCAATGACGGTTACCTTTTCTTCCCCTCTAAAACTGCGCGATGACTCCGGACCATAATAAATTGCCAGTACCTCCGTCGGTTGTTCGTCACTTCCCTTGTAACATCCACGCCAATAGACAATTTCCCCAATACTTGTGTATATCGTTTGATTTTCTTCCTTGGGGAGCTGACTGCATTGGATTTGGAAATTACTTCTCTTCCAGACCATCTTGAATGAATGATTTCGTTCTCAATCGGAAGTATCTCCCAAACTAAACGGCACGTATCGGGGGCTGACTTGAAGTCAAGGGTAGCTTTAAAGCTACCCCCTCTTTCAAAGTGAATCATGATATGCTTCTTTTCCGGATCCATTATTCGTAAGCCACCCTATTCTTCTCTCGATAGTTTCTAGTAAGTTCTTGATCAACATCTAATATATCATCCTTAATAACCACGCCATATTGCTGCAAAGCAGCCTTTTTGGAAATATATTGATCAATCACATCTTCAAGAACTTGCCCAGGATCACGATCGAATGGATGGCCGTATCCACCCCCTCCTCCCGACATGGCTGTGACTCTATCGTTATACTTGAGAGGTTTGGCATTTACTTTTAAAAGTTGCTCTTCCTTACCATCCCCCTCGATTATGACCTCAGGGGCGGCTGCACTTTTCCCACCAAAGAGTCCCCATGCGGTCGTCTTGGAACGATCAAACCAGAGGGAGACTGCAGCCTGCTTGGCACGTACCTGGTATCCTTTCGTAATACCGAGGCCACCCCGATTGGCACCAGGTCCGCCCGTATCTTGTCTAAATCCATAATGAAAAACTTTCAACGGATACTTAGATTCAATGACCTCAATCGGGAGGTTCTTAAAGTCCCCATTCACATTATTAATCAGACCTGATTCTCCATCATTCGCGGCAAAAGCTCCCCATCCGCCAGCAGTTGCTTCCACATTCAAGAATGGCGATTGGGTTTTTGGATCCAATCCTGTAAAGGTAATGACCATCGAATCTCCATAATGGGCGGCTGCACATTGATCTTTCATAACAGGAGAAAGGGCCTTGATGATCAAATCGATTAAGATGCCTAGAGGAGTAAAATACCATCCGCATGCTGCTGGCTCTTGGGCGTGGAAGATGGTCCTCTTTGGAGCAATGACATTCATGGTTCTAAAGTTACCGCCGGTTACCGGAGAATGAGGACTGATCAGATTTTTGAAAGCTACACGGCAAGCTGAAATAGTCTGGGAAAAACCGCAATTCGTTTGCCCAGGGCGTTGTTGGCTGGAACCCGTAAGATCTATCGTAATAGCATCCCCTTCGATCACAACCTTGACTTTAATTGGAACTGGTTCTTTCGATACTCCATCGTTATCCAGACACCCTTCCGCTTCGTAAACGCCATCCGGGATGTTGGCGATGACTTGCTTGTCCATCAATTCGGATTGAGTAAAAATATCTACAATACAACGTTCAACGGTTTCATTTCCAAATCGTTCAATAATTTCCTGATATCGTTGCTCTCCTGTTCGACATGCTGCGATTTGCGCATTCAAGTCGCCCATAGCCGCTTCTCTTAAACGGCTATTCCCAACGATAAGTTCGATGACATCTTGTCTCGGATTACCTGCATCGTAAATCTTAGTAGGTGGAATTCTGACTCCTTCTTGATAGATTTCCGTAGCATCCATTGGATATCCCGGATCTTTAGCCCCAATATCCAACCAGTGTGCTCGGTTCGCAGCAAATCCAACTAATTCATTCTTTAAAAAAATGGGTGAGAAGATGGTAATGTCATTGAGATGCGTCCCGGTAATGTATGAATCATTCATAATATAGAGATCGCCGGGTTTATACATCTCTTTTCCACCGATCAATTCAGTCGTATATTTTATACAGCCATCCAAATTCCCCATGAAGATCGGAAGTCCGGCTGACTGGCCTAGCAATTCAGCATCTTTGTTGAATAGACAAACACTGCAGTCTTTCATTTCGTATATAATCGGAGAAAAGGCACTTCTCGCCAATCTGGCATTCATTTCTTCAGCCGCAGAAATAAAGGCGTTTCGGATAATCTCGGTTGTAATTGGGTTTTCTAAATATTGCGGAGTTGTTTTAGCTTCCATCTTTATCCCTCCCTCTTAATTTGAATATTCCGGTAGGCATCCATTTCGACGCGGTACCCTGGTGGAACCACCGTGGTTGAACTTGGATCCTCAATGATCGCCGGTCCCACCTTCATATGGCCAAATTGCAAATGCTGGGTTGTGTAGACCGGTGTCTCGATCACTTCCCCATTCCAAACGGTTTGCTTTACCATCCGCTCAATAAGTTGTCCTTGAGCCTTTTCTTGACTACTACTCATCTGAAGCTTGTCTAGTTCTCCATAACCAGCAACCCTTAGGTTCACGACTTCCACCGTTCCTTTCGGATTGTTATGCCCATAAATCCTCAGATGCATATCGTGGAATAAACCGGTAAGCTTGATAAGGTTTTCTTCCCAATTCTTGGAGGGATCAAACACAAAAGGCACATTTACGGTATATTCCTGTCCTACATAACGCATATCTGCACTTCGATAGAATACTCTATCTTTTTCTGCTATATTTTGTTGTGCAAGAATGGTAGAAGCCTCGTCTTCCATTCCTTTATATAATTCTTCCGTTGTATCATGAGCCATATCCGAAACAATATGTACAAAGTTCCGAACTGCATCATAACGAATTTCTGTCTGCAGCATTCCCCATGCAGAGAATGTTCCGGCTTCAGTAGGAATTAGCACTTTTTGGATGCCTAACAATTCTGCAATGAATACAGCATGCATGGGTCCTGCCCCTCCAAATGCAACTATGACAAAATCTCTCGGATCTATTCCTTTTTTGACCGTTAAAGTGCGAATAGCATCGGCCATTTTGGCATTGGCAATCGCACATATTCCCTCAGCTGTTTCCATCACGCTAAGCCCCAATTGATCGGCTACAGATTTGACAGCCTGATAAGCGGCTTCTTTATCCAGCTGCATTTCTCCACCTAAGAAACCATGTTCGTCGATTCTCCCTAACACCAAATTCGCATCGGACACGGTAGGTTGTGTCCCACCTCGTCGATAACAGGCTGGCCCAGGATTGGATCCGGCGCTCCGAGGGCCTACCCGCAAACCTCCGTTTTCTATCCAGGCGATTGATCCTCCGCCCGCTCCAACAGTGTGAATATTGACCATTGGAGTGAGAATAGGAAATCCTTCCATTTGCGTTTCAGCCGTAACATCCGGTTTTCCGTCAATAATGAGACTGACATCAAAACTCGTCCCACCCATATCCACACAAATGAGGTTACGGTAATCCGTCAGTTCACCTATATTTATTCCACCTATGGCTCCACCTACTGGTCCGGACATCAAGGTTTGGATTGGAAGATCTTTTGCGATTTCCGAGGTCATAACACCGCCATTGGATTGCATGATGTAAACGTCGTTTTCAAGTCCTCTTTTTTTCGTTTCCTTCTCAAGTTTAGTCAAATAGTTTCTTACAATAGGTGCGACATAAGAATTAATGACGGTCGTACTTGTTCTTTCATATTCCCGCCATTCACGGGCAATTTCATGAGAAAGTGAAACAGGAATATCGATTCCCTTCTTTTGGAATGCTTCTTTGATGATGAGTTCATGTTTCGGGTTTTTATATGCGTGCAACAGACATACGGCAACCGAATTGTAACCCTTTTCAATAACCTGATTGATGATCGGATCCAAAGCTTCACCTTCTAGCGCCTTTTCGATAGATCCATCAACCAAGATTCTCTCGGGGATTTCAAAAATATCCCTCCGTTTAACTAACGGTTTAGGCTTTCGATAGGTAATGCTGTACATTTCTACTCGGTTTGCTCTTGCTATTTCATAAACATCACGAAAACCTTCGGTTACCAGAAGTGCGACATTAGCCCCTTTCCTTTCTAAAAACGCATTAAGCCCTGCGGTTGTCCCATGAACAAAGTATTCAATATCCTCTAAATTACCTGCTAGTTTTTCAATCCCTTCGATGACTCCCTCCGCCTGGTTATCCAGTGTGGTGAGAACCTTCCCCGTTTTATAAGTACCTTCTTGTTTATCAAAAAGAACTAAATCCGTAAATGTACCACCGATGTCAATAGCTAGACGGTACCGCTTCATATAAACCCCCTCATTATAAAGTATATCTTCAATTTTATTAATATAATTCAAGTATCACTTCAATTATATTGTAGAAATATTATACTACATGGTTTGAATATTGCAAATATTAAAATCTAGATGCTTGATTTATACCATTCATCCCTAGAGTTATGCTCCCTACTAATAAACTTTAGTAGGGACTCTATTACGAAGCTGATGCCAACCTCAAAGGTTTTCTTCTCACAATAAGAGAAAAAGCTCCTATCTTTAGGTGATAGAGATTGTTATCCTCGATTCTAAAAATAGGAACTTATTATTCAGACATCTGCAAGTTAACAGGACAATGTTTGTGAAATCCACTAAGAACAGAATGTACTACACTTTACGTGATGTTACCTTTGGTTGAGTAAATAATAATAAGTAGTCATAGCCACCTGCTTTTGAATCCGTTCCAGACATGTTGAAACCGCCGAATGGATGAACACCGACTAAAGCTCCTGTACATTTGCGGTTAACATACAAATTCCGCAATGCATCATCTCAAGCGCTGCAGCGATACGGACTTCGTCATTCGAGAAGAACGATCCGGTTAAGCCGAATTCGGTATCATTATACATATTGATCGCTTGTTGCCAATCCTTGGCTTTGGCAATGGCCAAAACGGGGACGAAGATTTCCTCTTGCATAATACGAGCTCTTCCATCAACATCTGCAAAAACAGTGGGTTGAATGTAATACCCGTTCCCTTCGGCTTTGCCGCCGCCTGTCAGTAAACGTCCCTCTACCTTTCCCAGTTCGATGTATTCCAGAATTTTGTCATATGAATTCTTATCTATCACAGGACCTACTGGAGCGTTTTGTTCCGGAAGCCCCACTTTAAGGTCGTGAGTTAACTCCCAGGTAAACCTATTTTTTTCATTAAATAGATAAAATTGTACGCAATAACAGGAGTAGTGGAAGCCGGTTTTAGTAATACTGTATTTCCTGCTACAATAGCAGCACTAGTCATTCCTACGCAAATAGCCAGAGGAAAATTCCAAGGAGGAATGATTACCCCGACACCAAGCGGGATGTAACTTAATAGATTATCTTCTTCGTCTATTTTAACCAGTGGTTGGCGAAGATTCGTTTCACTTAAACGAATGATTTCTCTGGCATAGAACTCCAAAAAATCAATTGCTTCAGCTGTATCGGCATCCGCTTATGCTTAATTCTTCCCTGCTTCATACACCATTAGTGCAGAAAATTCATGCTTGCGGGCACGCATCAATGCCGCTGCTTTAAACAGATATTCAGCGCGTTCGGCAGCCGGAACCTTCTTCCATGCTTCGAATGTATTCAAAGCAACTTGCATGGCACGTTCGGCCAAATCGGTGTTGGCCTTGCTGACACGGCCAATGATTTCATCCACATTGCCAGGATTAATAGAAACGATTTTGGCGTCTGTCATAACTTGATCCGATCCGATATGAAGCGGGTATTCGCGCCCTAGTCCTGCTTTTACTTTCGCCAACGCAGCCTCCATGGCCAACTTATTTACTTCAATGGAAAAATCGATGAAAGGTTCATTTACAAAAGGCTTGATCGTATTTAGTAATGTACTCATTGAACTTCCCTCTTCTCAACATTATTTGAATATATTTTTAAGCACGAACCAAGCATTGGCTGGGCGTTCAGCCAAACGTCTCATGAAATAACCAAACCAATCGATGCCGTAGGGGACATACACGCGAACCTTGTATCCCTCATCAACGAGCTGTTTTTGTAAATCCTCACAGATGCCATAAAGCATTTGGAATTCAAACTGATCTCTGGATACTTTTCTGTTTTCAACAAAAGTTTTGGTTTGATTGATAATTTCCACATCATGACTCGCAATGGCGGTGTAATTACCGTTTGATAAATGCATCTGAATGATTTTAACATAGTTTTCATCTACATCTTTTTTAATCGGAAACGCTACCTCAGAAGACTCCTTGTAGGCTCCTTTCACTAAACGTAGATTTGCATGGAGTTCATTCAAATCTTTGATATCTTGTTCCGTTCTGTACAGATAGGCCTGAATAACAATTCCCACATTGTCATACTCTTGGCGAAGTTCACGGTAAATATCCAAGGATACTTGACAGTGGTCGTAGTCTTCCATATCAATCCTGACAAAGTTTCCGTACATTCTTGCCCTGTCCAAGATTCTTCTCATATTTTTCATACAAAGAACCCTGCTGATATCCAATCCAAGCGAGGTCATTTTTAGCGAAAGATTGGAATCGACCCCAGCCTTTGCAATCGCATCCAGTGTTTTGATGCACATGGCGGCGGATTCATTAGCCTCTTCCTCGCTAAACACAAACTCTCCCAAATGATCTAATGTAACTACCTTACCTTCTTTATTCAATTGACGAACCGATTCAATCGCTTGCTCGATGGTGCTTCCAGCAACAAATCGGGATGCTCCGAATTTCAACCCATATTTTTTAGCTAACCGATTGGCAGACGGACTTTTGCCTAAAGACTGAAAAAAGTTTCTCATTAATACTTCCATATAGACAACCCCTCATTAGAACTGTGTGCGTAATCGGTGACAACGGGAGGATTTTATTATTCACTGTCCTCTTTTTGCCGTGCATGCGTAACCCCTACCATGTTAAATGTATGTGGATCCAAAATGACTCCATAGATTTCTTTCGCCTGTTTCACTGAAATATAGCCATTTTTGGCATCCAAGGATACTTTATCGACTGGGCGATGAAGTGGATTGCCGTATCCTCCGCCTGTTCCGGTAATCAATCGTACTACCTCCCCTTTACGCAGCGGAAAACGCGCATATTTACCAAATGGCCCAGCGACTTCTCCGTTTGTTTTTACGATTTCAAATTCGTTGCGGGATCCGTCATATCCACCGTTAATGCCCCATGGAAGGAATTTATGGCGACCGAAAGTAGCTGTTACCGTTTGACCATCAGATAGCGCGCGATAAGAACGGATACATCCCGAACCGCCGCGATATTCCCCACCACCGGCGCCGTCCGTGCGAAGACTGTATTCATCAATTAAAATCCCATAACGAGTTTCAGCTACTTCCACTGGTACGTTATATGTTTCACCGTCAAACACACAGAATTGTCCTGCTGCCCCGTCCAAGCCATTACCGGCTCCCCAACCGCCAGCAGTAGGCTCCACAGTCAAGAAAGGTTCGTTTGTATCTGGATGAATACCGCATAGCACCACTCCGCACACAGACAAAAAATGTCCGGCGTTCAAACGTTGAGGGACTGCAGGTGCCAGAGCTTTCCACACCAGGTCAGCACCGTAAAGAGTCGTTTCCCAATAGGTCGATACGGCAGCGGGACGCTCGGCAGAGAAAATGGAACGCTCGTCAACAATGACTTTTAATGGGCGGAACACTCCGTCGTTGACGTCTTGAGAAGGATTCGTTACCGCTAAGAAAATAGTGCGTGCCGCTGATACCAAGCCAGTGTAGGAACAATTCACCGGACCTAATACTTGCGGGTGGCTGCCGCGGAAGTCACAGATGAACTCATCATCAGTGATTGTCACCTTGACTTGTACGGGGAAAGGTCCATTTCCCACACCGTCGTCATCGATAAAGTCCTTTGCTTCATATGTCCCTTTCGGTAGTTTGGAAATTTCTTTAATCGCCAATTGTTCACCATGACTTAACAGATGATCAATCGAATCCAACACGACTGTTTTGCTGTATTTTTCACAAAGTTCAAGGAATCGCTTCTCACCGGTTCGAAGAGCCGCTACTTGAGCCCACATATCTCCAAGGGATAAATCGGGAAAACGCACATTGGATGCCGTTAGATCCACTAAGGCCTGATTGATTTTTCCTTCATTAAATAGCTTCACACAAGGGAATTGTAGACCCTCCTGGTAGATTTCCGTGGAATCTGTGGTCCATGAGCCTGGATCTTTACCCCCTACTTCCGTCCAGTGAGCTTTGTTTGCAGAGAAAGCCACTAGTTCTCCTTCATAAAAGATCGGCATCAAAAGCCCTACATCCGACAAGTGAGAACCGCCGCCACCGTAAGGATCATTGATGATGATGATATCGCCGGGCTTAAGTTCGCCTTCTTTTCCGAATTTCTCAAGAGCTTGTTTGACCATAAAGGTTAACATGCCAATAAACCCGGTGACTCCGTTTCCCTGGGTGAGAAGTTGGCCTTTGGCATCGGTTAGACCACTCGCAAAGTCAAGTACTTCATAAATAATGGGACTCATGGATGTCCTTGCCAGCGTATGAAACATCTCTTCGCCGATGGCAATCAAGGAATCTTTTACGATTTCGAGTGTAAATTGGTCACGTTTACGTAGTACTTCCGTTTCAATCATTTCTTTACACCCCCAACTTTCCAGCACGAACCAGTTCGCGTGGATAATGATTCAACCTCTCCGCACCATCCGCAGTAACAACGACAATATCCTCAATTCTTACGCCAAACTTTCCGCTCAAATAGATACCCGGTTCTACGCTGACTACCATCCCTTCCTCCAGAAGCTGTTCATTGTTTGAAGTCAGGTAGGGTTCCTCGTGAACTTCAATCCCTAAACCATGGCCGGTGCGATGAGTGAAGAACTCCCCATAGCCGGCTTCCGAAATGATGTTTCGGGCCACTCGATCAATGTGTTTGAGTGAAACTCCGGGCCGGATCGCTTGGACGGCTTCGTCCTGCGCTCTGCGTACAACTTCATACACCTTAGCCATTTCTTCCGTTGGTTCCCCCATCACGATCGTGCGCGTCATGTCCGAGCAGTAGTGATCCTTGATTCCACCCATATCAATCACAACCATATCCCCGTTTAAAATTACCGTGTCATCAGACTGGTGATGGGGAATCGCTCCGTTGGCTCCAGAACCGATTATGGGATTAAATGACATTTGCTCTACGCCCTTTTCATGGAAAAGCCTTTTAATCTCCTTTACCAGATCCATTTCCTTCATCCCTGGTTTGGCGATGGAAATCACTTTCCCAATCACTTGATCGGCAATGGCTCCCGACTTGCGCAAAAGGTCGATCTCTGTTGCATCTTTTCTTACGCGGAGAGCTCCGATCAATGGGGTACCTTTCACAAACGATAGTTCTGTACGGATGGACATGAGGTCAATCAGTTTTTCACTTGGCCACTGATTATCAATAGAAATCATACCTTGTTGCGGTAAAAGGCTTGCAAGAATATCTACTTCTGGGTCACCGTCCTTCCAAAAAACCAATTCCACTCCGTCCAAGGGTGAGATATCTTCCCTCGACATTTCATGAATCACTATGGATGAGGGCCCGGTTTTTGGAATGACTACGGCCTGAAGCCGTTCATGAGAATCCAGCCATGTACCTGTAAAATAGAAAAAATTCGCCGGAGAAGAAACAATCACCGCTTCCCATCCATTCTTGCCTAGTATCTCTTGTGCATTTTTCATTCTTTGTAAATATACGCTCATCCCGTTTCGTTCCTCCCTTTAAGGAATGAGTGGGGCTGCCTCGAGACAACCCCACTCATGATTTATCGTTTTACTAGCACCCAAACGATTTCGCAATCCTCTTCCCCGTCATTGTAAGCCCAGTGGGCTTCTCCAGCAGGGATAAGGGATGCATCTCCCGACTTCATACGATATTCTTGATCGCCAGTTCCCGATAGGATGGACCCTTTTATGACGATAGAATACTCATCCTCATCATGACTCCCTGTTCCATTTAATGGAACCCTTCCTTCAGGAGGGATGGTTATCACGCCAAATTTGGCATTGCCTCCAGCAATATGTTCGTCCGTAAACAATGTCTTTAATGAAACAATGGGACGATCATCTGCTTTTACTGAATCAGTACTCACTATTATCATGTCTTTCCCCCTTTACACCAATTGGCGTTCTGGCGAAACGCCTTCCACCTCAAATGTATTTGGATTCAAAATCACCCCATAGATATCCTTGGCTTGTTCTACAGAAATATAACCATTTTTAGCATCCAAGGATACCTTGTCAACCGGACGCTGAAGGGGATTCCCGTACCCTCCGCCAGTTGCGGTAATCAAACGAACCACATCGCCTTTATTGAGCGGGAAACGGGCATACTTCCCGAATGGGCCGGCAACTTCCCCATTTGCTTTGACAATTTCAAATTCGTTGCGGGATCCATCAAGTCCGCCGTTAAAGCCCCATGGAAGATATTTATGACGCCCGAATGTAGCAGTAATTGTTTGCCCGTCCGTCATCGCACGGTAAGATCGGATACTTCCGGAACCTCCGCGATTTTCCCCGCCACCGGCACCGTCCGTACGGAGACTGTATTCATCGATCATCACGCCGTAGCGTGTTTCCGCTACTTCCACTGGCACGTTATACGTTTCACCGTCGCCAATGCAGAATTGCCCTGCTGCTCCGTCCAAACCTTCCCCTGCACCCCAACCCCCAACGGATGGCTCAACAATCAGGAACGGTTCGCCTGAATCCTGATGAATACCAGAGAGAACCACGCCACAAACGGATAACAGGTGTCCAGCGTTTAAGCGGTGAGGAACAACTGGTGCGAGTGCTTTCCACACTAGGTCAGCTCCGTACAGCATCGTTTCCCAATAAGTCGATACCGCAGCCGGACGTTCCGCAGAGAAAATGGAACGCTCATCAGCAATGATCTTCAATGGTCGAAATACTCCATCATTCGCATCTTGTGATGGGTTCGTGACAGCCATGAAAATGGTGCGAACCGCGGATACCAATGCCGTGTACGAACAGTTCACCGGACCCAATACTTGCGGATGACTTCCACGGAAGTCGCAGATAAATTCATCATCAGTGATCGTAACCTTAACCTGTACCTTGAAGGGCCCGTTTCCAATGCCGTCATCGTCAATGAAATCCATTGCTTCAAATGTGCCCTTCGGTAGTTTGGTAATTTCTTTAAGTGCCAATTGTTCACCATGGTTTAACAAATGATCAATGGAATCCATTACGACTTTCTTCGAATACTTATCACACAGTTCACGGAAGCGCTTTTCACCAGTCTTAAGAGCTGCTACTTGAGCCCACATATCCCCAAGGGATAAGTCCGGGAAGCGCACATTGGCTGCTGTCAGATCTACCAGGGCCTGATTGATTTTTCCTTCATTAAATAGCTTCACACAAGGGAACTGAAGACCTTCCTGGAAAATTTCCGTGGAATCAGTAGTCCATGAACCAGGATCTTTTCCTCCAACCTCTGTCCAGTGAGCCTTGTTGGCGGAGAAAGCCACCAATTCACCTTCATGGAAGATGGGCATGACCAGGCCAACATCGGATAAATGCGATCCCCCTCCACCATAAGGATCATTGATGATAATAATATCGCCGGGCTTCAAGTCTCCATCATTTCCAAATTTTCGAAGGGTTTCCTTTACCATAAAGGTTAGCATTCCGATAAAACCGGTAACCCCGTTACCTTGGGTTAGAAGTTGGCCCTTTGAATCGGTTAGTCCACTAGCGAAGTCAAGCACTTCATAGATGATAGGACTCATTGAAGTCCGTGCTAATGTATGGAACATTTCTTCCCCAATTGCAACCAGCGAATCTTTTACAATCTCGAGTGTGAATTGGTCATATTTCACCTTTGTATCGATCATTTCGTTACACCCCCGTATTTATGATTAGGTTGCCGTACTCGTCTACGACTAGACTTTGTCCCGGATAAACAACGGTTGAAGAGGATTGTTCTTCGACAATGGCCGGTCCTTGGATGGAGCTGCCCGCATTTAGAATCTCTCTGGAATAAACGTTTGTATCCAGCCATCCATTATCTTCGAATAAGACCTTGCGCACTTCTTTTAACGCTTGTACGGCATTGTCACCTACATTTTGCAGGCGTGCTATTTGCGGCTTTTGTACCACACCGAATGCGGTCAAATGAAGGTTCACAATTTCCGTAGGGGCCCCTTCCAATTTAAATGTATAGTGCTGTTCATGCAGATCATGAAAACGGCGGACCACTTCATCGATGGTAGCAGAGCCCATAACACCATTCGGTACCGGAACTTTAACGGCATGCTCCTGTCCGACATAACGGATATCGGCATAACGTGCAAATAATACTTTGTCTTGGGTGATTCCCTCTTGAGCAAATTGGCCAATAGCCCCATCCTCTAACCGATTCCATTCGCCGTTCAGTTCATCTAGGCTCAAGTTGTTCATACGGCGAATATACGTTTGAATATAGTCATGACGGAGATCAGTCATTAACATGCCCCATGCAGAGAACACTGACGCAGCAATCGGAATGATAACCTTCTTCACCCCGAGTTCCTTAGCAAGAGCCAAAGCATGCATCGGACCTCCTCCACCGAATGCAACTAAGGAGAACTCACGGGGATCATAGCCTTTTCGGACAGAAATCAACTTCAATGCATTAAGCATGTTAGAATTGGCAATCCTAATGATGCCAAGAGCAGCGTCTTCTACGGAGATGTTAAAATGTTGGGCAACTTTTTCTTGAATCGCTTGTTTTACCGAATCCATATTAACGGTATTTTGGAAATTTTTTGGCGATAATCTGCCCGTTACGAGGTTGGCATCCGTAGTCGTAGGATTTTCCCCGCCACGGCCATAAGCTACAGGACCAGGCATCGCACCGGCAGATTGAGGCCCGACTTTTAGTGAGCCGGCTTCATCGATCCATGCAATCGACCCTCCGCCGTTCCCGATTTCAACGATGTCCACCACCGGAACTTTAATCGGATATCCGGCATTACGGTCATCTTTTTCAATTTTATATTCGGTCGTAACTTTTACCTCCCCTTTTTCAATCAAGGAGCATTTCGCTGTCGTTCCGCCAATATCAAATGCGATTATATTTTCTTCTCCGATAATTTTTCCAAGAATGGCTGAACCGAATATACCTGCTACTGGACCGGATTCTACCATATTAATGGGGGTTTCTTTGGATTGTTCAAACGTGGTAGTTCCAGAATTAGATTGCATAATGTATTTGTTTCCTGCTACCCCAATTTCTTGAAGATGCTTATCCAATTTATCGATATAAGATGATGCGATTGGTTTTACATAAGAATTTAATACCGAGGTGCTAGTACGTTCGTATTCACGCCATTCTTTCGTTACTTCATGGGAAGCAGTAACAGCAACTTCCGGCCAAACTTGTTTAATCATCTCCACAGCTTTCTTTTCATGAGAAGGATTGGCATAAGCATGGAGGAAGGATACGGCAATGGCATCCACTCCTTCACTTCGCAATTGTTCAACTGCTGCTTTGACTTCCTCTATTGCTAATTCAGATATTACCTCTCCCTTATAATTTAAGCGTTCACTCACTTCTTGGCGGAGATAGCGAGGAACAAATGGGGTCGGCTTTTCATAGCGGACATTGAACAAGTCGGGGCGATTCCCGCGCGCAATTTCGAGCACGTCACGGAAACCCTTAGTAGTGATCAATCCGGTTTTTACTCCTTTACGTTCGGTTAAAGCATTAATAATAACAGTAGTTCCATGTATGAAAGTATTAATGGCTTCAGGAGTAATATTGCTTTTCTTTATGACATCTATGACCCCTTGTTCGAAGTTAGGAGGTGTAGTGTCGCTTTTTGCGGTCCCGATGTTTCCATTTTCATCCAAATAGACAAGGTCTGTGAATGTTCCTCCAATATCAGTTGCTACGCGCATAAAAACCACCTTTCCTTATGTTTGATAAAAGTTATGTGAACCCGGTTATTTTAAAAGATAACCGGTGTTAACACGCAAAGAATCTTGGAATTTTGATTAAGTGGGTTGGACCAATAATGCGGCAATTGGGAAGGAAAATGGAGCGAATCCCCGGCTTTCACTAAATACTCTTTTCCATCCACATTAAAAATGACCGCACCTTCCAAAACATAATAGAATTCCTCACCAGGATGACTGAATACATTGTCTTCAACTAACCCCGGTGATACTGAGACGATAATCGGTTCCAGAGCCCTACTGGAAAAATTTCCTGCCAGACGAGTGTATTCTGCGCTCGACCCTTCAATTTTAAAAGGTTTTTGGCTTTCCTTCTTGACGATAAAATTCTGATTACTTTCATTATCAAAAAATTCGGTAATTGGAACCTTAAAGGCATCTGCGATTTTCTTCAGTGAAGTGATGGCTAATGACGTGGACCCACGTTCGACTTGTGACAGAAAACTGACCGATAATCCTGTTTTTTCACTCAGATCTTTCAATGTCATATCATTTTTTTTACGCAGATCTTTAATTTTTTTGTAAATCTCTTCCATATTAACTCCTATTTGATTATAAATTATTTTTTTGTATTTTTATTATATATCGTAATTATTTAATTATTAATTTATAAATTACGATCATACCAGATTTTTTTAAAAAAATTATGGTATGATCGTAATTTTAATCTTCACTAACTAAATCTTTCATAACCCTTACAACTTGGTCATAAGGGCTATCTTCACACTAAACATATTTTTTGCCAATTAGTGTAAAATCTCGCCTTCCATTTCCCTCAAAAACAACACGGCAATGAACGTGATAACCAAGAATACTGAAATGAAGGATACAGTAGACATGAAGCTAGAGTTTGCTGCCAGCAAAGCACCAATGACACTTGGAGCAATGGCATTTGCTAAACGCTGTGCGCTAGATCCTATCGAATAACTGACCCCGCGAATTTCTGTAGGATAGAGCTCGCCCATCCAAGTATCCCATACCCCCCATGCTCCCAAGCTAAAGAAAGAGAGAATAAAATTCCAGATATACATTTCTGCCATGCTGTTGGATGATGCAAACCCAAAACCACCGATAGCAGCCATAAGCACGAATGTAAACATCACTTTTTTACGGCCGAACTTTCCGGTCAAGTAAGACGATGCCATGTAACCTGGGAACATAAACACGGCCGAAATAGCCATAAATCCCAAACCCTGAGGAGTGCTGAGGCCTTTTTTAGCCAATAGAACCGGCATCCAGGAGGATAAAGCCCAATATCCCCAGGAGAAGCAGAAATTAATGATAATTTGCAGAACCGTTGGTCTCAGGAATTTTCCCTTGAATATCTCCATGAAGGAGCCTTCTTTTACATTGTCGACAACAAGCTCAACGTCCTCCATTTCCTCTTTCATCTTACCTTCTGATAGCCTGTGAAGAACTTCTTTCGCCTGTGATTGTCGACCTTTACCGGCTAGCCAATATGGGGATTCCGGGACCAACATGGCAATAACCAAGAACCAGAAACCGGCAAGCGAGCTGATTCCGAGAATCCAACGCCAGCCAAGATCGGAACAAAAATAAGTGACGCCGATTGCGATTAAGGTTCCGACCGGCCAACCACTAGCAAGATAGACCGTCGCTTTCCCCCGGACTCTAACAGGCAGCAATTCTTCGAAGAAAGGAAATGCTGCCACGATTAGACCAGAAAGAACGACTCCTGAGAAGAACCTTGACCACCAAAGCATGTCATAATTTACTGAGAACGAGCTGATAAAAGAGATAATTCCGTACAATATTAGGCTGTAAATCATTGATTTTTTCCGGCCCAGCTTATCGACCAATTCCCCCCAGACAATACACCCCGGAATAGCGCCAATGAAAATAGAACCGATCAGTGAACCGATTTGCGCTCCATCCAATTTAAACTCATTTCCTATGGACCCACTTGCTAGGATGATCACCATCATTTCCCAAGCTTCAATTACGAAGGAGAAGAACAATGCCAACCCTGCTTTCCAATGCTGGCTTGTAACTGGCATTTTTTCGAACACTTCACCGACTTGAACTGATTTTTGTTTAGAACCAGAATTTTCAGATATCTGTGCTGAAGGATTTAAGCTCATAAAGGTCCCCCTATTTTGATCATAATGTGTTGTATATACGTTGTTCGATAAAACGCTCGCACAAAATTCACTACTATACCATTTGTTCTCACATTGGATCACAAATCCTCAAGTATTTCGACACAGCACAATTGATTGGAACCACAAGTTTATGAATGGAATTTTGATAAAACCATAAAAACTGTCTCCATTGCAAAGATCTATTGATCGTCAATATACCTATTTAAATAGTCTCCAAGCATTGACCTCATCATCTGGTGGAGACTGGTACCCATCTAACTTGCTATGGCCCCATCCGAATTTTTTATTGATCTCTACCAAGAACTCTGCGTATTTAAGCGGAGCGAGACTTGCATCAATAACCGGAACCCCAAGCTCTTCCTGAATCGTACGGTAGAAACCAAATTCAATCGTGCAACCTAAAACGATAACATTCGCACCATCTTTTTCTACAGCTTCCCTCGCAGCGAGTCTCATTCTTTTTGTAGTTTCCTCATGGTTTTTCTGGAAATCATGTACACCCATATCAAGCGACTTGAAGGATGCCAGCCTATCCGCAAACCCGTATTTGTGAACATTTTCCTTCATTTCCGGAATCCACTTACGGCGGCCGACAATTATTGAAATGCTTTCACCAAGGGTTGAAGCTATATGCAAACTGGATTCTGCGGGAGCAGTGACTACCATCTTTTTAGACACTTCCCGGGCAGCCCTTAAAATAGGGTCATAAAAACAGCCAATCACAGCAGCGTCATACTCTTCCTCTTCTGCCCTTTTCACTAAATTCAGGATTTCAGGCATAATCATAACCTCATAGCTGTTGTATTCCAGATGAAGTGGTCCCGGTGCAGGGGTTAAAGAAACCACATCGACGGTCGTGTCCGGCTGCTTCACTTTTTCAAACTCACTTTGGAATGTGACATCAAATTGATTTGTGGTGACAGGATTGATCCATAAGATTTTCTTTTCCAATTTTTAACCCTCTTTTCAAAAGTTCTTTTTATAGTCTATAGTCCAATCTATGACTGCTCCAAGGTGAAACTTAGCTGACATCAAGTCTTCGACGGAGGCAGTAACCATGTTTCACCTGTGTTGAGAAAAAATTCAACGGAATTTATAAATTCTTATACATTAAAAAAGATTCCACGATATTACTTCATCATCCGGAGGAGATTGGTATCCATCCAATTTGCTGTGGCTCCATCCGAATTTATTATTAATCTCCGCCAGGAATTCCGCATATTTGAGAGGGGCAATACTCGCATCAATCACCGGAACTCCAATTTCCTCCTGAACCTCATTGTAAAAACCAAACTCAACTGTACAGCCTAATACAATCACATTAGCACCATCTTTTTCCACAGCTTCTCTAGCTGCATATTTAATTCTTCTCATGGTTTCTGCATGGTCTTTCTGAAAATCATGAACTCCCATGTCGAGGGTCTTAAACGAAGCCAACTTTTCCCCGAAGCCATATTTGTGAACGTTTTCCTTCATCTCTGGTATCCATTTTCGTCGGCCGACAACGATTGAAATGTTTTCGCCAAGAGTCGAGGCAATGTGCAAGCATGCCTCTGCCGGAGCGGTTACCACCATCTTTTTGGACACCTCACGTGCAGCCCTTAAAATAGGATCATAAAAACAACCAATTATGGCAGCATCATATCCTTCTTCTTCAGCTTTTTTTACCGCACGGAGCAATTCAGGCATGACCATAACCTCATAGCTGCTGTACTCTAGATGGGTCGGTCCGGGTGCTGGAGGTAAAGAAACAACGTCGACGATGGTGTCTGCCTGTTTGACTTTCTGCAACTCGTTCCTGAATGTTGCATCAAATATGTCGGTGGGGAAAGGATTAATCCACAATACCTTTTTTTTCATGATGATCCTCCATTTTCAAATTATTTGCGAATGGCAAATCTTAGGCAATAATTTTGATACTATTTTAATAATTACCGTATACATGTAATTATTTCATACATTCCTAATAATCTGAATATAGGACAAAGATAAAAATAAAGCTCCTTATTTGTCGGTTATAGACAAATAGGAGCTCACATTTAGTACAATAGTTTCCGTGCTTTTAAAGCCAAATGAAGGTTCAACCTTTGTTCAGGATTTTTAAACGGATCGAACCCAAGGACCTCTCGTACCTTTTCAATCCTGTACTTAACCGTATTTGGATGGATAAATAGCCGCTTCCCAACATCAGTGAAGCTTTCTTTCTCATCGAGAAAGGCCTCTACGGTTAGGACTAAGTCAGTTTGATTCTTGGAATCGTATTCGTATAGCTTGTCTAGTAAACTGGTTGTAAATTCCCCAAGCATTGCTTGGGATAACTCCCCCAATATCCCAAAAACCCCCAAGTCTTGGACGGCGGTAATACTGCCTGCACCGAACATTTTGCAGCCGACGCCCACCGCTCTGAGGGCCTCCCTGTAGCTTTCACCAAGATTTAATGGAGACGGATAGAAGTCACCGATTCCAATGGATACCTTTAGCGCCTCAAACTCCGACTCTAATGTTTCTTTAACCACCAGTGCGAGTTCACGGGCTTTATATCTTGCATGGTCTCGTTCTGAAAGCCGATCGAAATGAATAAAGATCAAAACCATATCTCCTTTTAACGCTAAGGAACAATTAGGCCAGTGGGTTTCGAGTTTCGGCCTTAGTACACGGTGAATTCGATTTTCCAAATGGCTAATCTCTATTGGATCTTCTGCGGCGCTAACTGTGTGATGATCCTGTTCAAACCGGGCGGCGAGAAGCATGTGTTTCTTCGCAAGATGCAGACCCACCATGCGGCCTCTGCTGTATAGGTCCTCTTCACGGGTATATTTTCCTTCGAACACCTCCGTTAGGAAATCGCTTCGGAGGCGTTTTTCCGCTTCGGTTACGGCCCGTTTTTTGGCTATCTCCAATGCAACTGCTGTAGAAGCATGTGCTAAGGCAATAAGGTCCAGCTCTTGCAAAGAACCTGCAAGCTCCCAAGTTATAATGTATCCAAATGGAGCATTTGCCGCTCCAGCGGGAACTACTACCTGTTTCACCTTTTGGTTTTCGTGTTCGACCCAAGTTGAATAATATTCCACTTCTCCGTTGGGATGCTTCACCGGAAATGTCGACTGTCGGGAATGAATAGTTTCAGCTATTTTTTGGATATCCAAGTATTTCGCAAGATAAGCTTCTTCTCCATCTTTACCTGAACGGACAGCCAATACCTCAAACATATCGGAGGTGATTAGTACGGGTTGTTTAATCAATCCGGAAAGTGTGGAAGCAATTGTATTTATATCCCCTCCATGCAAGATGACACGAGTCATTTCCCGATTGATTTCTTCTGATTTCTGCAAAATTTGGGATTGCTGATTCAGTATCGTTCCCAATACTGTTGAAAAAACAGTGGCGTAAGTCATCGAGGGTGGTAGCAAAATCAGGGGAAGGCCGTAACGATCCGCCGCTTTTAATAATTCCTCATGGACAATCTTACCAGTAACCATTGGGTGAAGCCCCAATGCAGCCACACCAGATTGGGCAAATTTTTTTATGGTCTCCACTTGACCTTCAAGGTCGTGGCTCAAACTATGGAAAGTGGTAAGAACGAACTCGCCACCTTCAAAAAAACGGTCAAATTCCTTCGGTATTTCAAGCACACTGACCTTCTCAATCTTCCTGTCCAAACCCTGTTGACCCGCCAGTACTCTAAAATCTTTAACTGGTTCGAGCTGTAGCATATCCTTTACCATGATTCCCATAACAACACTTCCTTTGTATTGACTCGAACCCATTATTTAAAGTTATGACACGACTCAGAAGCGATTAGCAAACTAAAGTATGATAAGAGTAAATAGTTGATCGTTTTTATTTACACCAGTTTAATTTTTTACATTTATTTTGTAAATATGAAAAACAGTGAACGGCAAGGGTTACCATTAGGAAGTTCTTCGTAGACTTTCCAAATTGCAAGCATTATTATCAATTCGTGTTCTTTAAATAGTTTATGATGGCGATTTTTAACATGTTTTCGAACCCTTCCACTTCCAAGCGAAGCGTAGGTGCAAGGGATTCTATCAAAGTGATAACGACAATGACATCAAAACTTTGCCGGAACTCAGCTAATTCACTTTACTGATCGTAAAAAACAGAAAGGTAGCCCTGCTAAAAATATCAGACCCGAGGACAGAGATTTTGACACTATGCGTAATACTTTTGTAGGGGATTTGGAACAGTTAAAGAGAATATGGAATTTCTCTTCCTCTATCATTTAGGAATTTCTGAGTTGGAATCCTTGGATTATTACCAGGGCTACCGCTATCGAATGCGTCCAACGATATCTTCGCGGATCATCATCTTGATGGCTTCCTTGGTATTTGTAATAACGGATACACTCGTTACTTCTGAACCTATTCCAGCAGTGGTCGGAATGGCTAAAGGGATAGGTTTCTTTTCGATTGCCCTCTTGCCACCCATGAAATCACCAATGTATCAACCATTTGCAGCATCAATAAAACTTCCCCCACCTATAACACAGATTACAACGGTTTTCGAGTAAAATGTCCAACGCTTCAGAAACATGAAGATCCGTTGGTTCAGAATTAACATCAAGATAAGTTACACATTTAACTCACTTGCCGCTAAATATCCTTGGCAACGCTCGACGTGACCAAGTGCTTCCTGCAAGTCTTCCCCCCCCCTCAACCCTTAACATATCCCGGAAGTTCTACTTTATTTGATGGTTCCAGAGTAATATTCAATGTCCTTTTTTTAAACTTATCCATAATTCCTCCTGGGGCCTGCAAATCTTTAGATAGAATATTTTTGTTCCCAATTACCCTGATTACAAATGGAGGGCCTAGTTTAGTCTGATTTACAATAATTGTCGGTCCAACACAACGAGGGGCAGATGTGGCAACTAAACGTTGGTCATTAATTGCGATCCCTTCAGCTCCGGATACATCTAACTGATTCAATAAACTGCGAAGATCTGCGTCGTGTATAATTCCAGCAACAATATTGTTTAAATTTCGTGCGTTGCTGCTGTCTTGCAACGTAATAATTACTCCTTGTCCTGTCACCGGAATAAGACCTGCTTTCGTCCGGAGTGTTTGAAGCGCATTGATTAATGAGTTAGACATAAGCTGTCTTTGAGAAAGCTTTTTCTCTTTTTCACTTACTTCAGCCTGCAGAGAATGTAATCTTTTTTCAAGTTCAGCTACCTGTTCCTTTTCTAAATTAAGCTTTTTAATTACCTTTAATTTCATATCCAAATCACTGCTGCGTGAATCAGTAAACATATTATCGTGCGGTACAACTGCGGTACTACGTATCGAAACAGTAATTAAAAAACTCAATAGAAGTAAAACAGGGGTAAAAAAGATATACAATTTACTAATTTTCATTCTTCCCTCACCAGCCATTAATTCTTCTAAGAAAACAGCCACTCGTTTTGTATTCGTTCCAATCATTTCAATCAATTTTTTAAGACTTTTGGCCATTTGGGTAAAAGAAGCTGCCAATTCACCAATCTCATCATGGCTTTTTACTTTGATTTACTAAATCAGAATAAGATTTAGTAATGCCATTTAAATGATAAAGAGCAACAGCACCTAAAATCCCTACCATTATCGCAACAGTCAAGAATCCTCCGATTCATTTTAGCATAACAGTAATTTTCATTATAAATTCCCTTCCCTAGGACTATATGTTGTATCTCAACATACATCAATTTATGTATTTCCGGTTTGGATGCTTTTTAAAATCCTTTTTATCACTCCTCTAAAATTACCTTGTTATACCATCGATTATAAAATCAATATATGAAGAAAGTAAGGAGTCTACCCTTTCCATAAAGAAAATTTGTCCTGGCAGCATAGTTGTCTACTACACAAAAATAGCCACGTTATCCTATGGCAGTTTAGGATCCCGTGGCTTTATCAAATTTATTGTATTACAAAAGTATCCGTTTTGCTCCTACAAATCTTTTTCCCCAGTAGTAAGGATCATTCAAACTATTGATGGAAACCCCTTTACTACTTGAGGAATGAATAAACTTGCCATTCCCTATGTACATACCGGCATGTGTGACTGGTGCATAGCCAGCGGTTTTAAAAAAAACTAAGTCTCCTGCTTTAAGAGAAGAGGGAGAAACTGTGTTTCCCTTTTTAAACATTTCATATGCCGTACGGGGGAGTGTCACTTTGCTGCCCTTATATACATAATTAAGGAACCCGGAACAATCAAACCCGGTTTTTTTGGAGGTTCCTCCCCACTTATAAGGAACACCAAGCACACCTGTTGCTTGGTTAACGATGTTGTTGTTATTCGTGGAAGCAAAAGCTTGTCCATTTTGAACAACAAACCCGGATAATATCACAGAGCCCATAACTACTACTTTCACGATTTTCTTGCTGAATTTTCCAAACAAACTAGAATTAAACTCCTTTCATGCCTACGAGGTTAGTTGACGGGTTCAGAGGAAAGGTCCCTTTCTACTAAGTAGATTCACCCCAAAAAAGAATCCCCCGCTTCAAAATATTGAATTCGGCATCTTTTCATCTTTTTAATTATTACTGGTCTATTATCATGAGCCAAAATAGAAATTTTTATAAAGTGGTTTCTATCATTCCTCCCTCCGCCAAACACCCAATTTTCATTGTAATCTTTAAGTTTGAAGAAAGTTAGAAGTTTCGATGTTTACGTGAAAGAATTTTATTACACATGTATTTTTCTTTTACTTGCCGACCATACTTCTGGTAGAAGAGGCGGTGCAAGAAATGAAGATTCGAAAACTATGGGTGGTACTTTTACTAGTTTTAATGATTATCAGTTGGAACGCCAAGCCGGCAAAATACATAAAAAATAATCATTCTGCTTTCACACAGCAGATGATCCTTACGTTAAATCAGCATTTTTTATTTAGTTTTTGGTGCGTGCTTTTCCCACCGCTTTGCGCAGGGGATATCGTTGTTGCTAATGATGCTCGGAATGTTCAGGATAAGACTCCAAAGAAGAACGATATAAAGATCAGGTTTTTTATATGGGATTTTTTAAAAAATGTGAGTAGTGAAATTTTTGCCCCTGGGCAACAAGGCCAAAAATTAGCCAAAGATGGTAAAATTCCATAGAAAATCTCAATGTATTACTCTTTTTCTCAAAGCAAAAAGCAAGAAAACAATCCACATCCATTGACCGATCGTAAGTCCAAAATATGTGACGAAAGAGGGTTGAAATAAAGAGATAACAAGCTGTCCTAAACAGAAAGCAATAAATATGTTGACTCCTAACAATGGATTGAAATTTGCTTTTCTTTTCTTGACTAATAAAACCAAGAGAAGGCTCGAAAGAACAAAGCGATACACATGGATAGGATGAAAGTATTCTCTACCCCCAATAGTTAGAAGCTCTCCTGATGATGGAACCATGATAGAAAAGAAAATAGTAAAAACGAGAACAAAAAAAGCCAAGTTGTAAGCAGTCATTTGAAAGGGTATTTTCTCTTTGTTTGAGATCCTTAAAAACGCCGCAAACGCAGTAAATAGTGCAAGCGCCATTCCCTCTTGAGATGGGCTTGTATACAATAATATCGACAAAATATCAGATAAGTTATTGAAAAGCAACGACGGTGAAAGCAGGACAGGGCTCATTTTCAATACGACTAAGAAAATGACAGCAACGTAGGTAAGGATTGAATCTATACTCGTTCGAACAGTTTTATCGTTCCGGTAAAACAAATAAAATCCGATATAAACCATAACAAAAGATACAAGTCCACTTCCATACATTCGATTGACCATAAAAGGTCCAATCTTTAAAATTTCATGCAGCCCAATCATTGTTTTTCCGCCAGATTTTTAAATTTAGCACGCAACTCATTAGGAGCGACCAAACCGACTATTTTATCAACAATTAGACCTTTACTATTCACAAAATAGGTGGTAGGGATTGCTTGTACTAAATATTGTTTCGAAACCGCGTCGGTTTTATCCAGTAAAATAGGAAATTTCATGTTAAAGGCACTTACAAAAGCTTTCACATCGTTTAAATCATCCTGTGACGTTAAATTCACACCATACACTTCAATTTTATCTTTATATTGGGTATATAATTTCGTCATTTCCGGCGCTTCTGCCCTGCACGGCCCACACCATGAAGCCCAAAAGTTAATAATCAGCGGCTGATTAAGATTTTTTACAGAATACTTTTTTCCGTCTAATCCATCTAATGTAAAAGTAGGCGCACGAAAACCAATTTCTGCTTTTTCGGTTACAGGAACCGTGTTGCTATAGGATTCCTTTCCTTCAGAAGCTTTACTTCCATGAGATTGATTTTTATAGATAGCAATGCTAGCTAAAACGAGGACAATCACAACAATTAAAAAATTCTTCATCATATTTCCCCTATTCTGTCTATGTAGTTATCGTTTTTCTATAAGCAATTCCGCTGCTAGCTATCCGCAAAAAATTCATTTCATTTATAACCTACTCCCCAGACTGTTTTAATCACATCGTTATCCGAAATTCCGGAAGCCGTTAATTTGTCACGTAAGTTCTTTATATGGGTATCAACTGTTCGATGATCTCCCCTAAAATTATGATTCCGTATTAAATCCAGTATATCCCCCCTTGTAAAAATTCTTTCCTGTTGCTCGTTTTCTTTCTGAGAAAATTGATTTCTACGTGTTAAAGACCTTTCACCGTTTTGAGCTTCGTCGACTATATATCCCTCTTCCATAAATATAGGGTAATAATTTCTCGCATCAGAGCTTCTTCATCTACAACCAAAATGCTTTTACTCTCCATTTTTCCCTCCTGTTACAAAGTCAAACTAAAGAAAAGGTCGCTATCTTCATAATACGAAATAAATGTGGAGATTTTTTGAAGGTGCTTAACGTCGTTGAGAGAAGGGATTTTTCTTCGTATTTTTTTCACATGTTTTAGTTACAATCAAATCTACACTAAAGTTATTTCAATTTATTAGGAGGCAAAAAATGAAAGTGGTCTTGTTTACTATTTTTGGTTTTTCCGTTCGATCATACGGCGTTGTTGTAGCAATTTCTATTTTGTTGGCGTATGGGATAGCAAGAGTTTTAACCAAAAATACTGTTTATGAAAAACATTTGTTGGATTTCTTACTGTACTCCATGATTGGAGCAATTATTGGTGCAAGAATATGGCATGTATTCTTCTTTCAATGGCCATATTATTCAAAACATCCCGGGGAGATTTTTGCCATATGGAATGGTGGTATTTCAATATTAGGTGCAGTAGTAGGCGGGCTTATTGTCATGTTTTTTTATACTCGTTATCATAAGCTGAACTTTTTTGAAATGGCTGATTTTCTTGTGCCAGCCTTAGTTTTGGGACAAGGCTTTGGAAGAATCGCCTGCCTTCTTAATGGTGATGCCTTCGGCTCGCCGACGGGTTCTTCCTTTGGACTGGTATACCCTCCTGGTACACAGGCATATGATACGTACGGTTCAAAGCCGCTGTGGCCGGCAGAAGTTTGGGAAGGCCAGGGCGATTTTGTCATATTTGCCCTGCTGTTTATGTTAAAAGATAAAAAATTACCACAAGGTTTTCTTTTATCCATCTACATCATTTTGTATTCAATTTTGCGTTTCATGTTGGAAATACTACGAGGGGATTCCCCACGGTATCTATTCCACTGGACAGCCGGTCAGTGGACAAGCGTGTGTCTCATTATGGTTGCACTTACCCTAGGGCTGTATAATTTTAAGAAAAAAGCAGTCTAATGCATAAAGGCTTCTATTTTTTATTGTAACTAAAAAATAGAAGCCTTTTTTACCGTTAAAGAAAGTATATGTTGCTTTACAGTGTTAAAGCAACATATACTTTCCTCCATGGGTCACCCGAGAAAAACTCGCGGGAGTGTGCCGAACGTTGCTTTTTCGATGTGGAGCGTGTGGCCGGAAGGTCGATCAGACCGACAATTGTCTCCATCATTGAGGTACCCGGATGTTTTGTCGGTCCGACCTTACGGTCACTAAGCGGCCGTTTCGCTTCCCTGCAGAAAAAGGACGAGCGGCAACGCCCGCGAGTTTTTCTCATTTTGGAATATAGGTAACCGCCTGTTTCCCCATTTGTTCCCATGCTCTTTTGAACATTATAATGGGGATTTTTCTATTTTTTATGTTTGCAAGCGGATCGTTAAAATAAATATATGTACCGTCATATCCTGTAAGCAGAACGGAGTGCTCCTTATAGGTAATATTTACGGGACCGCTTGGGGTTTCCCATTTCTCAAAAAGATTCTCAGGTAGTTTATCGAAAGTTGTGTTTACAATAACCCACACAGGTCTTCCTTTTTTCAAAGAAAAGAAAAGATCTGTAAACTCAGCGCCTGTCATATCGATGATTTGATTAGGCAGATACTTTTCAGCCAAATCTACAATCGGTCCATGATATACACCGTATCCAGGTTCAGAGAAGGTATACATGTTTCCCACATAGCCATCATAAGGGTTTCCAAAAAAGATGCTTCCATTCCTTACTTGATAAACAGTTAGATCCTTTTTAACTTCCTTGGCTAACGTTATTTTATCTGCCTTTACACCAGTAAACTGAAGCATCATTGACAGGCTTGTAACTTCACAACCTCTCGGCAGTTCAGGTTGCTGTGAAAGCAATGGAGCATCAATTACAATTTTCTTTCGGCTTTCTTCTTCTTTTTCCCATACAGGATTTTGATTTTCTTTAAAATAGACAGTGGTATTAGTATGGCCTTTCGCATATGATACCGATTCAGCAAAAGATTTAAAATCCCCTAAAAATCTCCTCCCTTGATAAACCTTATAGGAGGCATAATTGTTCCATAAAGCTGTATCTTCACCACGCTTACGTACAGATGAGTGCTGCTTTTTCTTTGCGTTAGAGACAGCTTGCTCAAAAGTTTTAAACCGGCCTTGGAAGTCGTTATAATAGTATACTTCAAATGTTTTTTTATCCTCGGGTTCATTGTCATTTTTTACAAATACCTCGTTCTTGCCGGAAGATAAAAAGGCTGCCTTTACAATAGGGTAAAACTTGGCTACTGCTATAAAGCAAATAAACAACATAATAAGAAAGATAATCCATGTATACATTATCTTTTTCACTTTCATTTCCCCTACTATTTCTAAATTACACAACTTCAAAAAATAAAAGCAGAAATCATCTCTCCGTTAAATGTCTATGTAATACCCTTCATCATCGGGCCCCTATGAGCAATGATTTATGTCATTCTTTTATTTTCTCTGGTGATACAGTAATTTCATTTTTGTTATGAACGTAATAAATCCACACATCCCTTTGTTTTGCTCCTTTATAAAGTAATCTTATTTACTAGTTTACCTAATATTTTTGTGGAATTGGTGAAGATATAATAAATCAGGTCTTTTCCTCCCCTTAATGTTTATCTAACACACCATATAACTAATGAACATCAAACTAAAACGGGAGGCATGTTTACTACCGTTCCATAGATTTAAATAGTTACTGGTTGCAGAAAAATTTATACCTTTTATTACTTCATTTAAGAATGTCAATAACTTTGGAATAATATAAAAGAAGGGCACGATTCAATATGGTTGCATCGTGCCCTTCTTTATTTCCACAAGGATCCTATTTTAATTAATTCCTACGATTTTTTTAAATTCTTTGAGGCTTGTATACGGATAAACAGCATAGCGGTTAAGTTCAAACTTGGGGCTGCCCGGATATACTCTGCCTGCTCGGGTAGTAAAGGCTAAATGGAAGCCTTCTTCTTTTAAAATATTAATGGTATTTAGGTTATATTGTCCGTACGGATAAGCAAAATAAAGAGAATGAGTCAATTGCTTTACGGTGTGAATATCGTTTTTAACAGCTGCTAGCGGTTGTGCGACCATAAAACTTTCCTTACCAAGTAGGCGGTGGAAGTGATGGGCATGGGCTTCATAGGTAAATACGTCACTATTCTTAGGTAATTCAGACCAACTTACATGGTTTAAAATATCTGGATTAAACTTTTCCGGATTTTTTTTCATGGATCCTGTCA
The DNA here is from genome assembly GCF_000430625.1 of Aneurinibacillus terranovensis DSM 18919. Taxonomy (GTDB): domain Bacteria; phylum Bacillota; class Bacilli; order Aneurinibacillales; family Aneurinibacillaceae; genus Aneurinibacillus_B; species Aneurinibacillus_B terranovensis. The sequence continues at coordinate 72,351 of NZ_AUMJ01000017.1, forward strand.
TTAAAAACATGGCTGCTTTAAAGTGGTAGCGTCTGAGTACCGGAGATGCGTAAATAAAATCCGATAAGTAGCCATCATCGAATGTTAAAACCACTGTTTTTTTGGGTAGCTTAATCTTTCTATTCACATATTGTTCAAGTGTATTAAGATTTATCGTTTGATAGCCATTATCATGCAGGATTTTCATTTGTGCAGCAAATGCTTCAGGTGTAATTACGGCCGCATTGTTTCGAAATTTTTTATTTTCACTGGTTCTTAATATGTGATGATACATAAGAACAGGAACACCGGGAACTGATGAATCAATATTGCTTTTCTCATAAGGATGAATTGGAATAAAGGGTGTTTTATAGGAAACAGATTGAGTCTCGGATTTTTCATTTTCTTTAGTTACAGCCTGAACCAATTTACTACAAGCAGAAAGTATACCTACAATTAGTAGAGCAGCAAATAAAAGCCCTATTTTTTTCATTTTGTCTATCTCCATTTCTTAACTTGCGACTTTTCCCATGTGCGTCATACTAACAAATTAAAATTAAGGATTGATAAGAAATTGATTAAAGATCGTTATATATAGATTTTTTAATTGATTTACTGAGTCAAAACGTCTGAATAAAAAAAGCTACCCTCTTTAGAAGGTAGCTACAGTTTATTTTTGCTATCACTTGCTTTAAATTTTTTTATTGGCTGCTTCGATTACGATAAAAATATTTTTAAAATATTGTTCAATACGAATTACTTTAAATCCGGCCCTTTTCACTTGTTCAAGACTATCGCGGTTTAAATGGCAGCCATCACACAATTGCTTCCATATCGGGGTTAACCAGTCCTGCAGTCGACCCAGGAATGGATCACTCAATCTTACATGTTCAAAAAACAGTACAGTTCCATCTGATTTGCAGACCCGCCGGATTTCCGCTAATGCTTTTGAAGGATTTGGGATTGTACATAGAACTAGCGTACCTACGACAGTATCAAACGTATTATCCGGAAAAGGAAGAGCCTCCGCTCCGGCTAAAATAACTTCAATAGGGATTCGAACAGTTTTTGCTTTCTCTAAAGACTGTTCTCTCATTAAAGGCTCCGGTTCAATTGCGACAACCTTTTCGGCTTGTTCATAATAAGGAAAGTTAAATCCTGTTCCTGATCCAATTTCCAACACCTTCCCGGACGCTTTACGTATGAGATTTTTTCGAATGTCCCGTAGGCCTCTACGTTCTAACGGCTCCATTAGTGTATCGTAAAGTCGAGGAAACCATTTTCCCATCATTTTCACTCCACATTCATTTTTCCCGATATATTTTTTCTGCCATTACTGCAGCCAAGAAGGTAACAAGCCTAGAACTCTCCTTTCCGTACTGGGAAGGGTCATGAAACATCTTTTTCATATACCGTCATTTTAAGATGAGACAAAGAGTAAGGATAACACCTAATGTCTTTTTCATAAAGAATGGCTCCTCTTTTTTCCTATGTTTCCAAATCCAAAGAAAAGCTATTCGGGAGCATTATGAAAAGCAGCAGTATCTCCTAATTATTTTACTTATTACTTTCCACTTAAAAAGCCCCTTTTGCGGAAACAAAGGGGCTTTTTGCTACATTCCAGTATTCTCTTTTTACAAAGTACTCCCTGATTTTTTGACATCCACATATAAATCAAATTGAGCCGGGGAGCCACCGATGATATCAGCATAGCACGCATTTGAAATAGAAGGATCAAGAGCCAGCAGGTTGTTAACAGAGAAGCCTTCCCCTCTTCCTTTGGCAAATCCGAGCTCTTCATGCTGCGGCTTATTTAAATCAAAAGGCGTCCATTGATACGGCTGTGGCGGACGTGTGATTTTACCATTAATTATATACGAGCTTGCGCCATACTGGGTGTGTCCATAGTTGAAGGCCGCCCCAACAGTACCCGGTTTAATCATTTCTGTCACGAGCACTTCCCCTTCTACTTTGTAGTTAGGCGCTTGAATCGTTATCCTGTCACCTGTTTTTAGCCCTCTTCGCACAGCATCACGCGAATTCATCCAGAGGTAGTTTTCATTGCGTATTTCACGGAGCCAGGCATTGGACATATTTCGGTGCGTTCCCAGGTTACGGGATTTCCAGTTAATCATCTTAAGCGGAAATGTTTCCTTCATCGGGACTCCCTTATAGTCTACAGGTGCTGTAACGTCCGGAAGCCCATCAAAGAACTCCCCGTTCGCTGAATTTTTCATGCCGGCTACCTTATTTGCATAAAACTTAACCTGGTGCCCCCATTGATGTGTAAGATAATCACCGGTATATGCCTTATCAGAAGCTTCAAATCGGCCGCCGCGATTCATCACGAATACCACTTTGCGCCATTCTTCCGGCTTGACTGCTTTTTTCCATTCATCAATAACAAAGTATTTGCCAAGCGCATTTTTTCTTGCCTTTTCAAAAAGAGTCATCTCTTCCCGGGAAGCATCGGGAACGGGCTTTCCGTCAAATGCAATATTGGCAATGCGCTTCAGATAGAAATCTTCCGCTCGATGCAGGGAACCGCCGCCCACAAATGCTTTATCGCCCACACCAGGCCAATTCATTCGTTTGGCAATTTCAATATACACATCATCGATAGATTTAGCATCCGGGACAACGCGTGTTACCGGTTGTCCGACTGTGCTTACCTTCCACGGCAGATTCTCAAAAAGCCCTTCCCGGCCAAAGCGTTCCAGGTAGGATAAATCCGGAAGCACATAATCTGCGACTGCCGCGGTCTCACCCATGACAATGTCAGATACAACAAGAAGCGGAACGACCTTTTGGTCCTTTAACAGGCTTTCCTGAAGTTTTCCATTCGGGAAAGATAGCACAGGAGAGACCCGGCTGATAAACATCGCTTTAATCGGATAAGGATAGCCTTCTGCGGCACTCGGCAGTACATCATACGAAGCGGCACCGGCAGCAGGATACCAACGGCGTTTGGCAGGATAACCATCCTTTTTGAAATAGCTGCTCTTTTCGTATACCGATTTGTTTCGATCAATCGGAATGCCCCACGCTTTATTCGCTTTCGGCACGGATTGCAAATTGTAACGGCCGTCAAATTCTTTATACGCAGCTCCTCCCGTTAACGAGCCGCCTTTCCAATCAGCATTGCCAATCAAGTGGTTAAGCATATTAATGGCACGCACCGCTTGAAATCCGTTTGCATGCATAGCCGGCCCACGGTATGCCATAATGCTTGCTTTTTTTCCGTGCGAAGTGAATTCTCCGGCAAGCTCTGCAATTTGTTTTACGGGAACTGTGGATAGCTGCGAATACTGCTCCAGCGTTTTTCCCATTACACGCTTTTTAAACATCGTGAACACGGTTTGCACATGCTTACCTGCGACCATTCCTTCGAATTCCAGATCACCGACCATTGCTTTCTCAGACGGCTGGGCCGTACCGCTAACCATGACGACCGGTGCTTCCTCGTCTCCTAACCCCGCATCTTTCACTGTTAAGAGCGGTTTGCCCGGTGCATCTAAATTCACAAGGTACGTCGCATCGCTCCATGTCGGCTCTTTTGCCTGTTTGGCTGCGTTCATATTTGGCAGACGAAGATATTTCTCGTCATATCGCTTGTTTTCAATGATCCACCTGGCCATACCGAGTGCAAGCGCAGCATCCTGCCCTGGTTCAATCGGAATCCACATTGTCGCCTTTTCTGATGTTTTACTCATGCGCGGTTCAATTACCGCCATCTTCATGCCACGGGCGAGCGCATTCGTAATTTTAGGCGCAAGATACGTCGGAGACTTACTGGAAACCAGCGGGTCGGTACCCCACACAATCAGAAATTCAGTATTTTCAATATCAGATGCAAGACGTTTTTTAACCTTTTTGCCAACCACTTCATAGGACTGAGCATTCCCTACACCGGATGAAGCCCCGCAAACAGAACTATGGTCAAAAAAGTTTACGGTACCTGCCTGGCTGTTAAAAAAACGTGTCGCAAAATCTCTGCGATCTCCGCCAAAACCTACAATCTGATTCGCCTTTGGACCCGCATCAGGATGGTGCGTATCAATGAGCACATCCCGGTACTTTTTATCAAATTCAGCAAACTCCATTTGCTTATCCTGTACCTTTTTCCAGTCAGCCATTACCGTCTCCTTTGGCACGTATGCCCAAATGGATTGTAAGCCAGGGGTTCCCAGCTCTTTATTTCCTTCAATAATATCCTTAAAAACCTGTTCCCATGTTATGCTTTCCCAGCGGCCGCTGCCCCGCGAGCCCACTCTGCGAAGCGGAGTCCTGATTCGATACTGATCATATGCGGTTTGAATACCTGCCTGTCCTTTCAGGCAGGTGCGTCCTCCGCGGAAACCGCGCCCTTCTACTGCCATTTGCGCCGTAGTGAGCCCTGTGATGACTTTAGAGGGAGAAGTAAGATAAGACTGCTGCCCATATGGAATCGTATTGAGCGGACTGTACGAATTTCCCGCCATTTTACGAACAATGGAGCTATATGGCGCATTCGGATCGCCTGGTACCATTAGCGCACGGACTGTACAGCTGGAATTACACTGCTGGCATACGGTGTGGATTACATTTGTTGCGTCATATTCCTGGTCATCACCGCCAATTCCATGCGGCGTATCTTCCCACGTATCCGTCATTAACTGGCGGAAAGGACCGAAAAAAGAAGGAACGACAAGGCCAATTCCGACAAGAGCTGAAGCTTTTTTAATAAAATCACGCCGTGACATATTTTTTTCACTCATGATGCATACCCCCATCTTCCGTATCATACTGGTCTATCGGAAGAATTTTTTCACCCAGCGTATATAAGATTAAGCACATAGCAATCAATCCAAAACTTGTCACCCATTCTGATATTGTCGGGAAATATTCACCGGCCGGAAGTCCATTTAATACAGGCACGATAAAAATAGGAAGAACCATATCGAAGCGCACACCCACTACGCCTATAATTGTCATAACAGAGGCAGCCAATATCCAGGAAACAGATTGCCTTGTCTTTTTGTAAAAGAGAATGGCGAGCGGAAAAATCATGGCAAGCCCCATCTGGAAAATCCAGAATGTCCACCAGTGAGAGCTGCCGGCAAGTACATGGACAGTGTCCATCTCTTCGCTTTTTAACCCGTACCAGCCAATTAAAAATTCGTACCATTCAAGCGCTAATTCAATCGCAAGAAACATGGAGAGCAGAGAACCAAGCGAATGAACCATTTTTTCATCGTTTTTGCGCTTCACGGCTTTATTTTTTATCACATAAATAGCGATAGAAAGCGCCGTTCCCGATACAAGAGCAGAAAGGATAAAGACGATCGGGAAAATGCCTGTGTTAAGAAACGGACGGGCTTTTACTACAGCGAAGATCGAGCCTGTTCCTCCGTGAACCCCGAATACAGCCAATGGAATACCTAGAATACCAAGTACCTGCAACCGTTTTCTATCTTTGAACAGCGCCCCTTCAGAAATATCTTTGTAGCCAAAGGTTAAGAGACGGTAGAACTTCGCCAATTTACCCGGACTGATTGAACCTTTTACGAGATCCGAACGCATGGAAAAATAAAGTTCAGTTACAAGCAGCAGAATGTATAAAATATAGAAATGAATTTCCCAGGCCATTGTACTTGTTACATTCCAGTAAATAATGGCGTTAAATACATGGTCAATGCGGCCAATATCCAGAGAAATAAACGCAATCGCTGTAATCATGCACACAATCGCTGAAAGAAGTGCCGATCTGCCAATTCGCTCATACTGGTGCATTCCGAATCCATAGATTAACGTTGATAGAAGGAAAGACCCTGCGCTCATTCCAATGAAGTAAATATAGAACGCTACCCAGGCTCCCCATGGGACAACATTGGTCAGATTCGTAGACGTCATACCTTCCAGAAAATATCCTTTAATAATTGATACGATACCAACAGCAAATACAATGAGTAAGGCGGTCCACCAGATTTTTTCCATCCTTTGGGCTCGAAGCGGGGACATCCCCGAGTTTTGTTCCAAACCATGCAGTTTCATCTATTTCTCACTCCCTCTTCCGAGATAACACGCCGTTAACGCAAATAAATTACACGCGGTTCTGTTCCCATTTCTTCTTTTAAACGGAAAGCACGCGGGCTGGCCGCAAGCTTGGAAACGACACTGTTCGGGTCATTTAAATCTCCAAAATAACGTGCATCCCCGATACAGGTTTCCACACATGCCGGTTCTTCCCCACGCTCCAGGCGATGCATGCAGAACGTGCATTTGCGGACAGTATCAATCGGAACGTCCCCTTTTTTACGAGGTCCGCGATTTTTCCCATAATCGGCTCCCTGAACCTCGTCATAGCCCATCATTTCCTGTTCGTAGCTCAAACCAAAATCATAAGAGCGCGCACCATACGGGCAGGCCACTTGGCAGTACCGGCAGCCAATGCATCGGTCACCATCGATAGCTACAATGCCGTTATCAAGCTTATAGGAAGCACGGACAGGACAAACCTGAACACAGGGAGGCTTGTCACACTGCATGCATGGCCGTGGAATATTTATGTTTTTCACATTTGGAAACGTTCCTGTTGTTTCTTCAATCACTACGTTATAAGAGACACCCGGCGGCGTCCGATTCTCAGCCTTGCATGAAACGGTACACGTATCACAGCCTACGCACTTGGCAAGGTCAATCACCATCGCCCATTTCTTGCCTCCAAAAGCATTGTTCTTACGATCTTGTTCCTGGTTGCGTCTTTTTTCTTCTTCCGCAAGCTGTGTAAATTCAACTCCAAACTCTTTTTTGACATGGTCTTTGTATAATTCATGATAGTGTGCACTCGTCATTAATCCTTTTGATACCTTTTGGGCGTCTTTTGCCATTAAAATCCCCAGGTTCGTGCCAAAGTCCACTTTATCTAAAATTTCACGCGCATCCGGAAGAGTCGCGTTAATAAGCTGGTTCCATACATTATCGATTTTCATGAAGTTTCACCTCTTTATACATCTCGTCTATTTGGTTAATTTTTTCGCTTCTTCGCTAATCTCTTTAAGTTCAGGAGTATCCTCCATCAACTCACGTGTCCCTTTTTTAAACTCTTTTAACGTCTGTCCGAAAGCTCTTCCAACCTGTGGAAGCTTGCTTGGTCCAAAGACAATTAACGCAATGATTAAAATCATAATGAGACCTGGAACACCAATATTCTGCAGCATTTCTCTACACTTCCTTTGTGTTTTTTTTCACATATATATCCCTAGCAATAACCGTGCCAAGTTTAGTGAATAGGTCATCAGATCAATAAAGAAAGGCATGCTTTCATTTTCTTAGATCTGCCTGTATCTGACTTTTTGGCAGAGTAGGACAAAATATAAATAAAAACCTTTGACAAAATGGCATAAAAAAGAGAGGGTGGTTTGTCTGCCATCCTCTCTTTTTTAATCCTTATTGTTTTAATTCATATTCTTCAATTTTTCGGTATAAATTTCTCACACTAATGCCTAATTGCTCCGCTGCCCGTGTCTTATTCCAGTTCACCATATGCAGCACACGTTCAATATGATGCTTCTCCATTTCTTTAAGAGAGTAGGAAGATTCCTGGCCGCTTTCATCCAATCTTATTTCTCTGACCTGTACTATCTCCGGTGCCTGACTGCTAACATCCCACCTTACTTTCCCCAGAAATAAATCCTTTACATGAATCGTGGTTCCCGGAGATAAAATAATCGCCCTTTCAATAATATGGGCAAGCTCCCGTACATTGCCGGGATATTGATAAACCATAAGAGCCTGCTTTGTTTCCTCCGCTAAAACTTTCGGACCCATATGACGCGTTAATTTTTGCAGGAAGAAATGAGCCAGCGGCAAGATGTCCTGTCTGCGCTCCCGCAGCGGCGGAATGGTTAGATCTACAACATTTAGCCGATAGTACAAATCCGCACGAAATTCTCCGTCCACTACCTTTTGTTCGATATTAACATTGGTAGCAGCAATAATTCTAACATTTACCCGCCGCAGTGTATTGCTGCCTACACGGCGGAATTCACCGGACTCAAGAAATCGCAGCAATTTAACCTGAAGAGGATAAGGCATATCCCCGATTTCATCCATGAAAAGCGTTCCTGTATCTGCAAGCTCTACAAGCCCCTTTTTTTGCGAAACCGCTCCGGTAAAAGCGCCTTTCTCATGGCCGAACAGCTCGCTCTCCAGCATCATTTCAGCAATCGCACCCATATTTATCGGGATAAACGGCTGATTTTTCCGCGTGCTGTTTTCAAAAATATAGCGGGCCATTAAATCTTTACCGGTTCCGCTCTCCCCGGTTAAAAGAATAGGAGAATCGGTTCTCGCGACTCGTTCTGCTGCCAAAATAAGCTCTTTCATAACCGCGCTTTCGGCAATGACACTTGTACGTTCCTCTTGAATAGGCGCTTCTTCCATGTTTGAATGGTCCTCCGTCTCCGGCGACTCTGCTTTGTTAAATGCATTCTGTATGATGATTTCCAAATCCTTCAAATTATACGGCTTGGTTATATAATCAAAAGCTCCGTATTTCATCGCCTCGATTGCCGTCTCTATTGTGCCGTGTCCGGTTAGCACAATCACTTCCGCTGAAAAAGGCTTTTGCTTATAAATTTCAAGAAAAGCCATGCCGTCCATATCGGGCATTTTTAAATCAAGCAGAATGAGATCGATTGTTTGGCGATTCAGGCATTCCAGTGCTTCAAGGCCATTGCCGGCTTCTTCAACACGGTACCCTTTTCGCGTAAGGCGGGATGAAAGCAATTGGCGAAATTTCGGTTCATCATCGACTATAAGGATGTTTCTCTCAGAATGCATGCGCTTCTCCTCCATTACTTTTCGGCAGTCTGATTTCTACAGTCGTTCCGGATCCCGGCTGGCTGCTAAGTTGAATGCTTCCACCGAAACGCTTTACAATTCCGTAGCAAATCGACAAGCCCAGCCCTGTCCCTTTTCCCGGTGGTTTTGTTGTAAAGAAAGGGTCAAAGATTCGCGGTAAATCCGCTGCGGCAATCCCGGTGCCATTATCTTTAACTTCCACAACGATTTCATCATCGGACAGATTGCGTGTTTGAATCCAGATGGTTCCGTTTCCGTTAACTGCATCTACCGCATTTTTTAATAAATTAAGCAGCACTTGCTGGATTTCCCCTCCCGGAACGTGAACAATCGGTGAGTCTGCCTCAAATTGTTTATTTACATTCACCTGTTCTTTTTTCACTTCATGCTGCAGCAATACCAGTGTATTATCAATGGTCTGATGAATATCAACCGATTCGCTGTTTGATGACGACTGCCGGGAAAAGTTTAAAATCTGGGACGTAATATTTTTACATCGCATCACCTGTTCGGACATTGTATCGAGGTATCTCTCAATCTCACCGTCTGCTGCCAGATCAACCAGATTTTCCTCCTGCGTACGATCTTTTAAATCTTCCGCATAAATCGAAAGGATACCCAGCGGATTGTTTATTTCATGGGCAATGCCGGAAGCCAGCAGTCCAATGGCGGCAAGCTTATCAGCCTGAACCATGGTCATTTCCATTTTTCGTTTTTCTGTGACATCCTCAATAACTTCCAAATACGGTGAGCGCTCCTTTTCCGGAGATATCTTAAAAATCTGGTGACGATAAAAGCGTTTATCCCCGTTTTTATCTGTCCTGCTGCTTATTCTTTCACGTTCATCACCGGTCGCCATCTGCCGGACTATGACTGAGCATTCTTTGCATACATCACAATTTTCTCTCTCTGCATCTGCGCATAAATCACCTATATAACCATACTTTTCCCCATACCATTCTTCCATTTTCCCGTTTGTCCAGCTTACATGGAAGTTTTCATCTATTAATACAAGACCCATTCCCATTCCACTCACAACTAAATCAAGCCTCTTTTTTTCCTCAATTACTTCTTCTGTACGCTCTTTCAATTTTTCCGCCATTTCATTCATAGAGTTTGCCAGACTGCCGATTTCATCATTGGCCTTTACTTCAATCCGGGTAGCGAGATCTCCATTGGTAATACGCTGAATTCCCCGTTCGATTTTTTCAATTGGCCGGCTGAAAATATGGGCAAATACAATACTGATGATGAAAACAAGCAACGCTATCAATAAAGTGAAAAGAAGAAGATTCGCCTGCAGCTGTTTAAAAGAAGCAAACGCCACATCAACGGGCTGCTCAAGAACAATAAGCCAATCGGTACTTGGCACACGCTGCACATACCCGATAACAGGCTGGCCTTCCTTCGTGTTATACATTTGATAAACAGGCTGCGCGGCATTCAACGGAATCGTACGAAACTGTTCATAAACCCCACTGCTATCTATGACAGAAGAAAAGCCTGATTGGACGATTGGTTTCCCATTTTGATCCATTACATACAGTGAAGAAGCATTATGCCGGGCACGGCTGATCAGTACATCAAATAACTGTCCCAGATTAATCTCTACAAGAATGCCCCCCGTTCTCCCAGAAGCCCCGTATCTTGGAATAGCCAGGCTTACCACCATTTTTCCATTCTTGTTCATCATTACAGGACTAATGTAGGTTTTTCCAAGACGCGTATTGGCTAGAAGCTCATTGTTCTTTATTATCCCTAAATCCTGAGAAGTCACCAAAGACCAGCGATCGACTTTAAATCGTTCTTTCCCCCTTTCATCATACCTCGTTACATTTTCCGCATACGGAATGTTTTTCAAAAAAGAGCTAAATAAATAGTACTCATCCTCCTCATCCCCAGTCGGACTATAGGATGCCATCGAATCACGCAGTACATTCATTGTCTGAAACGTATGAGAGACAATCGTCTCTAGTTGATTTACACCATCTTCGACAAATAGCTTATTCGTTGTATTAATCGAATCTGTTAGCTTTTGCTTGCTAATGTAGATATTTACCGTTCCTAACAGAAAAAAAGGCACAATTGACATCAGCAAACCAAAGATTAGAATTTTCGTTCGTATACGGACAAATCGATTCAGCATGCGCTTTATCATTTCTGTTCCTCTCCGGACGAACCATAAACAAACGTCCGCTGTTGTTCATTTAATACAAGGCCTATTTCATGTATCGCCGCCTGGTTAACAGACAGTTTAATTTGATTAGGCGTTTCTACTCTAACAACTGTATCATGGTGCCCACTCAACATTCGCGCCGTGAGGGAGGCTGCCTGTCTCCCCTGCTCCACAAACGATATCCCGTAGGCGGCAAACAGTCCATGCTGTACCTGTTCGGGATAAGAACCCATCACAAACAATCTTTTTTCTTTTAAGATGGGTAAGCTTCTCGTAATTGCGTCTTCAAGCAAATAGCCAGGAAGCGGAAGCAATGCGCTGTATTGACCCGGTTGTATATGCATGAGCAAATCGCGAAGTTCTTCATTGGATGAAACCTTTTTGATTTCAATATTTAATCCGAGACGTGAAGCTGAGGCTGATGCCTTTTGGATTGCAGTCTCAGTAAGCAGAGCTTTAGTATCGCCAATGACGAGCAATGTTTTGGGGTGAGAAATAATATGGATAAGCACTTCCATCCGTTTTCCAATCAATTTTAGCTGTCCGTTATCAATTCCCGTAACTTCTCCCGTATGCACATCCTGCATCATTCCCCATTCAGCAGGTGATGCGATACCTATGAATACAATCGGAATGTTCCGGCTTTGTCCCCGGACCATTTCTGTTTCTCTTGCTCCAGTCGTCACAATAAGATCCGGCTTTTGCTTTATTAAATTCCCAACGAGCTCCTGCTCCTTATTTGAATCGGCCTTTTTAAGATCAGCCATTACGTATTGAATATTCTCTCCTTCGTGCCAGCCAAGCTCTTCCATACCCGACATAAAGCCGGTTACTTTATCAAAACGCCCTTCATTCGCGATAATAATGCCGACTTTATACACCTTCTCCTTAGAAGATTGATTAAAAAAAAGAAAGAAACCTAGAATACAAATAAATGCTAAACAAGCTATGAACGCTCCCTTATAGCGGGTAATCATCTCCACATGCCCAGCCCCCCCTCCTCCATAATACAGAACAAGCCAAAAAAAGAGCAATGAATTGTTCATCGCTCGAAATATCCTCTCTCTATCATAGTTAACGACAGTTCACGAATATAAGCAGGTGTAGTCCCCGCAACTAGGAAGAGCAAATATAAATAAGCGGGTATAAAACCCGCTTACATAAAGTGAGAAATTCGATTTTATTATCCGATCGCTTTAATGATGGTGATTTAAGTTGTTACCATCACTGCTGTGATTATGACCTGAATGGTTGTGCCCGAAAATATGCATCAGCGGACAAAGCAGAAATCCTGCGTATAGAAGCAGTGTCCATTTCCCAAGAGCGATACTTACGATCACACCTGCTATCACTAAAAGGATCACGAGACGTTTGACTGACATAACAATCCCTCCCCCATCCCCAAATAGTCAATCCATCCCAGATAGGTTATTTGATTATTCTTTAATCCCCGCTTTATCCACTCCGGCCGGCGTTTTATATCCGTCGTAGTGGACTACCGTAGCCATCCCTGTACTTGCATGGTGCAGGTCGTGACAGTGGAACATCCAATCGCCCGGGTTATCAGCCTTAAAGGCTATTTCATATGTTTCATTTGGTTTCACATTTAGTGTATCTTTGATGATCGGAGAACCTTTTAACGGAACACCGTTTTTAGAAAGAACAATAAACGAGTGACCGTGTAAGTGCATCGGGTGATTTGCCTGCCCTTTGTTTTCAAATGTTACTTTTACCCAATCATTTTTCTTTACATTTAACGGTTCAGTATTTGGAAAAGACTTGCCGTTAATGGTATACTTCATCCCCATATCCGAACTTTGATCCATCACATCCTGAAATACCATTTTATATTCATCGTTGAATTTTTTAGGGATTGATATTTGTCCTTTTCCGTAAGTGGTAATATCGAATAACTGGGAATTCACTTTATCACTTTGAACAACCTGGTTACTGTCTTGATTCTTAATCAAAATTTTTATATCTTTCGCAGCCGGCCGCTGTGTTCGATCCGAGATGACAAAGCCGGTTGAAGGTACTGTAAATTCAACATCATATCGTTCACCGGGAGCAACTGGCAATAATTTGTTTTTTACTTCTCCGGGTTGTTGTATATCCTGCCCGTCTGTAGCAACCACTTTGTAGGCGATATTTCCAAAATCCATGAGACGAAGTTGATAGCCGGCGTTAATAAAGCGCAGTCTGACTTTATCGCCTGTTTTTACCTGTAGGGGTTCAATTAACGAACCTGATTTTCCGTTAACAGTAAACAAATTATAGGAAGCCATATGGTCCATATTCATCATGCTTCCCATTTGTTTCTGTGACATGTTCTGCATGCTGTCATTGGACATGCCCTGCATGTTACCGTTTGACATGTTTCCCATATTGTCATGAGACATATTCTGCATTTGAGAATGGTCCATGCCACTCATAGATTGGTCGTTCTTTGCAGTGCCTGTTTCCCATTCATCTAGCATGACTGTATAGTCTTTACTTACTTTCGGTTCATCTTTCTTTTCTACGATAAAGGCTCCATACAACCCTTTGTCAATCTGGTTCACACTATCGACGTGGGAATGGTACCAGTACGTTCCAGGAATTGTTGCTTTGAAATCATAAGTGAAAGATTGTCCCGGTTTAATTGAGTTTTGTGAGAGTCCGGGAACACCATCCATTTGTGTAGGTACAGGGTATCCATGCCAGTGGATTGTGACATTTTTCTGCAATTCATTTTTTAAATGAACAACAACTTCCTGGCCCTGTTTGACACGAATCTCCTTGCCTGGTACTGTACCACCATACGTCCAAACAGTCATCTTCACACCTTTTGCCAACTCCTGCTGGGTTTCTTTGGCCACCAGGTTTACAACAACCTTATTTCCTTCATCTTTAATACTTGCTAATGATTTTGCGGACTCTGTTGCTGCCGGTTTATCATTCGAAGCTTTGGCAGGTACGGATTCGGCTTTCGTTCCACATGCCGCTAAGAATAAACTACCTGCGAAAACGGAAGCTACCAGTAGGCTTTTTTTCTTCACTTTCCCCTCATCCTTTCTTTAACAATTCTCTATTTATCATGCTCTATTTCTTTTATAGCAAAAGGTTGTGAAGAAACATTGAAGGTTAGTAAAAGACACAATTTTGCTAAAAATACACGTGTACCTACATTTTTTATTCGGCGGTTTTGACCAAATATCTTTATAGTGAACCCCTGGTTAAATAATGAATAACATAAGGGTAAAAAAGTGGAGGTAGCGATATGCATACACCAAAAATTTTTGCTCCTAATTCTTATTTTGCTTCGTCAGAAATTATTGAAGGAGGCCGACGATTCTATATAACCGCCGAACAGGTAAACCAACAATTGGTAAGGGATATCACGATACATGCATGGGGATTTAACGGTACTACTCCAGGACCTGTTCTGGTTGTATATGAGGGAGAAAGAATTCAAATCGTTTTATATAACAAGTTACCTGAATCGACAAGTATTCACTGGCACGGACTTATTGTGCGTAACAATGTTGACGGAGTTCCCGAAATTGGTTCAGGTGTATCAGTTGGACCTGGAGAGTATTATGTATACGATTTCATTATCCAACAAACTGGGACTTTTATGTATCACGCACATGCTAATGATGCGAAACAAGAGATGATGGGCTTAGCAGGAATGCTAATTTCTTTACCTCATCACGAAAGCATGGTAGATCGGGAATATGTGCTTTTACTGCAGGAATGGAGCGTTCAGACGGGAACCACGATGCAAGATATGATGTCCAAAAATAACAGAGAACAAGCATCAGAAAAGATTTATTCTATTGATCCAATGAGCATGGACTTTAATTACTTCACCATAAACGGCAAGGCTTTTCCTGATACCCAAACAATGCATGTGAGATATGAGGAAAGAATTCGATTTAGAATAGGTAATCTAAGCATGAATTCTCATCCTATGCACCTACACGGTCATGTGTTTAATGTTACTGCTACAGATGGGTCCCCTCTACCAGTGCCTTATCATAAAACAACCATTAATGTCGCGCCCGGAGAAACATATGATATTGAGTTTTTAGCGAATAATCCAGGTATATGGGCATTTCACTGTCATAAACCTCACCATATCACGAATGAACATAAAACAAAAATGGGTGGAATGTTTACTACTGTTCGATACGTTTAAATTTAAAACCCCAATCTAACAGATTGGGGTTCAGAATGCCGATAGCAGCTTTTTGTCTTCTCCTTCCATTACTTTTTAGCAGGAGCGCTGTTTGATTCTTTGTTTACCTCATCCATAACCTTTTTGCAGCTTTGAATCATTTCTTTTCCCTGTGGACCATTCATTATTTGCTTCATCATCTGTGCCATATCCTGCCCGGTCGCTTGATTCATCATCTGATTCATGTTCTGCCCGGTCATTTGGCTCATATCATATCCCATATGGCTGCTGCTTTGCACTGTGGGAGTAGAAGCGTTTGAAGCGAAAACGTTCGGAAGAGTCAGCCCGCCAATCACAACACCGGCAATCAAAGAGGGTACGATATAAAATAGTTTTTGTTTTAACATAACTTTCTTCTCCTTTCTTAATCTTTCTTACACTTTTATCATCGTTGAAAGGTATGAAGAATCCTTGATGTTTATATGGACAAATGATGACAAAATTAAAATATAAACCGCAAAACCATCATGGAAAGAATTCCCGTCACCACCGTTCCCAACAGGCTGCGTGTTATGATAGCGACTGCAAAAGTTGGTAATGCCGCTACCAATTCAATATTATTTTGAAAAGCTGAAGATTTCCCACCCGACATTAACAACTCTTGCCCTACCAAAGCGGCCATAACAGCAATTGGAACATGTTTCAGCCAGCGCATCCCCCAATCAGGTAATTCTATACGGCTGAAAACCATAAGAGGAAGAACTCTTGGGATGAACGTTACAATAGACGAACCTACAATAACAAAGAGGATATACCATCTTATCTCCATTTTTCCATCACCATTCCTATCGTTGAACCTAAAATGGTAGCTACAATGACTCCTACACTCCCAGATGCAACCAAGCTCGTTGTCACAACAATGATTACAGCGCTTACCCCAACAACTATATCTACTACAATCTTTTTCCGGCTTGCCATCTGAAGAACCAGGAGTCCAATAAACATGGCTGGTAAAGCGAAATCGAGGCCAAATGCTTTAGGATTTTTAATCCATTGTCCTAAATAGGCCCCTGCAATATTTGCTGCGATCCAGTTTAAGTATGCCGTTATATTTAGACCAAACATCCATTTCTCACTGGCAGCTTTCTTGTTTGTTACCTTATTTATTGCAACACCAAATGTCTCATCTGTTAGCAGGCAGCCTACAAACATATTTTTCAGTGGAGAAAGATGCCGGAAATAGGGAGATAGAGCTGCACTAAGCAAAAAATGACGAAGATTAACAAAAAAAATCGTAAAAATAATAGCCGGAACCGGGCTGGTTGCCGCAATCATTCCAGCAGCAATAAATTGAGCTGAACCGGCATAGAGAAGAATACTGATAAGGGCGATTTCCGCTATGCTTAGCCCCGCGGTCTTCTCAACAACACCAGCGGCAAATCCAATACTTAAATAACCCAATAACGTAGGAACACAATCCTTCACCCCTTGTAAGAAACTTTCTTCTTCTATTACAGCGACGTGTGTTTCAATCTGAATGTTCTCTTGCGCCATTTTATCCTCCCCATCTTTCTCTTTTTCTTATTTTTTGGTTTAAAATTGTCCAATATCTCAGTACGTGACCTTTCATAAAATGGGCGTCATTAATTTGGATAATGAATAACAAGGAAACATTTAACCGTATCCGTGTTTGAATTTCGATAGATATGGGGTCTGCCTGCTTGAAAATGAATGGCACTGTCCTGCTTAACTACATAGGTTTCATATTCTATTAAGACCTCTAACGTACCCTCACAAACCATGATATATTCTTCTACACCTGCATGATGCGCCTCTGATTCATGGCTGCACCCCGGTTCAAGAACAATAGAGAAAATTTCAAACTGCTTTTTCGGTTCGAATGGAAAAAAAGGATATACGCGATATTTCCCATCGTTCTCTAAAATGGGAGCAATGTTGTCTGCGGAAATAACGGTGATAGATGGGGCTTCTTCTTCAATTAGGGAGGAGAAGGATACATGCAGTCCATTTGCAATCTTCCAAAGAGTCGTTACGGTTGGGTTCGACTCGCCCCGTTCAATTTGCCCTAACATCGCTTTGCTTACCCCTGTGATTTCTGCAACTTTATCTAAACTAAGATTTCTCTCTTTGCGTATTCGATTTAAGTTCTTACCGATATTAAGATTGATTCGATGCATATCATCCTCCGGAAACATTCGGATCATTGTACGTTATACTATCCATATGTATATTATAAAATACATGATACATTGTTTCATAGCGGATGTCTATGAGCGGGAGAATAAGAAATCCTCACGGGGAATTTATCGACTGAAATGTAAAACATATTTGACATCGAGACAGTTAACATGATACATTTTAAATGTAAAACATGTTTTACATTTAAAATGTCAGAGGGGTATTATGGAAAATCGGATTAAATCCTTACGTAAAGAAAAAAAGATGTCTCAAGAGGAACTTGCCAATGCTTGTGATGTATCTCGTCAAACGATTAACGCTATAGAAAATAACAAGTATGATCCTAGCCTAGCCTTGGCCTTTCAAATTGCATCGATTTTATGTGTACCCATAGATGAACTGTTTATTTATAGAAAGTGAAAATACTTGATAAAGGAGGAGTATACATGACACAAAAGCGTCTAGGTTCTAAATTCTATATTTCTTTAGGTTTGGGAATCGTTTTACTCTACATGGTGGGTTCTGCCATCATGAACGTTATCAGCGGAAAACCGGTAACCACCAGTGATCTAATTAGTATCGCTACCCTACTAATGTTCTTTATGAGATTTATTACGTGGGGAATGGATCGGAAGGCTGAAATGGATGAAATGGGGAGACGGATCAATTATCAGAGTGCCAAAATTAGTTATTTTCTTTTAATCGTCATTCTTTTTATCCTATGGATCATGGATAGACTTGTCTTTGTTAGAAAAGATGATTTAGGAAACATGACTTTATTTTTTGCCTTGTGCATTTCCCTTGTTCTTTTACCTACAGTAGAGTTTTTCCTTTCGAGGCGCTACAAATAACGGGTATTCGGATAAGCGTGTTAATTATTTAACAGTTTTTTTTGATACTACAACACTATCCCGGAGAACAAAAAGCAAAATAAATTGATCAAAAAGAGAGGCTGTTCCCGTTCGTTACTTCGACGTTTGGGACAGCCTCTATATGAAACTACCGCTCGTTGAATTGCATGGTCGGGGTCAAGCCCCTTTGCTTAAATGATCCAATTGCTCCAATTCTCCTGTCTCCGACTCCGTTCATCGAGCCAGTTACAAGTCAGCGAAAACAGCTGCTGTTGGCTCTGGTGGGATGAAAAGATATGGTCGGCGTCAGAAATCACTTCCTTATCACACTGACCATCGGACCTCTGCCAGAAAATACGCTGGTAAAGAAAACAATAATCTACCGGGATATCATCGTCGTCTGTTCCATGAACAATAAATATGTCTCCAGAAACAAAGTTGTATTTCATCAGAGGGTGGTATTCCGTTAATGAATGGAAAATATAATCAAGCACTATTCTACATCTGACGCAGCGAACCATCGACAGCTCTCTATTCTATTAATATGCTATATGAACATTATGCTTTTTCAATCAGATCATTCGTGATGAGCACTTCCAAATGCATCGTTTTCCGCTCACCGTTAAAGTCAACCTCTACTAGATCTTTCTCTATATTGCGGATAATTCCCCTGCCGTATTCCTTATGAATAGTTTCATCACTTTTTTGTATTCTTTCATTTGTTTCTTAATATCTAAAATATCCATAATAAACCCTCCAGGTTAAAAAATGGCTTACTCTGTTTTACCAAATCCCTTTGAGCAGAAAACAAGAGGCCACCTTTCTCGCACGTTAGGCAAAAAAATTTACCCCGATTTGATACTCCCACGCGAAATGAGGATAAGAGCGACGATAAGAAACAGTAATCCGATAAATCTGTACGTGTTGAACGGGATCTTCGGACCATTAAACCATCCAAAGTGGTCAATCAACATACTCATTATAATTTGACCGCAAATAACGGACACAACCGAGGCGCCTACCCCTATTTTCGGCACAACCATAGCTAAAACGGCAATATATGTAGCGCCAATCAACCCACCGAGCAGCTTCCATTTAGGAACGGTAAACAATTCAATCACATTTCCTTTACCAAAGAAAAGTACAGCAATTAACAGGGCAATAGTTCCCACAAAAAAAGATACGAAAGCGGCTTCTATCGTTCCAATGGCTCGGCCTAATCTGCCGTTTATCGCAGCTTGAACGCTTAACCCAACACCGGAAACTACCGTTAATAGAGTGAATAAAAATTTCATCATGCGTGATAACCCCTTTCCTCTCCCCTTTATTTATCGAATGTTATTAAATAGATGATATATTACAAAACAATGTGCGAAATCGTAAATAACCCCCTTGCTTTCGTACAAAGAGCAAGGGGTACTGCGCGTTTTTTATGTTTACTTTTTACGCTTTCGGTAAGATTCAGAAATGGCCTTTCTGCGTTCCTGGCGCAGTTGTTTTGCTTTTTCCAGCCGCTGTTTTTTCTTATACCCGGGTTTAACAGCTTCCTTTTTAGCGTGGGCACGGCCTGGAGACGGCTTTTCCTTAGCAGACGCCGCTTGTGTTCGTTCACTGCTTTCAGCCTTTTGAGTAATATCTCTTTCTTCAACGATTTTCCTACCTGCCCGCTCCCTGAGCTTCCGCTGCCGGGGTGAGCGTTTTGCCCCACCAAGAAATTTTTCTTCTGCGCCTCCGCTGATCGCTTTAGAAATACGATTAAAAATCATTTTCTGGCGCGGGGATACGAGAGAAATGGCTTCCCCCTGCTGTCCGGCACGGCCGGTGCGGCCCACACGGTGGATGTAGCTTTCTACGTCTGAGGGCATATCGTAATTAAAAACATGGGTAATCCCCTCTACGTCAAGCCCGCGAGCTGCAATATCGGTGGCTACAAGATACTGAAACTTTGCCTGGCGGAATTGATCCATAATCTGTTCACGCTTTTTTTGGCTTAAATCACCATGCAACGCCTGAGCATCCAGTCCGTTCATTTGCAGCTGGCGAACGAGTTCGTTGACCCGCTGCTTAGTATTAGCAAAAATAACAGCAAGGTAAGGGCGTGCTTCCTTAATAAGCCGCAGCAGCACGTCCACCTTGTCACTCTGGTTAACGACGTAATAGGATTCTTTTGTGTTAACCGCCGTAATCTGTTTCTTTTCAATCCGAATGATCTGCGGCTGATTCATAAAACGATGCGCGAGTTTGCGAACATCGTCGGGAATGGTCGCAGAAAACAAAAGAACCTGTTTCTTCTGGGCGGTCTGGATGAAAACTTCCTCCACCTCTTGAAGAAAGCCCATCTCCAGCATTTTATCCGCCTCATCCAGCACAAGGGTTTTGATGCGTCCAAAATGCAAAGTCTCACGGCGCAGGTGGTCTAAAATTCGGCCCGGTGTTCCCACCACAATATGAATGCTGCCGGTCAGCTTGTTAATCTGCCGCATAATATCCTGTCCCCCATGCAGAGACAGCACATTTATATTCATATGCTTACCAAGCTCCTTAATATCTTCGGTAATCTGGATCGCCAGTTCACGTGTCGGCGTCATAATTAAGCCCTGTATGTCTTTCTTTTCGGGTTCGATTGTTTGGAGCAGCGGAATAACAAACGCTGCAGTTTTTCCGGTTCCCGTCTGTGCCTGCCCAATAAGGTCTTTTCCTTCAAGAGCAAGCGGGATGGCCTCCTGTTGAATCGGTGTCGGTTTTTTATAATACAAATCAGCAATTCCCCGCATAATTTCAGGTTTTAAGTTAAATTCATTAAAAGAATTCATTTCTTTCTTCCTTTCTCAGTGCATAAAAAAGCACACTATTTGTATTGTACCCGAATTATGGCAGTTCTACCATAAAGAAAAGGAAAAGAATTCACCTTATCAATTGAATTTAACTTTGTATAACTATGATTTAAGTTTACAAATAGTTTGAATTCTATTATTATATGAATAGAAAGTAACATATCTTTTTAGAGCTACGATACTAGCAAACTCATTGAAAGATGGGGACGCAAAGCCACGGGTCTAAGGTTGGATAAACTAGGACGGCCGGGCTGCCGAATAGCCTGGTTATTATATAACCTGAACCCAAAGGCTATTCCCCATGAGGAATAGCCTTATTTATTATCAATAAATCAAAATCATATAAAACAAATATACTTCTATGGGAGGCTGGTTAGCTTGATGTATTACTGTATTAATTGTCAAATGCTTCACGAAAAATCTTCATCTGTGAGAATTTTCCTCACCGGATTTATGACCTTACCGAGCCACGAGAAATTCCCTTTAGGCATGTGCCAGTGTGAATCAAACCACGCCGCATTGAAAGCGGTTTCCAATGGATAGAAGGGATACATGTAAAAACAAAAACACCGGCACAAAGTTTCCTCATTTGTGCCGGTGTTTATTATTTTCGGAAAAGATTAGTGATTTAGTATGCCCTGGCGTTCCGTGTCAGCTGCTTCTAATGCGTCCACATTCACTTCCTCATAACGCTTCATCAACACATAACGTATACTGTCCAGCAACGCTTCCCAGCTTGCCTGGATCACGTTCGCGGACACGCCAACGGTACTCCAGCTGTCTTTTCCATCCGTTGACTCGATTAACACCCGAACTTTGGAAGCTGTCGCATCTTGCTCACTGAGCACACGTACTTTATAATCGGCCAAATACATTTCACGGATAGCGGGGAAGAATGACTCCAGCGCTTTACGAAGGGCATTATCAAGCGCGTTAACCGGCCCGTTTCCTTCCGCTACGGTATGAACAATTTGTCCCTGAACACGGAGCTTAACGGTTGCTTCTGTTCTCGTCTCTGTCTCCCCGATCTGCTCCATGAGGATTTTGAAAGACTCTACCGTAAAAATTTCTACATATTCGTTAAGTCCCTGGCGCAGCAGCAGTTCAAAAGATGCCTCCGCCCCTTCATATTGATATCCCTGGTGTTCCAGTTCTTTAATCTTCTGAATAATATTCTTGCTTCTTGGATTGTTCTTATCCAGCTCTATGTCTAACTGCTTCGCTTTAAACAGAACGTTACTCTGTCCGGCAAGCTCGGATACAAGCACCCGACGGTGATTTCCCACCACTTCCGGCTGAATATGTTCGTATGTCTCCGGAGCCTTTAAAATCGCGCTGACATGCATCCCACCTTTATGGGCAAATGAGCTTATGCCAACGAACGGTTGAGAGTTTGGCGGCACGATATTTGCCATTTCATACACATAACGGGATGTATTGGTCAGCTGCTTTAACTGGGCTTCCGTTACACATAAATACCCCATTTTTAATTGCAGATTAGGTATGACGGACACCAGGTTCGCGTTTCCGCAGCGCTCCCCAAACCCGTTTATCGTTCCCTGAACCTGGGTAGCTCCCGCCGTTACCGCAGAAAGCGAATTCGCTACGGCAAGTTCACTATCATTGTGGCAGTGTATTCCAATAGGTGTCGCCAGTTCCCGGCAAACCCTCGTCACGATTTGTAAAATATCGCTGGGTAAGGAGCCACCGTTCGTATCGCATAAGGTTATCCAATCCGCTCCTGCTTCGGAGGCCTTCTGAATCGTGGCAAACGCATACTCGGGATTATTTTTGTAACCGTCGAAGAAATGTTCCGCATCGTAAATGACTTCCAGTCCGTTCTGTTTTAAAAAACGCACGGAATCGTAAATCATATCCAAATTTTCTTCTAATGTGGTACCAAGAGCTTCGGTCACGTGAAAATCCCAGCTCTTCCCGAAGATTGCTACGGCTTTTACCCCACTCTCAATAATCATCCGGAGATTCTCGTCGGCTTCAGCCGTAATGCCGAATCGCCGTGTGCTGCCAAACGCCGTGATTTTGGCGTGTGTAAGTGAAAGTTCCTTCGCCCGCATAAAAAATTCCATATCTTTCGGATTACTTCCAGGCCAACCGCCTTCAATATAATGGACACCAATGGAGTCTAATTTTTTAGCGATTTTAAGCTTGTCGTCTACCGATAAGCTAACTCCTTCCCCCTGCGTTCCATCACGAAGCGTTGTATCGTATATGCATATTTGCGTCCTCATGTTCGCAACCCCTCCGCTTTTCAATCTCTCGTTCTCCAATTTATATTATTCAGAATTCCAAAGTTTTTTTTCAGTAAAGTATACCACACCGTTTTAGGACTATCTATACCCTATGTGTATAATTATTGCGTATGCTATGATATAGAAAAAACTTGGTCAGGAAAGCAGGCTTTAAAATGAGCAGCCTTTATTACGGAACACCTGAACGATTACTCTGGGAAGATGAAATGGCGTTACGCGATTATATCGATCGCCATCTGGATAAAACGATTCATCGCTATGCGCCGTATTTAATCGATGAAGCGGTGTTGACGCCGGTGAATCTCGATTGTTTCAACTGTCATATTGTCCACGGGCATAACTGCTGTGAAGGCGGGCAGCCATATTCGATGGAAGGCGAGAATCTTGCCCTATTTAACAAACACGCCCTTCCTATCTTAAAAAAGCACACCACAAGTGACCGGGTATTGTACGCAAAACAAAAAGGGCTCTTCGAAAAAACAGCCAACACAAACTACTATCCTTCGATTCGGATGTACGATAGGAATTGCCTGTTTCTAATCAAAGAAGAGGGGCAGCATATCTGCGCTATACACAGGTATGCGCTTGAGAATCGTATGGATCCGGCGAAGCTTAAACCATTTAGCTGTTCGTTGTTCCCCCTTGAAATCATCGAATATAACGATGCTATTTTGATAACCGCTCTTACTGCTGAGACTGAGTGTTTCAGCCGGTGGGGCGATTACTATCGCTCTCATTATTCCTGTGTCAACGCGAAACAGCGACCGGAGAACACATCTGGCCACTATTTTGCGGAGGAGGGATATATCCCCGCCTGGGAATGGGGGCGTGAGCTGTTAATCAGCTACTGGGGAGAAAAAGTCGTACGGGAAGTGGAAGAGCGTCTGTATGCGAAAAAAGGCGGCCGCTTATAGTACCGGGTTACATACGCATATGCTTTAGTAATGTGCGGGGCGTCTCATGCGGGTGCAACCTGATTTTGACCCAGATGGTGTTGACTAAGAAAAGCGTCCCCGCTAGCAGAAACATGCTGTTAAGCCCGATGGTTCCACTCAATATTCCGCCTATGACCGGACCCAGCAGATTTCCCAGAAAAAGCGCGCTATTGCTGTAGCCGAATGTACGGCTCTCCATTCCCGCCGGCGCATACTGCTGGATTAAGGCGTTAACGGACGGCAGAAGTCCACCTATGCACATTCCAAGTAGAAAACGAAAGACCATGAGTGTCCACACATCATTGACCATCCCCTGTGGAATAAAAAATACGGCCGCGCCAAGCAGGCTAAACAGCAGGACGTATTTAGCGCCGATTCGGTCACTCCATTTGCCAAGCAGCGGAGAAAAAATCATCGTCGCGATTCCCGAAGACGATATAACAATTCCCGCCATCAAAGAGATAAAGTTTGAACTGTGCCACAGTTCCTGAACATAGACCGTCATAAAAGGGTTGGTACTCATCATGCCGAATTGAATGAGAAACCCTGTAATAAACAGGGAAGGAAGGGGCGAAATATGAATGATTCTGCTAAAGTCACTTTCCGCCTGTACTTCCACCTGTGCTGTTTGCTCTTTCGGCTGCGGTTTATTTATTTCTTTTACCGCCACAATAACCAGCATGGAAGCGATAAAAAGCAGTACACCGGTCACGATGAATATGTGCCGGAAACTCATCCATTCCGCAAATAATCCACCCATAAGCGGCCCAAGAATCGACCCGGCAACCGATCCCGACTGGAGAATACCGAGCGAATAACCAATTTTTTCTTTTGGCGTATTCGTTGATACAAGCGCGATGGCTGCCGGCACGAAGCCGGATATCACTCCATTTAATAAGCGTAAAGCCAGCAGCTGCACAGGTGAAGTAACAAGCCCCATTAATAGTGTGACAACCGCCATACCTATACCGGAGCGGATAAGCATCATTTTACGTCCTGATTTATCTGCGATTTTCCCCCAGATCGGTGAAAAAATAAAGGCCGTTAAAAAATTCGCACCAAAAATCAAACCCGTCCACCGCTGTATAGAAGCTTGATCATGCATCCCGAGATCCAATGAGAGATACAAAGGCAGAAAAGGAACAACCAGACTCATAGCCGCCAGCACAATGAACTCTGCGAACCATAAAATATACAGATTTCTTTTCCAAACTTCCATAGGGTATTACATCCACTCCTTCGTAATCTATAAAGAAACACAAAAAACCCTGACACTCATGTGTAAGGGAACTCCGAATCATTAATTAGTCTTAGAAGAATCATTGATTGAGCCGCATCTACTAGAATAAATATAGTATATAACATTTTTTGTGAAATATCTATCCTTTTCTCGTAAAAAAAATTGCGAGCGAGAAAGCCGTACTTGTCCCGTTCCCTACTCGCAATTTAAATTTGCTCCACTACGTTTATTGCATGAAAAAAGAGAACTTCACACGATGTCCTCTTTTTTGATACATTCATTTACTTTATTTGCGGCTTTTTCTCTTCTTCCACGATATCTTCCGATAAGTCACGGGCGGATTTTTTAAATTCCTTCAGTGTTTGTCCAAAAGCACGGCCGATTTCCGGCAGCTTTTTAGGGCCAAATACAACAAGCGCGATAATCAAAATAAGTATTAATCCCGATGCTCCGATATTTGAAAACATTACACTCTCCCCTTTGCAACCGTTCCCTGCAATTATTATAAATCATTTACTCACGCACATGAAACTAAAAAACAGACAAATGTCACGAATTTTTTACAGTTTCGTATGCCACTTCAGGATTGGCTTAAAAAGATTCGCACCTGCTTTCAAAATAAGCTACTATATAAATATTAATAAGCTACTATAATAGTTATTCACGAGAACCTTAAAGAATTACTGTTCATTAGGACGATATGTTAGGAGGCCTCCGGGTGACAGCGGAAGAGATACGCCATTTACTTAATAAAGCGAGACATGCGATTTTTACCGGGGAGCCGCTGCCGCATGCCTGGGCACCCAGCACCCAGGAAGAGTATATTGCCATTTATGAGGAACGAACCGAGCGGAACCCGCTTGTTGAGAAAAAGTTGTTCAGTGAAGCAATGGTTGACATTCTTCCTCTTTACCAAAAAAATTGGAGAGAAATGAATCAAGCGGCCGCCATCATGACAGGAGAATCGGCAGCGGAACCAAAAGACACAGACGAATGGCTTATAGAGATTTATGATGAAATGATAAATACGGAAACCGAAGACGAATGGAACGCGTTCGTCAAACGTTTCGAGTAAGGTGGAATAACGAATGAGAAAACGTTTTTTTAAACCGTTTTATATTGGCATTACCTGCCTGCTATTGCTTTCGGTCAGTCTGACTGGATGCACGGCACAACAGGACAGCCAGCAGGCAAATCCATCCGGGCAGAATATGGACACGCAGCATGGAGGAGATACACTGGAGACAACAGCAGGGCCCCAACGATTGCCTTCATTTTTAAAATCTGTCGATCCGCAGATCGCTACCGTTTACCAAACGGCCGCTGCCAATCCGGGCATACTCAAGAATATGCCCTGTTACTGCGGCTGTGGTGAGAGCGTAGGGCACAAGAATAATCTGGACTGCTTTGTCCACGAAATTAAGCCTGACGGAAAAATTGTCTGGGATTCCCACGGGATCACCTGCGGTACATGTCAGAACATCGCGATGGAAGCTATCATGCTTCGCAAAGAGGGCCACAGCCTGCTTGATATTCGCAAACAAGTGGACACTGAATACAAAGAAGGCTATGCGAAACCTACTCCGACACCGATGCCGGCATTGTAAAAATGGCCCATTCCATTACCGCACCGATTCTAGGGTTTACGTTCGTACCCCATATTGTTACAGGAGAAAATAAGACGACCCGCTTACGCGCGGACCGCCTTTTTCCCCTGCCACGTATTTCGTCTTCTCAACTCGTCGTCAATCGCATTCAACACTTCCCATTTTTTGCGGCTCCACATGGGGCCGATTAACAAATCCGGGGGGCCGTCGCCGGTGAGGCGGTGGACAATCATTTCCGGAGGGAGCTGTTCAAGGGCGTCGACAATAAGCCGAACATATTGGTCTTTTTCCAGGAACGTGAGCAGCCCTGCCTCATATTGTTTCACCATCGGCGTCTTCTTGAGCAGATGCAGCAGGTGAATTTTAATGCCTTGGACATCCATTTTCGCAACGGCTCTTACTGTGTCCATCATCATCTCTTCCGTTTCACCCGGTAAGCCGAAAATGATGTGGGAACAAATACGGATGTTATGTTTTCTCATCTTTTCCACAGCGTCCAGGTAGCATTTTGTGTCATGGGCACGGTTAATAAGCTCAGAGGTGGATTCATGGATCGTCTGCAGCCCGAGTTCAACCCAGAGATACGTTCTTTCATTTAACTCTGCCAAATATTCGACCACATCGTCGGGCAAACAATCAGGGCGTGTGGCGATGGAAAGGCCGACCACGCCTTCCTGCTGCAGAATGGTTTCATAACAATCCCGCAGGACATCCACAGGCGCATACGTATTGCTGTACGCCTGGAAGTAGCCGATGTATTTCGCATCCGGCCATTTCTGATGCTGCCGGCCTTTAACTTCATTGAATTGGGTAATAAGATCATCGCGGCGCCAACCGGCAAAATCACCCGAGCCGCGTGCACTGCAAAACGTACACCCTCCAATGGCCACTGAGCCATCCCGGTTGGGACACGTAAATCCCGCATCCAGCATCACCTTAAACACCTTTTCGCCAAACCGTTGGCGCAGGTGATAATTCCACGTGTGATAGCGTTTATCCCCCCATAAAAGCGGGCCCTCTGTATTTGACAATAAGTCTACTTTATTCATTTTTACAACCTCCAGCCTCCAGTATACCTTACTTGAACATGCCCGCAAACAGTGTAAGTATACCAGCGGCAATGAGAGGCCCTACCGGAACGCCACGGAAAAATACCACCCCAAGGATAATGATTACCGTAAGAATCAGATACGTATCCATTTTCTCCTCCTTATCTGAAAATGAAAAAGGACAGATCCTCTATAAAGAGTTCATGTCCTCTATTTCTACCTATATCTTTTTTTTGCGTTTGCGGTCTTTATTTTTAAAATCATTATCGTTTTTACTGCGCTCGCGCTTTCCATAGCTTCCTTTGTCCCTTCCACGGTCTCGGGATTCAGTTCCACGATTTCCGCCGCGTCCACCATCTTTGCGCTTGATTTTTTTCGTGCGCAATGGTGCTTCAGCTGTCAACTTGATATCTACATCGCTGCTCTTCTTCGTCATGAGTTTAAGCGCAGCGGCCACAAGGGAAATGGAATCGTACTCATCGAGAACTTCTTCCGCTAAATTTTTGTAATCGCCAAGCTGCCCTTCCCGAACGGCTTCAATTAATTTATCCAGAGCTAACCGCTGCTTGCCTTCCAGTGCTTCAACGTTGGTGGGAATCGCCCGGCGATCCATTTTTTTCTTCGTCAGCTGCTCTATAATTTTTTTATGCTCCATCTCACGAGGTGTGACAAACGTGATGGCTGATCCTGTCTTTCCCGCCCGTCCGGTACGGCCAATGCGGTGAACGTAGCTCTCCGGATCCTGCGGAATGTCGAAGTTGTACACATGCGTAACACCACTGACATCAAGTCCCCGCGCCGCTACGTCTGTAGCAACAAGGACTTCCAACTGGCCTTCCCGGAATTTACGCATGGCGACATCGCGCTGGCGCTGGCTTAAATCGCCATGAATTCCCTCGGAAATGTACCCTCGCTTATTCAATGCATCATTTAATTCATCCACCCGCCGTTTGGTGCGTCCGAAAATAATGGCCAGTTCCGGTGAGTCAATATCAAGCAATCGGCACAGTACGTCAAATTTTTGACGCTCCTGTAATTCCATATAGTACTGTTGAATGTTAGAAACGGTCAGCTCTTTCGCTTGAATAGAAACGTGCTGGGGATTCTTCAGGAATTTCTCCGTCAAACGCCGGATAGCCGGAGGCATGGTAGCCGAAAAGAACAGCGTCTGGCGTTCTTCGGGGATTTCAGTAAGAATCGTTTCAATATCTTCCACAAAACCCATATCCAGCATCTCATCCGCTTCATCAAGCACAACCATCGATACATAATTTAAACGGAGCGTTTTTCGGCGAATATGATCAAGCAGGCGTCCCGGCGTTCCAACAATAACCTGTGGGCGCTGTTTCAAAGCCCGGATTTGCCGGCTAATCTCCTGTCCGCCGTATACCGGAAGGACTTTAATCCCACTGTTACTGCCCAGCTTACTTAGCTCTTCCGCAACTTGAATCGCGAGCTCTCGTGTGGGAGCCATAGCAAGCACTTGAACCACCGGATTTTCCGGATCGACTTTTTCAACAATCGGAATCCCGAATGCCGCCGTTTTCCCTGTTCCCGTCTGAGCCTGTCCGATTATGTCAAATCCCTGCAATGCAAGCGGAATGGTTTTCTCCTGGATGGGGGTCGCTTCTTCAAACCCCATATCGCTAATTGCGCGTGTTAATTGATGCTTTAAACCAAATTCATTAAATGTAGCCAATATTTATTCTCCTTTTATGATACAGCATTTTCCTATAATTATAATTTAATTCCATGGCATTACAATAGTATACCCCTTTTTGGTAAAAATATATAGAAAAAACTTTATAGAGCTATTTGCGATGTGCTCAATTTCTGTACGGAACCAATGAAATCTACGGGAAAAAATGCTTTTTTGGTTCGTTAGAACCCATTAATCCTTTTATTT
>NZ_AUMJ01000018.1 GCF_000430625.1 Aneurinibacillus terranovensis DSM 18919
CACCCAACAATCTCTGATTCAAAAGACTCCAACTTCTTTGTTCGTGTCTCAAGTCCCTCCATAAACGTTTTGTATTCTTCGATTGTCATGTCCCAGAACTTGATGACCGTATTCCGGGATATATTTAGATTCCTTGCCACTTGGGATTTCTTTAATCCCATCTCCTTCTGTTGCCGAATAGCGAAGTACATAGACCACCTTTCTTCGTTCCTCACACCGCTTCCCCCTGATGATAGAATTTCCAGTTCTATCATAGATTAATAGGAAGGGTATGGGAAATTTTGCTCATTCTTATTTAGCGAAATCTGTTAATTCTAGTTTATCGGTTACACTTCTCCAGTCGGTAATCGGAGCGGTGTTCATGGATGAACTGATATCTTACCGACGGTCTTTCGCGAAGAAGTGCATCGCCTTTTTTAAAATGTCGTTCTCCTCCTGCAAATCACGAATCTGTTTTTGCATTTCCTTTAGCCGTTGGTCTTCCGACTTTAACCCTTGTGCTGCAACGATTTCCGGCTCTTGCTTATATCTCTTTACCCAGCCGTGTAGTGTATTTACATTGATATTAAGCTCACGGGCAACCTCCGCTACGGCTTTACCACTCTCCTTAATGTACTGGACTGTTTGCTTCTTGTACGCCTCATCATGCTCAACCTTTTTCATCGACACAGACTCCTCCGCTTAGGCTATTAGATTTAGTATAATCTGTGTCTACTGTTCAGTCTAACATCACCCTGAAATTGTTGTTGGTCACTGCTACTGTTGCTCATTTGAAGCCCTACGATGATGCCATGGTCGGAGTCCACAGCGATTGTGGGTTATATCCTTGAATAACGCCTTGGGTCTTCGTGTCCATGATGCGGGACTCGGAATCCGTAAAGTTGATCTGATCTTTTGCTGCCGTCTTCGATTCGGCTTCGGGCTTGCGTTTTTCCAGTTCCTTTAGGGACTGGATTTCCTTTCGTCTCATTTGCCGATCCTGTACTTCGATGTTTGTCGATTCCGGAAAGAGCGAAATTTGCCCTTCTTCCTGATTATCGCTCTGTTGCATCTTATCGAGGGCTTCACGGATTTCGGATTCCAGGCGTTTCATCTCTTGCTTCATTCGCTCTCGCGACATCGCCTTCGCGACGGAAGGGGCATATCCCTGTTTCGTCGGTCAGACTCCTAGTGGATTTTATAGCAGTGGGTTAAATTTTCCAATCATAAATAGTATAATATTTCCGACTACCAAATAATTACGAGGGGGAGAAACATATGAAGAACAAAAAGGGATTGGCGGGAAAGTGGAAAGGCCTGATTCCACTCGTTATAGCTGGGGCGCTGGCACTGCCATCCTATGCGGCTGCTTCACCTGTGCAGATCGACGGGGAAACGGTGTCTAACGATGCGATTCAGGTGCATGGCAGAACGATGGTTCCGCTGCGCGGTGTTCTGGAGAAGATGAATGCACAGGTGAGCTTTGATTCGGACAAAAGAATCGCGATTATCTCCAGGAACAACATAACCATTGAACTACCGATTGGTAGAAGCGTAGCCTACATTAACGGAAAATTAAAAATGTTAGATACGCCTACCTTAATCATAAAAGGTCAGACGTACGTTCCGCTGCGTTTCATCAGCGAAACATTTGGCACACAGGTGAAATACGATGCCAAAACACAAACGGTCAGTATTTTAAGCGCAACGAAAAAGGTGGATTTATTAAATGAGCTAAAGGCTGTAAAATCGCAAGGCAAGAAGGAAACCATCCAAGTGCAGGACACGGCTTATGAAAATACCCTTTTCCTCGGACAAAACAAAATCGCCCTGTGGAATCTGGACGGTAAATATAAGACATTAACGCTTTACCTCGGCTGTAAAGACGGAGAAACGTACAATGAAGGCGTAGAGGTATCAGCAGAACCGGATACAAAGGAATATAAAATCATGGGGGCGACAGGCAGCATACGTTCTTCGCAGGGACTGAAGAAATTTACGTTCGATGTTACCGGCGTACATACCTTGCAGATTAAAGGCTCCGGCACGTCCTCACGCATCATCAACCCTACTGTTGAGTAACCCTTTGCAGATTTCAATAGTGAAATAATAAACCGTTGGGCTATGGTCGATTCCACTTCCCAACGGTTTTTTTTACATATTTTCTACTTCCCTTCCTGTCTGGACAACCGCTTAATTCGATGAAACGTATCGATAATCGGCTTTCTCTTCTGGCCGAACCAGCCGATGACTTCCGCCACCAGTTCCAGCACGATAAGCAGGAACCCGACCATCACTAACGCTCCCCAGAGGGTGGACTGCGAGAACACAATCGCAGCAATCGCAAATACGGTGCTGATTCCATATATCACAAGGACAGCGCCGCGGTGGGAAAAGCCCATGGCCAGAAGACAGTGGTGTAAGTGTTCCTTGTCAGCGACCGAGATGGGCCGCTTATTTATATAGCGTCGCAGCATCGCAAAAAGTGTATCTGACAGCGGAACACCGAGAATAAGAATCGGCATGATAAACGAAAACAGGGTTACATCTTTAAAACCCATAAGCGAGAGGGCTGAAAGGTTGAAGCCCAGAAACAACGCTCCTGTATCGCCCATAAAAATCTTGGCCGGGTGGAAGTTATAAAATAAGAATCCGATAATCCCGCCAAGTAATATGACGCAGTACAGCGCTACGAGCGTGTTTCCCATGATTAGCGCCATGACCAGCATTGCTGCTGTCGCGATTCCGGATACGCCGGCTGCAAGGCCGTCAAGACCGTCAATCAGGTTCACCGCGTTCGTAATCCCGATAATCCAAAAAACCGTTATCAGGGTAGCAAGCCAGCCCGAGTCGAAGCTTAGAATTCCTTCAAACGGAAGGTTAATCAGTTGAATGGTAAGGCCATAATGGACAACAACCAGGGCCGCCACGACTTGGCCGAGCAGTTTTACTTTTGGAGATAATTCAAACCGGTCATCGAGCGCGCCAACCAGTACGATAATGCTCCCGCCAAGGAAAATTCCCATGGTTTCCGGGGAAAACCGGAAAGATAACAGGTATGCGATGGAAAACCCGAGGTAAATCGCAAGGCCGCCAAGCCGCGGCATCAGGCGTTGATGAACTTTACGGTGATTAGGCTTATCCACAGCGCCAATATAAATAGCAAACCGTTTCACAAGGGGCGTAGCCAAAACGGTCACGACCAGTGAAAGGATAAACCCGTACATATAAGTCTCCATGTTCTCTCTCCTCAAAAATCAAGGTACAATCTATTTTTCCCGCTTTATAACTTGATTCCATAGTACCTGTAACGCAAACTGAGGCAGCAGCAACTGGCGCCTCCAGCGTTTCGGCTGGGACAGCAGACGATACAGCCATTCAATATTTAACTTTTGCCATATCTCCGGAGCCCGCTTAACTGTGCCGGACAGCACGTCAAAACTCCCGCCCACACCCATTGCTACATTTACTTCTAATTTCGGTAAATGGCGGGCCACCCATTCTTCCTGGCGCGGAGCTCCGAGCCCGACAAACAATAACTGCGGTTTTTCTTTTTTAATATGCTCAATAATTTTATTTTCTTCTTCCTTGGTGAAATACCCGTTGTAATGGCCGGCATAACACGCATTCGGGTATAGCTCCTGCAGTTTGGCAGCCGCACCGTCTGCTGACGCCGGTGAAGCACCGACGAGCATGTACTTCCAGCCGTGCGCGTTTGCTTCTTTCATCAGGGCATGCAGGAGATCGTAGCCGGCTACACGTTCAGGCATCGGTTCGCCAATCCAGCGGGAAGCAAGCACAACCCCGATTCCATCCGGGGTAATGATATCTGCCTTTTTCAACAGTTCCATATAAGACGGGTTCCGCCGCCCCATCATCACGATTTCAGGATTAGCTGTTACGACCTGAATCTTTTGATTCTCTAAAATCAGGCGGGTAATCAGTTCCACAGTATCACGTAACTTTTTCTGTAAGAAAGGAACCCCGAGAATGTCTACCCGCTTATACATATGCATGCTTCTATCCATCCATTCTACTTCACACTTCATCTTTCATTAGCAGGACAAAACCTCTGTCACTACACCGAATTCATTGTATACCATGCAAATGAAAATCACAATAATATAACAAGAGCACCGTCATTATTTACCACTCTTTCCTTTTTGCATTATACCACAAACCTTGTCTCCACCCAAAAGAAAAAAATCGACACTTTTTGTTGTTGATTTTTTATACAAATAAACTCCAGACCTTCACAGGACTGGAGTTTCATTTTTGGTTTCCTACTCTTTGTTCCAATCTATTTGTGTGTCTTTTAACACTTTCAACTTCCTTAAAAAGAAGATTAACATCCGCTTTAATATCATTCGTTACTGTTCTTAAATCTTTGCGGATATTTGTGAAGTTCTCTGTTAGCAAGGCGGTATTATGATTAATAGCTTCTTTGATTATTACTTGGCCTTGCTCTAATCTCTGTTGTCCTTCTTTCAAATCAGTAACATCCGACCTCAACGCTTTAATTTCGCTTAGAATTTGATTTAAGATATCATTTTCCATTAGCCGCACCTCACTTTTTAATAGTATAACATGGGACGAGCAAAAACGGTTAAAATCGACACAGAACATTTGTCGATCCATAGACAAAAAACAGCCTGCCCTCTTTCATGGAGGACAGGCTGTAACAGACTGTTTTTTAGTTCGTTTTCGCAATATCGTACACTTGATTGTTAAACATATAAATTGAGATTTTATCGTTTTTATTCAACCCGTGAAGGAACGTAGTGATCGCAGGTTGACGGTTGAACAGGCTATCTGGCAGGTAATAGCTGCTTGTTGTGGTATATACACGGTCACCTGCCGGATCGAGCGAAGTGAAGATGGCATCAATCCGTTTCATCACATTGATGGTTTTTCCGCCGGTAGATGCCCCGGCAACTTGAACCCGGTCGCCAACGTGCAGGGCACTGAGTGTCGTATACTGCTGATCCGTCGTTTTTACCAAGCTTCCCGTAACAAACGGAACTTCGGTTGTTACACCGTTCGCATCCTGTACCGTAAACTTACTGTTCACCGTATCGATGGCGGTAATTTGTCCAAGGACACTTGGAACAACGGTAATGGATTTTAACGTGTCGCCCAGGAAGGTAGCTTCGATAACATCACCGACTTTAACATCCGATACTCTCGGATAGAGAACGCCCGGTACGGTTAATGTAACACTGCCATCTGTGTTGAAATAGCGGATATTGCCCTGGTCGTCCTGACCTGTCAACTGGTTGGCGGCATTACTTACATTCGTTACATAATAAATATACGGTCGCTGGACATCAATTTCTGTAATTTTAGCGCCGCTTACTTGCATGGAAACCGTGTCATTAATCCGTAAATCATTTACATTTTCACCGCTCAGATTATGGATCGTGACGTTTACGTTATTATCCATAACATATACCTTCGTTTCACCGGAATCCAGTTTTACTGTCAACAGGTGGTCATCTGTATTAATACGTAAAACGGTGCCTTTAACGCGGTTGTCTGCATTGACATAAATGACTTTATTATCCTGATCCAATTGAATCGATACGTTCATATCCTTTTTCAAATCCGATAAAGCAGGATTCGTTACGCCATCAATAATGTAAGATGCATTCGTGTTTACCTCATACGCTTTTAAATCCCCGTTGTTATTTTTCAGGGAAAGAATATGGTTCGTCGTATCGACCGCAAAAACAACACCGCTTACCATACCACTTTTGTCGTCTACTGTCCTGTCTTTTACAACAATCGCTGTAATGGTATTGCCGTCTGTCGTAATTTGCGCTTTATCACCGACGATAATATCGCTTAATGCAGCATTCGTAACATTGCCAATGGTAATTTTGACATCGGCTGCTACCTGATAGGCATGGATTTGATTATCGTTGTCTCCCTGAATGGCGATAAACTGCTGATCAGGAATAATCGTTTTGACGGTTCCGGTGTTCGAAGGTGCCGTCTGGTCCTGTTGTAACGCAATTGATGTCACCACGCCCTGTACCACCTGAAGTTTAACCGGGTCACCCTGCTGCAAATCGCCAACGGTTGGGAATCTTTTTCCTTTATAATCGACATATGTGTCATTATTGTACTGGTAGGCGGCAATTTTACCATCGGCTGTTTTAATGGTAATTAATTTAGCGGCATCGTCGATATCATAAACGGTGCCCTGGAGATTCTTATTTGCGCTATCCGTTGTTTTTGCTACCTGAATAATGTTTCCCGATGGATTGATCGTAATTTGTACCCCGTCTCCACTCGTGAGCTGGCCGATACCTGTCACAGACCCGTCACTTGACGAAAATACAGCATTGTCATCCAGCTGGTAGGTGGCAAGTTTGCCCTGCGCATCTTTTAGTACCATGGACTTTACTTCCGGATACACTTTTTCAACTGTACCGTTGATCACCTTATTTTGTGGAGCGCTATCCTCCACTTCGACATAGGAAGCCTGTCCATTCGAACCGATCACAAGCAATTGGCTCGCCGGTTGAATCGTATCTTTGGATATGGATTTACCGTTGCTATAGAAAACCGTTTGGTCGTTTATCGTATACGTATACTGCATATCGTTTTTGCTGCTTTTAATCGTGATGCTGCTGTCGCTCATCGTTTGCAGGGAGCCGACGTGGGTAGTGGCTGATTCAATGTCGAGGTACTTCTCACCACGGCTGAGGAGGGCGACCATTTCCGCACGCGTTACCGCCTGGGTTGGCTTAAACGAATAGCCATTGGCTGCCTGGTACCCGGAAATAAGCCCATCGTTTACCGCAACCTGAACATAGCCTTTCGCCCAGTCCGAAATCGAATTGCTGTCCGTAAACGAAGCATTATTTCCTGTTGTTTTTCCTACATCCGATTCTTTTCCGATCATGCGAACCATCAGTTGGGCAACCCATTGGCGTGTGGCAGGTTGGTCAGGGGCAAATCTTTGTTCACTTGGTTTGATCAGGCCTTTTTCAATCGCTAACGCTACATAGCCTTTTCCCCAGTCTGCAACAACATAGGGAAGGTTCGCCGTATTCTTATCGTTTGCCGCCTGATCGGTTAGTCCCATATTGCGCATGGCCATTACTAAGGCTTGGAGCTGCGTAACCTTATCTTCGGGACGGAAAGTTCCATCCTGATAACCGGCGACAACGTTGCGTAATTCCATTTTTACAATTTGCGGATACGCCCAATGTGTCTGCGCTACATCCGAGAAATTGACGCTGGTTGTTGTTGTCGTATCAGCTTTTACAACGAGGGGTGTTGCCACTCCTGTCAGTGCGAGAAAACCAGCCAACGTTAAAGGTACACAGGAACGTTTAAATCGTTGCATTCTTTTTTCTCCTCTTTATTCTATGTATTTAGAAAATCCAGTGTTATAATTTGATAATATCATAGAATAGTTATCCAGCGGTACTACTATTAACCAGTCGGATGAAACATTGTTTGACAGTTAAACCTTCTTACCATGATAAAAACTCACGGGCGTTGCCGCTCGTCCTTTTTCTGCAGGGAAGCGAAACGGCCACACGCTCCACATCGAAAAAGCAACGTTCGGCACACTCCCGCGAGTTTTTCTCAGGTGACCCATTGATCGTATGACCTGGTCGTGAGATCGCAGAACATAGGAGTTATTCGCAGATCCTCATTACTTGTAATCTCTATTCCCTTGGCTTTTAAAATAGAGAATCCGGAATGGATGTACATCCTTTCTAAACGCCGCTGCTCTTTTTGCAGCGCGGATTTATCCTCCGTGTTGATGCCTACAGGATACGCCTGCAATAAAACCCCGTCCACTTCCATTTCCTCTTTGAGTTTTTTAAGAAGCAGCCACAGGTACGCTTTTGCATATCCGATTCCTCTGTACGGTTTAAAAATTTCAAAGTGGTGTAAATAGGCAATCGTTCCTTTTACCTTTGTTTTAGCTGCATGCGCAAGAGTAAGCGTATTCCTCAGATTCGATAATATCCTCCGCATATCCAAAGATTGTACAGGTAATTTATTAATCGAGTAATCCATATAGTCAACGATAGAACCGGAAATCCAATCTTCGTTAAAGATTTGCACCTCGGCCTTACCTACATCATGGGTCGATAGATACTGCCCGTTGGCACTTACATCTCCCTTGAATTCGGCGTTTACCATAATCATCTCATTCGTTTGAGTATGTATGTTGATAAAGGGGGCTAACCTTACGTCGCTTGAAACGGTTTCAGCTTTAGTCGTCACGATCGACACGGCTCCTTTACATAGGAATAGTTAAATCGTAACGCTGATTTTACGCCTGATTTGTGTCGGCACAATGTCAAGAGCCAAACAACACTACACGGAGAATTGTTCAAATGACTTGTTCCGCACATCGCAAAACATATGGTTTATCACATACCCTTCCGAGCTTTTAACGACCATTTTTTTCGCTTTTAGTAACGCAAAGCCGGATTTTTGATAGATGTTCTCCAACCGTCTCTGTAGTGAAGGTATTTCATTCACTGCATACAACCCCACCGGATAAGCCTGTAATAGAATACCGTCTACTTTAATCGTTTCCTTAAGGGCTTTTCCCATTAACCATAAAAACGGCTTGGTTAATCGACTGCCTCTAAATGCTTGCTTAATTCCAAAATGATACATGAAAGCGATGGACCCTTTGAAATTGATTTTACAATCGTTCAAATACATAAGGGCTATTCTGAGGTCGTTTAACGCTCTCTTCTTTTCACCTGATACTGAATTGGCACAACGATGAATATAGGAAAGAACCTCCTCCGAACTCCATTGATTATTAATGAGATAAATGGTTGAATTTCCAATCCTTGCTCTGGCCATGTTATCGTCTTGAACAATCACTCCGTTTAAATTTACATTCAATGTTACAAGTTCTTCTTCTTTCATACTGATTTCAATTGAGGGGTTTACTATGGCTTGCTTCATGTTGAAAAGGCCGCTTTGTTCCATCGACATACGTTTTCACACCCAACACTGAGTTAATAGTAAAATCTAGATGGAATTTTACTCCTGTGATGTGTCGGGACAATGACGGCGGGGATTTTTTTAAAAATGTTATTGTGATAACGCGATATATTTTATAATAAAAGGAAAGCGATATGTTGTTGGAGGAGGGGATAAATCATAAGCGATGAACTTTTAAAGCAAATCGCGGCCGGTATACAGCAAGTAAATCAGCGCCTGGATAGGCTGGAGAAGCGCTTGGATAAGCTGGAGAATCGCCTGGAAGAACTGGAGACCGGACACCGGGATTTAAAAGCAGAGGTTGTGGAGCGTTTTGATAAAGTGGACTTGCAGTTTGCAGACATTCGCCGCTTTGCAGAGCGTATCAATACGGGAGCCACCGCCGGTGATGAAAAATTGCTTGAGATGGTGCAAAACATCCAAGAAAACATGGTTACTAAATCCGACCTGAAATATTTTGACCTCAAAACAACAGAACATGATCGGAAAATTTTCAAACTAAAACAAAAGCAATAAAGAAAAATACCATTGGGAATATTTGGATTTACCAGTTCGCACAATAGAGCCCGATATACTTTTTCGTCATCAGTACTTGAGGTTTTTTTCAAACGATCAATATACATTAGTACAACTTTCCTAACTCTTTTTCTAGCTTTAACTAATGGCTCCCGGTTAAGGTCGGTATGTTCAATCGTCGTTTTTCCTCTTCCAGGATCGGATAGAGGCTCAGCTCTACATGTAATAACATCAAAGAAAAAATGCTTCTCGGGTTTATCAACCGAAGGATCAAGTATGGGATATGTATCATCCCATTGGGTTCCTTTTGCAACATTACATTGCGCACAAGCCCAGTGAAGATTTTCCCAATTAAAAGATAGTTCATGAAACCGCGGATCTGATTTTGGTTTACGATGTTCGATATGTGGATAATCCGCTACACCGATCCCTACCTCACAGTAGCAGCATTTCTCTCCATACATTTCTTCAAGCTGCTCTTTAACATCTTGCTGCTTATATTTGTCTTTGTAGGAAGAATTGACCTTGCTATAACTACCACAGTTAGCTATTTGATCTAAGAGTTGTCTCTTCCATTCCTCCGCGTTATCTTTTAAGCTTTTTGGAATATTTCCCCTTGATACTTTAATCATTATCGTCAACACCTAATGCTTTTTTGCCTATAGCCTCGATTTTAGCTATAGTTACTGCAGGATCTTCAGGAGGAAGAATTTTATATAAATGCTTGGTAGTTCGTTGCAATTGTTCCTTTTCCTCTGAACTTAACTCGCCCTTTCTGCTTTTCAAGTAGAGTCTCTCTATAAGTTCAATTTGCCCAATAACTTCTGGCTCCCTTGGATACGTATTCATCACTTTAGTTAGTATATCTTCTACTAACCATCCATAAGGTGCTTTTTCGTTTTGCTGATCAAGATCACCATTATCTTGCTGTAAGTTTATAATTTCTCCTTCTTTACAAGATGAAATTACAATGGGTGCATGAGTAGTTGCAATAAACTGGACGTTAGGAAATGTCCGTTTTAAATCGTTAACTATGCGCCACTGCCATTGTGGATGAAGATGTAGATCAAGTTCGTCAATTAGAACGATCCCCGGAGTTTCCCTAGTCGCTTTATCCCTCAATTGTGGATTAAGAATAGCCATTCTATAAGCTATATCAGCAACCATACCGATTACACTTCGATAACCAGCACTCATAATTCTTAAGGGAATAGATTTACTTCCCATTTCAACAAGTACTTCCTCTTCCTCAAAATCATAATAAATATTGGCCTCTTGACTATCTGACAAGCCTTTCATAAATTCATTTACTGCCTTTACTACCGAAGTTAATTCTCCTACGATTATATTCTTTTGCAGTTGTATTGTGGTCATTCTACGTAACCAATTTACAAACAATTTGATATTTGATTCTGCCTCCAAACAATCTGTATATCCAATAAATCTAGATAAATCTTCTTTTTTAAAAGGATCATACCATTTGTTTTTCTTTTGCGAAAATAACCTTCCGGCGCTTTGATAAGAAATTATAGGCAGAACAACGTCTTGGTCTTTATTTCTAATTTTTCTTTGTAATTCTTGGGCATATTGTGAAATTAATTTTGCTTTTGTTCTACTAGTACGTCCATTTTGAACCTTTTCTCTAGATCGGGTCCAAACAATCTCTCTTTCATTAATTGTTCCAGTGCTTTCTATAGTGACAGGAACTTGTCGCTCTTTTGTAACCGTTGCATCCCCAACTCTGTCCCATTCCTTGCGAATTTCGTCAATATATATATTTCTAGACTGTACTCCATCAAGACCTGATAAATATCCTCCTAGTGCAACGCCTACTGCTTCTAAGATGGATGTTTTCCCTGTACCGTTATTTCCAATTATTAAGGTGAATTGTTTATCAAACTCAAACTCGACATCTTTAAACATTTTAAAGTTTTTTATTTTTATTTTGCTTATAATCACTCTACAACCACCTTCCAAAAAACTACAATCACTCAATCTTATTAAGCTATTATATCTGTGACAAAAAAAAAATAAAGCGTCTGCCGCTTATAAAGAGTTCATTGAAACTCAATATGACAGACGCTTTATTTGTATTTAGCTTATATTACACTGCAAACCACACTGCTTTCTTTAACTTTCCGGTCAACCAAAACGTCCCATAATATAATCTTCCGTTCTGGTATCTGAAGGCTTGGTAAACAATGCCTCTGTCCGTTGGAATTCAATGAGTTCACCCGCCAGCATAAATGCTGTCGTATCCGATGCCCGGGCTGCCTGGTGCATGTTATGGGTCACCATAAAAATGGAATATTTCTCTTTCAGCTCCTGCAGCAGTTCTTCAATTTTCGTTGTGGATATGGGGTCCAGGGCCGAAGTAGGTTCATCCATTAAAATGACGTCGGGTTCTACTGCAATACAGCGGGCGATACAAAGGCGCTGCTGTTGTCCACCTGACAGCGCTAAAGCAGGTGTATGGAGCCTGTCTTTTACCTCGTCCCATAGGGCCACATCCTTCAGGCTTGTTTCAACAATCTCATCCAATTTTGACTTTTTATTAATCCCGTGTGTCCGGGGGCCAAACACAATATTTTCATAGATTGATTTGGGAAATGGCGACGGTTTTTGAAACACCATGCCTACAACCGTTCGCAGTTCCTCAAGATTAACATCTTTATCATAAATGTTTACCTGATTATAATTAATTTTTCCTTGTACCTCTACATCGGGAATTAAATCAACCATCCGATTCAGCGTTTTTAAAAAGGTGGATTTTCCGCAGCCTGAAGGCCCGATAATCGCGGTGATTTCATTTCGCTTTATATTTATATTTATATTTTTTAAAGCATGGTTAGATCCATAGTATAGATTTAAATTCTCCACTTCAAAAACATGTTCCTGCAGCATGTAATCCGTCCCCCTCCGTTTTGTATTGATTTAATAGCGGTATTTAAATAAATCATAAAAACTATTATAAAGGCAATCTTGTAAATTTACTGTAAATTAATCGTGAATATTTACCTAGTCCTTATGGATTTATATTATGTCATCTCTTTACAAAAAATAAATAATTATCACATAAAATAATCAAATAGGCTTAATGTTTCAGAATTATAGTAATTGTTGACCTGTTTAATATGATACATAAGGAGGAAGCAATGAAACATAATCTGTTGGGCACGGTAATTGCCACTTCTATTGCAGCTTCGGCAACTGTCCTGCCATTTACGTATGCTTATGCATCTCCGGCTAAGTCTCCGGTAGTTAAAAAAACTGCCAAGCCCGTTGTAAAGCAATCTGCCAAGCTCGTAGTTAAAACACCGATCAAGCCACCGGTTAAACCGGTTGTCAAACCGGAGCCTGTTCTACTTGGCGGAATGAATGAAAACCCGCGCTGGCTTAATGCTAATGAGATGATTGTTTCACACAAAACGGACGAGGCTCAAACGGACTATTTACTGAATGTTACAACGAAGAAATTTGAACCTGTATTGTCCGGCATATCTAATGCCAGCGAATTGGTTGTTTCCCCGGACGGGAAACAAGCCGCTTTTATTGATGAATCTGGAGCACTATTTGTTGTTAATTTAACTACGAAACAGGTCAAACAAATCAATTCCGACGACAAACCGAAAGCAAGCCTTGTATGGTCTTTGTCCGGTGATAATCTCTATTACATTGAAGCGGATAAAGGTGTAGTGATTGCTTCCGCTTCCCTAACTGATGGCAAGGTTACAAAAGTAGTGGACGACCAGATGGACTTTAAGACGGACTTGCATCTCTCCGCAGATGGAAAAACGCTGCTGTATACCGTAGATAAGAGCGGGAAAGTAGACGCGGCAGCTCCGGCGGAAGATGATCCGAAGATGCTTGAGCAGCAGGTTAAAGTTGACACAACTGGCACTGAATCGCAATTATTTTCTTTCGATCTTACACAAAAAGGTGCCAAAGCTGTACAAGTAACGAAAGACAAAGAAAATAAAGTACATGCTAATTTCTTGCCTGACGGTTCTATCCTCTATTTAAGCGTTGACTCCACAAAAGAGAGCAACAACACTGCCGTAAAATTAATAAGCCAAGACGGGAAAACAAGCAAAGATATAATCGCCGATATGGATATTATTCAACCGCTGGTGACAAACGACGGGAAACTTATCCTGCTCGTAAACACCGGTACGGGAAAAGCGGTTTATACTGTTGAAAATGGAACAAAGAAAAAACTCGCCGATCTAAGCGCCAATGCGGAACAACTATCCATTTCACCGGATGGCAAGAATATTGCCGTTGTGTCCTCAACGGAAACAGGTTCAAAAATTTCCGTTGTATCAGGAAGCAAATTGATTGATATCACAAAATAAGATCAACGAAAAGAGGGAATCAACAATGAATTTGTTTAAAAAAGTTTCAACGATTATTATGGCTTCCGCCCTTTTGATGAGTTCTGCGCTTGGCATCGCCCAGCCGTCAACTGCAGACGCAGCTGTTACCGGTAAAGTTACGATTGCCGGTTCATCCGCACTTCTTCCATTAAGCAGGCAAGCTATCAATGAATTCAAACGTACGAATCCCGGAGTGGTGATTACCGCTTCTGCGTCTAGCTCTATCAGCGGCCCGCAATCGGTGTTGAGCGGGGCAGCAACCATTGGCGCGTGTGACTGGAATGCGACAAAAGCTGTACCTGGCTTTAAAGCTTTCCCTGGATTAGTTGCCCATAAAGTATCTGTCACTCCTTTCGCGACAATTGTCAATAAAAGCGTAAACGTGGACAATCTGACAACCAGCCAGCTGCAAGGCATCTTCAGCGGAAAGATTACAAACTGGAAGCAGGTTGGCGGACAAAACGCTCCGATTGTCGTTATCAATCGCGCCT
Organism: Aneurinibacillus terranovensis DSM 18919; assembly: GCF_000430625.1. Classification (GTDB taxonomy): domain Bacteria; phylum Bacillota; class Bacilli; order Aneurinibacillales; family Aneurinibacillaceae; genus Aneurinibacillus_B; species Aneurinibacillus_B terranovensis. The sequence continues at coordinate 14,357 of NZ_AUMJ01000018.1, forward strand.
TCGGTTCCGGAACACGCGTTAACTACCAGATTAAAGCGCTCAAAGGCGCCACCATGAAAGGTGCACCACAATACAAAGAAGTAAAATCCAGCGGCGATATGAAAACGGCAGTGAGCACAACACCTAACGCTATCGGATATATTGACCTCGTTTATGTAACAGGTGATTTGAAAGCTGTAAAATATAACGGTGTTGCCCCAACCACACAAAACGTTATCAACGGTAAATATCCTGTTTGGGAATATGGATACTATCTGACAAAAGGACAACCTACAGGCGCAACGAAAGCATTCATCGATTATGTAACGAGCAGCAAATTCCAGCAAGGTTCCTTACGTGCAATGAAATTCATTCCGGTAACTAGCGTCCATTAATTTCGAAAAAAGAGGACCATATCCAGCCCCTACTAACTATAGGGGCTGGATTGCTTTACAAGGAGGAGCAATATGAACGAGGCTCAAATGAATCTTACGAATGAATCAGCCGTAACTTCATCTAAATCAAGCATACCTTCATCGGTGAATAAAGAATTAACCAACCACCCGTCAAGATTTGGACGGTCCTTTCGCCTGCGGCTGACAAACCGCATGTTTCAATATTTTTGCCTGTTAAGTGGTATTATCGTCTGTGTTGCCTTATTTTCCATTATTTATTTCGTGGGTAAAACAGGTTTCCTTACCTTTTTAAACGTTACATTTAAAACCTACTTCTTCTCCATCAACTGGTCGCCGGAGGAAAACCAATTCGGAGCAGCGGGCATTATTATCAATACTTTATCGCTAACCGCTTTAACGCTTGTTATTGCCACTCCGCTGTCCATTGGTATCGCTATTTTTATAGCTGAAATCGCACCGCACTGGGTGAAAGGCATCCTCCGTCCTGTTCTCGACCTGCTCGTAGGTATTCCTTCCGTTGTTTATGGATATCTGGGGTTAACCGTCCTTATTCCATACATTCGGGAATGGACCGGCCAGGAGATGGGAGACGGGCTGTTTGCTGCCGGACTTGTCCTGGCTATCATGGTACTGCCCACCATCACCCGGATTGCAGATGATTCCATTACCTTTGTACCGAATCAATACCGGGAAGCGGCTATAGCGTTAGGCGCTACCCGCTTACAAAGAATTTGGCGGGTCATTCTTCCGGCCGCGAAGCAGGGAATAATGACTGCGATTATTTTGGGAATGGCAAGAGCGATTGGGGAGACGATGGCTGTCGTTATGGTTATCGGAAACACACCGCAACTGGCAAAAAGCCTGTTCACGCCGACTTCCGTACTAACCAGCAATATTGTGATGCAGATACTAAACGTTCAATACGATTCAACCTGGAATTATGCGCTCTATATGATGGCTTTCCTGCTGCTGTTTATATCCCTGCTGCTGATTGTGATCATCCGCGTGATTCGTCCTAAAGGAGCATAGATCCTATGAGACAGGTTACTATAAAAAATAAGTGGTCTTTTAGCAAAACATTGGATAAAATAGCAACGTTCTTTTTTTGGGCTATGGGGGCTGCGGTTATTCTTTTTATTGTGTGGTTGCTTTACACCATACTTCATAAAGGGCTGCCGGGCATCACGCTTCACTTTCTTACATCCCCTGCAGCAGATGTTGACGCTGGCGGGGGGATCGGTCCTGTGTTATTTAATTCCTTTTATGTGCTTTTCCTCTCGCTGCTATTTTCTGTGCCTGTGGGCATCGGCGCCGGCATATATCTTGGAGAATACGCCCCTGACAATAAATTTACGGCAACGATTCGCATCTGCGTGGAAAGCCTTGCGTCCGTTCCTTCCATTGTTTTTGGCTTATTCGGGATGGCTTTATTTGTCAACTATTTTCAAGTCGGGCTCACCATTCTGGGAGGCTCGATTAGCCTTGCTCTATTAAATTTACCGGTGTTGACAAGGGTTACTGAAGAGTCGATTCGCGCTGTGCCGCTTGAAATGCGGGAAGCAGCCTACGCGCTGGGTACGACAAAATTTCAATGCATTCGCAAGGTGGTTTTTCCGGCCGCCTTTAACGGAATTATGACCGGTGTAAGCCTGGTGGCCAGCCGCGCATACGGCGAATCCGCGGTTATCCTGCTGGCGGGTGGCACTTCTACCTCAGGATCGCTGTGGGATTTTAATTTATTCTCGCCCGGTGCGACACTCGCTGTTCATCTCTGGTATGTCCAATCCGAAGCCATTGTGAGCGACGCGCGGGAGATTGCCGATAGATCGGCTGCCGTACTCGTGTTTGTCGTGTTACTGCTTAACTTTTTGCTGCGCATCCCGGTGTGGATAAACAGACGATTTACCTGGAAGCAATAAAGATAAAGTCATAAAAACAAGGGAAGTGAAGGCTGCACTTCCCTTGTTTCTTTTCGCGTATTAAATTTTGCCAAGGATATAGAAGCTATTTAAGTGTAAGGGTAAAATCGACTTTATCTTTTTGGCCGTTCTTGTTGATATCAATCACATATTTGCCCGGCTTTTTCGGAGAGGTCCAAGCAAAGTTTTCTGTTTGTCCCGGCTCCATTACTTTATTCAGGTTTAATTCTTTATTCGTAAGCGTATAAGCCTCTTTATCCCTGTTCACTAAAAGAAAATGGACAGCCGAACCTGCTTTTAATATTCCTTTATCATCAACTATCTTATTATCTTTAATTTCAACAGCAATCACGGGAAGACCCTTTGTAACTGTCACATTTGGATTGGAAGAGGTTACGGAAGCTGAAGCTGTTGGAGCTACGGCTGAAGACGCGGTTGCCGCTGTTGACGATGACTTCTGTGCAGCTGCTGGAGATGCTGACGATGCATTCTTTGCAGCCGTTGGCGTTTGGGTTGTTGGCGTTGAATTCTGTGCAGACGAATTCTGTGTCTGTGCAGATGAGTTCTGTGTAGACGAATTCTGTGTAGAAGTTTGATTCGATGAACAAGCGGTTAACATACCTGCAGCAAGTACACCGGACAATACTGAATAGACTGCTATTTTTTTCATAAACTGATCCTCCTGAAAGTTGTTCGAACACAATACATAAATGTAATATTAGTTTATTAAATACTGATTAGATAAGCATTAGAAGTTATTGGAAGCCGGGAAAATGTCATCACAACTGGCGGCGCTTTTCTGTACACATCATTTCTTACCCCACATATTCGTTGGAAAATGAGAAATACCGGGCATAGCCCGGTCCTTTTTATTTCTTCACATCTTCAATTTTGTAAATATATCCATGGATCCCTTCATAGTACTCTGGGTACATCTCTCCCCCACACTTTTCGCAACTAAACTGAGGTGGGACCGTTAGGTCCCCATGATCCATCGCATCGAATGAACGCACAACATCATACGGAATTTGTTCTATTTCATCACACACCAAACAGACATAATTGACCTTGTTCTTCTCTCTCAAGAACCGTGACACCGTTATTCCGCCTTTCTTTTTGTGCTTCTTTTTCAGTGATTTTGCCATAACAAATCTCCTTCTCTAAATATCTTCTTGCCATATCATCGACGCATATTTAATTTTCAGTTCTCCGTTTTCAATACATACCTCACCCTTGTACTCATAATAACATTCACAACGTGGACATATCATCGGATCTGTTCCCGTACTGTCTTTCACTTTTTCTCTCCAATTTCTTCTTCGAAGAGTCTTTTTGATGGCTACAATCCATTTTCTTACTTCTTTTTGCCAGGCAGAAATCAATTTTTTACTCTTTGCTTTTATTCTTCGGTTATAGATACCGTAATGACGAATCACCTTAAACTGCTTATCTGGAATATGTCGAATTAAACGTGCAATAAATTCTTCAACCGAAATCGTTTCACGTTTCTCTTTATTATCCGTTTTGTCATGGTAACGGAACGTAACAAACTGACCATCATATTCCTCGATACGATGCAAAGCAATCGCAGGTCGACGAATATAACGACCAATATACTTTAGCTGCTCTTTTATATTTCCTTTTTGCTTGGGTGCATACACATAGAAACCCTCTGCATTTTCTGAATACGCTTTTTGCAATAAGGACTGAATCTGTTTCTTTTCCTCTGAACTTAACATACGACGAATTAATTTTAAAACAATGGTCTGCCATTGTTTTCGGAGCATAGGAAAAGGAATAAAATCACAGGATTTCCACTCCCCATTTTTCTTCATTCCACCCATTGTCACTAACATATGAACATGCGGATTAAACGAGACTTCTCTATTTCTTTTTTGACATGCGAACGTACCCGATTCCCATATTTTTCAACAAATCGTTCCCAATGATGATTTTCATCAAAAAATATCTGCTTTAAAATATTCGTCTCCATATTTTTAATTTTACACCTTACTATCACCTTACGGTGTTATTATCTACTTTAACGCTTTAACGAACTTAAACTTTCCTTAACGATGAGAAAAACTCGCACTTCTCAGTACGATATCGTAAAAATTAATGCAGCAACTTCTCAATCTCTTCTTTTGGCAGATCAGCAGCCTTTGATAATTTGTCTATGTCCGTAATGCCAAGACGCAGCAGGTTTTTTATGACTTCTAATTTTCCTTCTAATTTTCCTTCTAATTTTCCTTCCAATCTTCCTTCTAATTTTCCTTCCAATCTTCCTTCTAATTTTCCTTCTAGTCTTCCTTCCAATCTTCCTTTATCTTTTCCTCTGGCTTCGGCCTTCTCGATCATTTCATCCAGTGTGCGTTCGAGATTGTGCATCATCATTTCAACCTCTCCTTCCTTTGCCTGTTCAATAACCATTCTTGTTTCTTCCCGGATTTCGTACGGTACTCGCTCCACAAAAATATGAATGAGCCAGGAACGAAACAACTGAAATTCCTCAGGCGTTAAGTGTTTAAGCGTATAAACCAGTTTTCCCAAGCGTGTACGAAGCATTTCGTCATCAATATGCTGGTCCAGCAGAAACACCGTTCCAATTACATTGGATACTTGCAGCAGTTCTTCTTCGGTATAGCGGTTCACGTCTAACAAGATGTATGAGAAATCAAGGACATGGTCGGAAAAAAGCTCGTATGCATTTAGTGTCTCTTTATATGTCTGCGCCGCTGTCCATTCCTGCTTTCCGTTATACAAGACAATCGGAACAATCACAGGAAGTCGGAAATCCTTACGGGCCGCTTCATTCTTCTCTGTATTCTTTAGTATATCACGCCAAATTTCCACCATATACAAAAGCAAGCGAAATGGCATTTGGAAGTCTACGCTCGATTGCATCTCTAACAGAACGTAAAAAATAACTTCTTTCCCTTTTACATGTACCCGATACACCAGATCGGCTTCTTTGTCGGCAAAATCCTGTAAGATATACGACTTATCAACTTTTATCACATTTGTTTCGTTAATTTGCTCAACCCATCCCTGTTTGACAAAACTGCGGAGCAAATCAACAAATACTTTCTTGCTGGATAATAAATACTTGTACCCTTTGTCGTGCGGCTGATGTGTATGAAGGAATATATCTTTTTCCATTTTTATTCCCTCCCGCTTCTTATCCACCATTATATCATGAACGGAATTTACATTTTCTGAATGTGTATAAATTTTCTCGATTTTAAATTGTTCACTTGGTTAACCGAAGTGTATAGAAAAAATTAATGCAGCAACTTCTCAATCTCTTCTTTCGGCAAATCAGCAGCCTCAGATAATTTGTCTATGTCCGTAATGCCAAGACGCAAGAGGTTTTTTATGACTTAATTCCTCAGACCATAAAAAGGAAGGATAAGCGGACCTGGCAGCCACCTATCCTTCCTTCCCTTTTTACCCTGCTTATTCGTCTTCTCTTATCCTCTCCCCCGCAAAAACCGGTCAATCCGCTCAACCGCCATTTCGAGGTTATCCATCGATGTAGCATAAGAGCAGCGGATGTGGTCTGTGCATTCCGGGCTGAATACGTTGCCCGGTACGACGGCGACTTTCTCCTTCAGAATGAGCTGCTCGGCGAATTCTTCGGCCGTTAGCCCGGTTGATGTAATTCTGGGAAATGCGTAAAAGGCCCCTTGCGGCTTGTGGCAGGAAAGCCCGATTTGTTCGAATGCCTTCACGACGTAATTACGGCGCTGCCGGTAGCTCTCGACCATGCGGTCCTTTGCTTCCATCCCGTGGCGCAGCGCCTCCAGCGCGGCTATCTGAGCCATAATCGGGGCGCAAAGCATCGTGTACTGGTGGATTTTCATCATCGCCTGAATGATGTCGACCGGCCCGGCTGCATATCCAAGCCGCCAGCCTGTCATCGCAAATGCTTTGGAGAAGCCGGAAAGCAAAATCGTCCGGTCTTTCATTCCGGGCTGTTCGGCGAAGCTAACATGTTGGGTGTCATACGTGAGTTCCGCATAAATCTCATCCGAGATCACCAGCAGGTCATGCCGGCCAACAACATCCGCAATTGCCGCTAGTTCTTCTCTTGTCATGATGGAACCTGTCGGGTTATTCGGAAAGCAGAAAATAACAGCCTTCGTTCGAGCGGTAATTTTTTCTTCCAGTTGCTCAGGCTTTAGTTTAAATTCATCCCCGATCACGGTCTCGACGGGCACCGGCACGCCGCCGGCCAGCCGGATGACCGGGTCATACGATACATAGCACGGCTCGACCACGAGCACTTCATCGCCCGGGTCTAGAATCGCCCGCAAAGCAAGGTCGATGCCTTCACTCGCCCCGACCGTGACAAGCACCTCTTTTTCCGGGTCATACGACACACGAAACGAAGAAGACAAATACCGGGTAATTTCCTCCCGCAGCTCATAGATCCCGCTGTTGGATGTATAGGAGGTATATCCCTTCTCCAATGAGGCAATAGCCGCTTCACGGACGTTCCACGGTGTAACAAAATCCGGCTCCCCCACTCCGAGCGAGATCACCCCTTCCATCGAGGATGCCAAATCAAAAAAGCGGCGGATGCCGGAAGGTGGAATCGATTGAATGGTTTGCGAAAGTCGGCTTTTATCGACAAGCGCTTCGGGCGACTTCGTCTGTGACTGGCTCATGGTGCGACAACCATCCTTTTGTCATCTTCCGGCTGTTCTAAAATCACGCCATCGTGCTTGTATTTTTTTAAAATAAAATGCGTAGTCGTGGAAATGACGGAGTCGAGGGCGGACAGCTTTTCGGACACAAACTGGGCAACCTGGCGCATCGTTTTTCCTTCTATGACTACGGACAGATCGTACGCGCCCGACATCAGGTACACGGACTGCACTTCCGGAAAGCGATAAATACGCTCGGCAACGTCATCGAAACCGACATCACGCTTCGGTGTGACTTTTACATCAATCATCGCGGTTACGAGGTCATTGTCACCGGCTTTCTCCCAGTTAACGATCGCCGGATACTTGATGATGATTTTGTCTTTTTCCATCCGGCTGATCGCCTGTTCCACTTCTTCCACACCCACATCCAGCATCGTTGCCATCGTTTCTGTTGAACGGCGGCTGTTCTCCTCTAACAGATGGAGGAGTTCTTTCATTTTCTGTTTCTCCACATCAATCCCTACCTTTCTACCTTCTAACTTGCTTCTGTTTTTTCTCCCGAATTGATTAAGTATTTAGACTTTTATATTGATAAGAAAGCTAGTATCCTATACGCTAAAGAAAACTTGGCTAGCGTCAAAGCCAAAGGCGCAGGTGATAGCCTTAGTCGGACTTCTGCGTGTAAGGAATTTCTACTTTCCTATACGCTAAAAAAATATAACTGCCGCCAAGCTGAAAGCAGCGGCGACAGCCTTGTTCATTGGTGGTTAGCCAAATATCAAATCGTACATGTGTGTATACGTGTGTAAATCAAATACTTCAAGAACGGGTCCTTTCCCAACCACACTATAGCCGATAATCAAGCCAAATAGCAAGGAAACAATCAGCAGAAAAGGAAAGAGCACCATCTTTAACGGGAGCGGCACAGGCTCGCGCGTATGCTTTTTCTTTTTCACCGTTTTCTGCCCGCCCGGCCGGGCTGCAGCTGAGACGGTTGTGTCTCTGGCTGTTTTACGCTGGTCTGCCATTCTATCCACCCTTATAAATTTGATTCGTTACACCAGCCATCTGGTCGGAATAGGAAAGGGCGCGGGCATTGAATTGCAGCGCACGCTGCGTCTCGATAAGCGTCGTCATCTCTTTGCGCAGATCGACATTTGACATTTCCAGACCGCCCTGACGAACACGAACGTCAGCAGGAATCGTGGTACTCGCATCCGCTGCCTGCGGAACCGTATAAAGATTATCCCCCAGACTCTGAAGCCTATACGGGTTCTGCACGGAATACAGGGCAAGTGCCGGGCCCGGCACGCGAGCACCTGCGCCAATCCGGTAGCTGAACTGCCCTTTGTCACTTACTTTCAGATCGGTGGCTGCTGCCGGAAGCACAATCGGCTGCCCATTAACTCCCATGACCGCATCCCCCTGAGCCGTCACCAGTTCAACCCGCGCGGGGTTCCCCGCCAGCGGACGAAGCTTAAAGGAACCGTCCCGTGTAAGGACGGGACCCGTAGCACCCGCCTGTCGACCAGGGATTCCTTGTTGCCGGATGGCGAAAAACGCATCGCCCTCTAAATACAGGTCGGTCGGAACATCCGTCTGCTTGATGGTCCCCTGCGTAAAGTCAATTTGCTGAGCGGTTTCCTTTACGCCCACGCCGGGGCGGATATGGTTTGGGGTCAATCTCCCCTGCTCATACTGTGGGTAAGGCTGGTTGTCGATTTCCCGTGTCAATAGCGTGGTGAAGTTTGTTTCATGACTTTTAAAGCCTGTCGTATTTACATTGGCAATATTATTGGCAAGTGTGTCCATTTTTATCTGCAGAGCCCGCATACCGGATGCAGCATTAATCATTGGTGTGTTCATCTTCTTTGCCCACCCCTTATCCGATTCGGCCTACTTCATTTAATTTCTGCAGCGTTGTATCGTAAGCGGAAAGCACCTTCTGATTTGCCTCATAGCTGCGCATCACGTTCAGCATATCAATCATCGAACGACCGGCATCCACATTCGAACGTTCGATGAATCCCTGTTTAATGGAAATTTCCCCGTCGACTGCCGGGTTATAGGCAGGCGGCTGGCCCTGTCCCGCAGGTCCTGTGTAGCGGAAGGTCGTATCCGCCTGCTTCACAAGCTGCATGTCCGGGTTGTTGATTTTGACCAAGCGAAGCTGCACGGGCGGAGCTGTGCTTCCCGGTACGATAAGCTGGCCTGTCCCGGTCACCTGCAGGTTTTTACTGTCAAGCGGCAGACCGCCAAGCAGCGCGCGCAGATTCACAGTCTGTCCGTTCGCTCCCAACACAGGATGGCCTTCGGGCGTCGCTAACATTCCGTTCGCGTCCATCGTCCAATTGCCGTTGCGCGTGTAGGAAACCTGGGGTTGTCCTTTCTCATCCACTGTCTGCACCGCGAAAAATATTTTGGGCTGTACCTGTCTTGCCCCCTGTGGTGGAACACCGTTGCGTACCTGTCCCGGTGGGATCGGTGTGCCGTTCTGCTGAACATAGACGGGTGCAAGATTCTCATCAGATAAGGCAATGTCGAGCGGTTTTCCCGTTTCTACAAGCGATCCCTGGACAAAGTTGGGGACGAGTTCCTGGTTATATACGCCATAAGAGAGCTGGCCTATCGGGCTCCTCCCGCCGGGAAAAGCAGGCATTCCGGCAACGTTAGAAGTATCGTGTATTCTTTCGAGCAAAAGTTCCGGAAAGCTCCGGTATACGGAGTCATCCGCTTTGTACCCTGGCGTATTCACATTGGCCAGATTATTCGTAATGGCTTCCTGGCGCGCCTGGTTGGCGATCATGCCGGAAGCCGCCGCATCGATTCCGCGCAGCATACCCATCCACCCTGCTTTCTTCCATCTTTTTCTTACTTTCCTCCACCTTGTCCAACTTCCATTAGCTCTTCTATAACTCTTCTATCTTCTGTCTTCTATGTTATTTCATGACTTACGCAAAGATATCGGAATTTTGGTGTTGTTTGAATTTTCGCTGCCTATAGTATACCAGATGTACCGAAAAAAAGAGTGAGGAAACCGGCCTAGGAGAAAATTTTCTTTTTGCTTCGGTTCTGGGGAGACTTGTCCAGATTCTCGAGCATGATACCTGTGCCCATCGCTACGCAGGCCATCGGGCTGTCTGCAACCATCACAGGCACCTTTAATTCCTCCGCGAGCAGTCGGTCCAACCCGTGCAAAAGCGCGCCTCCGCCTGTCAACATCACTCCACGGTCAATGATGTCCGCGGAAAGTTCCGGCGGTGTGCGTTCCAGAACGCTTTTCGACGCAAGCACAATCGCCTGAGCGACTTCTTCGAGCGCTTCCTGGACTTCATCGGATGTAATCGTAATGGTCTGCGGCAGCCCTGAGACCATGTCCCGGCCGCGGATATCGATCTCGTCGTTACGGGATCCGGGGAAGACCGTTCCAATCTGGATTTTAATGTCTTCCGCAGTACGTTCGCCAATGAGAAGCTTGTACTTTTCTTTAATATACTTCATAATCGCGGCGTCACACTTGTCCCCGGCCATTTTAATAGAAGAGGCGGTGACGATGTCTCCCATGGAAAGCACGGCTACATCTGTCGTTCCACCGCCCATATCTACTACCATGTTGCCATAAGGCTGGAAGATATCCATCCCGGCACCCACGGCAGCCACTTTCGGCTCTTCTTCAAGGAACACTTCTTTGGCACCGCATCGGAGGGCTGCTTCTCTGATAGCTTTCTGCTCTACTGAGGTGATTCCCGTAGGTGTACAGATCAAGATACGCGGCCGAGCCATGAACCCTTTCACACCAATTTTTTTTACAAAATAATTGAGCATCGATTCCGTTATGTCGAAATCTGCGATAACCCCATCGCGAAGCGGACGGATGGCGACAATATTCCCGGGCGTACGACCCACCATGCGGCGCGCCTCTTCCCCTACTGCTAAGACTTTTTTCGTATAGCTGTCGATGGCAACAACCGATGGTTCATCCAGTACGACGCCCCGTCCCCTGACAAAAATCAGTACGTTGGCCGTTCCTAAGTCAATTCCGATGTCTTTGCCTAACATGAAAGGTCCTCCCTGCAACAAGTGATTCATCAAAATATTGTACTATGCATTTAGTCATGTAACAAGGAGATTTTTTCCTATACGAACTCTTCTACGTTCCCCTTCACATTCGGGACTGTCTTGTGTTTGTATTTGATTTTCGTGGCCTCCCCTCCGCGCAAGTGTCGGACTGACTTATGGTATTCAAGAATCTCTTTGACTTCATTGGCTAATTCCGGGTTGATTTCAGGCAATCGTTCTGTCAGATCCTTGTGCACCGTACTTTTCGACACGCCAAATTCTTTGGCAATCTTACGAACCGTGTTGCGTGTTTCTACAATATAGCGGCCTATCTTCATGGTTCGCTCTTTGATGTAATCGTGCACTCCCCTCGCCTCCCTAATGCTCATTAGTCTGATACATTATATTGAGAGGGGAGTCCATATATGCGAAAAAAGGCTGATTGGTACATGCCATCAGCCTTTTTTCTTCAATTTTCTTACGGAATCATCGGTTTTTACTTTGCAGCGGGAGTGGTATCGGTGGATGCGAGATATTTATCGGGTTGGACAGCTTCCCCGTTTTTGCGGACTTCAAAGTGCAGGTGAATGCCAAGGTCTTTTTCAAAGACGTTGCGTCCGGCTGTTCCGAGAACTTCGCCTTTTGTTACCTGGTCACCGACAGCTACTTTCGCATCGTCCAGGCTGGCGTATACGGTTTTCAGGCCGCCCGGATGCTCCACTTCGACTTCAAATCCCAGCATCGGGTCGCGTTCTGCCTTCGTTACTTTACCGTCAGCAGAGGCAATGACATCGAATGCTTTTTTATCCTTTGCCGCAATGTCAAGCCCGGTGTTCGGCCAGTATGAATGATCATACTGAACGAGGGCCGCTTCCTGTTCTTTCTTGTCAGCCGATGCATCAAAATAATTCATAACGGTCTGCGTCTGTGCCGCTTCCTTCACCGGCCAGATAAACGGTTTATCTGTTTGTGCTACCGGTACAGCCTGCTGCGGTTCTGTCAATTGAGCGGTTTGGTCCTTTGTTCCCTGCTTGGCGGGAATCCCTGCATCCATTCTGTTGATCGAATACTGCTTGCTGCCCTGATACCACATAATTGATGCTAGAATGATTGCTGCGATTCCCATGTAGAGAGCAGGAAATGTCCAACGTTTACCTAAAATACGCTTCCAGCCGCCCACTTTGACTTTTTGAACCGGGCTGGATTGTTTTTGTTCTTCACTCATTAATTATCACCTCAAATCCCATTGTTGACAGGATAATGAGGTTATAAACATGGTGATCGATAAGATTATGAATTTTTTGCTTTCAGCCATTTCATGTCGGACTCGACTGATACTCCCCTGTAAAAATAACGGACGATGTCATCGGCGGCTTTTCCCTGTTTGGCCATCCCATTGGCCCCCCACTGGCTCATGCCGACACCGTGGCCATAGCCTTTCGTATGGATGATAACGTTGTTTTTTTCAATCGAAAAGGAGAACTGCGTAGAGTACAGGCCAAGCTTCTCACGAATTTCCCGGCCGGTGTATTCTTTGTCTCCGATGCGTATTTTACCGACCCGCTTGCCCGGCGTGTAAGAAAGCACATGCTGCCAGGATGAACCGCCTGTCATCGCAGCCTGCGCCATGTTAATTCTAAGCTTTCTTTCAAATTCATATAGAGGCAGGCTAACTGTATCCTCGTAATGGGGTGCGTCTTTATCCCATGGAACGGCGACGCTTTGCAGGTACGGAATTTTCTGCCCCCAGTAATCTTCCGCACTCTCTGTATATCCGTTGCTCGTGGAAAAAAATGTAGCATTGATCGGTTTGTTCCCGTAAGTAAGGATTTGATTTGTCGTTTCGACCACCGCCTGATGAACCCGCTGCTGTTTCCAGCTGTAATCGCGGCCCCAGTTATTGCGAAGCTGACTGTCGTCATAATATACCTGATGCTTGACGGTGTCGGTGACATACGCTCCTTTCGGAACATCATTAAAGTTATTGCCGAGTATGCGGCGGACGATGTATGTTCGCGCGGCCAACGCCTGTGCTTTCAGGGCTTCGAGTTCGAATTCGGCAGGCTCCTCGGCTGCGACCACGCCCTCGATATATTTTTCAATCGGTACGTCCTCTACTTTCCCCGTTTCTACGCGGAAAACGCGGACAATATACGGATTCGGCTCTTCCTGTTTTACCTGCGGTGTGCGGGACACTCCGGAAACAGGGACCGCTTGATTGGAGTTGAGAGGACTGGCGCCGGAACCCGATAGAAAAACAAGCGCTGACGGGACGACAAGCAGAATGATTACGCTGGCGAATAGACCGTACAAGATATAATACTTCGTTTGTTTTTGCCGTTTCATATCGTTCCCCTTTCTCGCTGCTGATGGACAACTCATTAGTAAGAGTATGAGGCAGGGGGACGAGATATGCGGGGAATTGTGAGAGGAGGATGGATCATTTTTAGTTTTTCGTTCTCTTTCTTTTCAAGGAAATATAACTGTTCCCTTTTCCGCCCGGCACAGGAATCTTAAACACATTTTTTTGATGTAGAAAAAAGACACCATTCCTTTATTGGAATGGCGCCGAAGTTTGTGAAATAGTCGATTTTTGTTACTGATCGCATTACTTATCGCACTACTACTCATGTCCGACTTCGATGACCTGGCCTGTGAGGGCGTCGATGTATTCGCCGTTATACCGGGTTGCCGGGGCGTAGACAAGAACCGGGGCAGGGGCTTTCTGGCCCATGAATTCGGGCCACATGTACTGTAGGGTTAGCGGGTATTTGTTAAGATAGGCGGCAGCGGCCTGCTCTTTTGTTACGATGTTTCTGCTGTCAGGCAGGGAGGCTTTGACGTCTCCTCCACGGAGGAAAATGTTGCGGACTTTTCCTGTGGTAAGGTCAACCTCTACGCTGGTGGCACGGCTGGAAACGGGTATGCCGTTATTCAGCTCGGTAAATGTAACAAACAGAAAATGCGGCATCGTAGGTAGCTTATTTTTATCCACCCAGCCGGGGATCGCTCCCTGTTCGAAGCAGCTCATTTGCACTTGCTTCACATCCGTCGGCAGATATTTTTCCGCCGCTTCCAGTGCGATATTTTGCGCTTCATCTTTTGTAACGGTCTCTTTTATACTTTCCGCTTCTTCCCCGAAAATGGAACCTATCTGCATGACTCTTCCTTCACTCGTCGTTTGAACCGAATACCCCGCGTTTCCGCGGTCATCCTTTCTCCACTGGTACATTGTTGCTTCTCGTTCCTTCATTCCATGCTTTTCTTCCTCAAGCTTATAGCCGGTTACATCAACGCCAAATTCATTCATAAGTAACTCAGCCGCTTCTTTGGCTGATTTGGCCACAAGTACTTTTCCAAGGGGAGAAACGTTTACCGTTTTGGTTCGCTCGTTAAAATCCATTCCAGCCTGTACTGGCTGACCTGTTCGCGCGTCAATAGGCTGAAGACCTAAAGGCATATACTTAAGCACCGGATGAATCCCTACGGGCCCGTTCCATGTATAGGCTGTGGGCTGCGCTTCATCATAAACGAGCTTCAAATTAACGGATGCGACATACGCTTTTTCCGCCTCTTCCTGTGTTATGAGCTTCGCTGCATCCGGAAATTTACTTTCATCTATCTGCTCACGATTCAGATTGTAAAAACTCACCACGTGGCCCGCTTCATTTACACCAATGCGGTATCCGCTGTTGGTGAGTGCAATTCCTTTCACCATGCGGAGAAAAGAAACAACTGCTTCACTATAAGATGCCCGGTTTCCGTTTTTATCTACCGACGTCATCCCACCTGACTCAACGAAATCCGACATCTTATAGTTCTTTACCTGATCTTCGCCAATTACACTCGTTAAGAAAACCTCAGCCTTTTCCTTTGCGGCAAAAGGTGCCGGGTTTTTATCGGACGCCCATAACGGGTCGTGGATATTAAAATTAAATAAGGCACCTGTATTGCCATTAATCATCACAATCGCACTGGCGATTTCTCCCTCGGCTGTTTTATCGGGATTAGGATTTTTACTTAGGAAGATAACCCATAAACCGTTTTCACTGTGTTTGTTCATAATTGTAAAATCTTTTAACTCCGGCACCAGACTGTACAGCTTATCCAGTGATTCCTGAACCACTTGAGGCAGCGGCTGTTCCGCTAAAGCGTCCGCAGCGGTTTTAACGGCCGTTGCAGCTGCAGTTGGTTCTGATGCAAAAATGGATGTGGTGGAAATGGTGGAAAGAAGGCTTCCCGCAAGAAGAGCAATCATAAGCTTTCTTGTCTGTTTCATATATATCTCCCCCCTTAGTAACTGACCGACTCTTTTTTAGCTCATTAAATAATAGACGAAACAGCAGGTCAAAATGTTTCAAAAATGTTGAGCTTAAGCTGTCTATTTATGTGCGATGCGTATAGATCTACAGCTGTGGTACCATATTGGTTAACAAAAATGGAATGCCGTGAGATCGTTACGTTCACGCCTTTCACGTTATAGTAAAATAAAAGGGATAGTTTGGAATAGAGGAGGAATGCAATATGCTGCTGCCAAAAGGATTGCACGAACAAATTGTCCGGATTGTTTCAGGCGTAGCAGATGTTGAAAAAGTGATTCTTTTTGGTTCGCGTGCATGCGGGGATGCAAATGATCGTTCTGATGTCGATCTCGCTATAGTTTGTCCGAATGCCAACCAAAAGCAATGGATCGAACTCGCCTTTGCCCTGGAAGAAATAGATACCTTATTGAAACTGGATGTGGTTCGTTTAGAGGAAGCGTCGATGCCCCTACAGAATAAAATTCAGGAAGAGGGGGTTGTGTTGTATGAGCGAACGTAAGGCAATACAAAGTCTGCTGAACTTGGAAAGGTCTCTAACAAGGTTAGGTGAGGCTCTAAAAGAGAAGGAAGAAAACTCGTTAATGATCGATGGGACAATTCAGCGATTTGAATTTGTGATTGAACTATTTTGGAAATCCCTAAAACGGTTGCTTGAAGAGGAAGGGATCCATACCAATACCCCGCGGGAATCGTTAAAACAGGCTTATCAGGCTGGATGGTTGCATGATGAAAACATCTGGCTTCAAATGCTGCGTGACCACAATGAAACTTCGCATGTATACGATGAAGAGGCCGCCAGAAGAATTTACGACAATATCAAACAATACTATCCTCATATGGTGAATACTTATGAATTACTAAAAAGAAACTATATAATAGAGTAGGTTATTATTACCTGGGATCAAATCCAACAATGCTTTGAGAAAAACTCGCGGGCGTTGCCGCTCGTCCTTTTTCTGCAGGGAAGCGAAACGGCCGCTTAGTGACCGGAAGGTCGGACCGACAAAACATCCGGGTATCTCAAGGATGGAGACAATTGTCGGTCTGATCGACCTTCCGGCCACACGCTCCACATCGAAAAAGAAACGTTCGGCACACCCCCGCGAGTTTTTCTCAGGTGACCAATGGAAGAAAGTATATGTTGCTTTAACACTGTAAAGCAACATATACTTTCTTTAACGGTAAAGAAAACTTGGCTAGCGCCAAGCCAAAGGAGCAGGCGGTAGCCTTAGTTGCACTTTGGCGTATAGGAAAGTTATACTTTCCTATACGCCAAAAAAGAGGCCTGCGCGTTGTATAAACGGCAGGCCTCTTTCATATAAATGATTAATAATACCATTAAGCTAATGATGCCGATGTGCGAATGCTGATAGCCGGTACTTCTTCTTTTACTTCTTCCGTTACCAGTTGTACAACCGGAGTTGTGATGCGTTCGATGTCGGCTCCAATCCCCTTTAGCTTTGACACAATATCGACATACCCGCGGTCAAGGTGGTGGAGTTCGGTTACTTCCGTTTCACCCTCACAGATAAGTCCGGCGAGGATAAGCGCCGCGCCTGCACGGAGGTCTGTCGCTTTTACTTTTGCCCCGGAGAGATACGCTCCGCCTTCCACAATGGCTGTACGCCCGTCAATCTTAATCTTCGCACCCATGCGTTTAAACTCGTCTACGTGCATAAAGCGATTTTCAAAAACCGTCTCCGTAATCAGGCTGGTTCCCGGTACAGAGAGCATAATGGCCATAAACTGTGCCTGCATGTCTGTCGGGAATCCTGGATGCGGCAGGGTTTTTACGTCAACAACCTTCAGTTCCTTTTCTGTATGTACACGAACACCATTCTCAACCTCTGTAATCGTAACACCCATTTCACGCAGTTTCGCAATCACCGGTTTTAAATGATCCGTTATTGCATTCTCAATGATGACATCCCCGCGGGTAATGGCGGCTGCCACCATAAATGTCCCGGCTTCTACCCGGTCCGGAATGACAGAGTGAGTAGCACCCGTTAGTACTTCAACGCCTTCGATTCGAATGGTGTCCGTACCGGCCCCGCGGATGCGTGCGCCCATCGCGTTCAAGTAATTGGCGAGATCCACAATTTCAGGCTCCATAGCCGCATTTTCAATTGTTGTGGTTCCTTCCGCCATTGAAGCAGCCATGATGATGTTCTCAGTAGCACCAACACTAGGAATATCGAGATAAATTTTCGTTCCTTTCAGCTGCCCGTCCACACTTGCGTCAATATAGCCCTGGCCGATTTCAACTTTTGCACCCATCGCCTGAAAGCCTTTCAGGTGCTGGTCAATGCCGCGCGAACCAATGGCACATCCCCCCGGCAGCGGAATTCTCGCCTTCCCTTTGCGTGCCAGAAGCGGCCCCATAACCAGAAAAGATGCCCGCATCTTCCGTACCCATTCATAAGGTGCCTCGGTTGACGATAGTTCCCGTGCATCGACGGTTAGAACTTCAGATTCTTTATTGTAATGAACGTTTACATTCAATGCTCTAATAACTTCACTGATGGTATAAACATCGTCCAACCCAGGTACTTCATGAATCGTACTTACACCTTTTTCTGCCAGAATTGATGCTGCAATGATAGGTAAAACGGCGTTTTTTGCACCATGTACCCGAACGTTACCCGATAGACGCTGTCCACCGCGGATGATAATCTTATCCACGTCACATTTCCCCCCACGTACTGCTTTTTATCCTGCTAGTATTCCATTGTAATGATCGGTATTCCGATGGTTACTAATGTTTTTTGATCAAGTTCATCGTAATGTGTGGCAACTTGCAAATTCATTTTGTTATGATTCGTATAGATTTGTGTTTTAATTTGGGGCGAATAGGCTGAATAACTTAAAACCGTATTGTCTTCCAACGCTTCCACAATATTACCATTAAAGTAGGAAACGATTTCCTTACTTTTCGCTTTCTGCAAGTCATTTTTCAGTTTACCACTATAAAATCCTCTTACACAAGTATTTATTTGGAGTACATGTGAACCATTTATTTCATTTTGTTTCAATACTTTGGTCACTTGCTGTATGGCCGCAACCTGATCATCTTTACCCGTTACATCTACGGACAAACCGATTTTTTTACCTTTCGTTTCCTCAATTGGGTTTGTGTCAAGGTAAAAAGACACATTGATTCCTTTATATTCACCGACCGCATGAAAAACGTCAGGTGCCGTGGCCACCGGTTCAAAGCGCGCAATGCTAAAGCGGCTCATCAACTGCTGCTTCCAGCTACCATATTCACGTTCGGATTGAAATTGCTTCTCAAGCTTCACACGCGATTGAATGGTCGATATCACAGCTCCGGATTTGCGTGCAGCCGTAACCATGTCATGAAGCTCCGCAAACGACTGGTTCACCTGCTCCTGATACGAGTCCTTTCCCTGCGCAAACACCGTGTATACACCAAGATAAAAAATCACAAAAATAAAAAGAATTCCTTTTCCCCAGGCGCTTTTTTTATTCATTTCGTACCCTCTCCCACGTCTCTTTTACTACAAGTTTGTACGAAAAGAGAGGGGACTATACCTCCGAAATGCGCCGACCGAAAAGGTTCGAGGACAGAATGCATCGAATCCGTTGTATTTTTGCGGGTTTTCCCTTGCAGGGAAGTATTAAGTGTCCGTGCTCCTCTTCCACGTGTAGTGGAGAGGGCTAAAAAAACTGCTGCAGCATGCGCGTCCACCCGAAGTAGTCGCTGAAAAATACAGATACGGAGTGGCCGAGCATAATCGAGAGTAAAATTTGCAGGAGTTTGGCCCTCCCGCCCTTTGGATTGCTGACAAATAAGTCGAAACGAAACGCCTGTAAAGCCCAAAAACTAATACCAATAAAAATTAACGACATTACAATGTTGATGGCGCCTGCCATTGCCATGGGTTCTCACTTCCTCATCTAAATCTATGTCTAAAATTTTTTCAATGTACAACTTTCGCCAGGTAAAACTTCATAGCAGAAAAGAGGAATGCTTCGCAAGCATTCCTCTTTCTATATATTACACTCTCTATATTACATCATATACTGCACTATTGTCCTGCGGTTTGGAGCATTTGTGCAAACGGGAAATGGGCATGAATATATCCCATCACGCTGCCGGGCAGGATGCCGGCGGCAACTGTTCCAACAAAAGCGACAATCAGGACAATCACAATCGTTGCAGGCACTTTAAGCGGTGCTTCTGTTTTGCCCGGACGCATATACATCTGGCGAATAAAGCCGAAGTAGTAGAAATACGAGACCACGCTCGTAGCAATCATAATACCCGACAACCAGTATCTATGGTAGGCGAGCGCACTCAACAAAATGTAGAACTTCCCGACAAATCCTGCCGTCACCGGAATACCTGCCAGCGAAAGGAGGAAAAATGTCATCGCAATAGCCAGCCACGGCGCCCGGTGGTACAAACCGGCAAACGATGTCACATCTTCCGTATTCTGATCGCGGTTTACGAGCATCATAACCGCGAAGATTCCCATATTCGCACACAAATAGGCGAACAGGTAGAAAATGGTTTGTTCATACAGCAGGATCGTAAAGGTTGCAAACGGAACGAGCAAATACCCGGCCTGTGCAATACTGGAATAGGCCATTAACCGCTTTGCATTAACCTGGCGCAGCGCCATCGTATTCCCGAGAATCATCGAGGCACCTGCCACAATTGCAACGATCGTCGCCCATTTTCCCAACAGCAGTGGAATCGGCTGACCGGTTGCCTTGTCGATATCCTGCAGGTTGTAAAGCATTACGAGGAAAACGCGAAGAATCATCGCAAATCCTGCCGATTTGGAAACGACGGACAGAAACGCGGTAATCGGTGTCGGCGCTCCCTGGTATACATCCGGTGTCCACATATGGTATGGCACCGCTGAAATTTTAAAGGAAAGCCCGACAAGCATCAACAGCAAACCGAGGAACATGATGAAGGAAAAGCCGTTCTGGACTTCCTGAGCCAGGCGTTCCCCGATCACATACAGGTTCGTTGAACCGGTAATTCCATAGATGAATGACATCCCGTACAGCGTAATGGCGGTTGCAATTCCTCCGGACACTACGTATTTAAACGACGATTCATTGGACTGGATATGATTTTTTCTCGTTCCAACCATAATATAGGAAGAGATCGACAGCAATTCGAGGCCGACGAACAGCGTAATTAAATCCGCGGACGAGGCCATAATCATTCCGCCAAGCAGTGCTGTTAAGAGCAAATAGTAGAACTCTCCGGAATAAATAATGTTATTTTTATCAATGTAATTGATGGAAATCAAAAAAACAAACGCGACTCCGCCCAGCAGAATCAGCTTAAATCCATTCGCATACCCGTCAAGGCGGAACATGTCCGCCATAATCGAAACGACACCATGACCGGTATTTTTCACCACAAAAAATCCTGCGAGAATTAACCCTGCAAATCCGATCCAGGCAAGAATGCGGCGGTCGGATTTCTTCGGCATAAACAGGTCAATCAGGGAAAGGAGTGTGGCCACACCGAGTATGGTAAATTCGGGAGTCATAGCCGACCAGTCAAACTGGGCCAGCGCCCCCCATTTACTAACACCATTCATCAGCCTTATCCTCCTATCCTCGGTACAATATTCTGTAAAGTAGCCTGCAGCGGTCCGCTTAGTATGGCAGGATATACGCCAATAAGGATAACGAGACTTAACAGGACAATCATCGGAATGACTTCAGCCGTTTGAACATCGGCCAGCCCTTGGTACCGCTCCTGCATCGGGCCGAACGTTGTACCAAGAATCGTACGGAGCAGGTAAACGGCTGTAAAAATAAGCCCGAGTGCTCCTACGGCCGCAATAACAGGCTTGGAACCAAATAAACCTACAAAGGAAAGGAACTCACTCACAAACCCTGACATCCCCGGTAAACCAACGGAAGCCATCATGGCGGTTAACAACACACCGCTGATCATCGGCATGGATTTGGCCAGTCCGCCTAATTCGCGAATGTCTGTTGTACCGGTTCGTTGATATATAAGGGAAACCATATAGAACATGAGCGCGGCAATCAGGCCGTGTGATACCATTTGGAAAATGGCCCCCTGAAAGCCCTGTGCGTTCATCGCGGCCAGACCAAGCAGGATAATGCCCATATGGCTCACACTCGAATACGCCAGCATCAATTTCAGGTCACTCTGGACAAAGGCAAGAACCGCGCCATACAGGATATTGATCACACCCAGAACCGCAATAAGCGTCGACAGCTGATTCATCCACTCGGGGAAGAAAGCCGCATTCATGCGGATTAACGCGTACCCCCCAATTTTAATTAATACACCGGAGGAAATCATAATCGCTGCCGGATTTGCTTCCTGGTACGCTTTCAGCATCCACGTGTGGAATGGAACAACCGGAATTTTAATCGCAAAAGCGATGAACAGAGCCAGGAACAGGCCAAAGCGGACCGTTTCCTGCAGATAGCCCGGAGCATCCGGGATGTTCAACTGGTTCATCGGGTCTGTCAGCACCTGCTTAATCTCAAACATATTGAGCGTCATCGTGTTCATGAACAAAGCGATAAACACAATGAACATAATCGCGGAACCGACCCCATTATAGAGCAAAAACTTCATCGCCGCTTTTTCCCGTTCAATATATCCCCATATTCCCATCAGGAAGAACATCGGGATAATCGTGAACTCGAAGAACACGAAAAACTGGAACAGATTAAGCGAAGTAAAGACACCAAGCATTCCGATTTCAATAATCAGGAACAGGACATAGAACTCTTTCCATCGCTTGTTAATGGCAAGCCCGGCGATCGATGCCATCGTCGCAATGACAGCTGTCAGCAGAACGAGCGGCATGGATAAACCGTCTACCCCCATTTCAAAGCGAATGGGGAATCCCTGACCTTGATTGCCTACCGGGATGGTAATCCAATCCCGTTTCAGCATAAACTGCAGGCCGCTCGCCGTATGGTCAAATCTAAAATACAGAACGACTACCATCACAAGCGGAATCAGCGTTGTAATGACGCCAATCGCTTTGACCAGCCCTGCCTGAGTCTTGGGAATGAACGCGAGGACAAGAATTCCGATCAGCGGTGAAAAAGTTAGCCATAAAAGAAAGTTCGCCATTATCCGAAATACCCCCCTACATACGTCAGGCCGGCAAGCAGCAGGACGAGGCCGATAAAAGCCACGGCGCCATACGTTTGAATGCGGCCGTTCTGGACGCTCGTTCCGGCTCCCCCGACACCGCGGGTGAAGTACGCAACAAAACGCACAAGACCGTCAATAATGTACGTATCGAACGCCTGTAAAACACGGCCGGTGGCCTTGAGTGAACGAACGAACACCGCATCGTAGATTTCATCAATGTAATACTTATGGTAAGACAGGCGATAAAACAGCCCACCCTCGCCTGTGCTGACGGCAGTTCCCCGTTTTCCGTACTTCACCCAGGCAAAGTAAATTCCGCTTAACGAAACAATGAGCGCCAGCGCGGTAATCCATACCGGACTACTTTGTTCCGCTTGCCCATTCGCGTGCAACGCGGCAAAATTATACGTTAACCATTCGCCGAGTGCGGGCTTCCACGGGGTATTAATAAAGCCGGCGATACAGGCAAGAACCGCAAGAATCATCATCGGCACGGTCATCACACTTGGCGATTCATGTGCATGGCCGCCTGATTTATCCTCACCGGTAAAAGTCAGGAAGAATAAGCGGAACATGTAGAACGCGGTAAAGAACGCGGCTACCACCGCGGCAGCAAACAAATCATACCGTCCGGAAGCATACGTAGCACCGAGGATTTCTTCTTTTGACCAGAATCCCGCAAACGGAAAAATCCCGGATATCGCAAGACAGCCGATCAGGAAAACGATCCCTGTGGTGCGCATCTTTTTCCAAAGCCCGCCCATTTCAAAAATATCCTGCGTATGCACCGCATGAATCACGCTGCCTGCCGCAAGGAAGAGAAGCGCTTTGAAAAAGGCATGAGTCATCAGGTGGAAAGTTCCCGCTACGTACCCGGCCGCACTGGCGGCACCAAGCGCCAACATCATGTAGCCAAGCTGGCTGACGGTAGAATAAGCGAGCACCCGTTTAATATCCCGCTGTGTTAAGCCGATCGAAGCGGCGAAAATTGCGGTAAAACCACCGATATAAGCAACGACATTGGCCGCTGTCGAGGAAGCCAGATACACATCGTACATGCGTGCGACTAAATATACCCCGGCCGCAACCATCGTAGCGGCGTGAATCAAGGCACTGACAGGTGTTGGACCTTCCATCGCATCAGGCAGCCACGTATGCAGCGGAAACTGGCCGGATTTTCCGACCGCACCGATAAAAATAAGAATCCCTATGAGGGTAATCTTCCACGGCTCAAGTCCACCGGCATGAATTTTATTGAAAATATCACTGTAATCGAAGCTGCCAACCCACCAGAAAATAAGGCAAATCCCGATAAACAGTCCCACGTCCCCGATACGGGTTACGATAAAAGCTTTCTTCGCTGCAGCTCTTGCTTCCGGTTTGAAATAATAAAAACCGACAAGGAGGAACGAGCAGACGCCCACAAGCTCCCAGAAAATATAGAGCTGCAGGATATTCGGTGAAAGAACCACGCCAAGCATGGAGAAGGTAAATAGGGCAAGGTATTGATAAAATACCGAAAAACGTTCATCCCCGTGCATATATCCCTTCGAATAAATGTTTACCAGCATGCTGACAAGAGTAACGATAACCAGCATCATCGCATTCAACTGTGTGACTTCAAAGCCCATCGTAATTTTATGACCGGCGTACGTCACCCAGTTGAAGTTAATATTGATATAATCCTGGGCTCCTTCGGCAAACCGCTTCATAAAAACAAGAACAGCAACAATAAAGGAGACGAGCGTAGCCAGTATTCCTATATAGGCCGAAGCTTCCTTCATCTGGCGTCCAAAGCATACGAGCAGCACGAAAGCTACAAGCGGAAAGAGCGGTATGAGCCAGGCATTTGCTAACATATCCATACAGTCACCAATCCTTTTTCCATTCTATCGCTTCATTAAGTCCATCTCATCCACGTTTACCGTACTGCGGTTGCGGTACAGGGAGATGAGAATGGCAATGCCTACGGCTGCTTCGGCTGCGGCTACCGTGATCGTAAACAGGGAGAAAATCTGCCCGGAAATATTTGCATTCACGCCTGATTTCGCGAAAGCGACAAGATTAATGTTCACCGCATTGAGCATCAGTTCAATCGATAACAGCACAATGACCGCATTGCGCTTTGTCAATGCCCCGTATAGCCCGACACAGAAGAGGATAAGTGCGACAAGCAAAAATGCGTTAACCGAGATACTCATTCTTCCGGTTCCTCCTTCTTAGCGAGAATAATGGCACCAACCAGGGCAACCAGAAGCAGGACGGAAACCAATTCAAACGGAATCACATAATGGCTGTACATTTGAATCCCAATTTCCTTTACATTGTTCTGGCTTGAAAAATCCGGACCCTGGTTCGGCCACTGCGTATGCTGAATCCCGAAAAAGACGATTCCGAAAAATACCACGATCGCCGCGAACGTGATAAACTGATGCGGCCCTTTCTTCACGTCGGTTTCCTCTGCGTCATGGCGGGTCAGCATGATTCCAAACAGCATCAGAATGGAAATCGCGCCGGAATACACTAACACCTGAACCATGCCGACGAATTCGGCTTCAAGCAGAATATAAAGTCCGGCGATGCTTAAGAAAGTAAAAGCAAGAGCAACAACCATATGTACAACCCGGGTGAAGCTGATCATGAAGACAGCTCCACCGATGCTCAGTAAGGAGAGAACAAAAAATGCGACTAACTGACCGCTCACTACGCGTTCCCTCCCCGTACGTTGGTGTTATTTTCGTTTAACCAGTCGAGGTTTTTAAAGAGCTCATCTCTGCTGTAGGCAGCCAATTCGAAATTGGTTGTCATAACAATCGCCTCTGTTGGGCATACTTCTGTGCAAAGATCGCATAAAATGCAAATCTCAAAATTAATATCGTACGTATCGATGACTTTCCCTTTTTTATTCGGGTCTTCGCTCTTTTTGCCAATCAGGTTAATACAGCCTGTCGGGCAAATCCGGGCGCACTGGTTACATACAATGCATTTATCCGGTGAGAAGTGCTGAATCCCGCGAAAGCGTTCCGGCCAATCCACTTTTTGATCCGGATACATGTGGGTTATCTTTTTATTCGTCATCTGTTTAAAGGTGTACGCCAACCCTTTAGCAAAACCTAGCATACTATCACCCTCCTACATTAAAAGCGTTTTGACAATGGCGGTGATAAAAATATTGACCAGCGCCAGCGGCAGCAGTACTTTCCAGCCCAGCTGCATTAACTGGTCCACGCGCATCCTTGGCAACGTGGCCTGCAGCCAGAAAATAAAGAAAACAATGGCACAAAACTTCAGAATAAACCAGATAATGCCCGGTATGAAACTGAGGAAAGCAAACGGTGGCAGCCAGCCGCCAAGGAACAGGACTGTCGTTAACGAAGCCATTGCAAAAATATACACATACTCAGAGAGCATGAAGAAAGCCCAGCGAAATCCGCTGTACTCTACGTGGTAACCGGCGACCAGTTCCGACTCGGCTTCCGTTAAATCGAACGGTGTCCGACTTAATTCAGCGAGCTGCGCGATGATGAAAATCACGAAGCCAAGGATTTGTGGGATAAAAAACCACATACCCATTTCTTTTTGTTTTTGAACGATGTCGATCAAGTTAAGGCTTCCAGTTAGGAGAATGACCCCCACAACGGACATAACGAGCGGAATCTCGTAACTAATCATCTGCGCGGCGGAACGCATCCCCCCAAGCAGCGCATACTTATTGTTCGAAGCCCATCCGCCGGTAACGACGCCAAGTACGCTAATGCCGGAGATTGCAATGTAGTAAAGCACACCGACCCCAATATCGGCAAAGTGCAGATTCGGCGTAAACGGCATAATAGCCAGTACAGCGAAAGCCGGCATAAAAGCGAGAACCGGTGCAAGAGCAAACAGCGGCTTATCAGCAGCCTTTGGAATGATATCTTCTTTTAACAGGAGCTTCAATACGTCGGCCACCGTTTGTAAAAGGCCGAGCGGACCGACGCGATTAGGACCTAACCGGAGCTGCATCCAGCCGATTTGTTTACGCTGAAAATAAATCGCGTACGTAACGAAACCAAGCACGATGGCAAGCAAAACAACGGCCGACAGCACAAAAATAAGGCCGTTTTGCCAGCCAAGGCTTTGCGAAAGATATTGACCCATTATCCGTCTACCTCCCCTAACACGATATCAATGCTGCCCAGAATGGCAATCATGTCAGCAACATTTTGACCTTTCAACATCTTAGGCAAAATTTGCAGGTTAGCAAATGAAGGGCGACGGAACTTAATGCGGTATGGTTTATCTTTCCCTTTGCTGTTGATATAGCATCCGATTTCTCCGCGAGGCGCTTCAATCCGGGTAAAGACCTCACCTTCCGGCACGCGCAGGACGCGGGGAACTTTGCCCATTACTTCCCCATCCGGGATTTGCTCAACCGCCTGTTCGATAATGCGAAGCGATTGTTTTATTTCTTCCATGCGGATTAAATAGCGGGCATAGCAATCTCCGTAGTCATATGACGGCACATCAAATTCAAAACGATCATAAATGGAATACGGAACATTTTTACGCAAATCCCACTTAACTCCGGTGGAACGAAGCAGGACACCGCTGAGCGAATAGTTGATCGCCTCTTCCCGGGTAATGACGCCAACGCCCTGAACGCGCTTCAAAAACACTTCATTGCCGCTGACGAGACGATGGTATCCTTCCAGTTCTTTGCGCATATAAGGAACAAAGTCTTTTACTTTTTGAATCCAGCCCGGCGGAGCATCCCATTTCACACCACCCACCCGCATATAGTTATAGGTCAAGCGGGCCCCGCATATTTCATTGAACAAGCGCACGATAATTTCACGGTCCCTGAAAGCATACAGGAACGGCCCCATCGCACCAAGGTCAAGCAAGCCCGTCCCAAACCATACCTGGTGACTGGCGATACGCTGTAATTCCATCACGATAACACGGAGAAATTCGGCGCGTTCGGGAATCTCTAATCCCATTGCCGTTTCGACGGAATGAACCATCATATAGTTGTTGGTCATAGCCGACAAGTAATCCATCCGGTCTGTATACGGAATGATTTGCGTGTAGTTTAAATCTTCCGCCAGCTTTTCCGTACCGCGGTGCAAATAGCCGATGACAGGGGTTGCTTCCGTGATCGTCTCCCCGTCAATTTTTACAACAAGGCGGAACACCCCGTGCGTACTTGGATGCTGAGGACCCACGTTCAACAGCATTTCTTCTGTTCTAATGTTTTTGCCTGTTGTTGTTACGTCACTCATGTCCTCACACCTCCTCATCATATTGTACGTAGTCTTTGCGAAGCGGGTGTCCAACCCATGAATCCGGCAGAAGGATGCGTTGAAGGTTGTAATGTCCCTCATATTTAATGCCTAAAAGGTCATACGTTTCCCGTTCGAACCAGTCAGCACCCGCCCAGATATCTGTAACGGAAGAAACGACGGCAGCGTCGCGGTCTATTTTCACTTTCACACATACCGTATGGCCGTGTTTGTATGAATATAAATAACATATGGATTCCATATGAGTCTCATAGTCAACACCGAGACTTAAAGAGAGATAATCAAACGCAAGCTGCTCATCATCATGGAGCATGCGGGCGATATCGTGCCACTTCTCTTTGCGGACAATCAATGTCGGAATATGCTCGCTTGCCTCGTTAATATAGGAATTTTCGATCGCATCGGAACCCCAGGCATCTGTTATTAGTTTCACAAACTTATCCAGTATAGGTTGATTATGTGACGGCTTCTTCGGTTCGGCAGCGGCTCCTTCTCCCTCGGCTGCCCCGGCGGCTTTCGCTTTGGCGGCTGCGGCGGCTGCGGCTTTTGCCTTGGCAGCGGCGGCAGCCTTGGCTTTCTCGTCGTCTCCCCCTGTTTCTCCACCCGCGTTTGCTGCGGCATTCGCTGCGGCTTTTGCCTTAGCTGCGGCGGCTGCGGCGGCTTTGGCTTTTGCGGCGGCAGCCGCTTTCGCTTTCGCTGCAGCAGCAGCTTTCTCCTCCGGTGTCGGCTTTTGTGTTTCATCGCTCATGAACCGGTCACCCTCTTTCCGGTTTTCGCTTCGTAGCGAATTTTCTCTTGTAGTTTATTAATTCCGTAGATAAGAGCAGGCGGGCTAGGCGGACATCCCGGGATATACACATCGACAGGGACAATCTGATCCACGCCTTTTACTACGGCATAAGAATTCACATACGGTCCACCGGCTGTCGCACAGGAACCCATCGCAATCACCCATTTGGGTTCCGCCATCTGATCGTACAGTCGGCGAAGCAGTGGAGCCATCTTTTTTGTTACCGTTCCCGCAACAATCATACAGTCAGACTGCCTTGGCGATGCCCGAAAGATGACCCCGAAACGGTCCAAATCCCAGTCGGCGGCGCCCGTTCCCATCATTTCAATCGCACAGCAAGCTAAACCGAATGACAAGGGCCAGATTGAGTTGCTGCGCGCCCATGCTTTTAGCTGCTCAATCGTGCTGAAAACGACATTGCGCTGCAATTCTTTTTGTTCTTCTAAGGTGATGCCCTCTAAATTTAGTTCCATTCTAACACCTTCTTCTTCCAGGCATAGATTAAACCGATGACCAGCAATACAATAAATATAAGCATTTCTACCAGAGCAAACAAACCTAGCTTGTCATAAGCGACAGCCCACGGATAAAGAAACACGGTTTCCACATCAAATACAACAAACAGAAGTGCAAAAATGTAATATTTTACATTAAATCGCACCCAGCTGGAACCCGTTGGATCGACACCGCTTTCATAGGTCTTCCTTTTCTCTTCCGTAGGGTTATACGGGCGCAATAAACGCCCGAAGGTGAGCGCACCTACAGGTAAGAGAATCCCCAGAAATAGAAAAATGACAACAATGAAGTAATTGTTTGAATAGGATGCTGCCATGTCTCTCTCCCCCCAATATTTTATTTACTATATAAGTTACAATTATGTGAATTAGAAATTCCCCCCAATTATAACATTTGAATTGCGGAGTGTCTAACCTATAATTAAAGAGGAAAAATTGGAAAACATATAGTAAAATAAAGGATATATAAATGCGGCAATATCTTTTACTCATTATAGAAATATAGTAAAAAGCAGGTGTAAGAATGCCATTTAACGATAAAATATCTATTGTGTTTGTATGCCTTGGTAATGTTTGCCGGTCTCCGCTCGGAGAAGGGGTATTTCGTCATCTCGCAGCAGAAAAAGGACTTATCGATAAATTCGTTAAAGATTCTGCCGGTACGGGCGGCTATCATATTGGAGAGCCTCCCCACCCCGGTTCACGAAGCGTTGCCGGCAAGTTTGGCGTATCGCTTGACGGACAGCTCGCCCGCCAATTTACAAAAGGGGATTTGCCAAAGTGGGATTATATTATCGCGATGGACAGTTCCAACCACCGAAATATTATCAAACTGGGGAACCCGACCGGAAATGTTCATTTACTCCGTGAATTTGACCCGAAAGGTTGCGGGGACGTCCCGGATCCATGGGGAAGAGGCGACGATGCTTTCCTGGAAACCTATACGATCATCTACCGCTGTTGCGAAAAGCTGCTGGATCATATTGTGAGGGTGCACCATCTTATGTAACGTGTGATGAATGGTTCGTTTTTATTTTTTTCAGGTTTTCCCTGCAAGGGAAAACCCGCAAAAAAAGGCTCCCCTTTGTAAATAAAGGGAAGCCTCTATAATTATTTGCGCCCGGCAGAAATACGGGCAAGTGCGCGTTCAAGAGCTAACTCAGCACGCTTAAAGTCAACATTATCTTTGCTCTCAGCTAAAAGGCGTTCGGCACGTTCTTTTGCGGCGATTGCGCGGGCAACGTCGATTTCTTCACCCAGTTCAGCTGTTTCAGCTAAAATCGTAACTTTGTCCTTGCGTACTTCCATGATGCCGCCGCTAACCGCGATGGCCTCGTCTTCTTTATCATCCTGCTTTTTTACCAGTACCGGAGCTATCTTGAGAGGTGTAACCATCGGAATATGATTGGGTAAAATACCGAGATCCCCTTCAATTCCTCTCGCTACAACAATGCGGGCATCTCCGCGATAGACAATCCGATCTGGAGTAACAACTTCGACAGCAATGGTATTCATTTACAAAACACTCCCCATCATCAGGGTTGCCCTACATTTTCTTCGCTTTTTCAACGGCTTCTTCAATCGTCCCCACATAAAGGAAAGCAGCTTCAGGAAGATTATCATGCTTCCCTTCAAGAATTTCTTTAAAGCTGCGTACCGTTTCCTTGACTGGAACATATTTTCCAGGGAATCCTGTAAACTGTTCAGCAACGTGGAACGGCTGCGACATGAAACGTTGAACTTTGCGTGCGCGGTTAACGATTTGTTTATCCTCATCAGACAATTCATCCATACCAAGGATAGCGATAATATCCTGCAATTCTTTATAACGCTGAAGAATTTTTTGTACGCCGCGCGCTACATCATAGTGTTCTTGTCCAACTACGTCCGGGCTAAGAATACGGGACGTTGATGCAAGCGGGTCTACCGCAGGATAAATACCGAGCTCGGAAATACCACGGTCAAGGTTAGTGGTAGCATCCAGGTGAGCAAATGTCGTTGCAGGAGCCGGGTCGGTATAGTCATCCGCAGGTACGTAAATCGCCTGAATGGATGTGACTGAACCTTTTTTCGTTGAAGTAATACGCTCTTGCAATTTACCCATTTCCGTTGCGAGTGTCGGCTGGTAACCAACCGCTGAAGGCATACGGCCCAACAACGCGGATACTTCAGAACCGGCCTGGGTGAAACGGAAGATGTTATCGATGAAGAGAAGTACGTCACGACCCTCTACATCACGGAAATATTCAGCCATGGTCAGACCGGTCAGCGCTACGCGAAGACGTGCTCCCGGCGGCTCATTCATCTGACCGAATACCATAGATGTTTTCGAAATAACGCCGGAATCCACCATTTCATGGTATAAGTCGTTCCCTTCACGGGTACGTTCACCTACACCCGCAAAAATGGAGTAACCACCATGTTCCTGCGCGATATTGTTAATCAATTCCTGGATTAAAACGGTTTTACCTACACCGGCACCACCGAACAGGCCAATTTTACCGCCTTTTGCGTATGGTGCGAGCAAATCAACCACTTTAATTCCTGTTTCAAGAACTTGATCCGCCGTAGACTGCTCTTCAAAAGCAGGTGGTTCACGGTGAATCGGATCGCGCTGCACACCTTCCGGGGTCGGTTGTAAATCAATGGGCTCACCCAATACGTTAAATACGCGGCCGAGTGTTTTTTCCCCAACCGGAACGGAAATCGGCTTGCCCGTGTCCTCAACATCCATTCCACGCACCAGACCATCCGTGGAAGACATAGCTACTGTACGAACCGTATTGTCTCCTAAGTGAAGCGCAACTTCAAGGGTAAGATCAATAACTTTTCCGTTCTCAAGTGTTTCGTTAATTTTAATCGCGTTATAGATTTCAGGTAAGTGTCCGCTTTCGAACTGAACGTCTACAACCGGACCTGTAACTGAAAGGACGCGTCCCTTGCTCATGTGTTTCCCTCCTGTCTCTTCAAACTATTCGAGCGCGTTCGCACCGCCGACAATCTCCGCAATTTCCTGGGTAATTGCAGCCTGACGGGCACGGTTATAGAACAGCGTTAGTCGATCAATCATATCCGTAGCATTATCCGTTGCATTGCCCATTGCAGTCATGCGGGCACCCCACTCACTCGCTTTCGCATCAAGCAACGCGCTGAAAATTAAGGTTTCTGCATATTTAGGCAGCAAATCGGCAAGAACCTCATCCGCTGACGGTTCGAAGTCATACGTCGGCGAATCATCCGTTTTCTCAACATCAGATAAAGGAAGCAGACGCAGTTCGGTAGGTTCCTGCTGAATTGCACTGATAAACTTGTTATAGACGAGGTAAAGCTCATCAATGGTTCCGTCCGCAAATAAACCGACCGCTCTTCTTGCCACACCTATAATGTCGGCAAAAGTAGGAGAGTCAGAAAGGTTAACGAACTCTTCGCTAACGGGATATCCGCGTTTTTTAAAGAAGTCCCGTCCTTTCCGCCCGAGGACAACGATCGTATATTCATCTTTGCTGTTGTGGCGTTCGGCAATGTTTCGGGCTACCATACGAAGAATATTTCCGTTGTAGCCGCCGGCAAGGCCCCGGTCTGAGGTAATCACAACGTAGCCTGTCTTCTTAACAGGACGGCTTTGCAGCATCGGGTGTTTAGACCCTTTCGTACCGGACGCAATGCTCATGACTACTTCCTGCATTTTTCCAGCGTATGGACGTGCCGCCTGGGCGCGTTCCTGGCAGCGGCGAAGCTTCGAAGCCGCGACCATCTTCATCGCTTTCGTAATCTTTTTCGTATTCTGCATGCTGCGAATACGCTGCTTGATCTCGCGAATTCCTCCAGCCATTTCATTCACCACCTTTGTTTCCATAGTAGCGCTGTATGCACAACGGCAAACAACTTCACGCCGTTATCACAGCTTATCTTTTATCCAGACTATTCGGAGACAGCGAAGCCTTTCTTGAACTCATCGATTGCTGCGTTCAATTGGTCTTCCGGTGGCAATTCCTTTGTATTGGCAATCGTATCAAGCAATTCTTTCTTATTGTGTTCCAAATAAGAATGAAGTTCTTTTTCAAAACGGCGCACGTCCGCAACCGGAATTTCATCAAGGAATCCCTTCGTTGCCGCATAGATAGAAATAACCTGCTTTTCTACCGGCATCGGCTCAAATTGACCCTGCTTGAGAATTTCCGTGGTGCGCTCCCCACGATTTAAGCGAGCGAGCGTAGCTTTATCCAGGTCAGAACCGAACTGGGCAAATGACTGCAGCTCACGGTATTGGGCAAGGTCGAGCTTAAGTGAACCCGCAACCTTCTTCATTGCTTTAATTTGGGCAGAGCCCCCTACACGGGATACGGAAATACCTACGTTTACGGCCGGACGCTGGCCGGAGTGGAACAGGTCGGACTCAAGGAAAATCTGTCCGTCTGTGATCGAGATAACGTTGGTCGGAATGTAAGCAGATACGTCCCCGGCTTGTGTTTCAATAAAAGGCAGAGCAGTCAAAGAACCGCCGCCCAACTCATCGCTCAATTTAGCTGCGCGCTCCAACAAACGGCTGTGCAGATAGAATACATCCCCTGGGTACGCTTCACGACCCGGAGGACGGCGAAGCAGGAGGGAAAGTTCGCGATAGGCAGCAGCTTGCTTGGAAAGGTCATCATATACGCAGAGAACGTGTCCTCCTTTGTACATGAAATATTCACCCATCGATACGCCGGCATACGGAGCCAGATAAAGAAGAGGTGCCGGATCCGATGCTGTTGCGGACACGACGATCGTGTATTCAAGCGCACCGTGCTTGCGGAGAGTTTCCACTACACCGGCAACGGTGGATTGCTTTTGACCAATAGCGACATAAATACAAACCATGTCTTTGCCCTTCTGGTTGATAATGGTATCAATCGCAATGGCGGTTTTACCTGTTTGACGGTCCCCGATAATAAGCTCACGCTGTCCACGGCCGATCGGAACCATTGAATCAATCGCTTTGATCCCTGTTTGCAGCGGCTCATGCACCGATTTACGGGCCATAACGCCGGGCGCCGGGCTTTCAATCGGACGGAATTCTGTCGTTTCAATCGGACCCATCCCATCAAGCGGCTGGCCAAGCGGATTCACAACGCGGCCAAGGAGTGCTTCCCCTACAGGAACCTCCATAATACGACCGGTACGCTTTACCTGGTCTCCCTCACGGATTTCAGTGTACGGCCCAAGAACGACAACCCCTACGTTATCTTCTTCAAGGTTCTGAGCCAATCCCATAACGCCGTTAGAGAATTCAAGAAGCTCACCGGCCATAACATTTTCCAGACCATATACACGGGCGATCCCGTCACCAATCTGGATTACTGTACCAACATCCACCACCTGGATGTCAGATTTATATTTTTCAATCTGTTGTTTAATCAGAGAACTAATTTCATCAGGTCTGATTGCACTCACCTTGTGGTTCACCCCTATCTATCATACTTGGGATTGCTTAATTTGCTGTGTAAAACGGGCTAACTTCCCTTTCATGCTGCCATCATAGAGACGGTCGCCGATGCGGACAATAATTCCACCGATAATAGAAGGGTCAATCTCCGCTTTCACTCGCAATGTTTTATTTAACTTCCGGCCAAAGCTTTCCGCCAACTGGTTCACTTCTTCCTGTGTTAACGGCTTAGCCGTAATAACAGTCGCATCCGCAATTCCACGCACTTCATTAGAAAGCTCTGTAAAATAGTTAGCCATCTCCGTAAGATCATTCTCACGACCGCGTTCGATAAGAAGGTTAATGAATTTATTTGTTGTTTCGGAGATCTTGCCAGCAAATAAGGAATTCATCAGCTGCTTCTTCTCATCCGCTGAGATTTTCGGATGGGTTAACAGTTTTCTTAAATCGGCATTATCTTTAATAATCGCCGTGATTTCCGCAAGTTCCTGTTCCGTAGCATCGATTGACTTATGCTCGCTTGCTACTTCGAACAGGGCCCGTGCATATCGCTTGGCAACAGCGCTCATAGTTGACCGCCCACCTGTCTCAAGAACTGTTCAATCGTATCCTGCTGTTCAGATTCAGTCATTTCTTTTTCAATAATCTTCGAAGCAAGCAGCACGGATAATCCCGCTACCTGATCGCGCACAGAGCTGAGCGCTTTTTCCTTCTCGCGATTAATTTCAAGCTTCGCCTCTTCGATCAAGCGTTCGGCGCGCTCGTTGCTTGCGGCAATAATCTCTTGAGCTTCCACATCCGCTTGCTTCTTCGCACGATCTAAGATCGTCTGGGCCTCTTCACGAACCTTCTTCAATTCCGCGCGTTGCTGTTCAAGCAATTGCTTGGCTTCCGCGTTCGCTTTCTCGGCACCGGAGATTTGATCAGCAATGTGGTCCTGGCGCTTCTGAAGAACAGACAGAGCCGGCTTCATCGCCACTTTACTAACCAGGTATATAAGAATGAGGATTAATACGATTTGAAAGAGTAATGTACCAAATTCAATTCGAATACTTCCAAAATCCAACAATGAGTGTCACTCCTTCCCTACTGTACTATGCAGGAGATTCTTCATTACAAAAGGAAGGCGAAGGATGGCAGCCCCCGCCCGGCTTTACATGTAACCTGTAAGGTTTTCTTTTATACGAATCGTGGTATATCTTAGTGAGCTTTCCCGAAGATCATGAAACCAATAGCAACTGCGATGATAGGAAGGGCCTCTACAAGACCAAGACCAAGGAACATAAGACCCATCAGAGAACCACGAGCTTCAGGTTGGCGTGCAACCCCTTCAATTGTCCGAGACACAACAAGACCGTTACCAATACCTGCTCCTACAGCAGCAAGACCAAAAATCAAACCTATAGCAATTGCGAAATCCATTATGATTTCCTCCTCTGAAATATTTAAAAAAGAAAAAGATATTTATAGTAAATAAGGGTTAATAACAATAAGAAGTCTAGTGTTCATCCACAACTTTTTGTGAGATGTATACCAGCGCAAGCGTTGTAAAGATATAAGCCTGTACAGCACCTACGAATATGGAATAGCCCAGCCAGATAATGAGCGGAAGACTCACGGCGAACACAGAACCTGCCAGCATGAAGGCGATGAGAACCTCGCCGGCGAAAATGTTACCGAATAGCCGCAATGGAAGAGTTAACGGTTTAATGATAAATTCTTCCATGATATGGAGAAGGACCATTGGCCACGAAGGCTCGAACCAGTGTTTAATATACGCTCCCGGATTTTTGCGAATCCCCAGAATATGGGCGTAAATGAGCACCAGGAAGGCCAAACCGAAGGTCACGCTTGGAGACGAAGTAGGTGATTTAAACCACTCTACGTTCACCTCTTTTATTTTCTCACCATTATGAACCACTTCGCGAGCATATTTTGCGAACTGTTCCTGTGTCAATCCGATAGCGGGAACCGGTTTTGTGTACGAAACATCAACCAGAGCAATAACACCAAGCTGATTACCGATGAATATAAACAGGAATAAAGTGAGGGCCAAGGTAACAAATTTGGAACTTGTCTTTGCATCCATGAATTGTCCGGCAATTCCCCGAATAAAATCAATCACCCATTCGAAGAAATTTTGCCAGCCCTTCGGAACTCCTGCAGTCATGTTTCTCGTTGCGATAAAAACGACCAGCAAAACGAGCAATGCGGTAAAAACAGACATGATTACTGTGGATATATCAAATACCAGACCAGCTATCGTTATAGACGGAGGAAAATTTTCCATTTTTCTAATTTCACCCCTTTCCTATGTGTTTTACTTTTTGGAATATGAATATCGAATGATAGCGTGTGACAACGCTGCCATTTGGACCGCGAACAGCCCAACAAGCACCCCGTAGAAAGAAAAAAGATGGGGTAAACGAATGGATACATAAATAGCAAAGCCGGCGAGGAGGAGGCGTTGCATCATCCCGATCCCTCTTGCCCGTTTGCCGGGTGTGACGGCAGCCTCTCCGGCCTGCATCGTCTTTACATAAAGAATAAGGCCATTGAGAATGCTGACAAAAGTGCCTAGAAGTAAACCTTGAAAAAAAACACGCTGTGGCATAAATAGCCAGAGCAGGACAACCACAACAAATAAGTAAAACGTGTAGCGTGCAATTTGTTTGATCGAGGAAGCGAATTCTTCCATGTCACTCTCCGAAAAACTGTTTAATCAGGAAGAAAATCCCTGTAATTCCCAGTGCCAAGCCAAATAATACGCCAACAAGCAAAAACCAAGGCTCCGTATGTAACCAGCGATCAAGCGAACGCCCGGCCCAGAAACCAAATATAACAGATACAGCCAATTCTACTCCGATTGTCCCCACTAACGCAAATGCACGCAAAGGCCCGTTTTTATCCTGCTTCACATTCGGTTCCTCCTGCCATGTGCGGATTAGGTACCCCATTTTACTCAAAAAAAAATCTGTCGAAACCGACTGCTTAATAAAAAGAGGTTAGGAACAATTGAATATTCGTTGTATCGTATGCATTGTCCCTAACCATAGTACTTAAGCATTTATTTTTTGTCAATAAGTCGAAAAAGGATTGTCACCATTTAGACAAAAAAATTGATTTCAGACAGTTTCTTTTACTATTTTTCCGTTTTTTTATTGACATATTCCAATTCATCTACTCGCTTACATTTCTACGATGGTCGCTACACCCTGCCCCCCACCGATGCAGAGTGTTGCTAATCCGTATTTTGAGCCGCGACGTTTCATTTCATATAAAAGAGTAACGAGAATGCGCGCCCCGCTTGCCCCGATTGGATGCCCAAGTGCAACCGCCCCGCCGTTGACATTTAATTTTTCCTTCGGGATGCTCAAATCACGGCCGACAGCCAGGGATTGCGCTGCGAATGCTTCGTTTGCTTCAATCAAATCCATGTCTTCGATAGCAAGACCGGCTTTTTCCATCGCCTTTTTCGTAGCAGGAACAGGCCCGATCCCCATGATTTTCGGATCCACTCCGGCACTGGCATTTGCCCGGATGACAGCCATCGGCTTAATCCCCATCGCTTCTGCGCGCTGGCGGCTCATTAAGACAAGCGCTGCGGCTCCGTCATTAATTCCGGAAGCATTGCCTGCTGTAACCGACCCGTCTTTTTTAAATGCGGGTTTTAGTTTGCTCAATTGTTCCGCCGTTACACCCGCACGCGGGAATTCGTCGGTATCAAAAACAACGGGTTCCCCTCTGCGCTGCGGAATTTCCACTGGAACAATTTCCTCTTTAAATTTGCCTTCTTTTATGGCAGTTTCTGCCTTTTGCTGGCTCCATGCTGCAAACTCATCCTGCTCTTCCCGTGTCAGCCCGTATTGCTCGCAAATATTCTCAGCCGTCATTCCCATATGGTAGTTGTTAAACGCACACATAAGACCGTCTACCAGCATACTGTCGACTACTTTCTGGTCGCCCATGCGGTATCCGGTACGCGCATTGGGCAGGAGATAAGGTGCCATGCTCATGTTTTCCATTCCGCCGGCTACGACAATTTCAGCATCGCCATTTTGGATGGCCTGTGCCGCGAGATGAACAGCTTTTAATCCCGAACCGCACAGCTTATTAATCGCCATAGACGGAACTTCGTAGGGCAGGCCGGCCTTCATCGCCGCCTGGCGCGCCGGCCCCTGTCCGGTTCCGGCCTGCAGAATGTTACCCATAATCACTTCATCCACCTGGTCACCCGGAACTCCTGCACGGCGCAGAGCCTCCTTGATCACAATCCCACCGAGTTCTGCAGCGGAGGTATTGCTTAACGTTCCAAGGAAATTGCCGATAGCGGTACGGACAGCACTTACGATAACTACCTCTGGTTTACTCAAAATACGGTCCCCTCTCCCTCATATTTTTTTAAAAAAATACGTCTACTATATTCGCTGAAAATCAGGTATCTCCTGCAAATTTGTAGAAAATTTAGATGAGAGGGATTTTTCGCCCGTTTTGATAATTTTCAACCGTGGCTTTCACTTACTACTTTCATTCGCTACTTTTAGCTGGCGTACCAACCGGTTACTTTAAGAGTCGACTAATAATCACAAGCGCTTCGGCCCGGGTAGACAGACGACCCGGCAGGAAACTTCCGTCCGATCCATAGATATACCCTTTTCTGGTCAACACTGCTACGTCATCGCGCGCAAAAGACGGAATTTTATTCGCATCCTTATACGTTTGCGCATGGGTTGCCGGGACATTGAGGTTTCCGTACCCGTGCTTCAGGCAGTTGTACATAATGACAGCCATTTCTGCCCTGCTAATTGGTTTATTGGCCTGGAACGTACCATCCGTATAACCGGTAATGATCTTTTTGTTCACAGCAGCCTGTACGGATGCCTTAGCATACGTCGGAATTGCATCCTTGAAGACGGATTTGCCCACAGATGTCTTTCCTTTTGTCCAACCGAATGCCCGGTCAAGGAAAGTAACAAACTGCCCACGTGTTACGGACAGTTCCGGTCCCATCTTCGTTGATGAAACTCCGCTTACAATGCCTTTTTTATACATCGAAAGCAGTGTGGCTTCGGCCCAGTGTCCTTTAATATCAGAAAAGCCTTGAGCATTTCCCGAACCATTATTTCCCGGGACATCTTTTACAGGCGCAGACGGCACCGGTGCCGGGCTTGGCGATGCCGGGGCAGGCGCAACGGCCGGCGCAGCGAAAGCCGGATATTTCAACGACAGTTCGTCAAAATAGAGCGTGCCTTTG
This sequence comes from Aneurinibacillus terranovensis DSM 18919, assembly GCF_000430625.1. Classification (GTDB taxonomy): domain Bacteria; phylum Bacillota; class Bacilli; order Aneurinibacillales; family Aneurinibacillaceae; genus Aneurinibacillus_B; species Aneurinibacillus_B terranovensis. The sequence continues at coordinate 54,111 of NZ_AUMJ01000018.1, forward strand.
GTTGAAAGTGTAGAATCTTCCGCATCAACTACATCCAGGCTGCGAAGTGTAACCGGGTAGGCTATATTTGTCGGGAAGTCCGCCTGTACCTCTTTCCAGCCTGTCCAATTCACCTGATCGGCTAAACTTACCGCTTGAACATTGCCTTTTGCGTCAGCCACTTCAGCTTGTAGAGAATGGCCGCTGTTGTCTCCATACACCCAGAGTTTAAGTCCAAGCGGCTGATCGGGCAGTTTCTGACCCGATGCTCCGAGTTTCCCATAGACAAATCTAGCAGTCGTGTTTGGCGCACCGGCAAAGTCATAGCTTAGGCGAAGGGCTTTCGCGGATGATTTCACCGGTTCATTCCCCGTCGTCTGACGGAAAGACCCGTCTGCACTCATGCTTCCAGGGTTTGTCGTATACCCCAGCCCACTCATTGCGTCTGTATTATTCCATAGCACCCATTTCGTTCCGACATAAACCGGTACTGTGCGGGTCAGGTCTCCATATTTTACAGTTAACGTGCCCTGTGCCTGCTTGCTGCCGGAAGAAATAGTAAAGCCATTCACGGTTCCGACATTGGGTGTCACAGAAACCTGCACCGAATCTGCCGTTGTCGGAATATTGCCGTTATCTGTTTTTAAGGAGACCGAGAAATTGGTTTGGTCGTTTGTATTAAGCGTAATCGGGTTCGGGTTGATAATCAGGTCCTTCACGCCGCCAACAGCCACAGTGAAGTCCTTCTTGATCCCTTTGTATTCCCCGTGGATTTGGATTTGACCACTTCTGGTCGGGGTAAACACGTTATTAGTAAAGGAGCCGTCCGCGGGACTGTCTGTTGACCAGGAAATATCGGCCGCATTTAAATCGTACGGAAGATAATGAGTATCGTAAGCTTTGACGTTGATAGCCAGCGGTTTGCCTACCGTATCCTCCAGCTTGGTTGTCACTAAGAAATTAGCGAAGTCTCCCGGGGGTGCCGTATTAAATACAGCGAGCCCTGTCGGGACCTTGCGCATCGGCGCATTTAGCTCCGGGGTATTAAGCAGCGTCGTTTCTTTATCTCCCGGGTAACGGGCAACCATTGTGGTGGATCCGCCCCCGTCAAAGTTAGAAGCGTTATAAGCTCCAAGCTGCTGCATCACTTGAGCCAGTTCATCGAGTGTAACCCCCCGGCTTCTTGTCGGCCCTTCCACGGCTACGATATAAACCGTTTTGCCATCCTGGGAAACACCGACAGCCGTACGAGGCAAATCGCCGCTAATAGACTCTGAAGGTATATTCGTCAATGCCTGTCCATCTTGAACGAGTCTCAGATTCCCGCCAACCGCACTCACCAGCTGCCGGTCACCAAGCGAAGAGTCGACCGTCGTCTGAACAGAGGTGGTTACACTGTCGCCTACCTTCAGATGGTCGAGCAGGAACTGCTTACCTGCCCCGTCTCCCCAGAGGACATATCCGCCAACCGGAATGGTATAACCCGGTTGTCCGGTGCGGATATCTGTTACCGTATCACCGACAACCAGCATTTCAACCGCATCTTCATATCCCTTAATGGCGCCAAGGCTGGTTGTTCCGAAGTCGCTCGTATACATATTGATTTTACCAAGATGACTTTTATCGTTGGTCGGATTATACTCTTCCTTGTTCAATCCCTGGATCACAGCCGTGGCTCCATCCGGTGTTTGCAGCATGCCCGCAAATCCCATGTGGGCAATGATTGCAGTCTGATCGCTTAGAACACCGAACGAATACCAGCTATTAATTTTTCCCATAGAAGAAACGAGCTTGCCCTGATCTAAAACAATACCAAATGGCGCGCCTCTTCTGTCCATCCGGAAAAAATCAGCGTTCACCGCGGCAATTGCGCCACGTTCATCGGCCATCCCTTTTACCGTCTGCTTATCGGTTAATTTGCCGTTCGTACCGTAAACAGGACCGATTTGCACATACTTATTGTTCAGGTCTACCTGCGTAACAAAAACTCTTGAATTCTTGCCTCCGATTACTAGATTATATTGGCTAAGCGTAGTTCCTTCTCCTATTGGTGTGTCGGACAGCTTCTGCAAGGTTAGCCCCGCCGCCAGCCCAACACCAGGAAACTGCAGCGTCAACAGCAATGTTACAACCATAAACGCTGCCAGTGTCCTGTGCAAAACTTTGGACATTTTATATGTTCCTCCTCGTCTATGTATTGTTTCTCTGTCTCTACCAATAGTTAGACGCGAGGAGATAGGGAATAGTTTCTAATTTTAATAGGATGGATGCTCTCTATTTGAACGTGGTAAAATATTTGGTTGATAGATTACAGTACATATATTTAACCTGTAATCCTGCATCCGTGATAATCGCAGATTTGGATTTTATGACAGAAAATCCGGACTTTGTATAGATTTTCTCTAAACGCTTTTGTTCTTTCTTAAGCTCTTCCGGAGAGAATTTTCCTACAGGGTGAACTTGCAATAAAACGGTGTCTACTTCCATTTGTTCCTTAAGCATTTTAAGAATTAGCCACATATACGCTTTCGTTAATCCTCTCCCTCTAAAAGGTGTAACTATCCCCAAATGATGCAAGTAGGCAATCGTCCCTTTGCTGCTGATTGGGGTTGCAGCTATGTATCTGAGTGCGTTACTTACATTCATTAAATCCTGCTGTTTTACCGGATCAGAATTTTTAATCGAATACGCCAGGTAGTCGAGTAACGAACCTGAAATCCACTCTTCATTTACGATTTGCAAGCTGGCCTTTCCTACTTTTTCTGTTGACTGATGCACACCGTTTCGTGTTACTTCCCCGGTTAATTCAATTGTTAGAACGATTGTGTCGTCTGTTTGTGTATGTACTTCAATCGAAGGTGTAAAAATCAAATCGTGTAAGCCATTTGGCTGATTGTTATTGAGTATCATTTGCCATACTCCCTTCACGCGATGAGGAACTGTAAAATCTTCTCACCGATTTTACGCCTGCTTTGTGTCAGGATAATGACAAAAAAAGAACCCATATAAATCGGTGGCTCAATGCACACCATTTACACGGGTTCTATCTTTCAACAAACGGCTTACACCTGAAATGGCTCGGGACGCTCGCCGCGCAGCCCAAAGTAGTAAAGAATCGCTTCACAGATGCGGCGGGAGGCCTGTCCGTCCCCATAAGGATTGGCGGCCTTCGCCATCTTCTGGTAGGCTTCCTCGCTTGATAGCAGTTCATCTGCGAGACTGAAAATATTCTCCTCGTCGGTTCCCGCCAGTTTGAGCGTTCCTGCGGCAATGCCTTCAGGGCGTTCCGTTGTATCGCGCAGAACGAGTACAGGCACCCCGAATGACGGTGCTTCTTCCTGCACGCCACCTGAATCGGTTAGGATCAAATGAGAGCGGGACATAAAGTTATGAAAATCGATTACATCCAGCGGGTCAATCAGGCGGATCCGGTCGTGCTGCCCGAGGTATTTCCCGGCCACTTCCTGTACCACCGGGTTCAGGTGAACCGGATAGACGACGGCAATGTCTTCGTATTTGTCAACCAGACGGCGAATCGCGCGGAACATACGGGCCATCGGTTCCCCCAAGTTTTCTCTGCGGTGGGCGGTTACCAGCACCAGCCTTTTTCCGGCAAACTGTTCAAGAATAGGGTGGCTGTAATCCTCACGCACCGTTGTTTTCTGCGCGTCAATCACGGTATTCCCTGTTATGTATATGGAAGCTTCCGGCTTGTTTTCCTTCTGTAGATTTTCGGCTGACTGCTTTGTCGGAGAGAAATGAAGATCAGACAATACACCCGTTAGCTGGCGATTCATTTCTTCCGGATACGGGGAATATTTATTCCATGTACGCAGCCCTGCCTCCACATGGCCGACCGGAATCTGGTTGTAGAAAGCAGCCAGGCTGGCGGCAAACGTTGTGGTCGTATCACCGTGTACGAGGACCATATCCGGTTTTTCTTCTTTCATTACCTGGTCAAGGCCTTCGAGCACACGCGTCGTTATCTGAACGAGCGTCTGCCGATCCTTCATAATGTTTAAATCAGCATCAGGTGTAATCGAGAAAATATCAAGTACCTGATCAAGCATCTGCCGGTGCTGGGCGGTAACGCAAACGAAAGGAGCCAGCTCCTCGTGTTCGCGCAACTCATGGACGAGCGGCGCCATTTTAATGGCTTCCGGCCGCGTCCCGAAAACGGTCATGATTTTTTTTGTCACGGGCCTTTCCCCCTCAATCTATGCTTATCCTATTCCGCAGTTGCGGACTCCATGGAAGCCCCGCGCATGCGGCCATCCGATGCCTTATTTGGTTCCAAACAGGCGGTCTCCAGCGTCTCCGAGACCTGGTACGATATATCCATGGTCATTCAGGCGTTCATCTACAGCAGCAACATAAAGGTTAATATCAGGATGTGCCTGCTGCAATCGTTCAATCCCTTCCGGGGCAGCAATTAAACACATCAGCTTCAGGTTTTGTGCACCGCGGTTTTTAAGAGCTGTGATCGCCGCCGCTGCCGAGCCGCCTGTTGCAAGCATCGGGTCAATGACGATCAATTCCCGTTCCTGAATATCGCTTGGCAATTTCACGTAGTATTCTACCGGTTCCAACGTTTCCGGATCACGGTATAATCCCACGTGTCCTACTCTTGCCGCCGGAATTAATTTAAGCATACCGTCAACCATTCCGAGCCCCGCGCGAAGAATGGGAACCAGCCCGACCTTTTTCCCGGAGATTACTTTTGTTTTGCATGTAGTAACAGGTGTTTCAATTTCAATTTCTTCCAAGGGCATTTCGCGCGTAATTTCGTACGCCATCAACATAGCCACTTCATCTACAAGCTCACGGAACTCTTTCGTTCCGGTATTTTTATCACGAATATACGATAACTTATGTTGAATTAACGGATGATCAAACACATACACCTTACCCATATTGCAGGCCTCCTGTCTTATTTAGAGAAGATGAGCTTCCCGATACTTCCTTGCACTGCGATATATTATAGCAGAGAGCGGGACGTATCGCTTCCGTTTTTTTTGGCGTATAGACATCCATGCCGCTAACGCAGCAACTACAGATGAAGAAATAAAGTTATTTCAAGATAGGAAAATGTAACTTTCCTATCCTCATAGTCCAAAACGGAAGCGATACATCTACGAACAAAGGGCAATGTTTCATACTCCCATTATCCCCCTCCATACGCGGGTAAATCCACATATTTATGCATAATAAAAACCCCCCGGCAGCCGTGGCTGGGCAGAGGGTTCTGGTTGCTGTTGGTTTTTACTGTTGCTTCTTGCTGCTTTCAGGTTATATTTCGAGGCCGGGATACATGGGAAATTTTTCGCATAAGGCGGTAACGCGTGTACGCGCTTCTTCCTGCTTCGCTTCGTCCTGCGGGTTTTTCAAAGTGAGAGCCATAATGGATGCGACTTCTTTCATGGCTTCTTCATCAAAACCACGGCTTGTTACGGCTGGTGTGCCAATGCGAATGCCGCTTGTTACAAACGGGCTTGCCGGGTCATACGGAATGGTATTTTTGTTGCAAGTAATCCCTACTTCATCAAGAAGGTGCTCGGCTTCCTTACCGGTCAGGTTCAGATTGCGCACATCAATCAAAATCAAGTGGTTGTCTGTACCGCCTGAGATCAGATTTAATCCTTCCTCAGTCAATGAGCTAGCCAGCTGCTTCGCATTCGTTACAATTTTAGACGAGTATTCCTTAAATTCCGGCTGCAGCGCTTCACCAAACGCTACCGCTTTGGCTGCTATTACATGCATGAGCGGACCGCCTTGAATACCCGGGAAGACAGCTTTATCGATGGCTTTTGCATATTCTTCTTTGCAAAGAATCATCCCGCCGCGTGGACCGCGTAGGGTTTTGTGGGTCGTTGTGGTCACAAAATCAGCATATGGCACCGGATTCGGATGGTGGCCTGTCGCAACCAAGCCGGCAATATGGGCCATATCAACCATCAGATATGCGCCTACGCTTTTAGCAATCTCGCTTAGTTTCTCAAAATCAATAACGCGAGGGTAGGCACTGGCACCTGCAACAATTAGTTTAGGCTTATGCTCTTCCGCTTTTCTGCGGACATCTTCATAATCAAGAACCTGGTTTTCTTTATCGACTCCGTACTCGACAAAGTTATAAAGGTTCCCGGAAAAGTTAACCGGGCTACCGTGCGTTAAATGACCTCCATGAGATAAGTTCATGCCCAGAACGGTGTCACCCGGTTTAAGAATCGTAAAATACACCGCCATATTCGCCTGGGCTCCGGAATGCGGTTGAACATTCGCATGCTCGGCGCCGAATAATTCCTTGGCGCGGTCGCGTGCCAGGTTTTCCACGATATCCACGTATTCACATCCGCCATAGTAGCGCTTGCCGGGATAGCCTTCTGCATATTTGTTGGTAAGGACCGTTCCCATCGCCTCCATTACGGCTTCACTGACAAAGTTCTCGGAGGCGATAAGTTCAATTTTGCCGCGCTGGCGGCCAAGCTCTAGCCTGATAGCTTCTGCTACCTGTGGATCCTGCTTCTTCACGTGTTCAAACATTCGTTATTACCCCTCTCTAATCCTCTAGTGAATTTTTTATGTGCAACTTTCTTCTGCGGATGAACGTTCATAGACAGCCCGTGCCCCGCCGATTAATTTGGGGCGCGTACGGGCCATTGTCACATGCGCCTCACCCAGTTGCTTTACGCTGGGCCTTACAGGAACGGCAACAGGTTTAAGGTGCATTCCAATAAACGTATCACCGATGTCAATCCCCGCGTCCGCCTGAATGTATTCCACCAGTACCGGGTCATTCATCTTTTGAAAAGCGCCTGCCGCCATCGATCCCCCGGCTTTGGGCACAGGTACCGCAGAAACCTCCGGCCAGCTATAGCGTTCCGCCGTTGTTCGTTCAACGACAAGCGCGCGGTTTAAATGCTCGCAGCATTGAAACGCCAGAGCAAACCCGTGTCTTTCGCTTGCCTCCTTAAAAATACTGTAGAGAGCCGCGGCAACCTCGACGCTGCCCGCCGTCCCGATTTGTTTACCGATGACTTCACTCGTGCTGGTACCGATAACGAGAACATGTTTTTCGCCCAGTGGTGCGGACTGTAAAAGTTCTGCCACAATGGACTGTGCGTCTTGTTTCAGTTTTTCAATGTTCACACGGCTTCACACCTTACTGGTTATCTTCGATTTCCTTAATTTTTTCAATGCGCCGCAAGTGCCGTCCACCTAAAAACGGCGTATGTATCCAAATTTTTACAATTTCAAGGGCGAGCCCCGGTCCGATCACACGCTCTCCCATCGCCAGTACATTTGAATCATTGTGTTCCCTTGTGGCTTTTGCGCTGAAAGAGTCATGGACAAGCGCGCAGCGAATCCCTTTCACTTTATTCGCCGAAATCGACATGCCTATGCCCGTACCGCACACGAGGATCCCACGGTCAAATTCCCCGGTGGCTACCTTCTCCGCTACCGGAAGCGCATAGTCCGGATAATCCACCGAATCCGTACACGTACAGCCAAAATCCTTATATTCTATCCCTTCCGATTCCAGGTACTTCTTAATCTCTTCCTTTAACACATAACCCCCATGGTCAGCTGCCAACGCTACCTTCACTTTTTCTCCTCCATTCCATGTCATCCTGTAATGTCTAAAAGTATTATACCCTATTCCTCAAGGTTGCATAGAGAAGATTTGTGAAAATACAAAATCAAAAACCTGTACGTTACTCTATTATACACTAATTATTGTTCGTCTTTAACAACAAACATAATTTTTCCCGGGTTTCTTTTAAAGTAAATCAGTTTGTTCTGCAAAAAGAGGTTTTGCCAAACAGCCCGAAACATGTGGGTGGGTGCTTTTTTTCGTTCCCTGCTCCCGTCAGTACCAGGAAAACGCACCCTCTTCAATCCCGATATAGCATAACCTTGTAAGACGCACTACCCGAATGTTTCGGGCCGCCTCCAGGCGGAAGAGAAACACGGACAGTTGAAGTGTTTTTAACAAATGATGTTACGTGGAAACAAAAAACGGAAGCGTCTAAGCTCCCATTTCGAATCATCCGTATGCTCACGTACCAAGAATAAACTATACCCGAAACCTTGCGACAAGGTCTTTTAACTGTTCGGACTGCTCACGCAGCACCTGTCCGGCTGCAGCGACCTCCTCCATAAAAGCGGTTTGTTCCTGGGCCGCATTGGAAACCGTCACCGCTCCCTGCGATGTTTCTGTAGCAACACGCGCCACTTCGCGGGCACCCTTCATGGTAACTTCCATGCTATCAACCTGACGGGCGATGAGAGCACAGATCTTTTCAACAGAATCAACCACACCATTAACCGAATCAGAGATATTAGCGAGCGCTTTGGTCGTTTCCTCGCCGCGCTTGGATTCTTTATTCGCAATCGATACCTGCTCGCTGATTTGCTTGACGACATTTTCTACCTGCCGCTGCATTTGTTCAATTAACGAGTTAATGTTAGCCGCCGCCGTCCCGCTTTCATCGGCAAGCTTGCGCACTTCATCCGCTACAACGGCAAATCCTTTGCCGTGCTCTCCTGCACGGGCCGCTTCAATGCTCGCATTTAGGGCAAGCAAATTGGTCTGCCCGGCAAGTTCGCTGACAACCCGGGTAATGTTGCCGATTTCACCGGCATTTTTCTCTAAATCCTGCACAAGTTGAATTGACAGTTGATTCTCAGTGGCAAGTGTATGCATCCCTTCCACCAGAGAAGCCACCACCTTATTGCTTTCATGCAGCGTTGTTAACATCTGCCTCGAAAGCGAGCGGGAATTCTCGGCAAACCGGTTGACATCGTGGCTTAACTGACTTACCGCTTCCAGTGATTCCACAGCCGCTTTCGTGTGCAATTCCTGACTCTCAGCACCGCGGGCAATCTGTTCCATAGTTACGCTTACCTGTTCAATTTGAACAGCAGCCTGCTCCGAAGCATACGTTAATTCATTTACGCTCGTTGCCGTACTCTCACTTGAAGTGTTAATATCTTTAATCATGTTGCGCAGATTTGTAATCATCGTGGCCAGCGAGCCGGCAAGCGCGCGAATTTCGTCATCCGATTTCGGCACCTTCACCTCGACGCGTAAATCACCCGTTGAAGCGGTTGAAGCTGCCTTTTCCAACTGCACCAGCGGCCGTGAAATCCAGCGGGCTACGAGCCAACCAAAAAAACCTGACCAGAATACTCCCAGGGCCAGCGTTAACAGCGTAAAAAGCCAGGCAGGGATAAAGGTTACGTATTTTTGGAGTACAAACAGAAAAAACGCGCTTGTACTATATGTAACCGCGGATAGCGAGCTGATTCCAATGACTAATTTTTTCTCTAAACTGAATCGGTGCTTTGATTTATGCTCCACCTGAGTCCTCCCCCTTGTACCAAAAAGCATAGTGCTTTTTAGTCTATATATATCGGAAAATTAACGTTACCTATTCACGTTCTTTTCAATGATTCTAAGCAGTTGTTCGAGTGAATGAGAAATTTCTTCCGCACATTGCTCATATACTTCGAGCGGGCCTCCATACGGATCACTTATATCGTAATTAGGGGTTTGCTGTTCCAGTACCGCAATCCGGTTGCGCTCCTCGACCGTTTCTTTCATCAGTTGGTCTCTCCAATCATCGAGCCGCTCTCTTACCTGTTCCAATTGATTATATAACGTTTGATATTCATCCTCCAGCCTGGAAATTTCCTCACGATTCATGGCAAGAAACGCTTCCTGTTTCCTTTCCAATTCACGGTACAGTTCATCCAGTTCGGCTGTGCGCGTATTTGTTTCTGGCGACAAATCGGTATATTCTTTAAGTGTATACACTTTATTTTCGTACTGCGGGTACTTCTGCCACAACGTATGACGATGCGATTCGGTCATCGTTAGAATGATATCGGCCCATTCCAGAAGCTCAGGTGTAACAGGCTGGGATGCATGCGTACATTCAATGCCTTTCTTCCTGAGAACCCGAACCGCATGATCGGAGGCCGCAAAGCCTTGGGAAGCAAAGAGTCCGGCGGATTGCACTTCTATATCCAATCCCTTATCATTCGCCATCTTTTGGAGTAACTTCTCAGCCATTGGGCTGCGACATGTATTACCTGTACAAACGAATAAGATGCGCATATCTTTCTCCCCTTTCCTACTTCTTCTTATTTTTGTACCATGCGGATTAAAATTGCAAGAGTCAAAAAAATTTTTTTTCTTTCCTACAGCTATCCCCCAATATAATGGAGAATAATCATCGCTGCCAAGCTGAGCAGCATACCAAGCTGCGCACTCAGTGAATCAAGCCGCAAACTTGCAGGTCCCATTTCTTTCCACACGATATACCCCATCGCTCCCGCGGCAAAGGCAAGACCCAGCGTAATGGCCTGCGGAGTAGAAGTAAAATACAATTCCCCTATCCATGCACCCAAAGGAATGCAGAGGCTAATCAAGACAGCCAGCAGCATGATGTACGGCTTCCGAAGGTTCCCCATCAATAAAGGCGCTGCAAATCCAATCCCTTCCGGAATGTTATGCAGCGACATGGTCAGCGCAATCATCATCCCGATGTGTTCATGGGCTTCAAATCCTGCCCCAATGGCCACTCCTTCCGGAATATGATGAAGAGCGATTGCAATAGTCATCATCCAACCGGCTTTGCGCCATGATTGGTGAGGCACTTCCATATTACTACTATGTGTAATAATTTCCTCTCTATTCCTGTAAAGGGCATCGACCACTGAGTGGACGATCATGAGAAACAAAACGCCCATGCCGCTGCCCAGCAGCGTACCGTATATATCCCCATCCCTAAGAGAAGCCGGCACTAAATCAACAAAGATAACAAGCGTCATAATTCCTGTGGAAAGACCAAGATAAAGCGCGAACAGCCTTTTTCCCGGCGACCCGATAAACAAAAGAATAGAGGCGCCTATCAACGTGGTAAAACCCGTCAGCATGCTTAAAACAACAACGTCTGACATCCCCCGCCCCCCCTACAGTAAAAATTTAATCCCGAAGGCACATAAAATAATGCCCCCGAGAATTTCACTGTATTCGCCGAGCCAGTGACCGACTCTGCGGCCAACCATCAGACCGATTGCCGCAAGAATTGTCGTCATAATACCAAATACGCTAACAGCCAGTCCGGTGTTTACATTGAAAAGGCCGAATGACAGCCCAACGGATAAGCCATCCAGACTAACGCTGAAACTAAATAACAAAAGCCCCCAGAATGATGTTTTTAGCAAGGGGCTTTCCTCTTCGTTGAATAAGGAATTCCATAACATATGAAGTCCGAGCACGACCAGAATACCACCGCCAATATACGTGGCGACATGGCCAACTACAGATGTGAGGAATATACCGATGGCAATTCCGATTAGCGGCATAACAATATGAAAGATTCCGATTGTGGCACTGACTTTCAATATGGTCAGGAGGCGGATGCCGCCCATTCCCATTCCTATTCCAAGCGAAAATGCATCCATTCCAAGCGCTATGCCAATCATCAGGATCGTGATAATCTCTCCCCACTGATTAACCCCCACATCATTCCCTCCTATCCTACCCTAGTCCACTGCTCTACATAGGGAGGATATGCGGGACAACTAGCAAATATAACGCTTTCCGCCCGCAGCTTTGCCAAGGCGGTTCATAACAGCGACGCCAACGCCCTTTTCCGGAAATGTTTCCGCGAGGATCAGGTCGACATGCCGCTCATCAAATTGGCGCAATACATCGTATAAATGATGCGCGACCGTAAGCAAATCAGTACGCTTTCCACAGGCGAGAACGGTATGTTCAGCCGGATACCGTTCCGCCGACTCTTCAGTAGCCATGATACCAACCTTTTTCCCGTCTGCCCTCGCTTTATCAGCAAGGCGGGTGATGGTTTCCGCCATGTTATCCACAGTATCCCCTTCGATTAACCACATCTCCCCTTTCGGTGCATAATGGCGGTATTTCATGCCCGGCGACTTAGGGGCTACCGCCTCGTTAACCAGGCCCGGATCCATCTCCACATCCCCGGCAATCCCGGCAACCTGCTCGGCGGTAATCCCACCCGGCCGCAAAATGACGGGAATATTCCCGGTAATATCAACGACGGTAGATTCGACCCCGATGCCGGTCGCCCCCCCGTCGAGGATGCCAGCGATACGCCCATTCAAATCTTCCCGTACATGCTGGGCTGTTGTCGGACTTGGACGGCCAGACAGGTTGGCGCTGGGAGCCGCAACCGGCAATCCGGCAGCTTCAATAAGCGCTAAAGCCACCGGATGGGCCGGCATCCGAATCGCAAGTGTATCTAACCCGGCAGATGCCCGGTGTGCAATGCCGGGCTTTTTGGGGAAAACAAGCGTTAAGGGCCCCGGCCAAAAAGCCTCCATTAAGGACTTTGCCAGCGGTGGGATCTCAGCGACCAGCGGTTCGAGCTGTTTGCAGTTGGAAATGTGCAGAATAAGCGGGTTATCACTTGGCCTGCCCTTTGCTTCGTATATTTTTTCTACCGTTTCGTCGGCGAGCGCATTTCCTCCCAGACCATATACCGTTTCTGTCGGAAAGGCAACGAGCTCGTTTTTTTGCAAAAGTTCAGCCGCTTCCCGGATAAACTGATAACCCTGTGGATAAGCACTTGGGTCATCCACAATTTTATCCACAATCCAGTACTTTGTATCTTGATTCATGATTGCAACCTCAGTTCTACGATATTCTATGCTTTTTTTCAAATAGACCTGTGTAAATTACAGGTTCATAGAGCATTCATCCACAAATTGTGTATAACTTGTGGATAAGTCTAGTTGATGAGTCGTCTTACCCGCTTCTTTTTCCGGAAAATTTGGATAATATCCACATTGGACGCAAACATGCCTGCCTAACGAATAAAACTCTGCCTGATGACAGAGTTTTTCTAATAACCATATCTTACACAGCATGGCGGAAAAAGTCGACAATTTTATAGAATACATCCACGACAAAAAATCGAACGTGAACATCCTTCGTTTGCGTCTGCTGCTGTCCGCTCTTCGTCACCGTATCCCCGTTGGCAATGTCGGCGAAGCAAAGCGGGGGAAACAGAACACACCACCAGTTCTGTCCGGCAGCCTGTCCGATAGCAATCCGTACCGCTTCATACTGGCCCGCCGGGAATACCTGGGTCCCGTACATTTTTGTCGGGAAATCCGTTGGCCGAAGCTGCACGGTCGCTGTATAATCAAATCCTTTTTCTTTGATCATCCGGTTTACAATCGCTTGCAGTTCAGGTATATGTTTTTGTATAATTACGCGGGCCTGCTGGATGTTTTCCTCTTCACCCGACCACTTTTTCACGTTCTCTATTACTTGGTCCCGAACCTGGCGCTTTAACTGCTGGTCCTCCGGGGAATCGCTGTTGGCCAGAATGCGAAGTCGGATCGATTGCCGCGGCACCTCGCCCGATGCGAACACGGCCATGGCGTTCTTCTGACTTTCCCAGCTCATCGTTAAGACAAAAAGTGCAAAAAATAAAATCATAAACCGTTTCATTCTCTTCACCCTTTCCTCTCCCTGTTCACAAGTATAGACAGAAAGGGAAGATTGCAAACGTTCAGAATCTTATTTTTTGTCACGCACAGCAATTACATGCCTTGCAATCCCTGCCAGGTCTTTCACGATATAAATCCTTTCAAAAAGGCCAGTCTCCTTCAGCCAATGCTGCACAGTTTCCGCCTGATGAATACCGACTTCCCATCCAACGAGCGCCCGATTTTCCAGAACACGCGGTAAATCCCCTACCATCCGCCGGTAAAAATCGAGGCCATCCTCGCCGCCATCCAGCGCACGATTCGGCTCATGCTCCTTCACCTGCAAATCCAACCCGGCAATGTCAGAAGAGGGGATGTAAGGGGGATTGGAAACGAGAATGTGAACCCTCTCCTCTTTTAAAAGCAGAGGCTGCAGCAAATCACCCGCGACAAATGATATTTTCTCCCGCACCCCGTGCCGGGCAGCGTTCTCCTCTGCCACAGCGAGAGAATCCATGGCAATATCCGTAGCCGTAAAGGTCCAGTTCACTCCGCCTTCGACAGCGAGTGTAACCACGATGGCACCGCTGCCTGTCCCGATGTCGGCAACCGAAAGAGCGGCTTCATTCGGCCAAAGACGGTGCGCCTGCTTGATGATTTCTTCCACAAGCTGCTCCGTTTCCGGCCGTGGGATTAACACAGACGAATTCACCTTGAAACCAATGCCGTAGAATTCCTGCTCTCCGACGATATACTGAATCGGCTCCCCGGCTGATCTTCGTTGGAGAATCGATTCGATGCTTTTCCACTTATCCTCACTCAATGTGTCAGACATACTGGAAAAAAGCCGGGTACGGTCCCAGCCGGTGACATAACGAATCGTATATTCCGCCAAAAACAAAGCGTCTTCAATGCCTTTCTCTTCTAAAAAACGAGAAGCCTTCTTCAAGGCTTCTCGTATGGTCATTTTCATCGGTTACGCACCTTCCGCGTTCCGCATTAATTCGGACTGCTCGTTTAAAATAAGCGCGTCAATAATTTCATCCATTTCCCCGTTCAACACCTGGTCAAGCTTGTGCAGAGTAAGCCCTATCCGATGGTCCGTAACACGGCTTTGCGGGAAATTATAGGTCCGGATTCGCTCGCTGCGGTCTCCTGTTCCCACTGCAGACTTGCGAACATCGGCATATTCGGCCGCTGCTTCCTGCTGGTATTTATCCAAGAGGCGGGCTCGCAGTACACGCATCGCCTTGTCTTTGTTTTTATGCTGGGATTTCTCATCCTGGCACGTAACAACAATACCGGTAGGAACGTGGGTCAGGCGAACTGCTGATTTGGTTGTATTAACGCTCTGTCCACCCGCGCCGCTCGAACAGAAAAGGTCCACGCGAATGTCGTTTTCATTGACTTCAACTTCCACCTCTTCCGCTTCCGGAAGAACGGCCACCGTTGCTGTCGATGTATGAATCCGCCCGCCTGATTCGGTCGAAGGAATCCGCTGAACGCGGTGGGCACCACTCTCAAATTTGAGCCGGCTGTATGCTCCTTTGCCGTTAACGGAGAAAATGATTTCCTTATATCCCCCGATATCGGTGTAATTCGCTTCGAGAACTTCTACCTTAAACCGGTGCTTCTCCGCATAGCGTGTATACATCCGGTATAAATCCGCCGCAAACAACGCCGCTTCATCCCCGCCGGCCGCACCCCGCACTTCAATGATAACGTTCTTGTCATCGTTAGGGTCTTTCGGAAGCAGAAGAATACGAATCCGCTCTTCTAACTCTTCTTTTCTGGACTCTAAATCGCTAATCTCCATTTTAACCATTTCGCGCATTTCGTCGTCCAATTTATCCTCCAGCATCGCTTTCGCATCCTGGAGCTGCTCACTTACTGATTTATATTCACGATATGCCTGCACAGTTTCTTCAATATCCGATTGCTCTTTTGAATACTCCCGCAGCTTAGCCGGGTCGTTCATGACATTAGGCTCACACAGAAGGTGTGTTAATCGCTCATACCGCTCAACAACCGATTCCAATCGCTGTAGCACGGTTTGATTCACCTCATTTCAAAAAGTCCGTAACATTCTAATTATAGTGGATTTGCCTGGTTTCGTCAAAGTCCGGTTTCTCCTGCGGGGAAGACCAGCAAAAACAAACGGATTTCGCACGCATCTCCCCCAACGTTCTTTTTAGTGAACACTTCGATTCATCTGATTTATCCGGCTGTCAATGTCAATGAAATTGGTCCGGTAGTTGTTGGCCGGTGTGCCGCTGCGGATGCCATCCCGGATATCCTGAATCATACTGAATAATCGACTGTCTGAAGTAAGGCGGACTCGATACCGGGGCATCTTCTGTTGGACACGCGTTCTCACCTGGTCCTTCACGTAGGCTAGCCTGGACTGATCGCGCATGACTCTATCAAACTGAAGGCCAATGTAGGCTGTTTCTCCATTTATAATGACGGTTGCCCGCTTCACGCCAGGCACGGAAGCGGCTGCCTGGGCTATGCGATCCGCCTCCGCCTGCGGATGTTGGTCACCGTCGCCTCCTTCTACGCGGCCCCCTCTTATTGCAGGGTTGGGGCCTGGGTTGCTCAGAATATGATTTCCATGATTCTCCGCGTTCGGGTCTGTATTATTTATCCGTCCGTTCGAACGGTCATAAACCTGTGGATGGTTACCAACCTGTGGATCTTGGTTAACCTGTTCGTTGTTGTATATTCTCCGGTTATCCGGCGCCGCACTCTGGTTACACGCGGTCGTTAACATAACAAATCCGAGCACGACAATGGGAGCTATTTTTCTCAATTCGCCCACCTCCTTACACATAGCGTGTGAGGATCAGGCAAAACTTATGTGTATGTTCATTATTATGTGTATCGTTCTTTATTCTTCATTGTACCGTATCGAAAATAAAACTGCGCCATTCTGTTTTCTCCTTACTTTGTTCCCCACTATATTAAAAAACAGACAGGCGGGTATGCCTGTCTGTTTAAGCCGTCGAAAATTCAACTTATTAAAGGTTGTATTTCTTTTTGAAACGATCTACACGTCCGCCGGCATCAATGAATTTTTGCTTACCGGTGTAGAATGGATGGCACTCGGAGCAAATCTCCACGCGCAGGTTTTCTTTCACAGAACCGGTTTCGAATTCATTTCCGCAAGCGCAAGTAACTTTAGTTAACTTATAATTTGGATGGATATCCGGTTTCATTTATTTCACCCTTTCTGCCCTGAATCTTTACGAAACAGAGTTTCAATCACAATATTGTGAGTATAGCACGGTATTTACAGTATTGCAAGGACTCGTTTCCATTTTTAAATCCTTATGCTTTTAACGTCTCCCGGCGGCGTTGCTGAAATGCCAGAGGCGGCACATGCGTATACGAGCCAATGGTTACATCCGGCAATTCCCGACGGTAAATTTCCAGCGCCTGTTTCATGCCGAATACTTCTCCTTTTGCAGGAGGAATCATATCCAGATAGCTTTCCGGGTCAATGTTTAGATTTCTCATTTGAATCATCTTAATACCGGCACGCTTAATAAATTCAATCATCGCTTCCATCTCTTCTTCCCGGTCGAACACACCCGGGAAAACAAGGTAGTTAATCGATGTATATACACCTTTCTCATTTGCATACGCTGCCGATTTCTCGACGTTGGCCAGCGTATAGGCGCGGGGGCGGTAATACGCGTTGTAGTGCTCGTCAATCGCACTGATGATGCTGACCCGCATCGAATCAAGGCCTGCATCGACTATTGCTTTTATGTGGTCTGTCAGGCCGGCGTTCGTATTGATATTAATAAAACCTATGTTGGTTCGGGAACGGACTTCACGCATCGCCTTGGTGATAATCGCCGCCTGGGTAGAAGGCTCACCTTCACACCCCTGACCGAAGCTAATAATGGACTCCGGCGTTTGCAAATGATACATCATCACCTCAACCAGTTCCTCCACTGTCGGCTTAAAGTTCATCCGCGTTTGTGGAGCAGGAAAACCGCTGTCATCCGGTTGTTCGGAAATACAACCAAAGCAGCCGGCATTGCACGAGTAGGAAACAGGCAGTCCGGCTTCCCATCTGTTCAGAAATGTATTGGATGCAGTCAGGCATTCGTAGCCCAGCGTACAATTGCTTAAGTGATTAAATACACGGTTATCCGGGTATTGTGTGAGAACTTCTTTCACTTTCCTTTCCAAATCATCCATTGGAAAATGAAGTGGATTCCATTTGTACGGGTCATCCGTGGCTTCGGCGGTAACGTAAAAGCCATCATTAAACCAAACAACAGCCGTGTAGCCAAAAAGAGGAAGTTTTTCCTCTTTATTTTCTTTCACATAGCCGGGAAACATGAGGCGCGTATATCCCTGCGGCAGCAGCGCGCCGACACATTGAAAGCCATCAAGGCGAACCATTTCGCCGGTTTCCGGGTCAAGCCCAACCGGCACAGTAAACGGAAGGCTGACAAGAGTCGCTCCTTCCGGCAGTGGGATGAGCTCCTCCTTCATAATCTCAAGAAGAGTATTTCCGCTGCGTCCGAGACCAAACAGCTCCGGGTGATCGTACACCTGGCCCTGCTCATCAGCATAGACAAGGTACATAATCTATCAAAACTCCTTATTTTTCATTTGCGAAATCCGTTTCTTTTTGCAGAGTTTTCCCTTGCGAGGACGCTTGCCCGCAAGGGAAGACCCTGCAAAAATAAAAATAGTCCATTCCATTGTGCACCCCTTTGAGGTTTACGTTCGGCTGCACAGCATACGTTAACAGAGAAACTGAAAAAGGAGGGCGAAGCGTTTTTTATCGGAATGACCAAGTGGAATTACGATTTATTTTGTCTTACCGGAGTTTTTTTCACCTGTTCAACAACGAGGGAATCAAGAAACTCTTGATTGGTCTTTGTGCTTTTCAGCTTGCGGATGAACGCTTCGGTAAATTCATTGCTGTCATGGATGGATTTGCGTAACGCCCAAATTTTTTCCAATTCTTCTTTCGCAAACAGCAAATCTTCGCGGCGTGTGCCGGAACGCCTGATATCGATGGCCGGGTAGACGCGGCGCTCCGCAAGTTTGCGGTCGAGGTGCAGTTCCATATTGCCGGTGCCTTTAAACTCTTCATAAATCACATCGTCCATCCGAGAGCCGGTTTCAATAAGCGCAGTGGCCAGAATCGTCAGGCTGCCGCCTTCCTCTACATTCCGGGCTGCCCCAAAGAAACGCTTGGGCCGGTGAAACGCTGCCGGGTCAATCCCCCCTGATAACGTACGGCCGCTTGCCGGCACTGTAACGTTATAAGCCCTTGCCAATCTCGTAATGCTATCTAACAAAATAACGACGTCTTTTTTATGCTCCACTAACCGCATCGCTCGTTCAAGTACAAGCTCTGCCACTTTAATATGATTTTCCGGCAACTCGTCAAACGTCGAACTGACAACTTCTCCTTTAACAAGCGAGCGCTGCATATCCGTTACTTCTTCCGGCCGTTCATCAATTAATAGAACTATCAATTCAATCTGCGGGTGGTTCGTTGCGATGCTGTTCGCGATTTCCTTTAACAGGACGGTTTTTCCTGCTTTCGGGGGTGCAACAATCAAGCCGCGCTGTCCGAGTCCTACGGGCGAGATTAAATCCATAACACGGGAAGAAATTTTTTCAGGTGAGGTTTCCAACACAATCTTTTTCTGTGGATAAAGAGGTGTGAGAGCCGGGAAGTGAAGTCTTTCGGAAGACGTTTCCGGTGGTTCGCCGTTAACCGCGTCCACGTGCAGCAGGCCGAAATATCGTTCGTTTTCCTTGGGCGGCCTCACCTTCCCCGATACTTTATCCCCGGTGCGCAGGTCAAACCGGCGGATCTGAGACGCAGATATATAAATATCTTCCGCGCTTGGAAGATAATTGATTGGACGAAGAAATCCAAATCCGTCCGGATGGGCATCGAGTACCCCTTCCATAAACATATTGCCCTGTTTTTCTGCCTGGGCCTGCAGAATGGCAAAAATTAATTCCCGTTTTTTGAATGTTCCATAGTAGGGAATTTGAAATTCCTTTGCGAGTTTATACAAGTCTGTCAGCTTCTTTTCTTCAAGCTGGGCTAAATTCATCTCCATTAATACATAAACACCACACTTTTCTCAAGTATATACCAGTATAGCTGATTTCTCTTTCTATCAATCTTTCATCACAAAATGAGGTTTGATATCCAAACGGTGCTGCCCTTCAATAAAACGTATCGTCCCTGTACGGGCGCGCATGACTACGGAGTGGGTGGTCGCCGTCGTTCCCGCATAACGCACACCTTTTAGCAACTCGCCATCGGTAACCCCTGTGGCGGCAAAAATTGCGTCATCGCCTTTCACAAGGTCTTCCAGGCGCAAAATTTGGCGCGGATCAGACATTCCCATTTTTTTGCAGCGCTCTGTTTCCTGTTCGTTCTGCGGTACAAGCCGCCCCTGAAAGTCCCCGCCAAGGCATTTGAGCGCAACCGCTGCAATCACGCCTTCCGGTGCACCGCCAATCCCAAACAAAATATCTACCCCTGTGTGTTCAAAAGCAGAATTAATGGCCCCGGCAACATCCCCATCCGAAATGAGTTTGATACGAGCACCCGCCTCGCGAACTTCATGAATGAGTTTCGCATGGCGTTCCCTATCCATAATAACTGCCACCAGGTCGGATACATCCTTCCCATTCGCTTTCGCAACCGCTCTCAAATTATCAATAACAGGCGCATCGATATCCACTTTACCTGCCGCCTTCGGCCCTACCGCTATTTTTTCCATGTACATATCCGGTGCGTGAAGCAGATTTCCTTTATCGGCAACAGCGAGAACGGTGAGCGCATTCCACATTCCCTTGGCGACAATGTTAGTTCCCTCAAGCGGATCGACAGCCACGTCCACCTGCGGACATCCTGTTCCCTGGCCTAACTTCTCTCCAATATAGAGCATCGGGGCCTCATCCATTTCCCCTTCCCCGATCACAACGGTGCCATCCATCGGTACCGTATCAAAAACGGCCCTCATCGCTTTCGTCGCTGCATCGTCCGCTTCCTCCTTTTTTCCGCGGCCCATCCAGCGCGCCGAGGCAAGGGCAGCTCCTTCTGTTACACGTACAAGTTCCAATGTCAAACTGCGTTCCATTGTATGCTATCCCCAATCTTATAAGTAATGAAACAACCAAAATTAAAAAAAATCAAATCGATTCCCGCCACATCACGGCACCGATACCCCTTAGTTTTTCCTCTAATCTCGTGTATCCCCGGTCAATATGAGAAACGCCGGAGATTTCCGTTACACCCTCCGCCATTAAACCCGCAATAACAAGAGCGGCTCCAGCGCGCAAATCCGTCGCCGTGACTTTCGAGGCTTTTAATGCTTCCGACCCTTCAATCACCGCTGAGCGACCCTCTACTTTTATTTTCGCTCCCATATTCACGAGATGATCCACATGTTTAAATCTCGATTGATAGATATTATCCGTGACGATACTCGTCCCTTTGGATTGCGTTAGAAGGGAGGTCATAGGCTGTTGTAAATCGGTGGGAAAGCCGGGATAAGGAAGCGTTTTAATGTCGATGCCTCTCAATTCGTCAGCTCCTACGACATGCACGGCATCATCCGCTTCTTCTACCACAACATTCATTTCTCGCAGCTTTGCTGTCAGAGATTCAAGATGACGCGGAATTACATTATTAATTACTACATCTCCCCGGGTGGCCGCTGCAGCTATCATATACGTTCCCGCCTCAATTCGGTCAGGAATGATAGAATGACGGCATTGGCCAAGACGGCTTACCCCCTTGATGCGAATCACGTCTGTACCGGCCCCTTTGATATCGGCGCCCATCGCATTCAATAAGGTAGCCACATCGATAATTTCCGGTTCTTTCGCAGCATTTTCTATTACGGTCGTTCCTTTTGCCATGGAGGCAGCGAGCATAATATTAATAGTGGCTCCAACACTTACAACATCCAGATAAATTTTCGTACCTACCAGCTGGTTTCCCCGAATATGTAATGAACCGCGTTCGTGCACAATCACAGCGCCCAGCGCTTCAAACCCTTTTATATGCTGATCGATAGGACGCGGACCAAGGTTGCATCCGCCGGGCATTCCTATGATCGCTTCGCCAAAGCGACCAAGCATCGCACCCATTAAATAATAGGACGCGCGCAAATGTTTGACTCTGCCGTTCGGCATCGGTTTGCTCTGCATGCTGCTGGCATTGATGCGCATCGTCTCCCCGGTGAAGCTGACTACTGCACCTAACTCTTCCAGAATTTCTCCATAGATACGGACATCGCTGATTTCAGGCAAATTATCGAGGATCACTTCAGATTCGGAAAGAATAGCGGCAGGTATTAATGCTACAGCACTGTTCTTAGCCCCGCTGACTTGAACATTCCCCTGTAATCTCTGTCCACCTTTAATATAGAGTTTCTCCATGGATGGATTCTCCTAACTCATCGGAAAAAGCACCTTTTCTCATCAATTTTGAAAAGGTGCTTCTCCTTCTTTATTTTTTCTGGGCGTTTTCCCAATCAGCAAGAAAACGTTCAATTCCACTATCCGTTAACGGATGTTTAACCATCTGTTGGAATATTTTATATGGGATCGTTGCGATATGCGCGCCCTGTTTCGCACATTCCACAACATGCAGCGGGTGCCGAACACTTGCGGAGATGATTTCCGTTTCGATGTCATGCATCGCAAAAATCTCAGAAATATCAGCGATTAACGCCAAACCATTCTGAGCAATGTCATCAAGTCGGCCCAGGAAAGGTGATACATAGGTAGCGCCTGCGCGTGCGGCGAGAAGTGCCTGTGTAGCCGAGAAAACAAGAGTTACATTTGTTTTGATTTTTTTCTTGGTGAAATATTTTACCGCCTTCAATCCTTCAACGGTCATCGGTACTTTAATGACAATATTTTTCGAAAGAGAGGAAAGGCGCTCTCCTTCTTCAATCATGCCTTCCGCCTCGGTACTGATTACTTCGGCACTGATTGGACCGTCGACAATATCAATAATTTCTTTAAGTGTCTCCTCGAAATCCCTGCCTTCCTTTGCCACAAGGGATGGGTTCGTTGTTACGCCGGCAAGCACCCCCCATTCATTAACGGCACGAATTTCTTCAACATTCGCAGTATCAATAAAGAACTTCATGGCACACTCCTTTTGATTGAAATTCAGTTTGACTAAGCCTGGTTGCTGCTGCCGAATTCTCGGATTTTGCCTTTCACCGTTTCCTTAATGGTCTCACGGGCAGGTCCCAAGTATTTGCGCGGGTCATAAACATTTGGATTCTCCGCGAGTACTTTCCGAACCGTTTCGGCAGAAGTAATCTGGTTTTCCGTATTTACATTGATTTTAGCCGTTCCCAATGAAATTGCTTTTTTGATGTCATGGGTTGGAATACCTGTACCACCATGAAGAACAAGCGGCACACCTGTTAACTTCATAACTTCTTCCATCCGGCCAAAACCAAGCTTTGGCTCACCTTTGTAAGGACCGTGCACAGAGCCAAGCGCAGGAGCAAAGCAATCCACACCCGTTTCACGCACCAGCCGGTCGCATTCAGAAGGAATAGCATACATAGCATCCGCATCGTTTACAACAAGGTCGTCTTCCTGACCACCAATGCGGCCAAGTTCCGCTTCTACAGAAATTCCCAACGTATGGGCAACATCTACAACCTTTTTAGTGAGGGCAATATTCTCATCCAAAGGATGATGAGAACCGTCAATCATAACGGAAGTAAACCCTGCATACATGGCTTCCACACATTTTTCAAAGGAAGAACCATGATCAAGGTGAATGGCAACGGGAACGGTAACTTTATATTCCTCCATTAATGCCTTTACCATACCTACAACGAGCTTAAATCCGCCCATATAGCGTGCTGCACCTTCACTAACACCAAGAATAACAGGAGCATTTTCTTCCTGGGCCGCCTGAAGAATCGCCTGGGTAAATTCCAGGTTGTTTAAATTAAACTGGCCTACCGCGTACTTACCTTGCACTGCCTTGTTCAACATCTCTGTCATCGAAACTAATGGCATATGTAATGATCCTCCTTCTGTCTCTGTCTAACGTCGGTATTATTATAACACAACAAAGAATTAGCATGCGAGTTGCTTCTCAACTGCGATGCGGAGTTCGTCAATATCAAACGGTTTTGTGAAATGTGTGATAGCCCCCAAGTCCGTGGCTTCCTTAATCATATCCAGTTCCCCGTAAGCCGTCATCATGATCACTTTAATCGTTTGATTTATTTTTTTAATTTCTTTTAGTATTTCCAAACCGTCCATCCCAGGAATTTTCATATCAAGAATAACAAGGTCGGGCGATTCAGTCATGACCACGTCTAACGCCTGTTTTCCATTCGCCGCTTGAAATGTTTGATACCCCTCTTTACCAAACACTTCAAACAGCAAAACACGAATCCCGTATTGATCATCAACAATCAACACTTTCTTGTCCGCCATAATAATCCCCCACTTTTCTCCGCGAATTTGTACACCGCCATATCGTTTATTCCTGTATGATTCGCTTCCCATACTTTTAATTCCTGCTTATTTTATGCATAAAAAATGACTCAAGGACCGGTTCGCCCCTTGATGGAGCGCCTCACCGGCCTATGAGCCATGTTGGTGTTTTTATTTATTATTTTGAATAGCTGCTTTGACAAAATCCCGGAATAACGGCTGCGGGCGATTTGGCCTGGAGGCAAATTCGGGGTGGAACTGGCTGGCTACAAACCATGGATGATCGGACAGCTCAATGATTTCAACAAGGCGTCCGTCCGGTGATGTGCCGCTAAACTTCAAGCCCGCCTCATTCATTTCTTTACGGTATTCATTGTTGAATTCGTAACGATGACGATGGCGCTCATATACAAGTTCCTGGTTATAGGAGTGATAGACGAGGCTATCTTTCTCCAATTTGCAAGGATACAGGCCGAGACGCATCGTGCCTCCAAGATTTTCAACATCCTTTTGATCCGGCAGAAGGTCAATGACAGGATTCTGTGTCGCCGGATTAATTTCTGAGCTGTTCGCATCAGATTTGCCAAGAATGTGACGGGCAAATTCAATAACCGCGACCTGCATGCCAAGACAAATTCCAAGGAAAGGGATTTTGTTTTCCCGCGCATATTTCGTCGCAGTGATTTTTCCCTCTACACCGCGGTCGCCAAAGCCGCCGGGTACGAGAATACCGTTCACCGAGCCGAGGAGTTCAGCGACGTTGCTTTCATCTATTTCTTCAGCATTGACCCATTTAATCTCTACATCCGAATCGTTTTCATAACCCGCATGATACAAGGCTTCCGCCACGCTTAAATAAGCGTCGTGCAGGGATACATATTTCCCGACAATGGCAATTGTCGTCTTTCCGGACAGATTCTGCACCTTATGAACAAGCTGCTTCCACTCGGTCATATCCGCTTCAGGGCAACGAAGATTCAGGTGTTTGCATACATAATCATCCAATCCCTGTTCTTTCAGCATAAGGGGTACTTCATAAAGTGTAACCGCGTCGGCCCCTTCGATCACTGCTTTCGGATCAATGTCGCAGAATAAAGCGATTTTATCCTTCATATCCTGTGATATGGGCTTTTCCGTCCGGCATACAATTACATTTGGCTGGATGCCGAGACTGCGCAATTCTTTCACACTGTGCTGGGTCGGCTTTGTTTTTAATTCGCCTGCAGCAGAGAGATAAGGAATTAACGTACAGTGGATGTACATGACATTTTCCCGGCCAACATCGCTTTTAATCTGGCGGATGGCTTCAAGAAACGGAAGGCTTTCTATATCCCCTACCGTACCTCCGATTTCCGTGATGACCACATCCGGGTTATTTTCACGTCCTGCCCGAAAAACACGTTCCTTAATTTCATTGGTGATGTGGGGAATGACCTGCACCGTACCGCCAAGGTAGTCACCGCGCCGCTCTTTCGTAATAACGGAGGAATATATTTTACCCGTTGTTACGTTGCTGTTGGAGTTCAGGTTAATATCGATAAACCGTTCATAATGCCCCAAGTCTAAATCCGTTTCCGCACCGTCTTCCGTTACGAACACTTCTCCATGCTGATAAGGACTCATCGTTCCCGGATCGACGTTGATGTACGGATCGAACTTTTGGATGGTGACCTTAAGGCCGCGATTTTTTAATAACCGGCCAAGGGAAGCGGCTGTAATCCCTTTTCCTAAAGAAGATACAACCCCACCGGTAACGAAAATATACTTTGCCATGCTATTAACCCCTCTTTCTTCACCCATTAAATACTTTTCCCAAAACCATATTCTCTATGAAAAGCAACAATAAAAAAAACAAAAGTTATCCCTAGCCGAATGTTCGGAAAGGGGCACTTTTGTTTTGGTTCGTTCATAACTTTTAAAGCCCAAAACGTATTTTATCGTTCCATCTATTCTATGTCAAGATGATCGTTAATCGAGGTCCTCGTCTTCCTCTGCATCTATTTCTTCTTCCTCTTCATCCTCAAATTCTTCGTCGGTCTCATCCACTTCATCATCATCGAAAGAATCCGGATCGGCTTCTATGTCTTGGTCATCCGTGTCGTCATCGTTCGTGCCGACCAGAATTGAATCGTAATCCGGTACTTCGTCCTCTTCATCATCGTAGTCGTCATCATCGTCATCGAGAACGAATTTGCCGCGGAGGGCACCCTCAGCCGATTCCTCCTGGGTTTCTACAAGATACCAGCGCTTCAATCCCCAGAGGTTTTCCCCTAAACAGATGAAACGTCCATCAAGGTTGATTTCAGTATATACCTGAGCGATCAAATCCATCGCTTCCTGGTCTGACAAGTTTTTTAAATCAGTGAGCTCTTTGTAAAGGTCACGGTAGTAATATGGCTTCTTGGCTTGCGCTAAGATGTTATAAGAAAGGTCCACCATCGCCATTTCTCTTACCTTTTCCGGTTCAAGGTTTAATGCATTGCTCAACCTCGGCACTTCCCTTCTCTCAGATAGATGTACTAAACGAATAAGCAGTATTAGCCAGTATTTCTTATTGTATACACAAACGCAGGCGAAAAGCAAGCACCGGGTAGCGGGAAAAAGCAAAAATAAACGGATTTCGATGCATCCGCGAACGTTTCCTTTGGGATGCTGGACGTCCGGACACCTGTGCTTAGTTCTATTAGATAATACACTGTGAATGAATATAATATACACATGCAGGAGGAACTTATCAGAAGAAAAAAACGAGAAGCGGGAATACCCGAGGCAATGCATTCCCGCTTCCTTGCAAGGGAAGATTTTGCAAAAATAAAAATGGTGCATTTCACTCCACGTATTACATGTTGCGGCGATACTGGCCGCCCACTTCATAGAGAGCGCCTGTGATTTGGCCGAGGCTGGCGACTTTGACGGTTTCCATGAGCTCGGCAAAGATGTTGCCGTTGCTGCGGGCTACTTCTTTTAAGCGTTTGAGCGCAGCAGGCGCCTCTTCTTTGTGTATTTCCTGGAAGGCACGCAGGTTGTTAATCTGCTGGATTTTTTCTTCTTCTGTCGCGCGGGCCAGTTCAATTTCATAATCGGCTTCGTCCGCGTTCGGGTTGATGAACGTGTTAACACCGACGATAGGAAGCTCACCATTATGCTTTTTCGTTTCATAATACAGCGACTCTTCTTGAATTTTACTGCGCTGGTACTGCGTCTCCATCGCTCCGAGCACGCCTCCGCGGTCACTGATGCGCTGGAATTCGGCAAGAACCGCCTCTTCCACAAGATCCGTAAGCTCTTCGATAATAAAGGAACCCTGCAGTGAATTTTCATTTTTGGCGAGGCCCAGTTCTTTGGTAATAATCATCTGAATCGCCATCGCACGGCGAACGGAATTCTCCGTCGGGGTCGTAATCGCTTCATCGTATGCGTTCGTGTGCAGTGAATTGCAGTTATCATAAATAGCCATCAACGCCTGCAGCGTAGTGCGGATGTCGTTAAAGTCCATCTCCTGCGCGTGCAGGGACCGCCCGGACGTCTGGATGTGGTATTTCAGCTTCTGGCTCCGTTCATTTCCCTGATACTTGTTCCTTATCACCGTCGACCAGATGCGGCGTGCAACCCGGCCAAGCACCGAATATTCGGGGTCCAGACCGTTGCTGAAGAAAAATGACAGGTTTGGTGCGAAATCATCGATATGCATCCCGCGACTTAAATAATATTCGACATACGTAAACCCGTTGGCCAGCGTAAAGGCCAATTGAGATATCGGGTTGGCGCCGGCTTCCGCAATATGGTACCCGGAAATACTAACCGAATAGTAATTGCGAACCATATTGTCAATAAAGTATTGCTGGATATCCCCCATCATTTTCAGGGCGAACTCCGTTGAAAAAATACACGTATTCTGCCCCTGGTCTTCTTTTAAAATGTCAGCCTGTACCGTACCGCGCACATTCTTTAACGTTGTTGCCCGAACGTTCGCCGTCTCTTCGGCATTCGGCTGGCGCCCGTTTTCCGCGGCAAATTTATCGAGCTGCTGCTGAATCGCCGTGTTCATATACATCGCAAGAATAATAGGGGCCGGTCCGTTAATGGTCATGGAAACCGAGGTAGAAGGATGGCACAGGTCAAATCCTGCGTACAGCTTATTCATATCCTCCAGGGTGCATATGCTTACCCCGCTGTTCCCGATTTTCCCGTAAATGTCCGGGCGGTAATCCGGATCTTCCCCGTACAGCGTCACACTGTCAAACGCCGTGCTTAAGCGCTTCGCGGCATCATCTTTGGAAAGGTAGTGGAAGCGGCGATTCGTACGCTCCGGGGTTCCTTCCCCCGCAAACTGGCGTTTCGGATCCTCCCCATCCCGCTTAAACGGAAATACGCCGGCAGTAAAGGGGAAATAACCCGGCAAGTTCTCTTCCATAGACCAGCGGAGAATCTCGCCCCAGTCTTCGAATTTAGGCAGCGATACCTTTGGAATTCTGGTTCCGGATAACGACGTTGTAAACAGATCCGTTTTGATTTCTTTATCGCGGACTTTAGTGATGAATTGATCGCGGCGGTATGCCTCTTTAATCGACTGCCAGTTTTCCAGTATTTTTTTGCTTTCCGGGTGAAGTTTGCCCTCATAGTAATCGATGCACTTGTCGATTTCCCGCATTAATTCGCCGGCAAGTTCCCCCTGCTGTTTTACGAATTCTTCTTTCGCGCCTTTTAACTGGAACAATTTCCGGGCAACCGCTACCTGCTGTTCGGTCATGCGTTTGTAATCGCGCACCGTGCTTACGATTTCAGCGAGATAGTGAACCCGTTCAGCCGGAATAATGTAGTTCTTCTTCGATTTTGGCAGGTGGGAAACTTCAAGTGATGCCTTCCATTCCTGTCCCGTTTTCTCCCCAACAATTCTCATCAAATTCACAAACAGCACGTCGGTTCCCGGGTCATTAAACTGACTGGCGATCGTCCCGTATACCGGAACGTCTTCATCATTTACCTCAAATAACGTACGGCTGCGCTTCCACTGCTTCTTCACATCGCGCAGCGCGTCTTCCGAACCACGGCGGTCAAATTTATTAATCGCAATAATATCCGCGTAATCAATCATGTCGATTTTTTCAAGCTGCGTGGCCGCGCCGAACTCACTCGTCATCACGTACATCGCGCAATCGCACACATCCATAATTTGCGCGTCGCCCTGTCCGATCCCTGACGTTTCAACCACAATAAAATCATAGCCTGCCGCTTTGACAATGCGGATGGCATCACCGATCGCTTGGCTTAATTCACTGTGGGAATTACGGGTAGCCAGTGAACGCATGTACACGCGCGGAGAGTTGATCGAATTCATGCGAATTCTATCCCCCAACAGAGCGCCGCCGGTTTTTTGCTTGGAAGGGTCGACAGAAAGAATGGCAATCGTTTTTTCCGGATACTGCTGTAGATAGCGACGTACCAGTTCATCTGTCAGCGAGCTTTTTCCCGCTCCCCCTGTCCCGGTAATGCCAAGAACCGGCACATTGTTTGCCTGGGAATCAATTTGTTCCAGAGCGGAAGCGGCCTCTTTATTCTGGTTTTCCACGTTATCTTCTGCCAGTGTAATCATATGGGCAACCGCATTCCAATTCTGCACGCTTAATTCACGAATTTCTCTTTCTACTTCTTTTTTTGTCGGGTAGTCGGTCTGCTCAATCATCAAATTAATCATTCCCTGCAGCCCCATTTTACGCCCGTCATCCGGTGAGAAAATACGAGATACACCATATTCATGGAGTTCACGGATTTCAGCCGGCACAATTACACCGCCGCCGCCGCCGAAAACTTTGATATGGGAGGCTCCCTTTTCTTTTAAAAGATCGATAATATATTTAAAGAATTCAACGTGTCCTCCCTGATAAGAAGTGATCGCGATTCCCTGAACATCCTCCTGCACCGCCGCATTGACGATGTCCTCTACGGAACGGTTGTGTCCCAGATGGATGACCTCCACACCGGAAGCCTGTAAAATTCGGCGCATGATATTAATCGTTGCATCATGCCCATCAAATAAACTGGCTGCTGTAACAAAACGAACATTATGCTTCGGACGATAAATAGCTGTTTCCATGCCGGTTCCCCCTCTTGCCCTTAGTAAAAACTCAACCTGTACTCGTAACCCGTTAGTCGCATGGGCTGACTCACTCGCTAATTCGTTGTTAGTTCACCTAAGATCAAAGACGTTTGAATGTTAATATATTGTTCAAGCGTGTAATGTTTTTGCAGACTCCAGCGGCGGAATGTCCACATCTCGCCAAGCACGACAATATTGTGGGCCATCAGTTTGACGGCGCTTTGCTCAATTTTCAACGAACCGTCCTGCATGCCGTGTTCCAGTATTTCCTCAAAAATAGCTGTAATTTCTTCTTCTTTGCCCAGAACGTAACGCATCGGTTCTTTAGGCAGTGACTTGATTTCCTGGTATATCAGCAGGACCCGATCCTGCATCTCATCCATTACGTGATAGAAACCTTTAATGGCGCTGCGCAGCTTCTCCACACCGCTGGTCGCATCCACGAGCACTTCCTTCAGCCGTTTCTCTACTTCCTGGTGAATTGCGTCGCATACAAGATAGAGCACGTCTTCCTTTGATTCAATATATTCATATAGCGTTCCAATACTGAAGCCGGATGCACGGGATATTTCTCTGGTGGTCGTTTTATGAAAGCCCTTTGAGATAAACAAACCGACGGCCGCTTCTACAATTTGTTCGCGCCGCTTCTCGATAAGTTTAGGGTCTTTCACCATTGATGGAATGGATTTTTTTTGCTGTGTCATCCTGCGACTCCTTTCATTTCAACGACCGAGCGTTCGGTCATACATCATGGAAAAAGAAAAGGCAAGAACTGCCTCTTCTTTCTCCTTATTATACATGGAAAGGATCAGTGAAACAACACTTGTCAGAAAGTTCCCTCACCAATGAGCACTTAGTCTTTCAAAAGATACCCGGAAATGACAAGGCGCTGAATTTCGTTTGTTCCTTCATAGATCTGTGTAATTTTCGCATCGCGCATAAACCGTTCTACCGGGTATTCGCGTGTATATCCGTACCCGCCGAATACCTGGACAGCCTCGGTTGTTACTTCCATTGCAGTATCCCCGGCGAAAAGTTTAGCCATGGCTGAGGCTTTTCCGTACGACAGTTTCTGGTCTTCTAAAACCGCAGCCTGATATGTGAGCAGGCGCGCTGCCTCCACCTTTGTTGCCATATCTGCTAATTTAAAGGCAATCGCCTGCTGCGAGGCAATAGGCTTGCCAAATTGATGGCGTTCCTTTGCATAAGCAACCGCATGAGTGAGTGCTCCGTCGGCAATGCCTACCGCCTGAGCTGCAATTCCATTGCGTCCGCCGTCAAGCGTCATCATCGCAATTTTAAAGCCCTGCCCTTCTTCCCCAAGCACATTCTCTGCCGGAACCCTGCAATCTTCAAAAATGATTTCCGTGGTCGCAGAGGAACGAATCCCAAGTTTCTTCTCTTTTTTGCCGACTTTAAAGCCAGGCATATCCTTCGTGACAATAAATGCCGTCTGTCCTTTATGCTTTAATTCCGGGGCGGTTGCGGCGAAAACAATATATACGTCAGCAAGCCCTCCGTTTGTAATAAAAATTTTGCTTCCATTGAGGATGTAAGAATCGCCATCCCGTTTGGCCACAGTTTTCATTCCAGCCGCATCGGAACCGGAACCGGGTTCTGTCAGGCAGTAAGCTCCCATCATTTTGCCTTCCGCCATTGGGCGCAGGTATTTCTGCTTTTGTTCTTCCGTGCCAAATTTATAAATTGGCCAGCAGCCGAGCGATGTATGGGCGGACAGCGTCACGCCTACCGAAGCATCAACGCGGGACAGCTCCTCTACGGTGATGACGTAGCTTAAGAAATCAAAGCCTGCACCGCCGTATTTTTCATCCCAGGGAATTCCTGTGAGGCCGAGTTCCGCCATCTTATAAAAGACTTCCATATCAAACCGTTCTTCCTCATCGCGTTCAGCAGCTTTCGGGGCCAGTTCATTCTCGGCAAAATCGCGCACCATTTTACGCATCATTTCATGCTCTTCTGATAATCTGAAATCCATGTTCTCCACTCCTGTTTTATATATTATTGAACTTATATATTATTGAAGAAGATGCTTGGTAATTACTATACGTTGAATTTCATTCGTTCCCTCATAGATTTGCGTCACCTTGGCATCGCGAAAAAACCTTTCAACCGGGTAATCCCGCGTATAGCCATATCCTCCGAATACCTGGATCGCTTCGGTTGCTACTTTCATCGCCGTATCCGAAGCAAAGCGCTTGGCCATTGAAGCCTGCATCCCGCATTTTTCCCCGCGGTTGCGCAAATCGGCCGCCCGATATAGAAGAAGCCTTGCCGCTTCCGTCTGGGCTGCCATATCGGCCAGCTTGAAGGCAATTGCCTGCTGGCTGGCAATGGGTTTACCAAACTGATGCCGTTCTTTTGCATAGGCAATCGCATGAGCGAGAGCGCCCTCCGCAATTCCAAGAGCCTGTGCCCCAATTCCAATGCGACCGACATCAAGATTGGCCATCGCGATCGTAAAACCCTCACCTTCTGCCCCCATCAAATTATCGGCCGGCACTTCCGCGTTATCAAAAATGAGTTCTGTTGTGTTTGATCCGTGGAGCCCCATTTTCTTTTCTTTCTTTCCAACGGAAAAACCTGGTGTATTTTTTTCGACAAGGAAAGCGGATATCCCTTTAATTCCTTTTGAAGAATCTGTGACGGCGAACGTAAGATACACATCGGCCGCTCCGCCGTTTGTAATGAAAATTTTGGAACCGTTGAGAATGTATTTATCCCCTTTTTTTACGGCAGATGTCCGAATGCGGCCCGCATCCGATCCGGCATTGGCTTCTGTCAGGGCAAAAGCCCCAATGTATTCACCAGCAGCAAGCCTCGGTACATACTTCTTCTTTTGTTCTTCTGAGCCAAAATAGACAATAGGATTTGTCACAATGGAAGTGTGAACAGAAAGAATCACTCCGACCGTAGGGCTCACCTTGGAAATTTCATTAATCGCCAAGATGTAGGAGATAAAATCGGCCCCAGACCCGCCCAATTCTTCGGGAATCGGGATTCCCATCAGCCCGTATGTTCCCATCTTTCGAATGAGTTCAAGCGGGTATTCATCGGTTTCCTCCATTTTTTCAATCTGCGGTGCAATTTCCTTCTGAGCGAAATCACGCACCATTTTTCGCATCATTTCCTGTTCTTCGGTTAAAAAAAGCTGCATGGTTTCCCCCCCTGCTTGTATTCATGGTGCTTCCTTGTAAAAGGTAAGGGTTTATTCTTTTTCTTTAGTTATACTGATAGAAGCCGCGACCGGATTTACGGCCGAGCCAGCCGGCTTTCACATATTTACGAAGCAGCGGGCAAGGGCGGTATTTCGAGTCTCCCAACCCTTCATGAAGGATCTCCATGATGTAAAGGCATGTATCCAGGCCGATAAAATCAGCCAGCGTAAGCGGACCCATCGGGTGGTTCATCCCAAGCTTCATCACTTCATCGATGGCTTCAGGTGTAGCCACACCTTCGTAGACACAGTAAATCGCTTCATTAATCATTGGCAAAAGGATGCGGTTAGATACAAAACCTGGGAAATCATTAACCTCCACCGCTGTTTTGTTCATTTTCTCCGACAGCGCGGCTACCGCTTGGTATGTTTCATCCGAGGTCGCCAATCCGCGAATCACTTCGATTAACTTCATAACAGGAACCGGGTTCATAAAGTGCATGCCGATGACTTGCTCCGGACGCCCGGTGACCGCCGCAATTTCTGTAATGGGCAGAGACGAAGTGTTGCTGGCAAGAATCGCATGGGCAGGGGCAAGCTCATCCAACTGCCTGAAAAGTTTCGATTTAACTTCCATATTCTCAATCGCAGCTTCTACGACGATATCAACCTCTTTGGCGTGCTCGATATCTGTTGACGGCTGAATCCGGCTTAAAACCGCCTGCATTTCCTCATCCGTTTTCCGCCCCTTCTCGACATCCCGGCTGAGGTTTTTGGTGATGACACTCAATCCCCGGTCAACAAACTCCGGTTTCAAATCATGCAAAACAACCTCAAGGCCTGCCTGGGCCGCCACCTGCGCAATTCCCGATCCCATCTGTCCTGCGCCAATTACCATCAATTTTTTAATTTCCATGTTCTCCCCACTCTCCTTTTTATTTAAAAAAGCTGTTTTTCTAATTCATACGCAGTGACCGTGTTATGCATGAACCTCAAGCAAAATCGCGTCGCCCTGCGCAGCACCGGAGCAAATCGCTGCTACTCCCAACCCGCCGCCACGCCGGCGAAGTTCGCTAATTAGTGTCATGGTAATACGCGCACCGCTGGCACCGATCGGATGACCAAGGGCGATGGCTCCTCCGTTGACGTTGACCTTCTCCGGATCCCAACCGACAATTTCTCCGCTCGTCAGCGTAACCGCGGCAAACGCTTCATTCACTTCAAACAGGTCAATCTCTTCGAGTAAACGACCCGTTTTCTTAAGCAATTTATTAATGGCAAGCCCTGGTGTTGTCGCAATGTACGGGGCTTCCTGCCCGACAGCGGCATGGCCGTGTATCGTGGCCAGCGGCTTAAGACCAAGCCCCCGGGCTTTATCTTCCGACATGACAACCAAGGCGCCGGCGCCGTCGTTTACTCCCGGGGCATTCCCCGCGGTAATCGACCCGTCTTTAGTAAAGACCGGGGCCAGCTTTGCGAGCTGTTCCAGCGTTGTCTCCCGGGGCGCTTCATCCGTATCCACGATCGCAGGCTCCCCCTTGCGCTGCGGCACTTCCACCGGGATAATTTCATCTTTGAACTTTCCTTGTTTTATTGCTTCCAGCGCCCGCTGCTGGCTGCGTAACGCCCACTCGTCCTGTGCCTGGCGGGAAATCTGATATTCAGCTGCCACATTGCTGCCATGAACGGCCATGTGCTGCCCGTCATACGCATCCGTTAATCCGTCATTGAGCATCGCATCGACTGCCTTCCCATCCCCCATTCTCATTCCCCAACGGACGTTTGGCAGGAGATAAGGGGCATTGCTCATGCTCTCCATTCCACCGGCAACAATGATATCTGCGTCACCTGCCCGGATAATCTGGTCAGCAAGCGTGACACTGCGCATCCCTGAAGCGCACACTTTATTGATGGTTTCCGTCTGCACTTCCCACGGTAAACCCGCTTTGCGGGCCGCCTGCCGTGAAGGAATTTGTTTCGCTCCCGCCTGGAGAACCATTCCCATGATGACTTCCTCAACCATTTCCGGAGAAATTCCTGCGCGCCGAACAGCCTCTTTAATTACAATCCCACCAAGATCAACTGCCTGCAGAGTTTTTAAAGCGCCTCCGAACTTCGCGAACGGAGTTCTTGCAAAGCTGACAATTACTGACTTCCTGGTCATATATTGGCCTCCTTAAGATGAGAAGGATATGCCGAGCGATTGCTCGGTCAGTTTGTAGTGATAAAAAAACCCGGCATAAATCTACCGGGCTATGCTGTTTTCACTTCTATTTTATCAACCTTCAATCAAATGCGATAGTACAATTTAGAGGGATTTTTCTAAAATTTCGACCATATCCAGAGTTTTTACCTGTTCATCGACTTCTTTGGCTTTGGTGCCATCTGACAGCATCGTCAAGCAGTACGGGCACGCGCTGCCAATCGTCGTCGGATTCACTTCAAGCGCTTGCTCTGTTCGGGCGATATTCACGCGGGTACCCTGGTGTTCCTCCTGCCACATCATTCCACCGCCGGCGCCACAGCACATGCTGTCGCAGCCGGAGCGTTCCATCTCTACAATGTTCATACCAGGTATTGCGGAAAGAATCCGGCGGGGGGCATCATATATTTCATTGTAACGTCCCAAATAGCACGAATCATGATATGTCACGCGTTCCTTGACCTCATGTACCGGCTGGAGGCGGCCTTCCTCAATCCATTTGGCAAGCAGTTCAGTATGGTGGTAAACCTCTACCCCTTCCAGACCAAAAACCGGATACTCATTTTTAAAGGTATTAAACGCGTGCGGATCCATCGTGACAATTTTGGTCACGCCGTATTTCTGGAAGTTTGCGATATTTTCCATCGCCAGCTCCTGGAACAGCATTTCGTTTCCGAGACGGCGGGCGGTGTCCCCGGAGTTCTTCTCCTCATTGCCGAGAATAGCAAATGTAATGCCGGCTTTATGCATGACGCGCACGAACGATTGGGTAATTTTGATGGTCCGGTTGTCAAAGGACCCCATAGAACCGACGAAGAACAGATATTCAAAGTCCTCGGTTTCCTTCACGGTAGGAACAAGCTCTTCCATTCCTTCCCGCCACTTAATCCGGTCCTTCCGGTTAATGCCCCACGGGTTACTCTGGCGCTCAATGTTGCTTAAGGCCCGCTGCGCGTCCGAAGGCATTTGGCCCTGGGTCATCACAAGATAGCGGCGCATGTCGATAATATGGCCCACATGCTCGTTCGCAACCGGGCACTGGTCTTCACAGTTGCGGCAGGTTGTGCAGGCCCACAGTTCCTCCTCCGTGATGACATCCCCAATGAGTTCCACATTATAGTCGATCGCTAACGCCGCAGACCCCTCGGTTGCAGCGGCTACTTCCGACGCTGCCCCCGCCGCCTGCATCGCCAGCAGGTTGCCTGTCGTATTTTTAAAGGCAAACGCAGGCATCCATGGGGTACGCGACGTAATGGCCGCCCCTTTTTCCGTTAAATGATCACGCATTTTCACAATTAAGTCCATTGGCGAGAGAGTTTTTCCCGTGCCCGCAGCCGGACACATACTTGTACAGCGCCCGCACTCCACACAGGCGTACAGGTCAATCAACTGCGTTTGCGTAAAATGCTCAATCCGTCCAACGCCGAACTCTTCTGCCCCTTCCTCTTCCAGCTTTTCGAAATCGATCGTGCTGAGGCGGCCGACCGGGCGCGATTTATCTTTCATCAGCCAATTGTACGGTGCGAAGATCAAATGCGCATGCTTGCCCTGTGGTACATACACAAGGAAGAATAGGAGCGTAAGCAGATGCACCCACCAGAAAAAGTAGAACACACCGGCAGCGGCTGCCGAGCCAATTGGAGAAAAAGCGGCGGCCAGGCTGGAAGCGATCGGTTGGGTCGAGTGGAACCCTATATGATCCGGATGCTGCCAGATGATTTCCATTGCTTCAGCAAACAGCGTGCTGACCATAAGAATGCCGATAAGCCAGATAACGAGGTTGGCTTTCCAACCGCGCTTCAGCCGTTTCAGCTTTTCAACATTCCGGCGATACCACGCATAGAAAACCGCCAGAAGAATAGCCACTACGACGATCTCCTGGAATAAAAGAAAATACGGGTAAGCCGAACCAAATGGAAGGTGAGAGCCCGGTTTTAACCCCTTCCAGATCAAGTCAATCGCCCCGAATTGGACGAGTAGAAAGCCGTAAAATAAAACCACGTGCATGGCACCGCTTTTGGAATCTTTTAATAATTTTTTCTGTCCAAAAACGTTCGTGAGAAATACATTTACACGTTTACCGGCATCTTCACGCAAATCGGCCGGCTTCCCGAGTTTAATAAAAGTGACCCGGCTGTACACAAGATGTGCAAACAGATAGAGCGCGTAACCGACAACCGCAAAGAAAAGAATCAGATTAAGCAGCGGCAAAAAGTTCATTCTCTCTCATCTCCTTGGCAGGGGCATAAATAGCCTAATAATAAAGAATAGTATAGATAATTATATCACGCTTCCGGAAAATTGTGAATGACTATTCAGTCAGAAGTGCTGGATAAAAAATAACCCCTTACATAATGAATATTCTATCTCTTTTATTCGATTCCTGCCAGTAAAAAAAATATCCACCTCTTTTTTGCTTCTGTATCTTTTGAAAAAAGGAATGATAAAGACACCCGAATTGATTTCGAGTGTCTTGGTTAGGTTAAAGCGAAAGCCGCTGATTACATTTTCTGCGGGGCAGAGACGCCAAGCAACCGCAGCGCATTCGCCAGTGTCGTTTGAACGGCTTTCATCAGAGCGAGACGCGCCTGGGTCAATCCCTCATCTTCGGTGATGACACGCTCGGCGTTATAGAAGCTGTGAAGCATGGAAGCAAGCTCGTGCACGTAGCGTACAATCCGGTGTGGAGCCAGCATTTCCGCTGCAGCAGCGATTTCCTGCGGGAAGGCACCGAGGTGCTTAAGCAGGTCAACTTCTTTCTCACTGGTTAGACGGATGAACTCCCCTTTATCCGGTTGAAAGGTAATTCCCTGTTCTTCTGCCTGGCGGAAAATACTGCAGATACGGGCATGCGCATACTGCACATAGAATACAGGATTTTCATTCGACTTGGACACGGCTAAATCCATATCAAAGTCAAGGTGCGCATCCTGGCTTCTCATCGTGAAGAAATACCTAGTCGCGTCGGTTCCGACTTCTTCCATCAGGTCGCGCATCGTAACGGCTTTTCCGGTCCGCTTGGACATCTTTACTTTTTCTCCGCCCTGGTACAGGCTTACCATCTGGTTGATAAGGACGACAAGCTGTTCCGGATTATGGCCGAGACACTGCATCGCAGCTTTCATACGCGGGATATACCCATGGTGGTCTGCCCCCCAAATGTTGATTAACTGCTCAAATCCGCGGCTGAATTTATTTTCGTGGTAGGCGATATCAGGCGTTAAATACGTGTACGTTCCATCCTGCTTAACGAGGACCCGATCCTTATCATCGCCAAATTCAGTGGATCGCAGCCAGGTGGCTCCGTCCTGTTCATATACGTAGCCGCGTTTCCGTAATTCTTCTACGCTTTGCTCGACAAGGCCCTGTTCATAAAGGGACGTTTCGCTAAACCAATCATCAAAATAAACCCGAAAATCGGCCAGGTCTTTCTTTATTTTCTCTAATTCTTTGTCCCTGCCCCAGTTGCGGAAGAAAACAAACCTCTCTTCCGGACTCATGTTCGCGTATTTGTCCCCATGCCGTTCAGCCAGTTCTTTTCCGAATTCGATAATGTCTTTGCCGAAATATCCATCTTCCGGCATCTCCATATCCCGGCCAAGCGCCTGAAAATACCGTGCTTCAATCGAGCGGGCCAGATTGACGATCTGATTTCCCGCGTCGTTAATATAATATTCCCGGGAAACATCATAGCCGGCCATATCGAGCACATTACAGAGGGCATCGCCAAACGCGGCGCCGCGGGCATGTCCAAGATGAAGGTCGCCTGTCGGATTCGCGCTCACGAACTCCACCTGTACTTTTTTCCCGCCTCCGGCATTGGTCTTCCCGTACGTTTCTCCTGCCTCTAAAATCTGGCCAATGACCCCGGTTAAGTAGCTATTGTCCATATAGAAGTTAATAAAGCCCGGACCGGCAATTTCAACTTTCGAGACGCTGGCCGCCTCCTTATTTAAATGCCCGACAATGGACTCTGCAATCTGGCGGGGGTTTTTCCGGGCAATGCGCGTCAACTGCATCGCAATATTCGTCGCATAATCCCCGTGTGATTTTTCTTTCGGTATCTCCAGTACGAAGTCCGGGATTTGTTCCGATTCTACCATCCCGGAAGCGACCACGGCCTGTTTGATTTCCTCGATGATTTTATTTTTGGTCTGTTCTACTATACTCATCGTATAGCCCCCCTCAATGTAAAATTTTGTTTACTTCCCTGGCAATGGAGCATTCCAGTTCATATCGGCCTATTTTTTGCTCATTCAAATAAAGGTCATACGACCAGGCACAGCTGCTTAACCATCCTTGTTCATCGTTTTTATAGCGAACATCTCGTGTGTCCGTCTCCATATGCATGGCACCTGCAGGGCCAATGTACGAACCGGCCGTTTTAACGCCCTTTCGGTACGAATGGCGCATCGTAACGGCTCCGTGACGAATCACGGTAATTTCATCCTCTTTCATTTTCAACGTTGTATTCGTTGTTCCTTCCTCTCCCGGCTCGACAAACTTAATATACCAGCCGTCTCCTGTTGCGTACAGCTGGCCTTCATACTGAATTTTATGTATATCAGGTGGAGCCATTCGAATCCGAAATGTGCTCACCATGCTAATCGTAACACGTTCAGCCACGGATTTTTTCAAGTTATCACCTGGTTTCAATCATTGCTTATTTTCGCGTATGAGAAAGTAAACCTTTCTCACACGCATAAGTGCAACTAAGGCTATCACCTGCGCCTGCGGCTTGGCGCTAGCCAAGTTTTCTTTAGCGGTATCCATTTTATAATAGTTACATTTTATATCGTGCCGGGCACTTTAGCAAACCCAGTAAGAAGTTGGGCTAAACGTTTTTTATTTTTGTTACTTCTTTCTTTGCAAGAAGCGTACACTGCCAGCGCGGCACTCGGTAGCAGAAAGAAAAACAAAAAATAAAAAGCGTTCAGCCCATCTCCCAACTAAGAGTGGAAAAAGACGCCGGTATGCCGGCGTCTACTCAGCTTTTAAATAACTTGTCCACTTCCATGAACTTGTCCATCGTTTCTCATGAAAAAATACTTACTTTACCATCGTTAAAATCACTTCACGAATCAATTTCGATGCGAGGATTTGCGTGCGTTCGGATTGGTCGAGGACGGGGGCGACTTCGACGAGGTCAAAGCCGACTACGTTAAGCTGTGCCAGAAGATAAATCGCTTCAATGGCTTCAGCCGATGTGATTCCGCCTGGCTCGGCTGTTCCGGTTCCCGGGGCAAATGCCGGGTCAACGGCATCAATGTCAAATGTAACGTAAACCGGGCGGCCTTTTAACTCATCGAGGCACTTTTTCAACGGC
This sequence comes from Aneurinibacillus terranovensis DSM 18919, assembly GCF_000430625.1. GTDB lineage: Bacteria > Bacillota > Bacilli > Aneurinibacillales > Aneurinibacillaceae > Aneurinibacillus_B > Aneurinibacillus_B terranovensis. The sequence continues at coordinate 94,864 of NZ_AUMJ01000018.1, forward strand.
TCAACCACTTCGAATTTATACAGGTGCATATTGTCACGCGCGTAATCGAACTCCTCTTTCAGGCCGGAACGGATACCGAACTGGTACACATTCTCCGGCTTTACGTAATCGAGAGCACGGCGGATGATTGCGGAGTGGGAGAGCTGCTCTCCTTCCATTTCATGGCGCAAATCCGTATGGGCATCAATGTGTACAATCACTAAATCCGGATATTTCTCCGCCATCACCTTAATAGGCGCCAGGCTAACGAGATGCTCTCCGCCAAGGCCGATGGGAAATTTACCATCAGCCACAACTTTACGCACATAGCTTTCGATTTCTTCGAGGCTGCGATGAGCGCTTCCAAACGGCAGCGGGATATCACCCGCGTCAAAATACGCCACTTCTTTCAATTCACGGTCCGCATAAGGGCTGTAGTCTTCCAAATTAATCGACACTTCCCGTATGCGCGTCGGGCCGAAACGGGAGCCCGGACGAAAGCTTGTCGTCCAGTCCATCGGCATCCCATAGATCACGGCCTGGGCATTTTCATACGTGCTCTGCGCTTCAAAAAAAGCGTGTCCGCTGTAAGACGGATTAAAAAAATGCATAGTCATTGTAGTGCTGCTCCTTATTTCGTCATATCTTCCACAAATTTCGGAAGCACAAATGCCGCATGGTGAAGGCGCGGAGTGTAGTATTTCGTGTCAAGCTCAGGAATCGTATTCAAATCGACCGCTTCCGGATCATATTTCTTCGAGCCAAGGGTAAAGGTCCACATCCCGCTCGGATACGTGGGAATGTTGGCAATGTAAAGCTTCGTGATTGGGAATATTTCCTTCACATCGTGCATGACTTTGCGGATTAAATCCTCTTTAAACCACGGGTTATCCGTCTGCGCAACAAACATTCCATCGTCCTTCAGCGCCTCATAAATCCCCTGGTAGAAACCGCGCTCAAACAGGGGAGCTGCAGGACCAACCGGTTCTGTGGAATCCACCATAATCACATCGTACAGGTTCTTACTTTTTACAATGTGCATAAATCCGTCATCCACTTTTACTTCTACACGCGGGTTATCAAGTTCGCCGGCAATGCTCGGGAGATACTTTTTCGAGTATTCGATAACTTTTCCGTCGATTTCAACGAGGGTTGCCTTCTTTACTTTCTTATGTTTAAGTATCTCACGAATCGCTCCGCCGTCTCCACCGCCAACAACGAGTACGTTTTCGGGATTGGGGTGCGTATTCAGTGCAGGGTGAACGACCATTTCATGATAAACAAATTCATCCACCTCTGACGTCATCACCATTCCGTCGAGGAAGAGCATATTGCCAAACTCCGGAGTTTCCACCATATCCAGCTTTTGAAATTCCGTTTGTTCTGTATGTAAAGTTTTATTCACTTCAACTGTGATTCCAAAATGATCCGTTTGTTTTTCCGTGTACCACATTCCACCCATTATCTTTCGTCCCCTTCCTTGTTCCTTTTGTAAGAAACGATTATATTTCAAGCCATGTTCAATTATAGTAAGACCCACATTAAAAATCAAAGATTACTTTTCGAACGGCCCATTGTGAGCCCTGTTTTATTCTTTCCTTCCTTAGAGACTATCATCCGTATAGATTCTACTAAAATAACCCATACTATCTTTTAAAGAAAACTTTTGCTAGCGCCAAGCCGAAGAAGCTGGCGCACATGATAGCTCTAGTTGCAGTGTAGGGGGTCTTCCCAATGGAAATTATTCAGGAAAATCAGCTTGTACGCTGGTTCAAAATTTTAAAAAAAGCATTTCGATACGGACTTATTGCCTTTATGGTAACAGCCATTCTTTTTGGTGTTTTCCTTCTTTATTTGCGTTCTCAGCCGCTTCCGCCTATGCCAATCAACGAAACGACAACGATGTACGGAAGCGGCGGCCAGGTGATTGCCACGCTGTATAAAGGGGAAAATCGCACGTTTGTCCCGCTGAGTAAAATTCCTGTCTATGCGCGAGAGGCCACCGTCGCGATTGAAGACCGCAAATTTTATACCCATACCGGGTTTGACTTTAAGCGAATCGCAGGGGCTGCTTTAACCGATATATGGCATATGTCCAAACTGGAAGGCGCAAGTACGATTACGATGCAGCTTGCGCGGAATCTTTACTTAAGCCAAGACAAAACCTGGTCGCGAAAATGGAAGGAAGCAATCCTCACGATGCAGCTGGAGTTAAACTATTCGAAGGCGCAGTTGCTTGAGCTGTACATGAATCAAATCTATTACGGGCACGGGGCGTACGGTATACAGGCGGCAGCCAAAACCTACTTTGGTAAAAACGCATCCGACCTTTCCCTGGCTGAAGCGAGCATGCTGGCCGGTTTACCCAAGGGCCCTAAATATTATTCGCCTCATCTGAATATGAACGCGTGCAAAGAACGGCAGGGATTCGTGCTTGCCGCAATGGTAAACACAAAGTTTATTACCGCACAGCAGGCGAAAGAGGCACGCTTACAGCCGCTTCATATTATCCCGCTCAAAACAAGGGATACCGTAATCGCCCCCTATTTTCGTGATTATGTAGCGAAAATGGTGATGGAAAAATACCATATTGATAAGGATACGCTGGAACACGGCGGGCTGAAAATTTATACTACGCTCGATCCGGATATTCAGCAAAAAGCCGAGAACACGATTAAAAAATACATGCCGACCAACCGGCCGCTCCAAGCTGCGCTCATTTCAATGGACCCGCAAACCGGTTACATTCGCGCGATGGTCGGGGGGACAGACTATGCGAAAACACAGTTCAATCGCGCACTGGCCCACCGGCAGCCCGGTTCTTCGATTAAGCCAATCCTTTACCTGGCTGCCCTGGAGAACGGGTTTACATCGCTTACTAAAATAAAAAGCGAACCGACCGTTTTTACATTCGGTAAAGATCATAAGCAGACGTACATGCCAGGGAATTTTGGCGGCCAGTATGCTTATGACTATATTGATATGGAGCAGGCCATTGCCCGTTCCGATAACATTTACGCCGTGCAAACCAATATGACGATCGGTCCCGATAAAATGGTAAATATGGCTAAGCGGGTGGGAATTCAATCTCCTTTCAAGCCTATTCCTTCTATTGCACTCGGCACCGATCCTGTTACCCCCCTTGAGATGGTTCAGGCCTTCTCTGTACTGCCGAATCAGGGAAAAAGGGTCGATCCGATTGCGGTTCAAAAGATCGTAGACCGGGACGGGAATGTACTGGTTGACAGTCAACCGTATACACAGCAGGTGGTAAGTCCGGAAAATGCTTTTATCCTCACACATATGATGGAGAGCGTCTTTGCAAACGGAGGGACAGCCTACCGGGTATACGACATGCTTGAAAGGCCTGTAGCCGGGAAAACGGGAACAACCGATTATGATGCCTGGCTGACCGGCTTTACTCCTCAGTTGCTTACAAGCGTGTGGGTCGGCTACGATGACAACCGAAAAATCGACCCGTTTTATGACGGAAGGCTTGCCGCGCCGATATGGGCCGACTTTATGGGACAAGCGCTGAAAGACAAACCAAAGACAATGTTTGCTATCCCGCCCGGCGTCATTTCCGCCTATGTTGACCCGGTCAGCGGGGAACTGGCGACGAACGCCTGCCCCAACCAAAAACTTATGTATTTTATCCCGGGTACAGAACCGACGGAATACTGCAAGATTCACCCCGCGAAACCCGAACAAACAACTGTAAAGAAAAAATCATTCTGGGAGAGGTTTAAGTTCTGGTAACAACATGCTCTAAAGCTAAATTTGAAGAGGCTGCCCCTTAAGTCATAAAACGACTGCGGA
>NZ_AUMJ01000019.1 GCF_000430625.1 Aneurinibacillus terranovensis DSM 18919
GAATATTATGAGGGAGTACATGGCATAAAGTACAGACTATCGGATATTCTCTAAACAAAAAAGGACCGGGCGGTTTTTGCCCGGTTTTTCTTAAATTATATGGAATACGAAAGGTGACAATATTGTGGACAGAGGCAATGGAACAAGATAAACGTGCTAAGATGGTACATATATGTAACCGTGAGCGAGGAATATATCGTGAAAGAAACCCTCATATTTATTGCGATTGCCATGTCTATTTCTGTGTCGTTGCTTATTTTTGCGTGGTTCTCTTTTTTGCGCTACAAAGAACAGGAAGAGAACGTAGTAACCATCGGGCCGGAGTCTTTTGATGCCGTGCTATGGGAGGGAAAAATCAAAGAAGTGATTCACAATGATGCGGTACAAACAGCTGATTTAGATGTTATTGTTTATAGCAAAAGCATTTTTGTCGGGTTTGCTTCCCAAGGCTTCCCGTTTGTAAATATAAACGCGAAAGATATTATCCGGGTTACATATGCAAGAGACAGTGTGTCGATTCAGATGCGTGGAATAAACGGTGAGCCAACCTATGTCAAAATGCGGGGGGGTTCGGAAAAACAACTCTTGAAACTTGCCCGAAAGGCGAAGTTTATTTCTTCGCGAGCGGAAAAAGGGGCAGCAGCCTTTCCTCCTCAATCATAATGAAGAGGAAACATTGATTATGAATAGGAAACATTGTGGGGTGTGCCGTTAGCAGGCGAAGACAGGCAACTTTTTATACAAATTTGTTTAAAAAATATGCTTACAGGTCTTTCCTTGATTTTCAACTATGGTATACTATATTATATAACATGGAAATAAGCAATAAAGCATAATTTTACATCATTTATGTTAAGTTAAGGTATAAACGTTCATTTGGAGGGATGTATTTATGGCTGGAACACCACACTTAAAAATAGAAAATCTCCGCGTATCCATTGATGAAAAGGAAATTCTTACAGGTCTTAACCTTGAGATTAAGGGCGGCGAAGTACACGCGATTATGGGACCGAATGGAACAGGTAAATCCACCCTCGCTTCCTCTTTAATGGGGCACCCGAAATATACAGTTACTGAAGGGTCGGTTACGTTCGATAATGAAGACCTTCTCGATATGGACGTGGATGAGCGCGCTCGCAAAGGGTTGTTCCTTGCTATGCAGTACCCGAGTGAAATTAGCGGGGTAACGAATGCAGATTTCCTGCGCAGTGCACTGAATGCCCGCCAGGAAGAAGGGAAAGATATTTCCCTTATTAAATTCATCCGTCAAATGGATAAACAAATGGAATTTTTAAACATGGATGAATCCTTCTCCCACCGTTATGTAAATGAAGGTTTTTCAGGCGGTGAGAAGAAGCGTAACGAAATTTTACAAATGATGATTCTTAAGCCCCGGATTGCGATTCTTGATGAGATTGACTCCGGCCTTGATATAGATGCGTTAAAAGTTGTAGCAAAAGGTGTCAATGAACTGCGCAGCCCTGAAATGGGTGTACTTATGATTACCCACTATCAACGTCTGCTCAACTACATTAAACCAGACTTCGTCCACGTTATGATGCAGGGCCGAATCGTAAAATCCGGCGGGCCTGAACTCGCTGAGAAGCTTGAAGCGAACGGATATGATTGGGTCAAAGAGGAACTTGGCATTAAGGACGAAACAGTGGGCGCGGAAGCGTAAGGCAGGGGGGAAAGTAATGAGCGTAGAAGCCAATGTGCAATTTGATTTGGACACCATTATTCAATTGTCGAAACAGAGCAGCGAGCCGGCGTGGCTTACACAGCTTCGTGAAGAAGGCCTTGCCGCATACCAGCAGCTTCCGCTTCCTAAATTGGTAAAGACCAAAATTGACAAGTGGAACGTGGACCATTTTATCCCTTTCAAAGAAGAAGCGCCGGTTTCTTCTGTTGATGCGTTTCCGGAGTCATTAACAAATATTCTGCATGAGACCAGCAGGAACCTTCTTGTCCAAAAGCATTCTACTTGTGTGTACACAGATGTTTCAGCATCGCTGAAACATCAGGGTGTGGTGTTTATGCCGCTGCCGCAGGCGGTGCGTGAACACGAGGAGCTTGTTAAAAAATACTTATTCCAGAGTGGATTTGAAAAACATAAAATTACAGCGCTCCACCAAGCGTTATGGAGCGGCGGCGTGTTTGTTTATGTGCCGAAAAATGTGGAAATCAAAGAACCGCTTCAGGTTATTTTCTGGGCGGCTGAAGAGGAGATAGCGGTATTTCCGCATGTTCTGATAGCGGCTGATGTTAATAGTTCAGTAACCATCGTAGAAAATGTGGTCGGTGCCGAGTTTTCCAAACCGAACGTCATTAACAGCATGGTAGAAATTTTTGCGGCGGACGGGGCAAATATCCGCTACTCATCGGTTCGAGATTTATCCGCCAATACAACAGATTATACACACCGGCGGGCGTTGGCAGATAAGGATGCGCGGGTTGAATGGCTGTTAGGCGACATGAACAGCGGAAATACGGTCTCCAATACGACTACCCTGCTTAACGGAAACGGTTCTTCCACTGATTTGAAGTCCGTTGCGGTTGGATCTGGCAGCCAGAAGGAGAATTTTGTGGCCCGTGTTCTCCATATCGGCAGAAATACGGAGAGCAATGTTCTGACTCGCGGTGTAATGCGTGAGGAATCCACCGCTATCTTCAACGGCATTACCGAAATGAAAAAAGGTTGCGAGAAGGCAAACGGCCAGCAAGCGGAAAACATTCTGATGATTGGTGAGCGGGCGCGCGGTGACGCGAATCCGATTCTGCTCATCGATGAAGATGACGTCATGGCCGGCCACGCGGCTTCCGTAGGACCGGTGAATCCGCTGCAGGTATTCTATTTAATGTCGCGCGGGATTAGCCGCCGGGAAGCGGAACGCCTCATCGTTATCGGATTCCTTGCCCCGGTACTTGACCATCTGCCTATTGAGGGTATGCAGAAACGGCTGTTATCGATTATTGAAGGGAAGTTATCCTAATGAATGCAAAAGAAATACGCAAACTGTTCCCGATATTAAATCAGGAGGTAAACGGTCACCCGCTCGTTTATCTCGACAGTGCCGCGACTTCGCAAAAGCCTGTGCAGGTTATTGAAACGATCGAGCGGTATTACCGTGAGTATAACTCGAATGTTCATCGCGGTGTTCATACCCTCGGAACGCGCGCGACCGATGGATATGAAGGGGCGCGGGAAAAAGTTCGTACATTTATAAACGCAAGAGCGATGGAAGAAATCATATTTACACGCGGAACGACCACTTCTCTTAACCTTGTGGCTCAAAGCTACGCTCGCAGCTTTATCGGTGAAGGGGACGAGATTGTGATTACCCAGGTGGAGCATCACAGCAACCTTATCCCCTGGCAGCAAGCGGCAAAAGCAACGGGAGCTACTCTTAAGTATATTCCTCTGCAGGCGGACGGTACGATTACGATTGAAGCGGCTGAACAGACGATTACACCTAATACCAAACTCGTGGCAATGGGATATGTCTCCAACGTCCTTGGCTCCATTAACCCTGTAAAAGAAATCGCCAGGATTGTTCACCGCAACGGGGGAGTTATGGTGGTCGACGCGGCTCAGGCTGCTCCGCATATTAAAGTGGATGTTCAGGATATAGACTGCGATTTCCTTGCTTTCTCCGGGCATAAAATGGCCGGCCCTACCGGTATCGGGGTGTTGTACGGAAAGCAGAGCCTCCTTGAAAAAATGGAACCGGTGGAATACGGCGGTGAAATGATCGATTTTGTGGAGCTGTATGATTCAACGTGGAAAGAGCTGCCGTGGAAATTCGAAGGAGGAACGCCGATTATTGCCGGAGCAATCGGCCTTGGCGCGGCGATTGACTTTATCGAATCCATCGGTTTAGATGAAATACGCGAACATGAACATAAGCTTGTAACATATGCTATGGATGCGATGCGCTCTATTGACGGTATGGTCATATATGGACCGGAAGAGCGCAGCGGACTTGTTACCTTCAATGTAGAAGGGGTTCATCCTCATGATCTCGCTACCGTACTTGATACGGAAGGGATTGCCATTCGTGCCGGTCATCATTGTGCGCAGCCTCTTATGAAATTTTTGAACGCATCGGCCACCGCACGTGCAAGCTTTTATTTGTACAATTCGGAGGAAGATGTAGATGCATTGATTAAAGCATTACTAAAAACAAAGGAGTATTTCGGCAATGTCTTCTCTTGATGATTTATACCGCCGGGTGATTATGGATCATTATCAAAATCCTCGCAACAAAGGAAGTTTTGATGATGATGCGGTCATTATTAATATGAATAATCCAACCTGCGGAGATCGTATTCAACTCCAATTGAAAATCGATAATGGCAAAGTAAGTGATGCCAGATTTACCGGTGAGGGCTGTTCAATCAGCATGGCATCGGCGTCGATGATGACGGACGCAATCAAAGGCTTACCAGTTGATGAAGCATTGAACATGGCTGATGTTTTTTCCCGGATGATGCAGGGAGAAGACGTCGAGGATGAACTTGAAGAGTTGGACTTAGGTGATATTGAAGCCCTGCAGGGTGTATGTAAGTTTCCGGCCCGTATTAAATGCGCGACTCTTGCTTGGAAAGCCATGAAAAAAGGCGTCAGCGAGCAGCCGTACCACGATAAGGCGTAACAACCGCCTTTAGGAGGAGATGCGAAAATGAGCAAAAAAGCACCAGAGTTACAAGAGTATCAATATGGTTTTCACGATAAAGATGTTTCTGTTTTCCGTGCAAAGAAAGGGTTAACCAGGGAAATCGTCGAGGAAATTTCCAAAATTAAAGGCGAAGAACAATGGATGTTAGATTTTCGCCTGAAGGCACTTGAAATTTTCCAGGAGCTTCCGATGCCTGATTGGGGCGGCGATTTGACAGAACTTAATTTTGACAGCATTACCTATTATGTCAAACCTTCTGAAAAACAAGGCCGTGACTGGAACGAGGTGCCGGAAGAAATTAAAAACACGTTTGACCGCCTCGGAATTCCGGAAGCTGAACAAAAATTCCTTGCAGGGGTTTCCGCCCAGTACGAATCCGAAGTTGTATACCATAACATGCAGAAAGATCTTGAGGAAATGGGCGTTATTTTCTGCGATATGGATACGGCTGTTCGCGAATACCCTGAGATTGTCCGCGAATATTTTAGTACAGTGATTCCACCGACAGATAATAAGTTCGCCGCTTTAAACAGCGCGGTATGGTCGGGCGGCAGCTTTATTTATGTGCCGAAAGGGGTAAAGTGCGAGACTCCGCTGCAGGCTTATTTCCGCATTAACTCTGAAAACATGGGTCAATTCGAACGTACGCTGATTATTGCGGACGAAGACAGCTTTGTACACTACGTGGAAGGCTGTACCGCTCCGATTTACAGTACACACTCCCTGCACAGCGCCGTAGTGGAGATTGTGGTGAAGAAACGCGCACGTACCCGGTATACGACGATCCAGAACTGGGCGCCAAACGTCTATAACCTTGTTACAAAACGGGCTGTGGCCGAAGAAGATGCAACCATGGAGTGGATCGACGGAAATATTGGAAGTAAACTTACGATGAAATACCCTGCTGTTGTCATGAAGGGACCACGTGCAAAAGGAGTCGTTATTTCCATCGCGGTTGCAGGAAAAGGGATGCACCAGGATTCCGGCGCAAAAATGATTCACTTAGCACCTGACTGCAGTTCGACCATTGTATCAAAGAGTATCAGCAAGCACGGCGGCAAGACTACGTACCGCGGACTTTCCAGCTTTGGGCGGAAATCCGAAGGTTCTAAGTCTAATATTAAGTGCGACACCATTATTCTTGATAAGCTGTCGACTTCTGACACGATTCCATATAATGAAATTTTAAATAATAACATTACGCTCGAACACGAAGCAACGGTTTCCAAAGTGAGCGAAGAACAGCTCTTCTATCTCATGAGCCGCGGCCTGAAAGAAGACGAAGCAACACAAATGATCATCATGGGCTTCATTGAGCCGTTCACAAAAGAATTACCGATGGAGTATGCTGTAGAAATGAACCGTCTGATCAAGTTTGAAATGGAAGGTTCAATCGGCTAATCCAAGAATGCCAAAAAATAGCCCGTACCACTTTTTAAGTGGATTTCGGGCTATTTTTTGATTCAGTCATCAACTTACCTGTTTCTTTATTTCTTCCTGAAGCGTTGTTTGTGACCGAACGTAAAACCTTAAGAGCGCGGTGCGACAATGGAATGGTCCGTTTTTGATTTTTTTCCGGTTTTTTCTTGCAGGGAAGTAGAGACTGTCCGTGTTACGAAGAAAGGGGAACCTGCCCAAAACATCCGGGTATCTCAATGATGGAGACAGTCGGGCAGAAAGACGTCCCCCTTTCTTCGCAACACTAGGCAGGAACTAATCAAGAAACAGAAACGTTCGCAGATGCATCTCGCTTACGGTTTCTAATACCTTTTTACTGATGGGTATGGTAGGATGAATACATATTATAGAGAGCACATAGGAGTGGATTGCGTACCATGTTGTGGTTACTTTTTATTTTAATCGGAATTGTTGCCGGCGCATTTGGGAGTCTTCTCGGGCTTGGCGGCGGCATTATTCTCGTACCTGCATTGCTTTATCTTACTCCTCTGCTGCTTGGCAATAACGCGATAACTCCTCAGAGTGCAGTTGGAACCTCGCTGATGTTAATTATTATTACGGCGTTTTCCTCTACCCTGAGCTATGCCAAACGCAAACTTATTGATTACCAGAGTGTATTGTGGTTTTTTATCGGAAGTGCACCGGGAGCCGTTATCGGTGCGTATTTAACTCGTTTTTTTAACAAAACTTCGTTTAGTATATACGACGGACTTTTTATGATCCTAATGGTTTTTATGCTGTTTATTCGCAAAAAACTTTCCCAGAAAAATATTCATTGGAAAACAATAAAAACGTACACCGACGAAGCCGGAGACATACATACTTATGGGTATTCTAAAATCTTTGCGGTTGTGGTTGCTTTAATCCTGGGTATTCTATCAAGCTTATTTGGTATTGGCGGGGGCTCGCTTCTTATGCCTGTTCTGCTCGTTTTATTTCGTTTTCCTCCACATATCGCAACCGCTACTTCCATGTGTTTAATCTTTTTTTCGTCCATCGTGGGAAGCATTTCACACATTGTGTATGGGAATGTTATCTGGAAGCTTGTGCTAACCACGGCTCCCGGAGCATGGCTTGGTGGCAAGTTGGGGGCTGCTCTATCTCGCCGATTCACCGGCAATGGACTTGAAACACTCCTTCGTTATGCGCTTTTATTAATAGCATTGCGCATGCTATGGGAAGGAATCATGTAAGGAGGTAAAAATGGCTAAAGAGTTCTTACATATTTTACATACGAATGACCTGCACAGCCACCTCGAAGAAATGAAATACATCACAACCGGGATGAGACGGTTGAGGAATTCCCTCCAGCGACCGAACTCCCATGTTGTTACAGCCGACCTGGGCGACCATATGGACCGCATGCATCTGCAAACCGAAGCCACATGGGGACAGGTGAATATAGAAGTTCTAAACGAAGCAGGGTATGATTTGGCTGCCATTGGCAACAATGAAGGATTAACATTTCCGCGTGAAAAATTGGATTCCCTGTACAACAGGGCTAATTTTAAAGTCCTTTGCGCCAATTTACGTGACCAGCATACAAAAAAACTTCTTCCTGGGGTGCATCCCTGTACGATTGAAAAATACGGGCAAATCACGGTCGGCTGGATTGGTGTAACCGCGCCGTTTACTCACTTTTACGAACTAATGGGCCTGGAGGCGACGGATGTTTTCCAAACGGTGTCGTCCCTCGTAAAGCAGATGCGGCCGCATGTAGACATTGTCGTATTGTTATCCCATGTGGGTTATAATCATGATATAGAGCTTGCCAGCAAAGTGAATGGGATTGATCTAATCCTTGGAGCCCATACCCACACCTACTTGCCGGTCGGAGAATGGGTAAACGGCACACTTATTTGCCAGACGGGCAAATTCGGGGACTATTTCGGCCATGTGCAAATCGAATATGACGTTGAGAAAAAGGTCATTAATACCATGCAGGCCGTCTGTATTCCTTCGAAACAATTTCCCGAAGATAACAGGATTCAGGAAATACTTACTTATTATCACCGTCAATCTGAAACCATTATGCAGGAGGTTGTTGCGGAACTGAACCGGGACGTTCCCGTATCGTGGGAGGAGGAATCCCCGCTTGCAAACCTGCTTGCCCAAGGGCTGCGAAGCTGGGTGGATGCAGAGATTGCCCTTGTTAATTCGGGAACGTTACTTTTTTCCCTGTCAAAGGGCCCTGTCACGCGAAAAGACATGCTTTCTCTCTGTCCACATCCGATTAATCCGTGTAAGATGAAGATAACCGGACAGCAGCTTAAAACCATTCTGGAAGAATCTCTTGAACCTTATATAACAAGGAGACAGATTCGCGGGTTTGGGTTTCGCGGGAAGGTACTTGGGAGAATGAGCCTGGACGGCCTCGACGTTTATTATCACCCAAACCGGCCGACAGGGGAAAAAATTGATAAAATAATAATAGGGGAGCAGTCTATAGATGAGCGTGCTATTTATACAGTCGCCACCATCGATATGTTCACATTCGGCATCGTTTTTCCAACTTTTACGCAGGGGATTGATGTTGAGTTTTACTTGCCCGAATTTCTTCGTGATGTGTTAGAAGTGGAGCTTACGAAACAACGATCGCTTAAAAAATGTACCAGTCAACGCTGGCATCCAGTCATATAGAAACAGAGGGGGCATTTTGATTGAAACTCATTAACGAGATTTACAACTTTTATCGCGATCGCTTTATCGGAGACGAAGAAGATGTAATGGCTATCGTGTTAAGTATCCTACAGGAACAGAATCGGGAAGAAATGCTCCAGTGGATTAATGAAATGCAGGAGAGTGAAATATATCAGATGCTTGGGCTTTATCTGATGGAGATGCTGCGGCTCAAGCTGGCTGAGGAGGGACTTTCCATCCCGCCAATGGGCAGTAAGCCGGAAAGATACCATTAAAACGAATAAGGAACCGATTCATCCCGTATGCATACCCTACTTTTGAGAGCAAGATTTACGGGTAGAGGAGGCTTATCTTAATATGGTTGAAATGAAGCCGTTATGGATGGAAAATCAGCAGGTAGTGGCTATTTCCGTCCAGCTTCCCAAGACAACCCTACTTGTCGTAACTACTGACAAAGGGTATATTATGTGTGGAGCGCTTGATATCTCTTTACTAAATGAAAGACTAGCAAGTCGGAATATTATTGCGGGCCGGGCTGTAGGTGTGCGAACCATTGAAGAGTTATTGGAAGCCCCGCTTGAATCGGTGACAAACACGGCGGAACAATTAGGCATAGTGCCCGGGATGAAGGGAAAGGACGCTATTCTTGCTATGTTATAAAGGGTTCCCTGTTGGGAGCCTTTTTTTCTAAGGGAGAATAATTTTACATTTTTTTCAAAATATAGAAAAAGGCCAGGGGAAAAGAGATGAGACTAATTGCAACCTCCCGCTGTCAACCGGGGATGCTTCTAGCAAAACCGATTTACACTGAGACAGGCTCCGTATTATTGGGGAAGGATGTGGAGCTTACCAGTGGAATCTTAAAGCGGCTAAACCAGATGGGAATTGATACGCTATACATACGTGATAAGGCGACGGAAGATTTACTTGTAGAAGATGTGATCTCAGATGAAACACGGCGGATGGCGCTGCGAACGATTCATGATGGATTTTCGGAAATTGCCCGTTCCGAAGTGAAGTGGCGGACAAGGTTCTCGGGGGAGATCCTGCAGAACTTTCGCGATACGTTTGAGGCTATTCTTAGCGATTTAAAGGCAAACAGAAAAGCTTTGAATTTGTTAACCAATATTTATACATACGATAATTATATTTACTCCCACTCTTTTAATGTTGCGATTTATGCCACCGCGCTTGGCATAGAGCAGGGTTTAACAGACAAGGAACTTAGAGAGCTGGGATTGGGAGCTTTGCTTCATGACATCGGAAAAATGATGATTCCGGGCGAAATTTTGTACAAGCCCGGTAAAGTTACCGACGAAGAATATGAAGTCATTAAAAAGCATGCCGAATACGGGTTTGACATCCTGCGCAACCAGGAAGGGGTTCCCCTGTTATCGGCGCACTGCGCTTTTCAGCACCATGAACGAATGGATGGAAGCGGATATCCCCGCGGGTTAAAAAGTAATGAAATCCATCATTTTGCCAAAATCATGGGTGTGTGCGATGTGTTTGATGCGTTAACGACCCACAGGGTATACCGCAAAGCGATGCTGCCGCACGAAGCGATGGAGATTCTCTACGGAGAATCAAACAAGCACTTTGAAGAAAAGTACGTGCTTGGATTTCGTAAAACTGTTGCGCTGTATCCGATCGGCCTTACCGTTCGCCTCAGTACAGGGGAATTCGGGGTCGTTGTCGACTATAACCGCCAAATCCCGGCTCGTCCGGTTGTCAGGATTTTGAAAAACCCTGATGGAAGCGATGTAGAAGCCTTTTATGAAATTGATTTATCGAAATCATTGCATACGATGATTACGGAATGCGAGACCTTACTATAGATTTCGAAAGATCACGAATTGGAACATTAGATGGAATGAGGAGAAACAATGAACCCGTTAAATAACTATGTAACGAGTACGGAAGATAATGTATACGCGATTAAAAATGTGCCGACAGAGGTTGTTGGAACCGTTTTTGCGAAGGTGAGCCGCAGCCCGAAAAGCTTCCGTGATAATTTATATGATTTGATTAAAGAAGATATGCTCAATCTTCCGGATGTGGATATGATTGCACTGTTTAAACAATCGGCTGCCCATGCCGGCGGATTTATGAAAAAATGGGGCGTAGACTATGGACACTCCAGCATTAAAGAGCATGCGTTTGCCCAATTCTGTATTGAGGGGGTTTCCCGTTGGTTTACGGAAGTGCTCGAAACGGTCCAGGCGGCGAAATGGCTTTCTTTTACGGAATTCAGCCTCCGTTACCAGCGCCCCGAGGACTTTGTTGTACCGAAAGAATTGGACGATTACCCTCAATTAAAAGAACGTTACCTGGCATTTGGAGAGAGATGTTTTGAGAAATATGAAGAGCTTGTCCCGCTTTTTTTCCGCTTAATCAAAGGGAAAAATCCGGACGTGAAGGACGGGACGGCAGAGAAGCTGGCTTATGAGAACGCGCGCAACGTTCTCCCGCTTGCAACCCGATCCAATGTAGCCGTCACCGGGAATGCCCGGGCGATTTCCGATGCGATCGCAGAACTGCTGGCTCATGAGGGATTCAGCCACGAGATTGTGGAAACGGCTCAAAAAATACGCACCCATACGACGGAGGTTCTTCCGTCCTTAATTAGCCATACGGAATCAACGCCTTATCTGCGCTCTTATGCTGCCGCTTTTTATCGCCGCTCAGACATTACGGAAGGGCTTCCTGTATACAGCGGACCCTTTGTCGAAATCAAGGATGATGCAGGCGGTCTGCCTTATCGAAATGACGCAGGGATTACAGTCGGAGACCCGTTCGAAATGAACCGGTTTAGTGAACTGCCATCGGCCTTTCGCGCGTTCGGTAAAATGGTTGCTGTTACTTGTTCCGAAGGCTGCCATCACCAGATGATCCGCCACCGCGGTTTTGACTTCCAGATTCAACTGCCGGACACAAGATACGGTTTGGTTCTGCCGCGGGAAGTGGTGGAGTCGGTGGGGAAACCAGAAGCGGATGCGATTATCGATTCACTGCTTGCCATGCGTAACGAATCCCATGAATTGTATGAACAGTTGTGGTCCGCAGGGTTAAAAGGGGCGGCACCTTATGTCGTGTTAAACGGGAATGCCCGCCGCCTTCCCTTTTATGCGAATATGTACGGACTTGCCCATTTCATCACCCTTCGCAAAGAAGAGTACGCCCAGGATGAAATTCGCAGTGTAGCCACTCAGCTCGAAAATATCTATAAAAAAGAAGAAACCGACCTTGAGGGTTTTGCATGGGATCGACATTTACGTAAATAAGCATTGAACCTGCTCCTGTTTCTTAATCGTTCAGGGGACGGCCGCTCAACACCCGGGCGGTCTTTTTTTTTATGTCCAATCATATTTATGTAACCGGTGGAACGGCGTATAAAAACTGGAAATTAGTAGATGATAACCTGGAGAAGAAGTTCTTTGGAAAGGAATGATACACAGGTGGATCATATTTTGCTAACCCGGTCCCTATTCGGCATGACCATGGCCTTCCATATTATATTTGCCACGCTTGGAGTGGGATTGCCGCTAATGATTATGATTTCGGAAATATGTTATTTGCGCACGAAAGACTCAGATTACGCAACGATGGCGAAACGCTGGACAAAAGGTCTGGGTGTCCTGATAGGGGTAGCCATCCCGTCCGGTACCATCGCAGGTGTTCAGCTCTCAATACTATGGCCTGGTTTTATGAAAGTAGTAGGAGAAGTTATCGCCCTTCCGTTTCAAATCGAGATTTTTGCATTCTTCCTGGAAGCGCTGTTTTTATCCATCTACGTCTATGGAGCGGCTCGCCTTTCATCCAGGATGCGCCTTGTGAGCGTTACATTAGTGGCTATTGGGGCAACACTGTCCGCTGTTCTGATTACCGACGTTCATACGTTTGAGTCAACTCCGCAGGGATTTACAATAAAAAACGGCCAGATTACCGATGTGGATCCGTGGATTGCCTTTTTTAACCCCGGCTTTTTTACAAACGCGCTGCATGTCATATTCTCCGCTTATATGACGGGTGCATTCGTGCTTGCTTCCATTGCTGCTTATCGAATGCTGCAGCACAAGACTTCGCCTAAGGAATATAACTTTTATCAGAAAGCTCTCATGATGACCATTGTCGTTGGTTCGATTTCCTCTTTGCTTACGGCATTAAACGGACACGAAGCCGGACAGGTACTCTACCGGCACAATCCGGAAAGGCTCGCAGCCGGTGAGGGGCTGTTCCGTACAACCGCCTATGCGCCATTGGCACTCGGAGGAATTCCCGACCCGGAAACAGGCACAGTAAAATACGCGATTGAAATTCCCTGGATGTTAAGCTTCCTGGCAAACAACCGTTTTGACACCGTCGTCAAAGGGCTCTATGATTTCCCACGGAACATGTGGCCGCCTTTGTATATCCATTCTATGTTTAACGGCATGGTAATGATTGGCGGGCTCCTGATCTTTTTACCGCTTGTTCCATGGATGCTGAAAAAAATTTACAGGTATGAGAAGTTTCCTCGCTGGGTGCTGTGGTGTTTTGTCCCTTCAGGGATTCTCTCCGTGCTCGCTATTGAATTTGGCTGGATTTACAGCTGTGTCGGCCGTCAACCCTGGACCATTTATCGCATTCAATTGACAAAGCACGCAGCGACAGCGACAGAGAATGTAGGGATTTTCTTTGTCCTGTTTCTTGGAATGTATTTACTCCTGTGTGCCGCAACACTCGTCGTGTTTCGTTACTATTTCAAACGACATCCACTGGCAAGTGAATTAGCCGGGGTTGAAGTCAAAGAATGAAAGGAGGAGTCAGACTGTGACTGCTTCGTGGATTGCTATCACTCTTCTATGGACGTTTATTTTTATTTATTCTATCGGGGGTTCTATTGATTTTGGAGCCGGATTCTGGGCAATGTTGTATGGAATTAAAAAAGATGTGCGGGCTGCTGCGCTTGCCAACAGGTACCTTTCTCCTTCGTGGGAAGTGACAAATGTGTTCCTTGTTCTCATTGTCGTAGCTTTAGTGACATTTTTTCCAAAAGCCCTTTTTACGCTTGGAACGGTCCTGCTTGTGCCGGGAAGCCTTATTTTAATCCTGTTGACACTGCGCAGCGCCTTCATGGTCTATTCTCATGTTGTTAAGAAGTATGATGCGGTCTTGCGTATCATTTCAGGTGTAACCGGGTTGCTGATTCCCGGGCTGTTGATTAGTGTTCTGCCGATTATTCAAGGCGGATTTATTGAAACGGATCCGAATGGTATCCAAAGGCTGCTGCTTGGAAAACTGTTTACTTCTCCCCGGGAGTATGCCTACCTTGGGTTTGGCGTGAGCAGTACGCTTTTTCTTTCCACGATTCTGCTGGCCGATTATGCACGGGTGGCAGGGGACGAATCCAGCTACCGTTTATACAGAAAGCATGCGATTTGGCTCGGACCGACCTCCATTTTTATGGCGTTCTTAATTATTCTAACGTTTAATCAGGAGACTAACTGGCTTCTTGTGAATCTGAACCGGCAGAAGGTATGGTTTGCGTTATCCATCATTGCGTTTGCTATCGGTTATAGTGCCTTATGGTGGCCGGGAAAACACGTAGAAGAGGAAACGGGTGAAACTAAAACAGAAAAAGCTGAAACAGGACAAGACGTAGCTGCGCAGATGAAAACAGGACAAATGAAAGTAGGGAGACCACGGGTAACGGTAGTCAGTGTGATTATTCAGTACGCCATCGCAAGCTACGCGTATGGCTCCGCTCATTTACCGTATGTTGTGTATCCGAATAGTACGATTGAGGCAAGCATAACCAATACGCCGATGCTCCGTTCGCTTCTCTTTTCCTATCTAATAGGGATTGTGATTCTGCTTCCGGGGTTCATTTTCTTCTGGCGGTTGTTTATGAACGACCGCTATGTGACAAATAAATAGGCGGCTGAAGAAATGAACCTCTTCCCTGAATATGATAAGATGGGGAGGATGGAGGTGCACGTTTATGATTGTATTGAAAACGAAAGAGGAAATTTCTTTCATGAGGGAAGCGGGTAAAATACTGGCGGCCTGTCACCGGGAAATTGCCGGGCGAATTAAACCGGGGGTTACGACAGCGGAAATTGACCGGTTTGTGGAGGAGTTTCTGGAAGCGCATGGAGCAAAGCCGGAACAGAAAGGGTATATGGGTTACCCGTATGCGACATGCGCCTCGGTTAATGATGTGATCTGTCACGGTTTTCCAAGCAAAACACCCCTGCAGGAAGGGGATATTGTCACCATTGACATGGTGGTTAATCTAAACGGCTGGCTCGCAGATTCGGCCTGGTCGTATGCGGTAGGCAGCATTTCGGAAGAAGCACAGCGATTGCTTGATGTAACAAAGAAATCACTGTTTCTCGGAATTGAACAGGCGATCGTCGGGAACCGCTTAGGCGATATCTCGCACGCCATACAAACGTATGCCGAATCGAACGGATTTTCCGTCGTGCGCGATTTTACGGGCCATGGAATCGGCCGGGAAATGCATGAAGACCCGTTTGTCCCGCATTTCGGACCTCCCGGCAAAGGTTCGCGACTAAAGGATGGTATGGTGATTACCATTGAGCCGATGCTGAACACCGGCAAGTTCCATACGAAAGTGGATGCGGATGGTTGGACCGCCCGCACGCGGGACCGAAGCTTGTCTGCCCAGTATGAGCATACCATTGCGATTACGGAAGACGGGCCGTTTATTTTGACAGAGTTGTAGGCGGGATTTATGTTTCCCGTAGCCGTACCGGGAGTATAATGTCATTTCGTTTAATGCCTCCTGTCCAGAAAATGGATAAGGAGGTTTTGTTTTTTTCTATGATATAATTTAAAACGAATATGTTGGCTAACTTTTTTTATAAGTCTACAATCAAGGCGGTAAAGATAACTATGAAGAATGCGGAGAGAGTTATCTATAATTTTTTGCAAGAGGCATGCGAGAAGCAGAAAGCAAGTGGACAAACAGAAAAAATTGGATGTACGACAAACGAAGTAGCGGATGCTTTGTCTCTTCAGCGAACCAATGTAAGCGCTGTATTGAATAAGCTTTCTTCAGAAGGAAAGATTGTAAAAATTAAAGGCAAGCCCGTTATTTATACAATGAATTTGTCTGATAGCGGTGAGAATGGAAGTAAGACAGCTGTTACGTTCGATACTTTAATCGGAAATAACGATAGCTTGAAAAAAAGCATCCAGCAGGCGAAAGCTGCAATTTTATATCCTCCCGATGGGTTGCACACTTTGCTGTTGGGTGAAACCGGTGTAGGGAAGACGATGTTTGCTGAGTTGATGTACAAGTTTGCTATAGAAAAGGGTGTCCTTGCCCTGCAGGCGCCGTTTGTTTCTTTTAACTGTGCGGATTATGCGAATAATCCACAGCTGTTGCTGTCTCATCTTTTTGGCAGCAAAAGAGGGGCATTTACCGGAGCTGACAGGGATCGGGAAGGAATCGTTGAAAAAGCAAATGGTGGCATTCTCTTTCTGGATGAAGTTCATCGATTGCCTCCCGAGGCTCAGGAAATGCTGTTTATGTTAATTGACAAGGGGACTTTTACTCCATTGGGTGACATGGATAACAAGAAGCATAGCAAAGTCCTTATTATTTGTGCAACGACGGAAGATGTGGACAGCCATTTATTGACCACCTTTACGCGAAGAATTCCTATGACGATTAGTTTGCCGTCGCTGACCGAACGAACGCTGGAAGAAAGATATGAGTTAATATGCGAGTTTTTTAAGATTGAATCCAGAAGAATCGGCAAAGATATCACAGTCTCAGCCAATGCCTTACGAAGTCTGGCTCTCTATCATTGTGCAGGCAATGTTGGACAATTAAAAAGCGATATACAATTGGGATGTGCCAATGCTTTCCTGAAATGTATCTCGAAAGGAAAAAAAAGAATCGAGGTCCACAGCACCGATTTTTCAAGGGAAGTAAAAGAAGGATTGTTACTCTATAAAAGCAACTGTCAGGTGATCGATAAAATCATAAACGAGGATATGAAATTAAATTTTACGGCCAGAGGCCGGACAACTGAAGTGAGGGCGGATGACTACTCTCTGCCGGGGAGTTTTTACGAGGATATCGAAAAAAGAATTCAGGAGCTTCAGGGACGGGGAATAGAGGAAACAGAAATTACCTTTATTATGGCGTTCGACATTGAAAATTACTTTAAAAAATTTATCAGAAGGTTTGAAAAGGGCGTGAGAAAAGAGGAACTTTCCAAAGTCGTCGACAGTAAAATCATTTCGATCGTCGAAAGCTTTTTAGAGACAGCCTCCAATGAACTTCATAAAGTTTTTTCAAACAAGGTGTTTTATGGCCTTTGTCTCCATTTGAGTTCCAGTATCGAAAGGATTAAGCAAGACAAAAAAATCATTAACCATAATTTGCGGGAAATTATTGAAAAATATCCGGATGAATATGCCTTGGCTCTGCATTTTTCTCATACCATCGAAGATGAATACAAAATAAGGATGCCATTAGATGAAGTTGGCTTTATCGCGATGTTTTTATGCGCAGACGACCCGATGGAAGAAAAAATAAAAAACAAACCTATTGTGGTGGTTGCCATGCACGGAAGAAGTACAGCTTCTTCCATGGCGGAAGTTGCGAATAAGTTAATTGGCGGAGGCAATGTATACGCGTACGATATGGGGCTTGACCAGAAACCAAAGCATGCCTATAAGGAAATTAAGGATTTAATTGTAAAAAATCATCAAGGAGCCGGCGTGTTATTGCTAGTGGACATGGGTTCTCTTGCTATGTTTGGTGAATTCATAAGCGAAGAGACAGGGATACAAATTAAAGTGATCGATATGGTCACAACGATCGTGGTGATTGAATGCGCACGCAAGGCATTAATGGATAAAAACATTCATGAGATCAGTGAAGAAGCAAGGCAATCGCTCGGTTATTTTCATCAAAGCAGCGCAAGCGTAACGGAATCTTTTATCCCAAATAAAGATCATATTATATTAACGATCTGCACAACAGGCGAGGGGAGTGCGATCAAGATAAAGAATATCATTGAGGACAAAGTCGATCTAAGCGAGAAAAACGTCCAGGTTATTCCGGTGGCACTTGAAAGCAAAAAGGACTTGTATACCCGCATTAATAAACTTTCTAAGGAAAGAAAAGTATTGGCGGTTGTGGGGACATTTAATCCTAATATATATGGGCTGCCGTTCATCTCAACTTCGGAGCTTTTTACTGATCCCCAGGTGTCGAGGCTTAAGGAAATTGTCAACGGAGTCCAAACAATTGAAGAACCGGAAGACGGTTTCTATGATGACATATTTGATTCATTGACGGAGAAAGCAACGAATTTGCAGATAAGTGATTTTAAGCCTTTGTTTATGGACTTTTTAACGAGGGTCAAACAAATACTTCATACGGAGTTCGATACCTATAAAGTAGCGGGATTAATTTTGCACCTCGTATGTGCCGTTGAAAGACTGGTGCAGGGAGGAAGAACTCCAGAGTGCCCGTTAAAGACACAAATTCTAAAGAATGATACACAAGCCTTTATGTGTATAAAAATGGTTGTGAAACAAATGGAGAATTTCTACCAAATCACTTTTCCAGATGACGAAATTTGTTTTATTACGATGATTATTGCGGAAATTTCGGAGTGAATTGAACTTGAACGTATAGGGAAGGCATGGATGTGTATAAAATATTTTCGATTTTGCTGTGAGAATTTGTAGATGTGTATAAATATATATTGAATGTGTATACAGATCAAAAAAGACAAAGCTACGGTTTTGTCTTTTTTGATCTGTATACTGCAGCTACCGGATAGCGTAGCGGCGCTAATCAACCTTTCTTTATCGTAGATAAAAAAGTTGGCATGGGTTTTGCGTAATTAGAGAAGTGTCAGGCACATATTAATCTATTAGGAGGTTTCACTATGAAAATTTTACTTGCGTGTTCGTCAGGTATGTCTACAAGTTTACTTGTTTCTAAAATGAGGGAGGCTGCTGAAAACACAGGATTGGATTGTGAAATTTGGGCTGTTTCTCAGGATAAGGCCGAGGAGGAAATGCAAAAAGCGGATGTCCTGTTAATTGGTCCACAAATGAGATTTTTAAAGTCCAAGTTTAAAGGAAAAGCGAAAGAAATCGGGATACCGCTGGATGTGATTGAGCCGATGGCTTATGGAAGATGTGACGGCAAGGCAGTTTTAAATAAAGCTGTACAACTGGTAAACGAATCGTGAGTAGTTATATAAACATTTTTTATAGCGTATAAGAAAGCATACCCTTTCTTATACGCATAAGTGCAACTTATATACAAATGGGGTGTTAGTATGGCAAAAATAACGGATGTGCTGGATAGCTATTTAATGCCAGTTGCCAATAAGTTAAATAACAATGTTTACTTAAGTGTTCTACGGGACTCTTTTATGCTCGCACTGCCGTTAATTATATTTGGTTCCATTTTTGTGGTTATATCAAACTTACCATATTTAGACGTGCTCCTCGGCAAGACAGGGTTGGATCAATTCAAGGCATTATTGGGAGCTGCGCCTGATGCTACTATATCTCTTATGGCCTTATTCACGGTAGCAGGAATTGGATATTATTTAAGCAAACAGTACGAGGTAGAAGCCATCTATGGATCGACTATTGCCATCGCGGCTTTTCTCCTTTTAACACCGTTTATCCTTGACCAGACGGATCCAGTCAAACAGACAATTGCGGGTGTCATTCCGGTTCCCCGATTGGGTGCTAAAGGGATGTTTGTGGGCATTCTTGCCGGCTTCTTGTCCGTTGAAATCTATCGGAAGGTTATCCAAAAAGGCTGGACGATTAAAATGCCGAAAGGTGTTCCGGAAGCCGTTTCAAAATCTTTTAGTTCTTTAATTCCTGCTGTAGTCACTTTAACAGTATTTCTAATCATTCGAATTGCATTTTCCTTCACACCGTGGGGAAATATCCATGACTTTATTTATAATATTATTCAAACGCCGTTGATGGCTCTGGGAAGCAGTTTGCCAGCTACATTGGTTGAGATTTTCTTCATTCAGTTATTCTGGTTTTTTGGTTTGCACGGCCAGATTATTGTCAACTCTGTATTAGACCCAATTTGGCAATCCTTATCTTTAGAGAATTTACAAGCGTTCCAACATGGGGCGACGAAATTACCGCATATTGTAAACAAGCAGTTTATGGATACGTTTACTGTTGGGATGGGCGGGACAGGCATGACCCTGGCGGTTATTGCGACCATCTTTATTGTAGGAAAAAGCAGACAGCTAAAGGATCTGGCTAAGTTAGGAGCCGCACCTGGCATTTTTAATGTGAACGAACCCATTATTTTTGGATTACCGATCGTGCTAAACCCACTCATTATTATCCCATGGATTCTAGCTCCTATGATCGTTACGGCTTTAACCTACTTTGCTATGTCGATTGGATTGGTGCCTTATCCTATAGGTGTTACAGTACCGTGGACCGTTCCTATCTTCTTTAGTGGAATGCTGGCAACAAACTCAATCGCTGGTGGAATTCTACAGCTTGTTAATTTTGCTGTTGTCATGGTTATCTGGCTTCCGTTCGTAATCATTGCTGATCGACAGTACTACCGTTCCGAACAGGAGGAACAAGCAAAGTTAAAACAAAGTGAAATGCAAACACAAAATAAAAGTGAACAACAGGCGGTGCATGAATAATGGATACTACGATTAATGATATTGCATTTCAATTGATTTTGTTTGCCGGTAATGGAAAATCGTTTGCTATGGAGGCAATTCAGGCAGCTAAGAAAGGCGATTTTGAATCCGCGGATAACCTCATAAAAAAAGCCGGAAAAGAATTAGGACAGGCTCATGAGTTTCAAACAAAGTTACTTCAGCAGGAGGCTAACGGGGAAGCCAATCAAATCAATGTCTTTTTAATCCATTCTCAGGATCATCTTATGACAGCTCTTACCCTAAGAGATCTGGCGGTAGAAATCATCGAAATCTACAGAAATAAATAGGAGATAAAGGAGAGATAAGGATGACTGTGCAGTATAAATTTCCCGATGGTTTTTGGTGGGGGAGTGCGGTTTCTGCTACGCAAATAGAAGGCGCTTCCAGAGAAGGTGGAAAGGGATTAAATATATGGGATTACTGGTATGAGAAAGAGCCCGATCGGTTCTTTAATGGAGTCGGCCCCGACACGACCTCTGATTTTTACCACCGCTACAAAGAAGATATTCAATTGATGAAAGAAATCGGTCATAATACATTTCGCTTCTCTATATCATGGTCGCGGTTAATTCCGGATGGAATCGGTGAAATCAACAAGCAAGCCATACAGTTTTATAATGATGTGATAGATGAAATGCTTGCCAATCATATCAAACCATTTGTAAATTTGTACCATTTTGATATGCCGCTTGAAATGCAAAAGCTGGGTGGTTGGGAAAGCAGAGAAGTGGTAGAGGCGTACGCCCGTTATGCGAAAACTTGCTTTACATTGTTTGGCGATAGGGTGAAAAAATGGTTTACACATAACGAACCTATCGTCCCTGTCGAAGGCGGATATTTATATGACTTCCACTATCCGAATATCGTAGATTTTAAAAAAGCCGTTCAGGTCGCTTACCATACAATCATCGCTCATGCGAAAGCCATTAAAGAGTTTAGATCGGTTCAGATTCCCAATGGAAAAATAGGAATTATATTGAATTTAACTCCTTCTTATCCAAGAAGCAGTCATCCGGCAGACATTAAAGCGGCTGAAATTGCTGATTTATTTTTCAACAGAAGTTTTCTGGATCCGGCAGTCAAAGGAAAATATCCTGAAGAATTGATCGCTCTATTAAAAGAGTATGATCAGATGCCAGAGGTTGAAGAGGGAGACCGGGAACTGCTGCAAAGCAATACAGTGGATATACTCGGGGTGAACTATTATCAGCCTAGAAGGGTTAAAGCGAAGTCACATCTTCCTAATCCGGAATCGCCGTTTATGCCGGAGTGGTTTTTCGATAACTATGAAATGCCGGGTAGAAAAATGAATCCTTACCGAGGATGGGAGATTTACGAAAAAGGAATCTATGATATCATGGTTAATATAAAAGAAAATTATGATAATATCGAATCTTTTATTTCCGAAAATGGCATGGGTGTTGAAGGCGAAGAAAGATTTATTCAGGACGACATGATAAACGACGACTACCGCATTCAGTTTGTAAAAGAGCATCTTAAATGGCTGCATAAAGCAATCGAAGAGGGAGCAAATGTTAAAGGATATCACATGTGGACGTTTATGGATAACTGGTCCTGGTCAAATGCGTATAAGAACAGATATGGATTTATTTCAATAGATTTACAGACGCAAAAAAGAACGCCCAAGAAAAGTGCCTACTGGATCAAAGAAACGTCCCAAAATAATGGCTTTACAGAATAGGAGAAGTAAAAAGAGTGAGGATGAAACCGGGCCTGACAGAGATGCAGGATCAGATCCGGTTTTCCAAAGGAGAATGGCTGTTATGATTGATCGAAATCATGGAACTCTATTGTCAATCGGGGTTGATCTGGGAGGTACAAACGTTCGGATAGCGCTTATTGATGGAAATGGAACGATTATTCGGGAGATACATGCGAAAACGGAGGCGAATCAGGGACCGGATTACGTCATTGCCCACATCATTGAAATGATTAAACAGGTAAAATCCGAACATACCATTAGGGGAATCGGAATTGGAGCACCGGGGCCGCTTGATCCTTTTAAAGGGGTTATCCTTGATCCCCCAAATCTTTCTGGGTGGAACCATGTACCGCTAACGTCTTTAATTGAAAGGGAATTTGCTGTCCCTGTTGTTTTGAATAATGATGCCAACGCGGCTGCGCTCGCTGAGGCTATTTCCGGTGCGGGTATTGGGTATAAAAGTGTTCTTTATATCACGGTAAGTACCGGAATCGGGGCTGGCATTGTGGTTGATGGCAAGTTAGTTATGGGGGAACAGGGGAACGCGGGCGAAATAGGCAATATGATTATTCTACCCGGCGGACCGAAACAATCGAATCTGAACGCAGGAGCTTTAGAAGCGGTGGCATCAGGGACAGCCATTGCCCGGGAAGGCAGCAAACGACTCGGAACTGAAGTGGATGCAGCCGGCGTTTTTCAAATGGCGAAGAATGGACATAAGGAAGCAGAAAAAATCATTGACGAAGCGATGACCTATCTTGCAATGGGAATCGCAAACCTTATCCATGTGTTGAATCCGTCGCTGGTCGTACTGGGCGGAGGTGTGATGAAATCTAAAGAATTCATCCTGCCTATTATCAGAGAGAAAACCACGGAATATCTTTATCCAAGCTTACAGCCGTTTCTAAAGATTGAACCCGCCAAATTAGGAACGAAAGCGGGGGTCATTGGTGCCGGACTTTTACCTGAATAAAAGTCCGCTTTTCTTTCGTGAGGAGGGGCTGTTCCATAAGTAGTTTTTCAACTGGAGGGCAGCCCCACGTTCATTAATCTTTGGTCCATTTATTAAAAAGAGCAGTCGGGTAGCGGGTCATCCTCGCCTGACTGCTCTTAGATTTTGATCTACTGCAGCCTTCTTCAGCAGATTATGAGCTAGCGAAAACGTAACGGATGCTCCGCTGATTTTTTCGGATAACGGCAGGGTGATTTCAGGAGGAAACTTTCGTGGCTTATCATTGGAGTGCTCAAAAAATCATAGTGGAGGAAAAGTTGGGATTATAGTAATGTATGATTGTTAAGTAAACCTGCTTGATTTGGAAGGTGGGCGCTTTTATTTGTACGTAATACGTAAATAACCAGGTGGATGATTAGTCAGGTGATGATATGAATGAGCGTCAAAGAAAATTAGTAGCAGTGTTAGCAGCAGAATCGCGCCATTATTCGATTGAAGAAGTAAGAAAAGAATTACGTTGTTCGGAGAAAACGATCCGCAACGATTTGAAATTTTTAGATGAGTGGTTGAAAGTACATTCACCTCAAGTGACGATTATACGCAAGCCAAGTCTGGGGGTTTGGCTTGAGGGAGAAGAAATAAAAAAACAGCAGCTTCTGGAAATGATTAAAACCAACAAACAAAAAAGCAGGGAAGGGGGACGAAAATATGAACTGCTCAAACTTCTTCTGGAAGGTGCGGAGACTTATACCATTCAGGAGCTTGCGGATGAACTTTATACCAATAAAGTTCTCATTCGTGATGATTTGGTAAAGGTTGAAAAGTGGCTTGAACTGTTCGGATTACGGTTGGTTCGAAAACAAAATCTGGGTGTCAAAATTGAAGGGGAAGAAGAAAATTGGCGAACGGCCCTGCTTAGTATGACTCGGCATTTTTCTCAAGGGCAGGATAACAGCAGATGGTTTGAACCCTTTGAACAAGCTCTTGTCAAAGAGGTGATAAACCGTCTGGAAACAGAATGGCCTTTCTCTTTTACAGACGAATCCAGGAAAAATTTAGTCTTTCATATTCTAATTTCGATAAAGCGGATGAAGCAGGGAAAAAAGATTCAAATGAAACCGGAAGAGATTCAAAGATTATTGAAAAAAAAGAAAGCGTTTTTATTGAGACGGCTATCAAGGAACTTGAGCGTTCATTTTCTGTCGTTTTCCCCCGGTCAGAAATTGCCTACCTGATTCACCATTTATTGGGAGCGAAGCTTCGGTTGCCTGATGAACATGGGAAAGAACATGGGTTCCTTCTTTCCCATGTGGATCCTGCTGCTTTACAATTTTCCGGCAAGTTAATTTCATATCTATCTGACATAATGGGAGAGTCATTGGAAAAAGATGAAGAATTGTTTGTGAATCTATCCGTACACCTTCATTCTTCTCTGTATCGGTTAAGGAATGGTCTCACTTTGTTTAATCCTATGACAGAAGAGATTAAACGAATGTACAGGTACACATTCGAAATGATTCTTTCCATACTTCCTTTGTTGGAAGAAGAAACAGGAATAGCGATTCCCGAAGAGGAAATTGCCTACATTGTCCTGCACTTTCAGTCGGCTCTTGAAAGGAAAAAAGCGCTTTCCCATGCTAAAAAAGCGATTATAGTCTGCACCATGGGGATCGGCATGTCTCAACTTTTGCAGGCGAAAGTCCAGCGTAAATTTGACTCGATTGAAGTGATTGATGTTGTCTCTGAGGCTGAGAGCCACAAAATGATTCGGGAAAGAAAACCGGATTTTGTAATTAGTACGGTGCCCATTGAAAAAATTGAATGCCCTTCTATTGTGATAAATCCTCTTTTATCCGAAAGTGAAGAAAAGAAATTGGAGGACTTTGTTGCCGAATTACAAAACCCCTATAAGAAAAACACGTTTCCTTTCCTAAAGGAATGTTTGGATAAAGAATTATTTTTTCTTAACTGGGATGGAGAAAACGTCGAGGATTTACTAGCAGTTATGGCGGATAAACTGGTTCAAAAAGGAATCGTCGCTCCGGGATATATAGAAAGCGTTAAACAAAGGGAAAAAATATCTTCTACGTATATTGGCTCAGGAATCGCCATTCCCCATGGAAATCCTGAATGGGTGTATTCCACCGGAATCGCCTGCGCCCGGTTGAAAACGCCGGTTCAATGGGGGGAGGGAATGGTTTGGCTTCTATTCATGTTGGCGTTAAAGAAAGAGGAAAAAGAGAGGAATAAGTACCTCTTTCAAGAGATGAATCAGTTGATGGACCAGGACAATTTTCTGGAAGAAGTAAAGAAAAAAACAACAATAGAAGATATCTATGAAATGTTTTAACGCCCTGCAACAGGGCGTTTTTCTTTATATTAATTTTTTTTTACCGGAAGATACGGTAAAAAATTTACACTTATTTCGATTTTTTTAGCGCGATAATATAGATATAGAAAACGTTTTCAAATTTATAAGGGGTGAAAATCAATGAAACTATTAGGGATTACGGCCTGTCCAAACGGAATTGCTCATACGTATATGGCTGCAGAAAAATTGCAGAAGACAGCAGAAAAAATGGGCGTTGAAATGAAGGTTGAAACACAAGGTTCTATTGGGGTTGAAAATGAATTGACCGATGAAGAAATAGCTGCTGCGGACGGGGTTATCATTGCGGCCGATAAAGCGGTGGATAAAAGCCGCTTTAAAGGCAAAAAACTAATTGAGGTTGCTGTATCCGACGCGATAAAAAAACCGGATGAGCTGATTGCCCGCTTTCAACAGGGTGATGCGCCTGTATACGGTGAGAAGTTAAGAAGCATTGAAGAAGTCAAGCAGGAAAGAAAATCGAAACAAAATCCGGTTTACCGCCACTTGATGAACGGCGTATCCTACATGATTCCGTTTGTGGTCATTGGTGGGATTTTAATTGCCTTATCCCTTGCTATCGGAGGTCATCCAACGCTGCAGGGCTTGAAAATTGACCCTTCATCGATTTGGAACACGATTTCTAATGTCGGGGCATCCGCTTTCGGCTTTATGGTTCCGATACTGGCAGGCTTCATCGCGATGAGTATCGCGGATCGTCCAGGCCTTGCTCCCGGTATGGTTGGCGGCTGGATTGCTACGCACGGCGAGTTTTATGGCAGTCAGGCGAACGCTGGATTCTTAGGCGGGATTATTGCCGGATTTATCGCAGGGTATGTTGCGAAGTGGATTAAATCGTGGAATGTTCCAAAAATGATTCAACCGATTATGCCAATCCTGATTATTCCGTTGCTTTCTTCTCTTGTAGTAGCTTTGGCATTTATCTTCATTATTGGCCATCCTGTGGCATCGATATTTAGCGGATTAACAACATGGTTAGCTGGCATGCAGGGTACAAGTAAAGTTCTCCTTGCTCTTATCCTGGGTGGAATGATTGCATTTGATATGGGCGGACCTGTGAACAAAGTGGCATTTCTGTTTGGTTCTGCGATGATTGCTTCGGGTAATGTTTATATCATGGGGCCCATTGCTGTAGCGATTTGCGTTCCTCCTCTTGGAATGGGATTAGCTACCCTGCTTAATAAGAAAAAATATGAAAAAGAAGAACGGGAAGCTGGAAAAGCTGCTCTTGCTATGGGGCTTGTCGGAATTACAGAAGGTGCGATTCCGTTCGCTGCTAAAGACCCGCTTCGCGTGATTCCATCGAATATGGTTGGTGCCATGGTCGGTGCTGTGATTGCCATGCTTAGTGGAGTAACAGACCATGTTCCACATGGCGGGCCTGTTGTAGCGGTTCTGAAAGCGGTAGACAATGTTCCTATGTTCTTTGTTGCTATTATTGCGGGTGTTCTTGTAACCGCGGTTATGGCTAATGCACTAAAGAAAGATATCGCGTAACATAAGGAGGATAACA
Source organism: Aneurinibacillus terranovensis DSM 18919 (assembly GCF_000430625.1). Classification (GTDB taxonomy): domain Bacteria; phylum Bacillota; class Bacilli; order Aneurinibacillales; family Aneurinibacillaceae; genus Aneurinibacillus_B; species Aneurinibacillus_B terranovensis. Next base: position 27,063 of record NZ_AUMJ01000019.1, read on the forward strand.
TTTTATGAAACTGACATCCCTCTTACACGAAAACCTGATAAAATTAAAATTGGATGGAAGCACAAAACAAGAGATACTAAACGAACTGATTGGAATGCTCGATCAAAACGGCCTGCTCAACGATAAACAAGCGTTCAAAAAGGCTGTGGATGAAAGGGAAGCGCAGGGAAGTACAGGCGTCGGCTTTGGCATTGCCATCCCGCACGGAAAAACAGATGCGGTAAAAGAGACGGCGGTTGTTTTTGGCAAAAAGACTGCCGGAGTCGACTGGGATAGCCTGGATGGAGAGGACGCAACGCTTTTCTTCATGATTGCCGTTCCCGAAAAGAATGCGGGAGATGAACACTTGAAAATTCTTCAACTTTTGTCTCGAAAACTAATTGATAATGAATTTAGAGAGTCTCTTTTACGGGCTCCGTCAAAAGATGATGTAATGAAACTGTTAGATACGATTTAAACAAAAAGGGCGGGTGCCTTTTTTGCCGTTAAAGAAAGTATATGTTGCTTTACAGTGTTAAAGCAACATATACTTTCCTCCATGGGTCACCTGAGAATTTATAGGAGAGAAGGGTGCGGAAAATGGAAAAAGAACCTTTGTTTTTACAACCTGTTTTTAAAGAAAAAATCTGGGGAGGTGACGCGCTGCAAAAAAAATTTGGCTATCAGCTTCCATCCGCAAAAACAGGGGAATGCTGGGCGATTTCCGCCCATCCGCATGGGCAAAGCACCATAAAAAACGGTGCGTATCAAGGAAAAACGTTAGGGGAACTCTGGGAGAAGCATCGGGAGGTATTTGGAAATGAATCAGGAGACAAGTTTCCGCTTCTTACAAAAATCTTGGATGCCAATGATGACTTATCCGTCCAGGTACACCCCAACGACGATTATGCTAAAAAACATGAAAACGGGGAATTGGGGAAAACGGAATGTTGGTATATTATCGACTGTAAGGAAGATGCGGAATTAATTTTTGGCCACACCGCCCGGACGACAGATGAACTGCGACAGAAAATCGAACATGGTGAATGGGATAGCCTTCTTCGAACCGTCAATATAAAACCCGGGGATTTCTTCTATGTACCAAGCGGCACTATTCATGCGTTAAAAGAAGGGACACTTGTTTTAGAAACCCAGCAGAACTCCGATACCACCTACCGGGTATATGACTACGCCAGGCGGGACGACCAGGGAAACCTGCGTGACCTTCATATTGAAAAATCCATTGCTGTTACCACGGTTCCGCACAAGGACGTAAAAACTGAAAAAAAGGTGGAGCAAAATGGGGGCTTGCGCGTGACTACGTTTGTCGAGGCTGACTATTTTGCCGTTTACAAGTGGGAAGTGGAAGGAAAAGCGACACTGGAGCAAAAACATAAATACCTTCTGGTCAGTGTGCTGGAGGGAGAAGGAAAAATCGAAAAAGATCGGAAACAGTTTGGTTTCCAAAAAGGTGACCATTTTATTCTTCCCTATGGATTTGGGGTATTCACTCTCGCAGGAAAAGCTAAAATGATTATTTCGCGGTCATCAGGGAATTAAATGATTTTCACTAGACAAAAGGGATGATGATTAACTAAAAGGTCAGCTTAATGGAGGAGATACGGCCGACTTACTTTCACTTTTCGGTTAAAAAAAGGGGCTGCCCCTTAGTCATTTTCATGACTTATGGGACAGCCTCTTTTTTTGGGGTGTAGAATTAGATGTTTCCTCCGGTTGGGGGAGCTCCATAAAAACTACCGCAACCACATGCGATAACCGTTAACAAGATGAAGAGAACAAGAATGACCCCAACTTCATTTGCCCAGAAACCACCAGCAAATCCTGCCATACAAATCCCTCCTTTGTTTTGTACACTAGTAAGGTATGCAGAAGGAAGAGGGGTTGTATGAGCAAATGACTAATTATGGGGAGTAAAATTCCGTCTTCATTTTCTGTGAGGTTCAGATGGCTTGTTTGATTGGTATCAGTCCTATCCGTGTCCGATGCTGCATATATTTGCATCATGGGAGGTGGAGGAATGAAGCGATTCGGAAAGAAAAAATCAAAAGCTCCGATTCCCGGCAAATACATGTTTATTTTATCCATTGTTGTATTTTTGGGTTTAACGCTGCAGACGTTCTATTATATTGAGCGAAATTTAGAGCCTGCCATCCGTGAAATTGCCCGTTTTCGTGTCGAGCAGTTGGCCACCCGTGCTATTAATGATGCTATTAACAAAAAAATCGTACAGGGAACGAATTTTAAAGAATTGGTTGAATTTCAAAAAGACCAGAATGGCAAAATCCAGGCCGCTTTATTTAATTATAATGAGTATTCGCGAATAGTAGGAGAAACCACTGGAAGAGTTACGAACACATTAGAAGAATTGGAGCAGATGCCGCAAACCATTCCGCTTGGGCAGGCTCTCGGCAGTAATTTACTGGCTCAAACCGGTCCCAATATTCCCATTACACTGGTACCGTATGGCAGCGTACAGGTCGATTTGAACACCAAGATGCAGGAGGCGGGGATTAACATGGTTCTCATCACGGTTGTAGTGGTCATACAGGCGAAAGTGAAAATTGTCATTCCATTTTCAACCGATCCGGCTGTTGTTAAATCCGAAATTCCAATTTCAAACGCTTTGATTGTCGGCAATGTTCCACAATTTTATTATGATGGAAATGGGAAGGCAGTGGGAAGTGAAGTTCCTGGTGCTTCTGTCCCTAATATCGTACCCCCGATGCAAATCAATTCAACAAAAATACAGAATTAACGAACCTTATGGGGAAATGAAAGAAATGTCATCATGAAGATAAAAAGAATACAAATATGGCTTGCCGACGATGAGCAACAGAATATACCGAAGGCAAGCTCTTTAATATTTTTCATTAAAATCGATAGTCATTCGATTTATCATACATCACCCTTTTACATTTTTTTCTAAAAAATTTCATGGCTTTCTCGCATTGTAGATGTAAAACAATCTTTCCATCGTATCTTTGATAGCCGTTTTATCAATTTCTTTTCCTTTATCTAATTCCCCGGCCAATATCCGGACAAGAATACGGGCTTCTTCTAACAAACTATCATCTTCATCATTATCGATTCTTTTTTTAAATACATCCAGACTCATACGTGCCACCCCTTTGAAAACGATTTTTTCTTACTCCCCAACTCACCTATTTAACGTACGCATATTTCCCTTGTTTAAATTCACGAATCCACCGACAAACTGTAATGCTGTTTATTTGATATTTCCTGGCAATTGTGCCTACGCTGTCCGCTTCTAATGCTTGTTTAATAACTTGACGCTTAAATTCTAAAGAATACTGCTTTTTCATTAACCTGCCCCTCTTACATATAAGATTTTTAAAAAAAACTTAGACGGCTTAACTAACACAATCGTTGATTAAGCCATTTTTCTTCTACGCATTTAAGGTATTGGTCTGGTTACCCGGATGTTTTGTCGGTCCGACCTTCCGGTCACTAAGCGGCCGTTTCGCTACCCTGCAGAAAAAGGACGAGCGGCAACGCCCGCGAGTTTTTCTCAGCGTACGGGAGAGTATATATAACTTTCCTATACGCATACGTGCAGCTAAGGCTAGCGCCTCCATCTTTGGCTTGGTGCTGGTGAAGTTTTATTCACACAATATATAAGTTTTTGGTCTATTCAGACATAGGCCTTTGTTGGATGAAGTAAATTATAGTTCTACTAATTCTTCGGAAAACGGCCAGGCCGGCAACATTTTCCGAAGTGGTTTATCTTGCCGATAGCCAAGCGCATATTCCGCTTGCATCACGGTATGAATTTCCCTTGTACCTTCATAAATTACCGGCGCTTTCGCATTGCGCATAAACCGCTCCGCGGGGTATTCGTTTGAGTAACCATAGGCCCCATGAATTTGTACTGCATCGCATGCCGCTTCAAATGCAGCATCACATGCCTGCCATTTGGCTAGCGATGTTTCACGGGTGTTTCGCTTTCCCTGATTTTTCAACCAACCGGCACGATATACGAGCAGACGGGAGATTTCAAGGTTAGCCGCCATTTTGGCAATCATCTGCTGCACCAGTTGATGATTGCCAATTTCTTTGCCAAATGTACTGCGCTCATGGCAGTATTTTAAGCTTTCTTCCAAACAAGCGTTAATTAAGCCGCAGGCGCCTGCTGCAACAGTAAAACGGCCGTTATCCAAGGCAGACATCGCGATTTTAAATCCTTCTCCTTCTTCACCTAAACGGTTCTCTGCGGGAATGCGAACGTTATCGAAGAAAATTTCCCCCGTATTACCGGCGCGGATACCTAGCTTTCCTTTAATTGCTTTTGAAGAGAAGCCGTTATAGGTGCGCTCTACAATAAAACAGCTTATACCGTTATGTTTCTTCTCTTTATCGGTATAGGCAAATACAAGGAAATGATCGGCCACATCACACAATGAAATCCATGTTTTCTGGCCGTTTAAAATGTATGAGTCGCCATCCCGCACCGCTGTGGTCTTCATTGCGGCTACATCGGATCCCGCATTTGGTTCAGTTAAGCCGAATGCACCTATCTTTTCCCCTTTTGCCTGGGGTACGAGATATTTTTGTTTTTGTTCTTCGTTGCCCCACTGAAGCAGAGTCATGCTATTTAAACCTGTATGAACCGATACTGCTGTACGAAAAGCTGTGTCCCCGCGTTCCAATTCATCACATACAATGGCCAGCGTGTTATAATCCATACCACTACCGCCGTATTCTTCGGGAATACATACCCCCATTAAATTTAAGTCCCCCAGCCGTGTCATAATGCTTTGTTCAAAATGCTGATTAGCATCCCACTCCTGGATAAAGGGTTTAATCTCTTTGTCTACGAAACTGCGCACCATTTTTCTTACCGCTTCCTGTTCTTCCGTTAAAGAAAAATTCATCATCATTCTTTCCTCCTTGATATGAGCTGTATATTTTGTTAATTCAAATAATTCCGTCGAGGATCCATTCTTCAATTTGTTCCTCTTCAAAACCGTGTTCTTTAAGAATCTCCCGTGTATGCTCACCTGCAAGAGGTGGGTGGCGTTGCACTGAGATAGGCGTTCGTGAAAATTTAAGAGGACTTCCAACCAGCGCTACCATTTCTGCCGTAGGATGAGGAACGTTTATTTTCATTTCTCTGGCTTCCACCTGAGGATTAGAGAATAATTGCTCCATATTATAAATGGGCGCATTCGGTATACCGGCAGCATTCAGAAGGGATTGCCAATATGCTGCAGGGCGTGTTGTGAATTCCTTCTGAAGAAGCGTGCACAGTTCTTCTCTATGTGCCAGACGGCTGGAATTCGTCCTAAAACGTGGATCCGTACTCCACTCTTCTTTTTTGAGGAGGGCACATAACTTACTAAATTGCTGGTCGTTTCCTACTGCCACAACCATGTCCATATCCGATGCTGCAAAAGTTTGATAGGGAACAATATTAGGGTGCTGGTTGCCATAGCGCTTTGGAATGGTGCCGGAAATAAGGTAATTGCTGGCGACATTAGCCAGAAGGGAGATTTGGGAATCAAATAAAGCAAGGTCAATGCTCTGCCCATATCCTGATTTTTCCCGTTCATGCAGGGCTGCTAAAATTCCAATTGTAGAATACAGGCCTGTTGCTATATCCGCAATGGCAACACCTACTTTCATGGGTCCTGTTTCCTCATTACCTGTAATACTCATCATGCCTCCCATTGCCTGGACAATATAATCGTATCCCGGCAAATCTTTATAAGGCCCCGTTTTTCCAAAGCCACTAATAGAGGCATAAATTAAGCGCGGGTTTAGTGAGGATAACACATCATAACCCAAATCCCATTTTTCCATTGTTCCTGTCTTAAAGTTGCTAATCACTACATCCGCATCTTTGACTAGATCTTTTAAAATGTCTCTAGCAACCGGATTTTTTAAATTCAAGGTGATTGCTCGTTTGTTTCGATTTGTACAAAGATAATAGGCACTCTCTCCTCCTTTTTCCGGAGGTCTCCATTCTCTGGTTTCATCGCTGCCTCCGGGTGCTTCCACCTTAATTACATCCGCACCCAAATCACCAAGAATCATTGTACAGTAAGGGCCGGCTAAAACACGGGTTAAATCAATGACTTTTACTCCCGCCAATATACCTTTTCGGAATGACGAGGATAAAGAATGTGGAGTGTTTCTCAACTGATTAGGTGGCGCATTATCCATGTGCTTCCCTCCTCTGGTGACGTTTGCAATTCCCATAATAAATAAAAAAGCCAGACGTATCTCAGGCAGATCTTTTCTGTCTTAAGATGCGACTGGCCTTTTGGCTGTGAGCTTATTTCGGTAAAGAAATAAGGACAGACATTAACAGTCTTACTTTATAAATTTAATCAATTCGTATATTTATTATAATTTACTATAATATTTTGTCAATATGTCGTTTTAGAGAAACGCTTTTAATAATCAGTTATCAATCCTCATCTTTTGTGAAAATTTAATGCGTTATTGCATTCATTAATGCTAAAATGCAGTATTTTATTTAAATATTATAAATAAAATGTGGATTATAAAAATTCCATATATTATTATTTGATCAAATGCAAACTTGCATGATTTTACCCCCCTCTTTTTCAGGTATTTTGCTATAAATAAAGCGTCCTTAGTTGGCATAGTAATTGCTTGGTAGAAAAAGTAATGGAGAACAAGCAGAGGGACCGGAAAGTAGGTGGAATAATGAGTACTTATGAGGTACCAAACTGTAATATCTTATGGAACCAACTGCCATACGGTATGCTAATTGTAACTCCTGATGCCCTGATTGTAGGTTGGGAAGGGGAGATGGAAAATTGGTTTGTATATAAGAAAGACGAAATCTTTGAAAAATCCTTGTTCGATGTGCTTCCTTTCATTTACGCCTCCTACAAATCATTTTGTCAAATTGGAGAAGATTACTGGGAGACAGAATTAAAATCACATATGCATGCGCTGCGTGGGGAATGGAAGCGCTACAAAGAAAATGGCATCCATATCGTTGATTTTCTTGTTCTGCGACAGGATGATCAGTATTTTGAGCTGGAAAATATTTTTGATACCTCGTTTGATGAGATCCTGGTAACCGACGGGGATGGGCGCATTCTCAGGGTCGGGTCAAAAAGTGAACAGTTATATCATTGTTCAGCAAAGCAAATGTTAGGCAAAAAAACAACTGAAATTGCAGGAGAAGGAGCTTTTACACCAAGCTTTACCCAGGAGATTATTGATAAACGTGCGAGAGTTTCAGGGGTACAAATAACGGCAAGTGGGCAGAAGCTCCATGTCATTGGAAATCCGGTATTTAATCCGGACGGCAGTATTCGCCGGATTATTTTTAACTCCCGTGAATACGAAGAAGCCGAGTTACTTCGCGAACGTTTGGAGACAACAGAAAATCTTTTAGACGCATATCGCAGTGAATTGAAGAAACTTAGACAAACAAATGAGGAGCCCCAGACCGATATGGTCGTGCTTTCCTCGGAAATGCGAAAAATTTATCAGCTGGCAGAACGAATGGCTCTCATTGATTCTACCGTGCTCATCGTCGGGGAATCCGGAGTCGGAAAAGGAATGATTGCACAGAAACTCCACCGTGCAAGTCACCGGCTTGATAAAAATTTTGTCCATATAAACTGCGGAGCAATCCCTGAAACTTTAATTGAATCCGAATTATTTGGCTATGAAAAAGGAGCTTTTACAGGAGCGCACGTCACGAAAAAAGGTGTACTTGAAATTTCGGACGGTGGAACGGTATTTCTTGATGAAATTGGCGAACTGCCATTGAATGTACAAGTCAAACTGCTGCAGTTTCTTCAAGAAAATACGTTCCGCAGACTTGGAAGCAATCAGCAGATAACCATAAACACCAGAGTCATTGCAGCTACTAACCGGGATTTGCGTGAATTAATTAAACAGGGGCGTTTTCGGGAAGATTTATTCTACCGGTTGAATGTAATTCCTATTTTTGTTCCACCCTTACGCGAGCGTAAAGAAGAAATTCCGCCATTGGTGCAGCACTTTCTAGCTAATTTTACGAGAAAATACAAGTTGTTTAAATATTTCCATAAGGACACATTGGAAATCCTTAAGTCCTATGATTGGCCTGGAAACGTGCGTGAGCTGGAAAACATGGTGGAGCGATTAATGGTTACGAGTGAAGGGGCGGAAATACTTCCGGAACATCTTCCATCAAGTATATGGGAGGAGCAGAGAGGCCAGCCGCGTTTGACACCGTTGATCAAAATTAAGGAGCTGTATCCGTTAAAACAGGCGGTTGAAGAAGTAGAACGACAGCTTATTACCATGGCCTATAAGAAATACGAGAATACGTATCGCTGTGCCGAAGTTTTAAAGGTTAACCAGTCGACTGTTGTTAGAAAAATGAATAAATACTTAGGAACAGGAAGGGAAGAGAAATTATGACACCATCCGATATAAAAACACTTCCGGGCATAAAATCAGAGGCTCTTCATGCCCGCCGTCAGAATGCTGTACCCCAGGGACCCTATCATGTAACGCCTCTTTACATACAATCTGCAAAAGGCGCTGTTGTTGTAGATGTCGATGGCAATGAATTCATTGACTTCGCCGGTGGAATTGGCATGCAGAATGTCGGTCACTGTCATCCGAAAATTGTAAAGGCGGTACAAGAATCAGCGGCAGCTTCGATTCACAGCTGTTTTCATGTGATGCCGTATGAGAGCTATATCGAACTTGCGGAAAAACTGAATGAGAAAACACCGGGCGATTTTAAGAAGAAAACAATGTTCGCTAACAGTGGAGCAGAAGCGGTGGAAAATGCAGTGAAAATCGCGCGCAAGGCAACGGGACGGAGTGCGGTTGTTTCGTTTGAACGTGGCTATCATGGACGAACCTTGATGACGATGTCTTTGACAAGTAAAGTAAATCCATACAAGCATGGGTTTGGCCCGTTCGCTCCGGAAACTTATAAACTCCCGTATCCTTACTACTATCGTGCGCCGCAGAACATGACACAGGAAGAGGTGGACGCTCAGATTCTAAATCAGTTTGAACAATTTATCGTAGGTGAAGTAGCGGTTGATAATATCGCAGCCATAATTTTAGAGCCAATACAGGGAGAAGGGGGATTTGTTGTTCCTTCCGCTGACTTTGTTCAGGGAATTCGCCGTATTTGTGACAAGTACGGGATTATTATGATTGCAGATGAAATCCAAACAGGATTTGCCCGTACCGGTAAGCTGTTTGCTATGGAGCACTATGAAGTGGCCGCAGATATTACCACACTATCAAAATCGATTGCTGCAGGTATGCCACTCAGTGCAATTACCGGGCGCGCTGATTTAATGGACGTACCGGGAAGTGGACAGCTTGGGGGGACTTTTGCAGGAAGTCCGGTCGCTTGTGCAGCAGGATTAGCAGTGCTAGAAGTAATTGAGGAGGAAAATTTGATAGAGCGCGCGCAGAAAATTGGTGACCGGATGCGAAATGCTTTCCATAGCTGGCAGCAGAAGTATCATGTCATTGGAGATGTTCGTGGACTTGGGGCGATGATGGCACTTGAACTTGTTAAAGATCCAATAACAAAAGAACCTGCGAAGGAAGCGGCTGGTCAGATTGTTACAGAATGCTGGAACAATGGATTAATTGGTCTGACTGCGGGTCTTTTCGGCAATGTGATTCGTTTCCTTCCGCCTCTCGTAATTACAGACGAACAGCTTGACAAAGGATTGGGAATTCTTGAACACGCGATTGTAAAAGCCACGCAGTAAACATTTGTCACGAAAAAAAGAGGCAAATAAACGCAGGGAGGGTATCATGCGATATTCAAATTATATTAATGGGCAGTGGAAAGAGCCGGCTTCCACGAACTATTCAGCAAATATCAATCCGCACAACGGAGAGATATTAGGAGAATTTCCCTTAAGTTCAAGGGAAGATGCGCGGGAAGCGGCAGCTGCAGCGAAAGCCGCATTTCCTGCATGGAAAAAGCTTTCTTTCCAGCAGCGTGCAGCGTATTTGCAGAAGGCAGCTGCTATTTTAAAATCAAGGACAGAGGAAGTGGGTCGGGATTTAACATTGGAAGAAGGGAAAACGCTGGCAGAGGGTATCGGAGAAACGATGCGTGCAATCAGTATTCTTGAATACTATGCCGGAGAAGCCCGCCAACCGTTAGGAGACGTAATACCATCGGCAAATGCACAAACGTTCCTGTATACAACCAGAGTCCCTGTAGGCCCTGTCGGTTTGATTACTCCATGGAACTTCCCCATCGCCATTCCGGTATGGAAGATGGCTCCTGCTCTTATTTATGGAAATACAGTGGTCATTAAACCTGCAGACAGTACACCCAAATCGGTTTATCATGTTGTAAATGCCTTGCATGAAGCAGGCATACCGGCAGGAGTAGTAAACTGTGTGTTTGGACGAGGTTCAATTGTAGGTGCGGAATGGGTAGAGAACCCGGATATCAAAGCAATTTCATTTACAGGGTCCAATTCGGTTGGGTGTCAGATTCAGGAACGTGCCACTGCGAGGGGCAAGAAAGTTCAGTTAGAGATGGGTGGTAAAAATCCATTGATTGTTCTGGCGGATGCCGACGTAAATAAAGCAGTAGAAATAGCGATTAAGGGAGCATTCTCTTCCACAGGTCAAAAGTGTACTGCCACAAGCCGTGTGATTGTTGAAGCCCGAATTTACGATGAATTCCGAGACATGCTTATCGAGCGTACAAAGGCGCTTAAAGTAGGGAACCCGCTTGAAAAAGAGACCTTTATGGGGCCATGCGTATCTAAAGCGCAAAGGGATACGGTCTGGTCGATGATCGAGGCTGGTAAAAAGGAAGCAAATCTCCTATGTGGAGGAAATCTGCTTCAAGATGAAGAGACAGCACAAGGTTACTATATTCAACCTGCGATTTTTGATAGCGTGTCACGTGATGCCCGGATTGCACGGGAGGAAATTTTTGGTCCTGTCATTGCATTGTTTAAAGTGAACAGCTATGAAGAAGCTGTAGAATTGGCTAATGATACTGAATTTGGCCTGAGTGCAGCTATCTGTACCAATAACTTTACGCTTGTACAGCGATTTGTTGAAGATATTGAATCAGGCATCGTCCATGTAAATTCGGAAACAGCAGGCGCAGAGCCGCAGGTTCCTTTTGGGGGGTGTAAGAATTCCAGCAGCGGTTCCCGTGAACAGGGTAAGACAGCTATTGAATTCTACACTCAGGTCAAAACGGTGTATCTGGATCCTATGTAGTAAGCAGATATCGTACTTCTGGAAAGTGGTGGGTACTTATGCATACGGGAAAAACATACTTTATTGCCGGGCATGCGCGTTTGCCACAGGGGATGGCTGCGCGCAGCATTTTCGATACGCTGACTATTACTGTCGAGGCGGATACAAAATACCATGTCATTCTTGAAGCATCCTGTACGCTGGCAACTGAGCATGGGCGAAACTTTATTGGTCAACTTTTACGTGGGTGCAGCCTGCAGGATGGGATGGATGAAGTCATTCAGCGGGTGACAGATTATTACTTAGGGAAAGCCCAAAATGCCCTGGTGGCAGCCCTGCGCGATTTGCACAATCAGTATGTAATTTATAAAAATAGTTGAAAAGAGAGATCAAAAACTCGCTGCCGCTCTTACTATTTAATTGGGATATATAAATTTCACAAAATTCAATGAAATGATAGGAGAATTTCTGACAAGAAACGTTGACAAAGTATTATAACAATATATAATTAATTTAAATAAAAAGTTTGAATTTACGGAATATGACTGTTAATGTCTGTCCTTATTTCTTAGCCGAAATAAGTTCACAGCCAACAAGCCAGTCGCATCTCAAGACAGAAGAAATCCGCTTGGGATACGTCTGGCTTTTTAATTGTTGCAAAGTGTAATAAAACAACGTTTGAATGAGGGCGGTAAACATGAAAGGAGTGGTGAGAGCTTGGCTGGAGGTATGAATTTGTCGATTAAAGATGCTACTAAATACTTTGGGCATTTTAAAGCGGTTGACAATGTTGATTTGAATGTAGAAGCTCGGAATAAACCGATGAATTTTGACTTTGAGTGAGGGGTGAGAGAGACAAGACAGAGATTTGGAACCGCGTTTGAAAGTCATTTTCAAAAATGTGCATGCCAAAGAAAGCTAAACCGATGCTTTTTTTAAAATTTAGGCAGCTTGGTTGGCTGCGAACCATTGATCTAGCGAGGAAAGCTTTTGTTTCTTGGCTTCCTCGAACCAAGCATCGGCATGTTGGCACATAGCGATCGAATAGATACGGATGTTCCAATGGCGCGAACTGCGTCCTTTCGAATCTTCTAGCTTGTAATCGATCTTTTGGCGTTTGACGCAGCGTTCGACTCCAGTTCGCAGCTTGTAGCGATTGCGCCATTCTTTGCTGTCGCGCGGAACGCGCGGAAAGAGCCTGGGATTGTCGGCGGTAGATGTGTGAAACGTTCTGCCGTAATCGGAAGTCGAGCACGGGTGAGGACATTCCCACTTGCCGACTTTAGCGGGACAGCGCCACTTGCGGCGGTACCGTTTGGCTTCCTTGCCCCAGTTCATCATCTTTCGTCCGATCGGGCAAATCGGAACGCCGTCGAGACCAATGTCCATTTCGTTGTAAGTAAATTGGGTAGCCTTCCTGGGATTAAGCTCAATGATGGTGGAAACATGATGGCTTTCCAGGCAGCTATAGATGGGGGAGGCGTCGTGGGCCGAATCCAAGATCATCTCCCCAATGTTCCATTGCGGATACCAATGAAGAAATTCATGGTATCCGCACACCCAAGAAACCGCGTCGTGCTGGCTGGCCTTGAATAATCGAGGGTACAGCGGCAGATGGTAGTGACTATCGGCTGCCGTAAACATGTACAAATGACGGTCATAAAAGTAGCGTTCCCGTCTAACTGTCCCAACCCCGGTTGGCATCGGGATCAGAGAATTCACGCTTACCGTCGCAATTCCATGAATTTGTCCCTGCCGCTGGATGCGGCCGAGAAGTTTTTCCGTGATATTGGGATTATTCGGTTCTTGTTTCTGGTTCTTCTTCCCTTTCTTTTTCGGTTTCTTGAGCTTGCGTTTCTTCTTGGTGATATGCAGTTTATTCATGAGGAGCAAGCTGCGGAGAAGGTCAGTGGGGTCGCGAGGCTTACTGCCCTTGGGATTTGGAGAATACTGATCCTTCATGAGAGAGGAGGTAAGGGAAAGATCCACGGGCGTGATCCAAAGAATGAGATCCGCATAGAACTGCTGGAGAAAAGCTTTCGATTCTCCGTACTGAAGGTGTAATTGTTCGACGACAAACTGCAGATAAGCTTCATGAGAACGGGCAACAGGAATCATGGTCAGATCCACCACACTAATAGAGATAGGCAGTAAAAAATGCCTTCTCGGCGATTATTTGGGCGATTTGAAAATGTCAAGAGGAAAGTTTGTTCCCCCTTTACTTTGGGGGTGAAACATAAAAAGACCCTGGCCCAAAAGTTAGAGTTTTCAAGGAAAAGTTAATTCCGAATAGCTTAATAACATATACAGGAGGGATAACAAAGTGAGCAAATATCGTGTAGCCGTAGACGTAGGGGGAACATTCACCGACGTATTTGTATTTGATGAGGAAAAAGGGGGAATTTCAGTTACCAAAGTTTCTTCCACTCCTGATAATCCGACTCGAGGCATTCTAGAGGGCGTAAAGAATTCTGCCGTACCTCTTGAAAATATCTCTTTGTTTTCACACGGAACAACGGTGGGAACAAATGCCTTGATTACAAGGCGATTGCCAAAAACCGCATTTATTGCGACAAAAGGATTTCGTGACGTACCAGAAATTCGCCGTGGTACCAAACTGGAATTGTGGGATGCATACGAGGACGTATCACCGCCGTATATTCGACGACGTGATCGTTTTGAAGTAACGGAACGCATCGATTATAATGGACAACTTATTACACCGCTTGATGAAGCTGAAGCGTATGATCTTGTCCGCATCCTTAAGCGGCGCGGCGTAGAATCAGTAGCCATCTGCTTTATGAACGCTTATGTCAACGGGCAAAACGAACAGCGTATGAAAGAAATTATTCAGGAAGAGATGCCGGATGTATATGTCTGTACGTCCAGTGATACACTTCCAGAAATCTTCGAACACGAACGGTTCAGTACAACCATCGTCAATGCAGTACTGGGCCCTATCGTCAGTCGATACATACAGGAACTGTCGGCTTCCTTAAACAAAGACGGCTATAACGGGGACGTACTTGTACTGCATTCCGGCGGCGGTGTAATGACATCGGAGACGGTATCACGCTATGCGGCACGCCTGGCAAGCTCGGGTATTGCGGCGGGTGCCATTGCCAGCGCCCATATTGCCAAACTCTGCGGTTTCCAGAACGCTATCGGACTGGACATGGGCGGCACCAGCACGGACATCTCCCTTATGTACAACGGTGAACTGCGTATCACAAAAGACTGGTATATTGAATACGGGTATCCGATCGGATTCCCAAGCATTGAAATTCTGACTATCGGCGCAGGCGGCGGAAGCCTTGCCTGGATCGATGACGGCGGTTCGCTGCGCAACGGCCCGCAGAGTGCAGGTGCTACACCTGGACCGGCCTGCTATGAACGCGGCGGCACCGAGCCGACAAACAGTGACGCAAATCTGATACTCGGCCGTCTCGGCACCGAGCTTCTGGACGGACAAATGACATTAAATGTAGAAAAGGCACGTGACGCAATTCGCAAAATTTCCGAGCCGTTCGGCTACACGGAAGAAGAAGCCGCAAACGCTATTATCAAAGTAGCGAACGCCAATATGTGTGATGCGCTTCATCTTATTTCGGTTCGCCGCGGCTATGATCCGCGTGATTTTGCTCTGGTGGTATTCGGTGGCGCTGGAGCCTTACATGGTGCACATCTGGCAAAAGAAATGGAGATTCCGACAGTTATCGTACCGTCGCATCCCGGCATTACATCTGCTATGGGCTGCTTGTTGGTCGACGTGCGTCACGATATCTCCAAGACGTATCTTGTCGATGTTAAGGATGCGTCTTTAACAGAACTCGAAAAGGAATATATCAACATGGAAGTCGAGGCTGCCGAACTGCTTACGGAAGAAGGTGTGTCGGATGACCAAATTGAGCTGGTACGCTATATCGATATGCGCTATACCGGGCAATGGCGCTCGCTATCCGTCCCGATTTCTCGTCCGATTCACTCCCTTGAAGAAGCGCTTGAACAATTTCACAAGGAGCATGAGCGCGAGTTCGCGTTCTCCAACCCGGATCAAGGTGTGGAAATTTACGGACTGCGCGTAGCTGCCACCGGCGTTGTACCGAAGCCGAATTTGCCAATGATTCAACCCGAAGGCAGCTTGAAAGATGCCGTAAAAGGCACACGCAAAGTGTATTTTGAAGAGAGCGGCGGTTTCATTGACACAACCATCTACAACCGTGCTCTGATTCCGACCGGCTCCGTTTTCTTAGGACCGGCTATCGTTGAACAACTAGATTCCACCGTCGTAATACCGCCGGAATTCACGGCTGAAGTAGACGCTTACAGAAATCTTATTCTGACTTATAAAAATGAGGGGGCGAAATAATGGCACAGCAAACTCCGTCCGTTGTTAACCGTTTGGACCCGGTTACATTTGAAGTATTGAAAAATGCATTCGTCAATCTTGTTGACCAGATGTCTGAGCAAATCCTCCGCACCTGCTACTCATTCGTTATCTACAGCCGCGACTTCAGTTCTGCCATTTGTGATGCGTGGGGCAATACAATCATGCAAGGTACGCAGGATATATCGGTGCATGTTGGCACCCTGCACCTAACAGCTAAAGCCGTCATTGAAGATTTTGGTGATGATATCCATCCCGGCGATGTTTTCTTGATTAATGATCCGTACCGGGGCGGCA
Organism: Aneurinibacillus terranovensis DSM 18919; assembly: GCF_000430625.1. Lineage (GTDB taxonomy): Bacteria > Bacillota > Bacilli > Aneurinibacillales > Aneurinibacillaceae > Aneurinibacillus_B > Aneurinibacillus_B terranovensis. The sequence goes on from NZ_AUMJ01000019.1 coordinate 42,958, forward strand.
CCCACTTCTGTGATGTCCGAATCGTACGCCCGGTGTTTTACGATGGGCAGTTAATTGCATTTATGCAATCAAACGGCCACTGGGCCGATGTTGGCGGTACGGTGCCAGGCTCGTTTAACGTACAATCCAAAGATCACTACGGTGAAGGGATGCGAATTCCGCCGGTTCGTCTCTGGAGCAAAGGACGGTATCTCGCAGATGTGGCAAACTTAATGGTTGCTAACATGCGCGTACCGGAAGAACGACTCGGCGACCTGCGTGCGCAGGCTGAATCGACAAAAATTGGGGAAGCGCAACTTGCTCGTCTGATTGAGAAATATGGATTGGAGACGGTTCTCATCGCGTTCGAAGAAGTACAGGATTACGTAGAGCGCCTGGGACGCGCCCGTATCTCCGAACTTCCAGACGGCACATGGGAAACAACCGACTATATTGATATGGACCCGAAAATCGGTGATCAGCTTATCCCTATTCATATTAAAATGACGATTAAAAATGATGAACTCTACTATGATTTAAACGGTTCACATCCGTATATTAGCTGCTTCTTGAATGCAGGATTCGGTGCCTCTTTCTCGGCGGTCGTCTCAGGTACGAAGACGTTCTTCCCGGATATCCCGCTCAACTCCGGTTTTTATCGCTTCGTACATGTAGATCTGCCGGAGAACTCTGTGGTAAACGCGCCCTGGCCGGTTGCTGTAACCGGATTCTGTTCCGGCGCCTATGAGAAAATCATGAATGCGATTTTTGAACTCTGGTCAGAGATTATGCCGGAACGTGCGCTCGCCTGCTCGTTCAATCTGGAATATCTGCTAATCGGCGGATGGGACCGCCGCTCGGGCTATGACAATTACTTCATGTGGTACGACTGGATGGCGGGTGGTCATGGAGGTCGCTCGTATAAAGACGGAGCCAATGCCCTCTCGCCGGTATTCGGCGTAGGCTTGAGCATACAGCCTTGCGAAGGTCAGGAACGCCTGTCGCCGGTTATTACGACGCACCATGAAATCGTTACCGATTCGGCAGGACCAGGTAAATTCCGTGGCGGCGCCGGCGTACGCAAAGGCGGAACACTGACAGATTGCGAAAATACAGTTATGTCCTATTGCTGCGATCGCTCTCGTTCAGTAACGTGGGGTATTCAAGGAGGACTGCCTTCACTTCCACACGGAGCACGCCTCAATCCAGGCACAGAAGAAGAGCGCTTCCTCGGCACCGTTTTCTCCAATGTTCCGTTAGAATCTGGGGTATCCTTTGACCGTCCTTCCGCTGGCGGCGGTGGACTGGGCGACCCGCTGGAACGGAACCCGCGCCTCGTGCTCGAAGATGTTATTGATCAGTACGTCTCCATCAAACGTGCCCGCAAAGATTATGGCGTTATCATCAAAGAAATCGACCGCGAAATTGATCTGTTTGAGATTGATGAAGAGGATACGCGCAAGGAACGCGAATACATTCGTTCCCAGCGCAAAGCATGGCTTGAGGAAGATATCGTATCGGTAGAGGACAAATACCAAAGCGGGGAAATCGATGAATTGGATGTCATTCGTCGTTATGGCGTGATTATCGATTACACTACCGGTAAAGCACTGCCCACTTCTACCGAACAATACCGTGCCATGCTGCGTAAACGTACACTTGCTTACTGGTCGTAATTCTTTATATGAGGGGCCGAATAGCGGCCTCTCATAATTAAAAACCATAAAATATAATCTCTTACATTATTCTTACTTTTTAATAAAGGAGTGATACGTATGGCAGAAATCATCCGCGTCAACCAGGATCAGAAAAACGAGCAAAAAGAGGATTACGCACTTCAGCGTGTACCCAAACACTGGCGCATGTCCTGGCCTAACATCACCAACGTGGCCGTCGGCGTCGCGACCGCTATGGTATTCATGCAGATGGGCAGCCTTATGGCTATCCAATTTGGCAGTGTTAATGCGTTTCTGGCAGAAATTTATGCCACGCTGGTCGCCGGATTTCTGGGCATTACTATCGCCTACTTCGCTGCCAAGAACGGTCTTAACGTTAACCTGATGTCACGCGGCACAGGCTTTGGCTTCATTGGGTCCTCGCTTACTTCTTTTATTTACGCGATTAACTTTATCATGTACTGTGCTATTGAAGGCTCGATTATGGCGCTCGCCGTACATGAGTATATCAAAGCTGTGCCGTTGTGGGCGCTTATGGTATTCTTCGGCCTGGCAGTCGTGCCGCTTAATTGGTACGGTGTCAAACAGCTGGATAAATTTCAGAAATACTCACTGCCCGTCTATCTCGCTCTTCTCGGCGTCGGCATCTATCTCACCGCTACACGCGAATTCGTCAATGCGGACGGTTGGCTTACGTTCCTTCCACAGGGTCAGGAAGTCGGCGGCATCGGTCTTGTTACATGCATCGGCATCATCAATGGTCTTGTAGGCATCATTGCGCTCCTTATCTCGGACTACGCGCGCTTCATCAAACCGGAGCAATTTAAAATCGGTGTATTTGCCGTTGGTTTTATTCCTCCGCTTATCTGTTTCTTCCTCTCCGGTTTGCTCGGCATCTGGTTCGGAGTACGGTATATGATCGACAACCCTGGCATATATTTCGTTACAGCTATGGGTGCCTGGGGAGCTCTATTCGCGATTTTGACGCAACTTCGTATCAATGTGACCAACCTGTACAGTGGTTCGATTTCGCTGGCCAACTTCTTCGCTCGCGTCTTTCACTTTACACCCGGCCGTGTCTTCTGGGTGACAACTACAGCCGTCATCGCCATCCTATGTATGATGGCAGGTGTGCTTGACTATATCGGTCCGATGCTAACATTCCAGGGGGTATTCCTGTTCGCCTGGGCATCTATCCTCGTCACCGATGTTATCGTCATTAAAAAATGGCTCAAGCTTGGGCAACTTCATATCGAACACCGTCGCGGTTTTCTGCCGGAATGGAATCCGGTCGGTGTAGTATCTATCATCATCGCAAGCATTGCAGGCACCGTATTGGCGTCTGGCGCGTTCGGTCCCATGCTGTCCGGGCTTGCGGCGCTAATTGCAGGTTTGCTGGCAAGCGCAATCAGTATCCTTATTGCGGTCGCCACAAAGGGAAGGACATATCTTACTTCTCGTCCTGTACAGGAACTTGAATCACTCGGTCACTCCAATATGTACAACGAGAATGTACACACCTGCGGCACATGCGACGGAGAGTTTATCAGTGAAGATATGCTTTACTGTCCATTTAGCCAGCGGGATATCTGCTCGCAGTGCTGTGCGGCCGAGTCAACCTGCCATGCGGTTTGCAAAAGAAAAGCGAGCAATATAGTCGCTACTACCTAACTTCATTTATCAAAAGTGGAATGGGTTTAGTCACCTGTATTCTTCTACAAGTTGGGGTGAAGTCCTTTCTTGTGGCTAAAAGAGCCTTGCGGCTCTAAGAGCGAAAATTATGCAAAACGCTTAGATAAAAAAATCAATTGTTGAAAGAGGATAATATCGTGAAAATAAATAAATTTAGTATACGATGGAAATTAATCATAGTAGTAACAATTTTGATCATTATTTCAAGTTCATTAGTTGGAATTGTAACGTATCAAGCAGCGAAAGATGAACTTACACAGGCAGGGGTTCAGAACTTACATCAAATTGTTAATGGTTCAATTGCTGTTATTCAAGCATTGAATGATGAAGTTATACATGGACATCTTACATTAGAAGAAGCTCAAAATAAAGCAAAGGATTACATTGATGGCCCACTACTACAAGATAAAAAGAAACGTGATTTGAGTAAGTCTCATTTTGTTTACAAAAAAGAAGGATATATGTGGGCGTATAATGATGACTGCCTCGCAGTTATGCATCCATTGGGATATGAAGGCCAAAATCAAAAAGATTTTCAACTTGAAGATGGCACATATTTATTACAAGAACTAGTAAAATTAAGCAAGAATAAAAATCAAGATGAGCGTTTGCTAACCTATAAATGGAAAAATCAAGGTGAAACAAAAGAGAGACCACAGATGAGCTATGTCGATTATTATCAACCATGGGGTTGGACTCTTGGTATTGCTGTTTATCCAGAAGAATTTTATGGTTCTCTCCCTCTTATAAAGGGGGTTATTGCTGGTGGTATTGCCTTATTCTCTCTCATTTGTATGGGCCTATTTATCTGGCTATTTAACAAAAAACTAAAACTGATTTTACATATTAGTGACATAGCTAAAAAAATAAGTGAGGGAGATTTAACAGTAGAGCCCATTAACACAGCTTCTAAAGATGAGTTAGGAAACTTGGCTGGTGCAATTAATGAAATGATAACAGGGCTAAAGAATATTATTACAAAGGTAACCGATGCTAGTACTCATATTACCTCTTTATCAGAACAATTGATGAAAAATACAGAAGCAACAAACAAATCAGGAAAGCAAATTGCTTCCACTGTCGAAGGATTACAACAAGGTGCAGAGATTTCTTCTCAAACAGGAGAAGAAATTGCAAGTACAATGGAAGAAACGTCGATAGGAATTCAACGTATTGCCGAGTCCTCCTCGATAGTAGCTGAAACTTCTGAAGAATCAATAAGAGAAGTTGAAAATGGAAGCGAAGCTCTATCTAAAGCAATTCAACAGATGGACTTTATTAACAAATTAGTTGGTGATTCTACCATTCTGGTAAAAACACTAGGAAATCATTCTAAAGAAATAGAAAAAATTATTGATGTTATAGCGGAAATTACATCCCAAACAAACTTACTATCCTTAAATGCTGCTATCGAGGCTGCACGTGCTGGTGAGCATGGAAAAGGTTTTGCTGTTGTAGCAGATGAGGTAAGAAAACTCGCTGAACAATCGAAAAGATCGGCAGAAAAAATCATAGGATTTATTAAACAGATGCAAGAAGACGCAGATAAAGCGATATCTAGTATGCAGCAGGAAGATGCAGAAGTTCAATCAGGCGTAATCGTTATTCACGAAGCAGGTAAATCTTTCGAAAGAATTAAAAAGGCTTTCCAACATGTAAATAATCAAATTCAAGAAGTATCAGCAGCTTCCCAACAGTTATCTGCAGGTGCAGAACAAGTAACAGCTTCCATACAAGAAATGGCCAGCGTAGCTAAGGAAGTGGCAATAGGTTCAGAAAATATTGCATCTGCCACTGAAAATCAATTGTCCTCAATGAAGGGACTCTCAAATTCTACTTCTACACTTAGAAACCTTGCTAAAGAACTACAGATATCTATAGAAAAATTCAAACTATAATCAAATTGTATTCGCAGTAGAAAGTTGGAAAACATAATGAGTACTGAATTTATGAAGAAGATTGATAAATGTCACAATGTTGCCGCATTACAAGAAGAAGCTATGATTATAGTTCGTATATTATTTCATTCTGGTTCATATGGTGATAAAGAATTTTTGATAATGTTAGAAAAAATATCCTACATTTATCAACGTATTTCAACTATTTTGAGACTATCAAAATTACAAACTTATCCGCATAACGAGTCAGAAGCTCTTGTAAAAAGTGCAGGAAGGTAGCTGCATTGCATTTCTCTGCTGACGTGCAGAACATGTTGCCGGTTTGCATATCAACGGTTCCAAACAGGTTGACCTTGATCAAATATAGGTATTTTTTTTCGCTTCCTTTCAATGTCCAGACGGCCCGAAGGGCCTGATACGCTCGGATATGGCTTTCATCTTGCGATAATAATACGGTTTTCTCATCCAACAGTTTTTTATGGAGGAAAGTACCGGAACTTATTTTGGAGCAACGAGAAGGGCAGCAAATGCGTGAGAATGAGGTGGAGATCGAAAACGAAGAAAAAGAAATGGGGGATTATATGAGTTACTTCTTTGATTTCTTTCAAACGTCAACTGTTAATGACATACTATATAGTCCTGAAATTGACGGTATTCATTGTCCGGGAATTTACAAATTTATTATTCAATTGCCATTTGAAAAAAGGGAGAATCATGATAATTCTCCCTCAATAACCCGTTTGACCATGTGATCATCAATAATTCGATGTCCGTTCTGTGCTCCATAAAGTAAACAGTGCGTACATACCTTGTTTATGAGCCTTGCGGCCCCTCCGGAAAAACGGTGGATCTCATCTAAGGCACCGTCAGAAAAGATTTGCATAGTGAAGATGCCGCGACATACTCATCAACCTGTGCACGATCATAATAACCCAGTCTGCATTGTAGGTCGATTCTTTGGCGTATCGCCGCAAATGATTGAAGACGTAGGCGATCCCATAATTCACTCTGACCTACAAGAATGAGGGCCATTGGACTTTGGGCATCCATTTTGAAGTTGAGTAAGAACCTCACTTCTTCAAGCATCTCACGGTCTAAAAGGTGAGCCTCATCTACGACTACGACGGGTTGAATATCATGAATTCCCTTCATCAGCTCAATCTCCCGACTGTAATTGCCGTTTGGCATCCCCTCTATAAAACCTTGCTTCAGAGCCCAACTTTCCAGCATTCCTTTATAAAAATGACGCGGGGTCGAATCGGATAAATAAAGCACTTGAAATTTTCCGCGATCCAGCCGATCCACAAACCTTCGAATCGTGGTAGTTTTCCTCGTACCGCAATGGCCAGTCAATACCGCAAATAACTGGCGTTCCGCCGTATACGAAGCAGCGAAGGCAAAGCATCCAGAGCGTTGGGCGCGTGGTACAAGAAATTGGAAACCGAATGAACAAGTAGCACTCCATCCAATGCGAGATGAGGGGGCAACCTGAAGCATTGAGGAAACCATAATATTCCCCATTTCTCTGGTGGTTTGAATCGAAAGTACGCTTTTCCTTTCGATTCAAACCACCAGGAGTTCCCCGGGAAAAAAGTATTTACCAATGTGATTATCGCTCCTATGGTTATTCCGGTGGTCGTAGCGGGCATTGCTATGTATCATACGTTTTCGAATTATAAGCTAGTTAATACGATAACCGGAATGGTACTGGCCCATTCCGTCCTCGCCATTCCCATCGTTTTTATTACAATATTTGCTGGGTTGAACGGAATTGATCGCAATGTCGAACTGGCAGCGCTTAGCCTCGGCTCAACACCGATTGGAGTATTTTTTAAAATTACATTGCCGCTTATTCGACCGGCAGTCATCGCTAGCGTGCTGTTTGCATTTATAACCTCACTGGATGAGGTCGTGGTGTCGATTTTTATTTCGGGTGCAACAACCAAAACGCTGCCGATGGTGATGTGGGAAAACATGCGTACACAGGTTGATCCCACGATTGCTGCTGCTTCTACCCTGCTAATTGGCGGAACCATTCTTCTTTTTCTGGTACAGGGTCTTGCACGAATCCCATTGAAACAAAAATAAGTAACATATGTGAATCAAAGCTAGCTGTGCGTTTCTTGCCGGAACGTATAACTGGCTTTTTATTTACTTTCTTAATAAAAACTTAACAATTAGAAAAGAAATCGCCTATCCCCATACAAAGTAAAGCGCAAAAACTTGTGACAAAAAGCGTCAAAATCAATTAAATTTAACGGTGTAAATGATATGTAAAGAAAAGATAAAGATCATGTTAAACTCCTTGTCCCCCTTGGACTCGTGCTATATGATTGATCCCGTGGTCGGGATTCAATTCGACAAAGAAGAAGCTAAGAAGCAAAGTGGAGAGCCTTGAGAAATGAATCCAGCCAAATTACACATGTTGCATGCTCTACATTCATTAAAAATTCTAAGGGGGATTTTTGAAAGTGAATAGTAAAAAAATAGGTGTTCTCGCGGTGTCAGCAGCTGTAGCCTTATCTCTGTCAGCTTGTTCTTCTTCAAACGGCAGTTTACAACCGGCCGGAAACAAAGATCAAGCGGCTGGAAAAACAAATAGCGGAGCCGCGGCCGGCAGTTCCACTTTAATAAATGGTGCAGGTTCTACTTTCGATAATCCGTTGTTTTCTAAACAGTTTAATGAATATCAAAAGGAACATCCGGAAATAAAAGTAAACTATCAATCTATCGGTTCTGGCGGCGGTATCAAGCAATTGATTGCTAAAACCGTTGACTTCGGAGCTTCCGACGCGCCGATGAAAGCTGATGAATTAAAAGCGGCCGGCGGAAACGTGCTTCATATTCCTGTAACACTTGGTGGAGTAGCCATCTCCTATAACCTTGATGGAGTAAAAGATCTCAAAATCACCCCGCAAATCATCGCTGATATTTACAACGGCAAAATTAAAAAATGGAATGACCCTGCGCTTGTGAAGATTAATCCGGGCGTTAACCTTCCGAATAAGCCTGTCTTCCCGGTACACCGTTCAGACGGCTCGGGTACATCTTTTATCTTTACCAGCTATTTAAATGCTGCTGCACCTGATGCGTGGAAAAAGAATCAGGTAGGAAAGTCCATTAGCTGGGCTAACGTTGGTACAGGTGCAAAAGGAAATGAAGGGGTAGCCGGCCAAGTTCAAAACACTCCGGGTGCCATCGGGTATGTGGAATTGGCTTATGTCATTCAAAACAATATGAGTGCGGCAAAAGTTCAAAATAAAGATGGCCAGTTTGTCGCTCCTTCCCTTGATACCGTTTCTGCGGCAGCTTCACAGGCTACAGGAAATATGCCGAAAGACTTGAAAATTTCTTTAGTGAACGAGCCAGGTAAGAACAGCTACCCAATCGTTGGCACATCCTGGGCGTTAGTGTATGAAAACAATACAGATAAGGACAAAACAGAAAAAGTAGTAAACTTATTGAAATACGTAGTAACCGATGGACAGAAGTTTGCAACGGATTTAGAATATGCTCCACTGCCTAAAAATGTACAGGATTTAGATGTTGAACAATTGAAAAATGTAAAGGTAAACGGGCAACCGGTTCTTAAATAACATAAAGGCATGCTTGGCTGTCGCTGTGCGAAAAGGGCGGGCGACAGCCAGGTTTTCTTCATGAATGGAGTGCAACTCTTTTGGGAAAAAGATATGGAGATCAGGTTTTTAAAATCATTGCGTATGTTTTTGGCTTCGCGATAATCGGATTGTTGCTGCTCATGCTGTGGGAAATGTACCGGGGCTCAAGCCTGGCGATCAGTAAGTTTGGATTTGGTTTTATTTTTAGCCAAACGTGGGATCCTGTTGGAGAAAAGTTTGGGGCGTGGCCCTTTATATATGGAACGATTGTTTCTTCTATTATGGCCCTGCTTATCGCAACGCCGATTAGTGTAGGGATTGCTGTTTTTCTTGTGGAAATCGCACCGAAATGGTTTCAAAATATAGTAGGATTTTTAATTGAACTGCTAGCTGCTATCCCCTCCATTATTTACGGACTGTGGGGAATATTTATTCTTGGGCCTATTATTCGTGATCATATCGCTCCTTTGTTTATTAATACACTTGGCGCATTTATTCCATTTTTTAAAGGCCCGTCTTTCGGCCCTGGGATTTTCACGGCCGGTGTCATTCTGTCTATCATGATTATACCTACTATTGCAGCTATTTCCCGAGAAGTGATTCTTGTCGTACCGGATGCTCAACGGGAAGCGGCGCTGGCTCTTGGGGCCACAAAATGGGAAATGATTCGTATGGCGGTTCTCACTTATGCCAGATCCGGAATTCTGGGTGCAATGATTATCGGTTTGGGCCGTGCTATTGGGGAGACTATGTCTGTAACGATGGTAATCGGAAACCGCCCGGAAATTCCAAAATCAATCTTTGACCCGGCCTATACGATGGCGAGTGTTATCGCAAATGAGTTTACGGAAGCTTCCTCTGACTTATACCTGTCTGCTTTAATTGAAGTAGGGTTTTTATTGTTTGCTGTAACTTTTATTGTGAATATGTTTGCCCGCTTCTTAGTATGGTCGACTTCGAGAGGCGTACAGGGGGCTAAATAATGGAGAATGCAATGGACAGAATGGAAGTTAAACATTATCGGGAATCCAACCTTTTAAAGCGGCGCAAACTCAAAAATTCGTTGATGATCGGGCTTATGATTGTAGCTACATTGTTAGCCCTTACGCCGCTGTTTAGCATCTTGGGATATGTTGTAGTGAAGGGGATCGGGGGAATCAATTTAGATTTCTTTACGAAACTTCCTGCGCCGCCTGGTGAGCTGGGTGGGGGATTGGCCAACGGAATTGTTGGAACATTTGTATTGATTGGAATTGCGTCTGTCATTGGCATACCCTTTGGCATTATGACCGGGATTTTTCTGTCCGAGTACGGGAGAAACAGGTTTGGACGTATCGTATCCTTTTTAACGGATATTTTGCTCGGTGTTCCTTCCATTGTGGTGGGGATTGTTGTTTACACATTTTTAGTCCTTGCGATGGGTGGATTTACCGCGTATGCGGGTGGTGTGGCTCTCGCTATTATTATGATACCTGCGGTGACACGAACGACGGAAGAAATGTTAAAGCTTGTTCCCAGCAGTATTAGGGAAGCAGGATTAGCACTAGGAATCCCGCAGTGGCGAGTCATTGTCTTTATTGTTCTTCCTACCTCGATGCGCGGTATCATTACCGGAGTTATCCTTGCCATCGCCCGCGTGTCAGGGGAAACAGCCCCGCTCCTCTTTACGGCTTTTGGGAATATGTATTGGAACACTACGCTAAAGGAGCCGATTGCTTCGCTGCCTGTTCAGGTATTTAATTATGCGATTTCACCGTATAAACAATGGCAGGCTCAGGCATGGGCAGGAGCTCTGACGCTGATACTGATTGTTATCATACTAAATGTTGCCGCTCGTTTGATTACAAAAAAGCGGTCATAAGCAGAGGTAGATAAAATGATTGAAGCTAAACAGCTTAACTTATGGTACGGTGATTTTCATGCTGTTAAAGATATCAATATAACCATAGAAAAAAATAAGGTAACCGCTTTTATTGGACCTTCGGGCTGTGGGAAATCAACTTTTCTGCGCGCCATCAACCGAATGCACGAAGTGATCGAAGGGGCAAAAGTTGGTGGGCAGATCACCGTCGAAGGCGAAGATATTTACAGACCGGACAAAGACCCGGTTACTGTTCGTCATAAAATTGGAATGGTATTTCAGAAGCCCAATCCATTTCCCACGATGTCTATTTACGATAATGTGGCGGCCGGTTTACGTCTTAACGGCATGCGAAATAAAAAGAAATTGGATGAAGTCGTTGAAAAATGCCTGGAACAGGCGGGATTATTTGAGGAGGTTAAAGACCGCTTGAATAAGAATGCCATGGGGCTTTCAGGCGGACAGCAGCAGCGCTTATGTATCGCCAGGACGCTTGCCGTCGAACCACATGTGATTCTGATGGATGAACCTACTTCCGCTCTCGATCCCATTTCGACGCAAAAGGTAGAGGAACTGGTCACAGAGCTGAAGAAAAAGTATACGATTATTATGGTGACCCATAATATGCAGCAGGCCGCCCGCGTGTCGGATTATACCGCATTTTTCCTGCTGGGTGAGTTGGTTGAATTTGACGAAACAGAAGCGATTTTTACCAATCCAAAGGATAAGCGAACCGAAGATTATATTTCCGGACGCTTTGGATAAAAATTTATAAAACAGGCCTGCTATCACATGTGGGTCTGTTTTTTTGCGTAAGCAAAGCTTTTAAATTTTTGAAGGTTGCTTTTTATTTGCTGCAAAAAGGGGTAGATTATTACAGGAGAGGAATACAAACACGAATAAAGTGTAAGAATAATATTATGACTTGATCAGGTTGGAAAATATCAGTATAATTAAAGTCAAAGAAAGTCAAAGTCAAACCCAGACTCGGCTATGAAGGAGGTGCCTGGATGAGGAACGTATCCGACATCATTGAAGAGCATCTTAAGAGGATTTTACTACAGAGCAATGGTGCGGTTGAAATTCAGCGTAGTGAATTAGCAGACAAATTCAGATGTGTTCCGTCGCAAATCAACTATGTCATTAGCACCCGTTTTACTGTGGAAAAAGGATACCTGGTTGAAAGTAAACGGGGTGGCGGTGGGTACATCCGAATACGCAAAGTTGGGATTCTTGACAAAGAGAACTTTTATCACAAGTTAATGGAAAGTATAGGAGAGTGTATTTCATCCACTGTATGTGAAAATATAATTGAACGCATGATGGAAGAAGGGTTGATCAATCAGCGTGAAATGAGGCTGATGAGAGCCGCTACAGGAAGAATTCTGGCCAATATCCCTCTGGCGAACCGTGACTTTTATCGTGCGGAAATCTTAAAAACCATGCTTACAGCGCTATTTATTTTTTAGCCTGGAACTATAAAGTGTCAGGAGGAGATTTGTGATGATCTGCCAGGAATGCCATAAACGGCCGGCCACCCTTCACTTTACAAAGATTATTAATGGAGAGAAAACAGAATCTCACCTTTGTGAAGTATGCGCACAGGAGAAAGGCGAAATGTTTCCGGGTGCTATGAATAATTTCTCCATACACAATTTATTATCCGGCTTGATGCTGAATAATCATGAACCGACCAGTCCAGTTGAGGTGAAAGAGCAAAATCCTTTGCACTGTGATACGTGTGGGTTAACTTATTCCCAATTCAGCAAAAGCGGGCGTTTTGGCTGCAGTAATTGCTACCGGGCGTTTGAAGAAAAACTTGATCCGCTGTTTAGGCGCATACATGGTAATACACGCCATAGCGGGAAAGTACCGGAGCGTTCCGGGGGCAGTATTAAGTTGAAAAAAGAACTGGAAGACCTGAAAAGAAACCTGCAGCGGTGTATTGAACACGAGAAGTTTGAAGAAGCGGCTACCATTCGCGATCGCATTCGCGAGTTGGAGCAGAAAATAGCAGAATTGTAGGAGGGAGTGCAATGTCTTTCCAACGATTTATTTCCAATCCGGTTAGTGAATGGATGAATGGAGGGGGGGGGGATGCCGATATCGTAATTAGCAGCCGTGTCCGCTTGGCCCGGAATTTGCAGGAACACCCATTCCCGATGCTTGCGACGGATTCGCAATCCGAACAGGTGATACAGAAAGTGCAGCAGGCGATGGAGGATGAAACCTTTCAGGAACTTGGTCCGTTCGAAATGATAAGAATGGATGACCTTACTTCTCTGCAAAAGCGCGTGCTTGTTGAGAAACATCTTATCAGCCCGAATTTGGCTGGCGAATCCCGCAAAGGTGCAGCGGTCGTTAGTACGAATGAAGAAATTAGCATCATGATTAATGAAGAAGACCATATTCGGATTCAATGCCTGTTTCCCGGCCTTCAATTAAAGGAAGCATGGAGCATTGCCAACACCATAGACGATGCTTTTGAAAGGCATCTCGATTATGCCTTTCATGAACAGCGGGGTTTTCTTACCAGCTGCCCGACCAATGTGGGAACCGGCATTCGCGCTTCTGTGATGATGCACCTTCCCGCACTGGTCATGACCCAACAGATTAATCGGATTTTATCTGCGATTACGCATGTCGGGTTAGTGGTAAGGGGCCTATACGGGGAAGGCAGCGAAGCGACCGGAAACTTATTTCAGATTTCAAATCAGATTACGCTCGGTCAATCAGAGAATGAAATTGTTGCCAACTTATACAGCGTAGCGAGACAAATTATCGAGCAGGAAAGAGCAGCACGTACCCTCCTGCTTGAAAATAACCGGCTTCAGCTTGAAGACCGCCTCTGCCGCGCCTATGGTGTACTGACGAATGCCCGGATTATTGAATCCAAGGAAGCGGCGCAGAAATTATCTGACGTAAGACTTGGCATCGACCTTGACATCGTAAAGGGAATCGAAGCCAGTGTGATTAATGAATTAATGATTATGACCCAGCCGGGTTTCCTGCAGCAGTACGCAGGGCAGCAGCTGACACCGGATTCACGGGATGAACGGCGCGCCCGTTTAATTCGTGAACGATTGCAAGTATCCAAGAACTCTTAATTACTTATGGAGGTGTTTATATTATGATGTTTGGTCGTTTTACGGAAAGAGCACAGAAAGTTTTAGCCCTCGCCCAGGAAGAAGCTGTCCGTCTGGGACACAAAAACATCGGAACGGAGCATATTCTTCTCGGCCTCATTCGTGAAGGGGACGGAATTGCCGCTAAAGCGCTGCAGGCGCTGGGGCTAGGATTAGACAAGATTCAAGGGGAGGTAGAATCACTAATCGGACGCGGCGGGGAGCAGCCGAGCAATATTAACTATACCCCGCGAGCAAAAAAAGTCATTGAACTCTCGATGGATGAGGCAAGAAAACTTGGCCATACGTATGTCGGTACCGAACACATCCTGTTAGGTCTGATTCGGGAAGGGGAAGGTGTGGCGGCTCGCGTGCTGAATAATCTTGGCGTAAGCCTGAATAAAGCCCGCCAGCAAGTGCTTCAGCTTCTCGGCAGCAGTGAAGCGATGTCTTCCCACCAGCAAAGCGCGGCGAATCCTGCCGCTAACACGCCTACGCTTGACAGCCTTGCCCGTGATTTAACGGCCGTGGCTCGTGAAGGAGGCCTTGACCCGGTTATCGGCCGGGCAAAAGAAATTGAACGTGTTATCCAGGTTTTGAGCCGGCGTACGAAAAATAACCCTGTTCTTATCGGGGAACCGGGTGTAGGTAAAACAGCGATTGCAGAAGGATTGGCCCAACGCATCATTAATAATGAAATTCCTGAAACTCTGCGTAATAAGCGCGTCATGACCCTCGATATGGGGACGGTAGTAGCCGGTACGAAATATCGTGGTGAATTCGAGGATCGGTTGAAAAAAATTATGGATGAAATTCGCCAGGCGGGAAACATCATCCTATTTATCGACGAACTTCATACGCTGATTGGAGCGGGTGGCGCAGAAGGTGCCATCGACGCCTCCAATATTTTGAAACCTTCTCTTGCTCGTGGTGAGCTTCAGTGTATCGGTGCGACAACGCTCGATGAATACCGCAAATATATCGAAAAAGACGCTGCGCTTGAGCGCCGTTTCCAGCCGATTCAAGTTAATGAACCGTCACCGGAAGAGGCTATTCAAATTTTATTTGGACTGCGCGACCGTTATGAAGCCCACCACCGGGTAAAAATTACCGATGAAGCGGTTGAACAAGCGGTTCGCTTATCGGATCGTTATATTACCGACCGCTACCTGCCTGATAAGGCGATTGACCTCATTGATGAGGCGGCATCGAAAGTGCGCCTTCAATCATATACGATTCCGCCAAATCTTAAAGAATTAGAACAGCGTCTGGAAGAAGTGCGCAAAGAAAAAGATGCTTCTGTACAGAGCCAGGAATTCGAGAAGGCAGCTTCCCTGCGCGATAAGGAGCAGAAGCTGCGTGAAGAACTGGAGAGAACGAAAAACGAATGGCAGGAGAAACAGGGACAAACGGATTCGGAAGTAACACCCGAAGATATCGCCTCTGTTGTGGCCAACTGGACGGGTATTCCTGTCGTCAAGCTGAAAGAAGAAGAAACCGAGCGCTTGTTAAAGATGGAAGAAATTCTGCATAATCGCGTTATTGGCCAGGAAGATGCAGTTAAATCGATTTCCCGTGCCGTTCGCCGGGCCCGCGCTGGCCTGAAAGACCCGAAACGCCCGATAGGTTCCTTCATTTTCCTTGGTCCTACTGGTGTGGGTAAGACGGAGCTTGCCCGCGCGATTGCCGAAGCGTTATTCGGCGCGGAAGATGCGATGATCCGAATTGACATGTCTGAGTATATGGAAAAACATTCAACATCCCGTCTTGTCGGTGCACCTCCGGGATATGTCGGCTTTGATGAAGGAGGGCAATTAACGGAAAAAGTGCGCCGGAAGCCTTATTCGGTTATTTTGCTTGATGAAATTGAGAAGGCGCATCCGGAAGTCTTCAATATCCTGCTGCAGGTTCTTGAAGACGGGCGTCTGACTGATTCGAAAGGCCGCACAGTGGATTTCCGCAATACGGTTATCATCATGACCTCAAACGTAGGGGCTGAGATGATTAAAAAGAATTCCTCGCTTGGGTTTACAACGCCTAACACAAGCAAAGATTATGAAGATATGAAGAGCCGTGTTCTGGGCGAATTAAAGCGCAGCTTCCGCCCGGAATTCATCAACCGGATCGATGAACTCATCGTATTCCATTCGCTTGAGGAAACGCACATTTCCGAAATTGTGCTGCTCATGACTGAACAACTCCGCAAACGCCTGAATGAGCAGGAGATCGACTTTGTACTGACCGATGAAGCGAAGAAGTATCTCGCAAAAGAAGGCTTTGATCCGGCTTACGGCGCTCGTCCGCTTCGCAGGGCGATCCAGCGTCATATCGAGGATCGTTTGTCTGAAGAGCTATTAATGGGCAATATCCAAAAAGGCGATATGGTAAAAATTGATGCGGCGGATGGTAAGCTGACGGTCCAAAAGGTTGAAAAAGAATCGGTATCTCCTAACGCATAAAATTGTGTATAATAGAAATACACACACAAGGCTCCTCCTAAGGCTTTCTCCTCAGGGGAGCCTTCTTTACTATGCTTAACTATGCTCAAGAAATTGCCGCTAGCAGGATTTTCAAGCGGCACCCTAGAAATTACAAGTAAAATGGCTTTGGCCGGGGTAGGAAGGGAAAAATGTAGGAATGGCGAAATATAAATCAAAATATGTATGTCAAGAATGTGGATACGAATCACCAAAATGGATGGGGAAGTGTCCCGGATGCGGAAGCTGGAATACGCTCGTTGAGGAACTGGAGGATAAAGATAAGAAAAGTCCGGGAATGCGTACGATATCGGCATCTTCTTTGCGTCCTGCCCCTATAACCCGGATTATCAGCGAGGAAGAGCCCCGGCTCGATACGAACATGAGTGAATTAAACCGTGTGCTTGGGGGCGGGGTTGTACCCGGTTCACTTGTGCTTGTGGGCGGTGACCCTGGAATCGGGAAATCTACGCTCCTTCTTCAGACCTCACAGCAGTTAGCCGGTAACGGAATCAAGGTACTCTATATATCAGGGGAAGAATCGGCAAAACAGATTAAACTTCGTGCGGAAAGGCTTGGCGCCGAAAGTGAAAATTTGTTTGTGCTGGCGGAAACCGACCTTTTCCTTCTGGAACAGCAAATAGTAGAGCTGATGCCATCGGTTGTTATTATTGATTCTATTCAGACTATTTTTTATCCTGACATTACATCTGCTCCGGGCAGCGTGGCGCAGGTCCGTGAATGTACGGCCCATCTAATGAAACTTGCCAAGACAAAAGACATTGCGATTATGATTGTCGGTCATGTTACGAAGCAGGGCGCGATTGCGGGCCCGCGGCTTTTAGAGCATATGGTGGATTCTGTTCTGTATTTTGAAGGCGAGCGGCACAACACATACCGCATTTTGCGTGCGGTTAAAAACCGTTTTGGTTCCACGAATGAGATTGGAATTTTTGAAATGGCCGAGAAAGGCCTTGTCGAAGTTAGCAACCCTTCCGAGATGTTCCTGTCTGAACGTTCGCTGGGTGTTGCAGGATCCACTGTAGTGGCAAGCATGGAGGGCACAAGGCCCGTACTTGTTGAACTGCAGGCGCTGGTGACGCCAACCGGGTTCGCAACTCCCCGAAGAATGGCAACCGGGGTGGACTATAATCGAATTTCCATGATTATGGCCGTACTGGAAAAAAGGGTCGGGCTGCTTTTGCAGAATCAGGATGCTTATGTTAACGTCGCAGGGGGGGTGCGCCTGGATGAACCGGCGATAGATCTGGCGATAGCTGTCAGCCTGGCATCCAGTTTTCGTGACCGGCAGACCCGGCCGTATGACGTGGTGATTGGGGAAGTTGGTCTGACGGGTGAAGTAAGAGGAGTGTCCCGCATCGAACAGCGGGTGAAAGAAGCGCAAAAACTTGGGTTTAAACGGGTGATTATTCCGGCAAAAAATGCTGTAGGCTGGGAGTATCCGGAAGGTGTAGAGATTGTTAGTATACACACGGTGTCTGATGCACTGCGGGAAACGTTGGGGGGATAACATGGTAACGGACAATAAACGCGAACAATTTATTGCTGAGGTTCTCCGCATGGTCTCTCCGGGAACGCCACTGCGCGAGGGGCTGGAGAATGTGCTGCGCGCTAAAACAGGAGCCCTCATTGTAGTAGGGAATTCTCCTCTGATTCAAACGATTGTTGACGGCGGATTTTCTATTAATTGCGAGCTTACACCGGCTCATCTTTATGAACTGGCCAAAATGGACGGGGCGATTATTCTAAGTGACGATGTTAAAAAAATACTATTTGCCAATACCCAGTTGATCCCTGATTCCTCCATTCCTTCTACGGAAACCGGGATCAGGCATCGTACGGCGGAACGCGTAGCGAGACAAACAGGGCAGCTGGTGATCTCGATTTCTCAACGGCGAAACGTGATCACTCTTTACCGGGGTCCTTACCGGTATTCGCTAAAAGATATCGGGGTGATTCTCACTAAGGCTAATCAAGCGATTCAGACGCTCGAAAAGTATAAATCCGTTCTCGACCAGGCTCTGACCAATCTGGGAGCGCTGGAATTCGAGGAATTAGTCACTCTCTACGAAGTGGCGATGGTCGTTCAGCGGATTGAAATGGTGCTGCGCATAAAGGCAGAAATTATTAAATATATAAATGAACTGGGGACAGAAGGCCGACTAATTAGTATGCAGCTGGAAGAGCTCGTTTCCAACGTTGAGGACGATGCGTATTTGCTAATTAAAGACTACTGCAAGGATGGGGATGAAACCGATCCGGAGGCCGTTCTCGCTCAGTTGCATAAGCTTTCGGCAGATGAATTGCTTGAGCCGCTTCATCTCTTGAAAATTTTAGGCTATACGGGAAATGCCGGTTTAAGTGATGAACCTGTTTTCCCGCGCGGTTATCGTATCCTGAGTAAAATTCCGCGTTTGCCGGGTTCGATTGTGACGAATCTTATCGAACAGTTTTCTTCCCTTCCACAGGTGATGATGGCGACTATTGAAGAATTAGATGAGGTGGAAGGCATCGGCGAGGTTCGGGCGCGTGCCATTAAAGAAGGGCTGAAAAGGATCCAGGAACAGGTGTTTATTGACAGACACATTTAATTCAGAATACAATAAGGTGGTTCGGATTGGGGGTATAAGGACGTATGTTATTTAAACAAATTCCTAATGTATTTACTTTAGGAAACCTTTTTCTAGGCATAGTTGCGATGATGTTAGCTTTTAATGGTGATTCACTTTACATTAACTATGCTGCTATCATGGTCATCATTGGGATGGTTCTGGACGGATTGGATGGCCGCTTAGCCCGCATGCTCAACGTGCAGAGCGATTTCGGTAAAGAGCTTGATTCGCTGTCCGACGTCGTAACGTTTGGCGTAGCACCGGCTTTAATTATGTACGTGGTTTTGTTGCAGGAAATCGGCTGGATCGGGATTGCGCTAACAGGCTTGTTCCCAATTTGCGGAGCTCTTCGCCTGGCCCGGTTTAACTCAACAAAAAGCGGAAATACCGGTTATTTTGTTGGTCTGCCCATTACAGCGGCAGGCGGGGTGCTTGCGACACTTGCACTTTATCACCATACGTTTCATGCCATTTATTTAATTATAGGGATGATTGGACTTTCCTATCTCATGGTCAGCAATATTAAATATCCTAATTTCAAAAAAGTAGGGATTCCACGTTCAGCCTACTGGGTGACACCGATTATTATTGCTGTTGTTGCTGTATTTGTGATGAAATTCCCGGCTCAAGTGCCGATGATAGTATTTGTCCCTCTTGTATTCTATGCTTTTTACGGCCTTAAAAAAAACACAGAGCGTTTTCTGCGGAAACGCGCGCAGCGGAACGCGGATGAAGAATTTATGAAATCATAAAAGGCATAGCCTGTACCACTTTTGTCGTGGTTGCGGGCTATGCCTTTTCATGATCTGCGGCGTGAGTATGCTAGAACGTTTTTTTAACGATATTGTTGACATCTTTATTTTGTTTATGATATTATATTAAACTTAATTGTTGACAACAAGGTAGATTTTATGATATATTTGGAAAGGATACTCTGTTGGGGGTGGATTTGTTGTTTCGAATTGGCGACAAGATTGTTTATCCGATGCACGGTGCAGGTGTTATTGAAGCCATTGAAGAAAGAGAAGTCCTTGGAGAAAAACAGCAGTATTATGTAATGAAGATGCCGGTAGGGAATATGCAGGTCATGATTCCGCTCCAGAAAGTGTCGAACCTCGGCATACGCGAAGTGATCGACCTTGAAGCGCTTGAAACGGTATTAACGATTTTGAGTGAAGAAGAAACCGATTTATCGATTAGCTGGAACCGTCGCTTTCGTAAAAATATGGACAAAATGAAGACGGGCGACATCTATGAAGTGGCCCGCGTTGTTCGTGATTTGATGCGAAGAGAGAGGGAGAAGGGGCTTTCAACAGGCGAACGTAAAATGTTGGATAATGCCCGGCAAATTTTAATTAGCGAGCTGGTTCTTGTGAAAGAGATTGATCAAGAACAAGCCACCCATTTGCTAGATGAAGTTGTTAATAGCTAGAGAGGAAGAAGAGGAGCTTCTCTAAGAGAAGCTTTTTTTTTTATTATTTTTTGATTAAAATCGATTTTTAATTGGTAGATATGACTATAATGAGGTAAAGGAGGTGAATGTATGTTAAAAAGAATTGTACAGTTATTCTTTCTGTTAGTCGGTGGCGGGCTTGGGTTTCAGTTCGGCCCAAATGTATTTCACATGCTTGGTTCTTCGCTTAATTTTGGAAAAGTGCCGGGCGACGAGTATATTGGAGCCATTGTTGGGGCGGTGGTTCTATTCCTCATTACCGCATGGCCGACCGATTATCTTGTTACTACCATACGCCGCAGTGAAGAAACACTTACCAAACTTCCAATTACGGATATTTTATTTGGGTCAATGGGGTTAATTATCGGACTTATTGTTGCATTTTTACTTTTCCTCCCTATTACGAACATCCCGATACCAATCGTTGCGAAACTGCTGCCGTTATTTATTTCTGTGCTATGCGGATATTTTGGTTTTCAGGTGGCGCTCAAAAAACGTGATGAGATCATGTCTGTTTTTTCTATTGGGCGATTAAACAGGGAGAAAAAGAAAGAAGAAAAACAAGGGTCAGCAAGCAATGTTGAGTATAAAATTCTTGATACGAGCGTGATCATTGATGGCCGGATTGCGGACATTTGCAAAACCGGCTTTATCGAAGGCGCGCTTGTTATCCCGGAATTCGTTCTGGAAGAATTGCAGCATATTGCAGACTCATCTGATGCCCTGAAACGCAACCGCGGGCGGCGCGGCCTGGATATCCTGAATAAAATCCAGAAAGAACTTAACGTGAAAGTCATCATTACGGAGCAGGACTTTGAAGATATAAGCGAAGTTGACAGCAAGCTTGTCAAGCTGGCCAAAGTAATGAAGGGCAAAGTTGTCACCAATGACTTTAACTTAAACAAAGTATGTGAATTGCAGGGAGTTTCTGTTCTCAATATTAACGATTTAGCCAATGCTGTTAAGCCTGTTGTTTTACCGGGTGAAGTTCTTCACGTACAGGTTATTAAGGATGGTAAAGAGAACGGTCAAGGCGTAGCTTATCTGGACGATGGAACCATGATTGTCGTAGAAGGCGGCCGGGAATACATTGGTTCATATATTGATGTCATTGTGACGAGTGTATTGCAAACATCCGCGGGGCGAATGATCTTTGCCAAACCGAAACTCATGGAGAAAGCTCTGTAACTTTTCTGTAAGAACGGATAAGAATAGGTGAGTGGATACAGCATGCAAATCGGAGTGGTCATTGCGGCTGCCGGACAGGGAAAGAGAATGGGCGGCACTGTAAAAAAGCAATTTATTGAAGTTGAAGGAAAAGCGGTGCTTTTGCATACGCTTGATATATTTGCAGGATTAACTGAAGTGAGCGAAACGATTGTCGTCACCTCTGCAGAAGATATTGAACAAACACGCGTACTGCTTCTGCCTTATCCCGGTGTCCGAGTTATAACGGGAGGGGCAGAGCGGCAGGACAGTGTCCGTTTAGGCCTGGACGCTCTTCGTCATTCTGATTATGTTCTTATTCACGATGGCGCACGCCCCTTTGTATCCCGTGGTACACTTAAAAAACTTATTCGTGTAATGAAAGACACAGGGGCGGCCACTCTCGCTGTCCCTGTAAAAGATACGATCAAGCAGGTAGGTGAGCATGGGGTTATCCTTTCTACACCCCCGCGAAAGAGCTTGTGGGCTGTTCAAACGCCACAAGCTTTTCATCTTTCTGTTATCAGGGAAGCACATGAGCGGGCGAGAAGAGACGGGTTTATCGGCACGGATGATGCCTCGCTCGTTGAGCGCACCGGGAAAACTGTTTTTATCGTAGAAGGAGAATATACGAACATTAAGCTAACGACTCCGGAGGACTTGCTGTTCGGGGAGGTCATTCTGAAACAGAGAATGAGATAAGGAGAAATACGCGAATGATACGAGTGGGACAAGGTTTTGATGTTCACCAGCTGGTGGAGGGACGCGAATTAATCGTTGGCGGGGTCAGTATCCCGTACGAGAAGGGGCTTCTGGGACATTCGGATGCAGATGTCCTCCTGCATGCGGTAACGGATGCCGTACTCGGTGCATTGGGGCTCGGCGATATTGGAAAGCATTTTCCTGATACGGATGCCACTTTTAAAGATGCCGACAGCCAGGTGCTGTTGAAAGAGGTATGGAAGCTTATCAAGGAAAAAGGCTACTTACTTGGCAATGCGGATGCGACCATTATTGCACAGAAACCGAAGATGGCGCCCTATATCGACCGGATGCGAACCGTTCTCGCTGACTGCCTTGAGGCTGAAGTGGAACGCATTAATATTAAAGCAACGACGACAGAAACCTTGGGATTTGCCGGACGTGGGGAAGGAATTGCCGCAATGGCGGTTGTATTGTTGCAAAAAGAAGGACTATAATAAACTCTAAAGAAAACTTGGTTAGCGCCAAGCCGAAGGCGCGGCGATAGCCTTAGTCGCACTTATGCGTATAAGAAAGTTATACTTTCTTATACGCTGAATAAAAGATAGAACACAGCAAAGGACGGTGGCAGTCATGTCGAAAGAAGTACGCGTCCGGTTTGCACCCAGCCCGACCGGACATTTACATATTGGTGGTGCTCGCTCCGCACTCTTCAACTATTTTTTCGCTCGTCATCATGGCGGGAAGTTTATCATTCGCATTGAAGATACGGATCGCAAGAGAAATGTGGAGGATGCGGAAGCGAAACTTATCGAAAGCATGCGCTGGATCGGTACGGAATGGGATGAAAGTATCGATAAAGAAGGCCAATATGGCCCTTATCGTTCCATGGATCGCCTGGAAATTTATACGGAGTACCTGAATAAGCTATTGGAGGAAGGAAAAGCTTACCATTGCTATTGTACGGAGGATGAGTTGAACGAGGAACGGGAAGCGCAAAAAGCCCGCGGTGAAATGCCGCGTTATTCGGGAAAGTGCCGTTGCCTGACTTCGGAGCAGATTTCCACCTTTAAGGCAGAAGGCCGCACATCCTCCATTCGGTTCCGCGTCCCGGAAAATAAAGAATTTGTTGTTCATGACCATATCCGTGGGGAAGTGACATTTGACTCGAACGGGATCGGCGACTTCGTCATTGCCCGACCTGACGGAATCCCAACCTATAATTTTGCTGTTACGATCGACGATTACCTGATGAAAATCAGCCATGTTATCCGGGGGGAGGAACACCTTTCCAACACGCCCAGACAACTGATGATATATGATGCGTTTGGCTGGGAAACGCCGGATTTTGCCCATGTATCCCTTATTCTGAATCCTGACCGCCAGAAGATGAGCAAACGTGACGAGTCGATTATCCAATTTGTGGAACAATACCGTGAACTTGGCTATCTGCCGGAAGCTCTAGTGAATTTTCTCGCTCTGCTTGGATGGTCGCCTGAAGGGGAAGAAGAAATTTTCACGATGGAGGAGCTGATTAAGCGTTTCACATTGGATCGCGTGTCAAAATCACCTTCCGTATTTGATATTGAAAAGCTCAATTGGATGAACAACCATTACATGAAGCTGGCGCCGCTGGAACGGATTGTCGACCTGGCCCTCCCGCATATGCAAAAAGCCGGGCAGCTTCCGGAACAGCTTTCACCTGAACAGCGCGCGTGGGCTGAACAAGTGATCGCACTTTATCAGGAGCAGATGGCATACGCCGCACAAATCGTGAATCTCGCTTCTCTTTTCTTCACGAATGAACTGGAATATAATGAAGAAGCGAAGCAAGTCCTGGCGGAAGAACAGGTGCCCGAGGTGATGAGAGCCTTCCATGAAGAAATCGTGAACGGAGACGACTACACACCGGACTTCATTAAACAAGCGTTGAAAAATGTGCAGAAAGCAACCGGGCATAAAGGAAAGAAATTATTTATGCCTGTTCGTGTGGCTGCTACCGGTGTAACCCATGGGCCGGATCTTGCTACGTCGCTTTACTTGCTGGGCCGTGACAAGGTTGCTGCGCGTGTGCTGAATGTAGCGGATAACCATAAGCAATTTGTTTAAATATTGAACAGCATTGAACGGAAGAAGTACGGGAAGTAGAAAAGCACAGAGAGGGCTATCGCTGCATAAGCAGTGGCTGGAAGTGGCCTGCCGATCTTTCCCGGAAATGCCTCCGTTGGCCGGACCTTTGAACATGAGCAGTAGGAGGTCCCGTTTCCCGCGTTAAGGGATTCGAGAACATCGCGAAATAGCTCCTGCTTACAGCAGGCCGTTGAAAGCAGAGTTGCATGTGATGGATTCAGAGTGGAACCGCGTAATTGTACGCCTCTGTAGCCTTCATTGGCTATGGGGGCGTTTTTTAGTAGACAAAGGTTACCGCATGCGCCTCTCAGGCGCTAGCCAAGTTTTGATCAGTGAAAAGACGGAAAGGGGGTAACATCCTATGTTCAAAAACATACGCCAGGATATCCGGTGTATATTTGAACGAGACCCGGCAGCCAGAAGTACACTTGAAGTGATTTTGACCTATTCCGGACTTCATGCTATCTGGTTTTATCGTATCAGCCATAAGCTGTGGGAAAAGAAGATTTTTACGCTTGCACGCATTGTCTCACAGATAGGAAGATTTTTTACCGGAATTGAAATTCATCCCGGCGCCAGAATTGGCAAGGGGTTATTTATTGACCACGGCATGGGGGTTGTCATTGGGGAAACGTGTGAAATTGGTGATAATGTGACCTTGTACCAGGGAGTTACGCTGGGAGGAACCGGGAAAGAAAAAGGAAAGCGGCATCCGACGATTGGGAATAATGTTCTTATCGCTTCTGGTGCCAAGGTGCTCGGTTCTATGAAGATTGGAGATAATTCAAAAATTGGAGCAGGGGCTATTGTGCTGCAGGAAGTTCCTCCAAATTCAACGGTTGTGGGCATGAAGGGCCGGATTATTATTCAGGACGGGGTAAGGGTACAGCAGGATTTTGACCAGGTAAACCTGCCTGATCCGATTGCTGAAATGATGCGGGCAATGCAGCGCGAAATTGATGAACTTCGGCAGGAGATTAAGGATTTAAAGGAGAGTAAAGGAGAGTAAAGGAGAAAGGATATTTTATGAGTAAGATAAGAATATATAATACGCTATCCGGAAAAAAAGAAGAGCTTATTCCGCTTGAACCGGGAAAAATTAAAATGTACGTTTGCGGTCCTACCGTTTATAACTACATTCACATTGGAAACGGCCGTCCGGCGATTATATTTGATGTCGTGCGCAGATATTTAACGTACCGTGGCTATGACGTCACGTATATTCAGAATTTTACCGACGTCGATGACAAATTAATCAAAAAGGCGGCAGAGACAGGGGAAACCGTCCCTGAGGTAGCGCAGCGCTTTATCAAAGCGTATGAAGAGGATGTGCGCGCGCTTGGTGTACTGCAGGCGAACGTCCATCCGAAAGTAACGGATCATATGCCGGAAATCATCGCATTTATCGAGGGGTTGATTGAGAAGGGGCATGCTTACGCAGCCGGGGGAGACGTATATTTTCGGACCGCTTCTTTCCCGGAATACGGCAAGCTTTCCCACCAACACATTGCCGACCTGAAAGCGGGAGCGCGCATTGAAGTGAACGAAAAAAAGGATGATCCGCTTGATTTTGTGCTCTGGAAGCAGGCGAAGCCCGGGGAAATTTTCTGGGAAAGCCCGTGGGGAAAGGGAAGACCCGGGTGGCATATCGAGTGCTCAGCGATGTCCCTTAAGTATCTTGGTGAAACATTTGATATTCACGGTGGAGGACATGACCTTGCCTTCCCGCACCATGAAAATGAAATTGCCCAGTCAGAATGTTTAACCGGCCATCCGATGGCTAGATACTGGATGCATAATGGGTATATTAATATTGATAATGAAAAAATGTCTAAATCGCTTGGAAACTTTGTGCTTGTTAAAGAACTGAGAGATGAGTATTCTCCGCGGGCTCTGCGTTTCTTTATGCTCAGCGCACATTATCGCAACCCGATTAACTTCAGCAAAGAACTCATCCAACAGGCAGTGAACAGCATTACCCGCATCGATAATGCGGTTCGCAATTTGAAGCACCGGAAAGAGACCGCGGTTGACGGGGAAATGACTGCGGAAGAGCGGCAAATTTTGGAGCGGTTCCGTCAAACGTTTATTGAAGAGATGGATAATGACTTTAATACGGCTGATGGAATTACCGTGCTGTTCGATATGGTGCGGGAAACCAATCAAATCCTTACGGCACCTGCTGTGAAGCGGTCCCTGATTCAAGCGTATCTCTCCCTTTTTGACGAGTTCGGCGGTGTGCTTGGATTTACCTTTGGGGAAGCAGAAGAGAATGGCCGCGGCCCATCGGATGAAGATGTTGAAAAGTTAATAGTAGAACGTGGAGAGGCGCGCAAAAACCGAAACTTTGCCCGTGCTGATGAGATAAGGGATCAATTGCAGCAAATGGGGATTGTGCTGGAGGATACGCCCCAAGGCGTACGCTGGCATCGTAAATAGGGGGAAAATTGCCGGGAAAATAGGGAATGAACAGGGGATATGATGAAGCAGGATAAACAAAAAAGGGATCCGCGCCAATTAAATTCATTGGCGCTAGCTTATATGGGAGACGCGGTTCTTGAGCTACGGGTTCGCCAGCATTTAATTGCAGCAGGGGAAGTAAAACCTAACCAGCTGCAGCGTATGGCTGTGCGATACGTTTCGGCCAAGGCCCAGGCTTCTATCGTCCACGGAATATGGGACAGATTAAGTGAGGAAGAACAGGCCGTCCTCCGAAGGGGCCGGAATGCGAAGTCAGCGACCATGCCTAAAAATGCAGAGGTCGCTGACTACCGATTGAGTACGGGATTCGAAGCGCTGCTCGGCCTGCTTTATCTGACCGGGCAAGAGACCCGTTTGGATGAAATTCTGACCTATGCGCTTGAATGGGTAGAACATGGAGCGGCAAAGCCTTCGGGCAAACCGGACAACATCATCTAGTATGAGGAGTTTATATTATGAGTGAATACATTGTAGGCAAGAATCCGGTGCTTGAAGCGCTTCGCTCCGGAAGACCGATTAATAAAATATGGATAGCGGAAGGTTCGCAGAAGGGAACGACGGGGCAAGTGATGGTGCTGGCGAAAGAAGCGGGTGTCACTGTTCAAATCGTTCCCCGCAAAAAGCTGGACCAGGCGGCAGAGGGTGAGAGTCACCAGGGGGTTCTGGCTTTTATTGCTGCACATCAATATGCAGAAATAGAAGATCTCCTGAGGAGGGCGGAGGAAGCTGGCGAACCACCTTTTCTGATCATACTCGATGAAGTCGAAGACCCACATAATCTGGGATCCGTGCTTCGCACAGCGGACGCCACCGGAGTGCACGGTGTAATCATACCGAAGAGGCGTTCCGCAGGCCTTACTTCTACCGTTGCCAAAGCATCAGCGGGAGCGATTGAATATGTCCCGGTTGCCCGTGTCGTGAATATTGCCCAGACGATTGACCTTTTGAAGGAACGCAATATATGGGTCGTTGGCACAGACGCTTCGGGGAAAGAAGAGTTCAGAGAGGCGAGATTGGATATGGGGATTGCCCTTGTCATAGGCAGTGAAGGAAAGGGCATGAGTCGGCTGGTCAAAGAAAAATGTGATTTTACTGTCCAATTGCCTATGGTGGGACATGTAACATCCCTTAACGCTTCTGTGGCTGCGGCCTTGCTGATGTACGAAGTATACCGGCAGCGTCACCCCCTGTCCCGCTAAAAACTTGGCTACTGACAAGCCGCAGGCAATAGCCTTAGTTGCACGTATGCGTGTAAGAAAGGATATCGTTATTACACGCTAAAAAGGGGAACGGGGAATGGAAGAAATACTAATCGTTGACGGATACAATGTGATCGGTGATTGGGCGAAGCTGCAGAAAAAGAAAGAAGAAAGCCTGGAGGAAGCACGTGACGAGCTTCTTTCCATGCTTGCCGATTATCAGGGGTATACCGGAATACGAATTATCGTTATCTTTGACGCATATAATGTCAAGGGGGTAGGAAAAAGGGTCAAACAGTATGGAATCGACATCCGCTATACGCGGGAAAAAGAGACCGCCGATGAAATGATTGAACGCCTTGTCCGTGAGTTATCCCACCGCCAGCGGCAAATATATGTGGCAACGTCGGATTATACAGAGCAGAGGGTTACATTCGGTTATGGGGCGCTGCGTAAATCGGCCCGTGAACTGTGGAATGATGTAAAGCAGGTCCGGCGGAATATCAGTGAGAAAGTAGAAGAAACGAAGCAGGGATCTCCGGGCGGCAGGCTTGTGTT
Source organism: Aneurinibacillus terranovensis DSM 18919 (assembly GCF_000430625.1). Taxonomy (GTDB): domain Bacteria; phylum Bacillota; class Bacilli; order Aneurinibacillales; family Aneurinibacillaceae; genus Aneurinibacillus_B; species Aneurinibacillus_B terranovensis. The sequence goes on from NZ_AUMJ01000019.1 coordinate 71,645, forward strand.
GAGTGAAGACTTGCAAAAAATCTTTGAAAAGTGGCGTCGAGGCGAACATTGATTTGGTTGACGTTGGAAGATTACATAATGTATAATGTCTTTATCTTGCATGCCGCGGGTCGGAGGGATGATGTTTGAGCACAGACCATAACCGATTTGAAATTCTTTACGATGAAGACATCGTAGACCTCATACGTTTGGGCGATAGTGATGCACTGGAATACTTGATTAATAAGTACAAGAACTTTGTTCGGGCAAAGGCAAGATCTTATTTTTTAATTGGTGCGGACCGTGAAGATATTGTGCAGGAAGGTATGATTGGCCTGTATAAATCAATTCGGGATTTTCGTGGAGACAAGCTTGCTTCCTTCAAAGCATTTGCCGAATTGTGTATTACTCGTCAGATTATCACAGCGATTAAAACGGCGACCAGGCAGAAGCATATTCCGCTGAACTCCTATGTTTCACTGGACAAGCCGATTTATGATGAAGATTCTGATCGTACTTTGCTGGATGTTATCTGTGGAACACGTGCAACGGATCCTGAGGAGCTTATCATTAACCAGGAAGAATATGATGACATCGAAGATAAAATGAGTGAACTTTTGAGCGATTTGGAACAGCAGGTTCTTTTGCTTTATCTCGATGGTCGTTCCTATCAGGAAATCGCTGTCGATTTAAGCCGTCATGTGAAATCGATAGATAATGCGCTGCAGCGTGTAAAAAGAAAGCTTGAACGTTATCTGGAAGTACGTGAAGTTTCACAGGTATAACAAATTGATTCTCTATTCACATAACAGGGCAATGGCCCTGTTTTTTTGCACCTTTTGCGTCTGTTCGCGTTCATGTGCTACTGCAACGTATGGGCATAGCCTGAATGTAAATTTCAGAGTCGGTGGTAAACTGTCATTACACTGAGTAACGGGAAGAAAGCAAAAAATAAAATCGGCCCATTCCATTGCAGACTACCTCTAAAATCTACGTTGACCACGCCTACACGTTGCAGTAGAAGAAGGGAAGAAGGGAAGAAGGGAAGACGTTCGCAGATGCATTGAAATCCCTTTATTTTTACTTTTTTTCCGCTACCAAGTGCTTCGCTGAAGTTTGGAGGTGCTTTTATGCCCGACTGACTGCATCTTCTAGCTACCCAGATGTTTCGGGCCGCCTCAGATGGAAGGGAAGCACGGCCGGGTAAGGCTTCTCTGCAAGAGAAAACTCTGCAAAAATAAACGGATTCTGATGAATCTTGTACGGATTGGGTGCATTATCGCGTATTAAGCAGCCTTTTAAGGGCAACAATGTTTAGCATGCGATGCTTGGACGTAGTAAATGTTAGAATTGGACATCGGATTTTATTTGACACTAAATTTCCATTGTGATAAAGTATTGGAGGTAGCCGTGTCATAAACACGGTTTTACTAGATGCTATTATAAAGGATCGGCGATATAACGCCATGTCTAATTCTGTGGGAGGTGTAACATCATGCGGGTAATTGTGACTTTAGCGTGCACCGAGTGCAAACAACGCAACTATACCACAAACAAAAATAAACGTAAGCATCCAGACCGCATTGAGATGAAGAAGCATTGCAAATTCTGCAACGACCATACTCTTCATCGCGAGACTCGCTAGGTTAAGTTGATGAGCTTGAATGTAATGGGGGGTGCGTTATGAGTTTCATAGAAAAACTCAAACGCGGACCGGCTTTCTTTAAAGAAGCCGTAACCGAATTGAAAAAAGTCACCTGGCCAACGCGTAAAGAGCTTATCTCTTACACTTTGGTCGTTATCGTGACGGTTGCAGCACTGGCAATCTTCTTCGCTGTGATTGATTTAGGTATTTCCCAATTGTTAGGTCTTTTGTTTAAAATCGGGAAATAATCGTTAGGGGGGTTAAGGACACCTGTTTGTCCTCAAATCATGGAAAAACACTGGTATGTTGTTCATACTTATTCAGGTTATGAGAATAAAGTCAAAACAAACCTCGAAAAACGTGTCGAATCGATGGGAATGGAAGATAAGATCTTCCGCGTCATGATTCCGACGGAGGAAGAGACCGAAGTGCGTGACGGCAAGAAAAAAGTCGTAACGAAAAAGGTTTTTCCGGGATATGTCCTCGTTGAAATGGCTATGACGGACGATTCATGGTATGTTGTTCGGAATACACCAGGTGTAACAGGATTTGTTGGTTCGGCAGGTGCGGGCTCAAAGCCAACGCCTCTGCTTCCTGAAGAAGTTGCCTCGATTATGAAGCAAATGGGTGTGGAAGACAGTGCGCCCCGCGTCGACTTTGTGCTGAAAGAAATGGTCAAAGTAAAAGAAGGGCCGTTTGCCAACATGGTTGGCTCTATCGAAGAAATTCAGATAGACAAGCGCAAAGTTAAAGTTCTTGTTGATATGTTTGGGAGAGAAACGCCAGTGGAGCTGGATTTCACTCAGGTGGCTAAATTATAAAATAGACTTGAAATACTTTTCCCCATATGGTATTTTCAAATTTGTTTAGGTTTCTCTTAACATAGAAGATTTTCTTTCTTTAGTTCGTTTTTAGGAGGTGGATTACATGGCGAAAAAAGTAATTAAAATGGTTAAACTTCAAATCCCTGCAGGGAAAGCAAACCCGGCACCACCGGTTGGTCCTGCGCTTGGTCAAGCCGGCGTAAACATTATGGGTTTTTGTAAGGAATTCAATGCGCGTACGCAAGAACAGGCCGGTCTTATTATTCCTGTTGAGATTACGGTATTTGAAGACCGTTCTTTTACGTTTATTACTAAAACTCCTCCGGCAGCTGTTCTGCTTAAAAAAGCGGCAGGTATTGAGTCCGGTTCGAGTGTTCCTAATAAAACAAAAGTTGCAACTGTTAAGCGTGATAAAGTTCGTGAAATTGCTGAACTTAAAATGCCTGACCTAAATGCTGCAAACGTTGAGTCTGCTATGCGCATGGTTGAAGGTACAGCTCGCAGCATGGGTATTACAATCGAAGACTAATTCCCTGCTGAATAAGACAGGTTCTACCGAAGGGGTTGTGTTTGCGGCTTTTTATCCGTATCGCAACCCTGTTTCGTGGGAGGTAAAACCGCTATTACCACAATGAGGAGGATGTTAGAAGTGGCTAAAAAAGGTAAGAATTATGCAGAAGCTGCAAAGCTTGTTGACCGTACTGCTCTGTACGATGCAAATGAAGCACTTGAACTTGTGAAGAAAGCTTCTAAAGCTAAGTTTGATGAAACTGTTGAGGTAGCTTTCCGTCTGGGCGTTGATCCTCGTAAAAACGACCAGCAAATTCGTGGAGCTGTTGTGCTTCCGAATGGAACAGGGAAAACGCAGCGCGTGCTCGTATTCGCAAAAGGCGATAAAGCCAAAGAAGCGGAAGCAGCCGGTGCTGACTATGTAGGTGATGAAGAATACATCAATAAAATCCAACAAGGTTGGTTTGATTTTGATGTAGTCGTTGCTACACCGGATATGATGGGTACGGTTGGACGTCTTGGCCGCGTGCTCGGACCTAAAGGTTTAATGCCGAACCCTAAGACTGGTACGGTAACTTTTGAAGTTGAAAAAGCTGTCAATGAAATTAAAGCAGGTAAAATCGAATACCGTACTGATAAAGCAGGAAATATCCACGCTCCAATCGGTAAAGTTTCTTTCGATGTTGAGAAACTCGTGGAAAACTTCAACGCTATTACTGATGCGCTTATTAAAGCGAAGCCTGCTGCTGCTAAAGGTGTGTACATGAAGAACATTACGGTGAGCTCTACGATGGGCCCTGGTGTTCGCGTGAATGTAGCCGGCGTTGCAAAATAATTTGTTGACCTGTGCTTTCTAAAATGATATAATTTTTCTTGTTGATAAAAGAATATGCCGTTACCGTAGACAGAAGGTGTCAGGTGTGAGCCTAACTTAATTTCCTTCCGAGGTGCTTGAATGATATAAATTCTGAAGCCTTCGCATGTCTGCGGAGGCTTTTTTGATGCAAGATCTCATGCTACAGGAGGTGTAAAAATGTCCGTACGTGAAGAAAAAGTACAAACCGTGGGCGAGATTGTTGAGAAATTCCGCGCAAGCAAAAGCTCAGTTCTAACTGATTACCGCGGATTAAACGTAGCGCAAGTTACCCAACTCCGTAAACTCTGCCGTGAAGCAGGTGTAGATTTCAAAGTATACAAAAATACGCTGGCTCGCCGTGCTACTGCAGAAGTTGAGTTAACTGAACTTGATCAATACCTTACAGGGCCTACTGCCATTGCGTTCAGCATGGAAGATGAAATGGCTGCTGCGAAAGTATTGTCTGATTTTGCCAAAACAAACGAAGCGTTGGAAATCAAGGCTGGTGTATTAGAAGGCAAAGTGATGGATGCTGCGGAAGTGAAAGCTATCGCAAGTCTTCCAAACCGCGAAGGTTTACTTTCTATGCTGCTTAGCGTGCTCCAGGCACCTATGCGCAACTTTGCTCTTGCTGTTAAAGCTGTTGCAGATCAAAAAGAAGGCCAAGAGGCCTAATTCCATACCCTGTTAGGAGGACTAAATATAATGAGTAAAGAACAAATTCTTGAAGCCATTAAAGGCATGTCCGTTCTTGAACTGAATGATCTTGTTAAAGCAATTGAAGAAGAGTTCGGCGTAACTGCTGCTGCTCCTGTAGCTGTAGTTGGCGGTGCTGCTGGCGGCGCTGCTGAAGCGGAACAAACAGAATTCACAGTTGTGCTTACTAGCGCAGGTGCTTCTAAAATCAACGTTATCAAAGTGGTTCGCGAAATCACTGGCCTTGGCTTGAAAGAAGCAAAAGCTATGGTTGACGGCGCTCCTGCTAACGTTAAGGAAGGCGCCTCTAAAGAAGATGCAGAAGCTATGAAAGCTAAGCTTGAAGAAGCTGGCGCATCTGTAGAACTGAAGTAGTTTGCTATAGACGATAGAAAGTCTGGCGCATTTTATGCGTCAGACTTTTTATATTTCAACAATGACGAATACTGCAGGTTTGGAGCTCGGCGTACCGGCTTATAATATAGAAGTAATCATAGAAATAAGTATAGAAATCATTAACGATTTAATAAGAGTGGTGATGTGGATGGAACATTACTTTACGAATCAACCGGAATCCGACAGCAAGGAACAGGCGTTTACTTTTACACTGCGTGGAAGAGAATTTAAGTTTAAAACCGACAGCGGCGTATTTTCGAAAAACCGCATTGATTTTGGCAGTGTATTGCTTATTGAATCGATGGACATTAGGGACGGAATGGATGTTCTTGATGTGGGCTGCGGATATGGGCCTATTGGTTTATCGGCGGCTTCTCTTACTCCGCATGGATCGGTAAAAATGTTGGATATCAATGAACGTGCCGTTAAACTTGCCAATGACAATCTTAAGCTAAACGGAATCACGAATGCATGCGCAATGGTCAGCGATAGGTTTGCCGCTTTGAAAGAGGGGGAAACTTTCGACGTGATTCTCACCAACCCTCCAATCCGGGCGGGGAAGCAAGTTGTTCATGGTATTTTTGAAGAGGCGAACCGGTTTTTAAAAAGCGGGGGCGCGCTGTGGGTCGTGATTCAGAAAAAACAGGGAGCGCCTTCCGCATTCGCCAAGCTCACTGAAGAATACTCTTCTGTAGAGGAAGTCGCCAAAAAGAAAGGATATTCTGTTTTTAAAGCGATAAAAGAATAAGTTTTCTTTATTGACTTATAAAAATGATTATGATATCGTTATATAATGCCACTGTAGTGTTGAGGTAGAGAAATAAATTGCATAAAAAGTCAACCTTTTTTTATTAGGAATTAAGGGAGTAATAACAGGTATGGAAATATTACTTTATGTTAATCATTATATAATATTACGTACCGGTTATTCAAAATAATAGTAAAGTCTTCTACATAGGAGACTTTGTTCTTTTTTGTGCAAAAACTCGGTTTGAGAGGTGAATAAGTTGGCAGGTCATCTAATTCAGAGTGGACGTCATCGCCAGCGTCGCAGTTACGCGAGAATTCAAGAGGTAATGGAATTACCAAACCTGATTGAAATCCAGCAGAAATCATATCAGTGGTTTCTTGATGAAGGATTGCGGGAAATGTTCCAGGATATTTCTCCAATTCAGGATTTTACGGGGAATCTTGTACTGGAGTTCATTGACTATAGTTTAGGAGAACCTAAGTATTCCGTCGATGAATCGAAAGAACGAGATGTGACGTATGCTGCTCCACTGCGTGTAAAAGTTCGTCTCATTAACAAAGAAACGGGAGAAGTCAAAGAACAAGAAGTGTTTATGGGTGATTTCCCGCTTATGACGGAGACGGGTACGTTCGTGATAAACGGAGCTGAGAGGGTTATTGTTAGTCAGCTTGTTCGTTCTCCCAGCGTGTATTTCAGCACAAAAGTAGATAAGAATGGAAAACAAGCGTATACGGCAACGGTGATTCCAAATCGTGGAGCCTGGCTCGAACTTGAAACGGATGCCAAGGATATTATTTATGTCCGTATCGACCGTACAAGGAAAATACCCGTTACGGTTCTTTTGCGTGCTTTAGGATTTGGTACAGATGTAGAAATTCTCAATCTTCTTGGTGAAGATGAATTTATTAAAAATACACTGGAGAAAGACAATACGGACTCTACGGAGAAGGCGCTGATTGAAATCTACGAAAGATTGCGCCCGGGTGAGCCGCCTACAGTAGAGAACGCGAAGAGCCTTTTAATCTCACGGTTCTTTGATCCAAAACGATATGATCTGGCAAATGTTGGTCGCTATAAGATTAACAAGAAGCTACATATCAAAACAAGGCTATATAATCAACGTTTGGCGGAAACGTTGGTTGACGAATCAACCGGTGAAATTATTGCGCAAGCCGGTGATATTGTGGATCGACGTTTGCTTGACCGGATTCTTCCCTACATTGAAGAAAATGTTGGGTTTGTTAACGTTCGTCCGCGCGGTGGCGTACTGGAAGATGAGTTCCGTCTTCAGGCGATTAAAATTTTCTCGCCCATCGAGGACGGTAAAGTGATTAAAGTCATCGCAAACGGTATTATTGATAAAACTGTTAAGCACATTACGCCGGCTGATATTATTTCGTCTATTAATTACTTTCTTAATCTGCTGCATGGCATTGGTTCAACAGATGATATTGACCATCTTGGCAACCGCCGTTTGCGTTCGGTCGGAGAACTGCTCCAGAACCAATTCCGCATTGGATTGTCCCGTATGGAACGTGTCGTTCGCGAGCGGATGTCCATCCAAGATGCCAACGCGATTACACCGCAGGCTCTTATCAATATCCGTCCGGTGATTGCGTCTATTAAGGAATTTTTCGGCAGTTCACAACTTTCCCAGTTTATGGACCAGACCAATCCGCTTGCCGAATTAACGCACAAGCGCCGTTTGTCCGCACTGGGACCAGGTGGTCTTACACGGGAACGTGCGGGGTTTGAAGTGCGTGACGTTCATCACTCCCACTATGGCCGTATGTGTCCGATTGAAACGCCGGAAGGTCCGAACATTGGTCTTATCAACTCATTATCAAGCTATGCAAGAATTAATGAGTACGGCTTTATCGAAACGCCGCGCCGTAAGATCGACCCGGAAACCGGACGCGTTACGATGGAAATTGATTACCTGACGGCGGATGAAGAGGATGTATTTAATGTAGCGCAGGCCAACGCGCCTATCACGGAAGATGGAGAATTCATCAATGAAACGGTTATCTGCCGCCGCCGCGGTGAAATCGTTACGGTTCCGCGCGATAAGGTTGACTTCATGGACGTTTCTCCGAGGCAGGTAGTGTCGGTTGCTACCGCGATGATTCCATTCCTGGAAAATGACGACGCAAACCGCGCCCTCATGGGTTCTAACATGCAACGGCAGGCCGTACCGCTTCTGATTCCGGAAGCGCCGTTTATCGGTACTGGTATGGAACATAAAGCAGCCAAAGATTCAGGGGTGGCTATCGTTGTCCGTCATCCGGGTGTGGTGGAACGTGTCACCGCACGTGAAATTTGGGTGCGCCGTCAGGAAGAAGTGGACGGAAAAACAATCATGGGTGATATTGACAAATACAAACTTCATAAATTCGAGCGCTCCAATCAGGGGACGTGTATTAATCAGCGCCCGATTATTAAAAAAGGTGAAGTTGTAGAAGTAGGAGATATTATTGCTGACGGTCCTTCCACCGAAAAAGGGGAATTGGCTCTTGGCCGTAACGTAGTCGTAGCTTTTATGACCTGGGAAGGTTATAACTATGAAGACGCGATTCTTCTCAGCGAAAAACTCGTAAAAGAAGATGTTTATACTTCGATTCATATTGAAGAATACGAAGCGGAAGCCCGTGATACAAAGCTTGGGCCTGAAGAAATTACCCGCGATATTCCGAATGTAGGGGAAGACGCCCTGCGTAACCTCGATGAGCGCGGCATTATCCGCGTGGGGGCGGAAATTAACGATGGCGATATTCTTGTAGGAAAAGTAACGCCTAAAGGTGTAACTGAATTAACGGCGGAAGAACGCCTCCTGCATGCTATTTTCGGTGAAAAAGCCCGTGAAGTTCGCGATACGTCCCTTCGTGTGCCACACGGTGGATCCGGTATTATCGTAGACGTTAAAGTGTTTACGCGGGATAACGGAGATGAATTACCGCCGGGTGTCAATCAACTTGTTCGTGTCTATATTGCGCAAAAACGTAAAATTTCCGTAGGTGACAAAATGGCCGGACGCCATGGTAATAAAGGGGTTATCGCCCGCATTTTGCCGGAAGAAGACATGCCGTTTATGCCGGATGGCACACCTGTACAGGTTGTATTGAATCCGCTGGGCGTACCGTCAAGGATGAACATCGGGCAAGCGCTGGAGGTTCACCTGGGAATGGCCGCACGGGCTCTCGGTATTCATATCGCTACACCTGTATTTGACGGGGCACGCGAGATGGATGTGTTCGATGCATTGGAAGAAGCAGGCTTAAGCCGAACCGGTAAAACGATTCTTTTTGACGGGCGTACGGGTGAACCGTTTGACCGCACAGTAACCGTCGGCGTGATGTATATGATTAAGCTGGCGCATATGGTTGACGATAAAATTCATGCCCGCTCTACAGGGCCTTACTCACTTGTTACGCAGCAGCCTCTTGGCGGTAAAGCCCAGTTCGGCGGCCAGCGTTTTGGTGAGATGGAGGTTTGGGCGCTTGAGGCTTATGGAGCAGCCTATACCCTGCAGGAAATTCTTACTGTCAAATCGGATGACGTTGTGGGTCGTGTAAAAACATACGAATCCATTGTTAAAGGGGAAAATGTACCGGAACCTGGTGTACCGGAATCCTTTAAAGTTTTAATTAAAGAGTTGCAAAGTTTAGGTATGGACGTGAAGATACTCTCGGGCGATGAGCAGGAAATCGAGATGCGCGATATCGATGAAGATGAAGATACATCTGGTGAGAAGTTAAACCTGAACTTGAGCGGTACTGAGGAGTAAAAGGATTAAACCGGGAAGTATTGGGAGGTATGCGCCTTGTTAGATGTGAATAATTTCGAGTATATGAAAATCGGCCTGGCTTCACCGGATAAGATTCGTTCCTGGTCTTTTGGTGAGGTGAAGAAGCCTGAAACGATTAACTACCGGACGTTAAAACCGGAAAAAGAAGGCTTGTTCTGCGAAAAGATTTTTGGTCCGACGAAGGACTGGGAATGTCACTGCGGGAAGTACAAGCGTGTTCGTTATAAAGGCGTTGTTTGTGACCGCTGCGGCGTTGAAGTCACACGGGCTAAAGTTCGCCGTGAGCGCATGGGGCACATTGAACTGGCTGCCCCTGTTTCTCACATCTGGTTTTTTAAAGGAATCCCGAGCAGAATGGGGCTTGTCCTTGACATGTCCCCGCGTTCCCTTGAGGAAGTCATTTATTTTGCTTCCTATGTAGTAACCGACCCGGGGGAAACACCGCTGGAGAAAAAGCAGCTTTTATCGGAAAAAGAATACCGTACCTATCGTGAAAAATACGGTTCTGCTTTCCAGGCCTCAATGGGCGCTGAATCAATTAAACGATTACTCTCAGAAATCGACCTCGACAAAGAAGTGGACTATCTGAAAGAAGAATTGAAAACAGCTCAGGGTCAGCGCCGCAGCCGTGTTATTAAGCGGCTGGAAGTACTGGAAGCCTTCCGCAATTCCGGAAATCGCCCGGAATGGATGGTTTTTGATGTGCTTCCCGTGATCCCGCCTGAATTGCGTCCGATGGTGCAATTAGACGGCGGACGCTTTGCGACTTCCGACTTAAATGATTTATACCGCCGTGTGATCAACAGGAATAACCGTTTAAAGCGTCTGCTTGATCTGGGAGCGCCTGATATCATTGTCCAGAATGAGAAAAGAATGCTGCAGGAAGCGGTGGACGCTCTGATCGATAACGGACGCCGCGGCCGTCCGGTAACAGGTCCGGGAAATCGTCCGTTGAAATCTCTCAGCCATATGTTGAAAGGGAAGCAAGGACGTTTCCGCCAGAACCTGCTTGGTAAACGCGTTGACTATTCCGGCCGTTCCGTTATCGTCGTAGGGCCTCATTTACAGATGTACCAGTGCGGTCTGCCGAAAGAAATGGCACTGGAATTGTTTAAACCATTTGTGATGAAGGAACTTGTAGCGAAAGGTCTTGCTCACAATATTAAATCGGCCAAACGCAAAGTAGAACGCATCCACCCTGAAGTGTGGGATGTGTTAGAGGATGTCATTAAAGAGCATCCGGTTCTCTTAAACCGTGCACCAACCCTGCACAGACTTGGAATTCAGGCATTTGAACCCACACTGGTTGAAGGGCGCGCCATCCGTCTGCACCCGCTTGTATGTACGGCGTACAATGCTGACTTTGACGGTGACCAAATGGCTGTCCACGTACCGTTATCTGCCGAAGCACAGGCGGAAGCCCGGATTCTTATGCTTGCTGCACAGAATATCCTGAACCCGAAAGATGGAAAACCTGTCGTCACACCTTCTCAGGATATGGTGCTTGGAACATATTATCTTACAATGGAAGACAAAAACGCCCCTGGTGAAGGAAGTCTCTTCCCAAATGTAAATCAGGCGATTTCCGCTTATGCGAACAGCCATATTACTTTGCATACGCGCATTGCCGTACCGGCTAAAAATTTAAACAAAACGTCATTTACACCTGAACAGCAGGGCGCTTTGCTCGTTACAACGGTTGGAAAACTCATTTTTAATGAAATTTTCCCGCCGGAATTGCCGTATATTAACGAGCCGACAAAGAGCAATTTGCAAAAACAGGTGCCGGATAAGTTCTTTATTTTCGAAAAAGGTGTCGATGTAAAGGAATTTATTAAGCAACTGCCTGAACAGGATGCCGTTAAGAAAAGCTTCCTCGGAACCATCATTGCGGAATGCTTCCGTCGTTTCGGCACCACGCAGACATCCGTTATCCTTGATAAAATCAAAGCAAACGGCTTTAAATATTCAACGCAAGCAGGTATAACCGTTGCGGTCGCAGATATTACCACACCGGATGAGAAGCACGAAATTCTCAATGAAGCGGAGAAAAAAGTTGAGATGGTCATGCAGCAGTTCCGCCGGGGTCTCATTACGGAAAACGAACGCTATGACCGCGTTATCTCCATCTGGAGTAAAGCGAAAGACGATGTTACGAAAGTGCTCATGGAATCGCTCGATAAGTTTAATTCTATCAACATGATGGCGACATCCGGTGCCCGCGGTAACGTATCCCAGATTACCCAGTTGGCGGGTATGCGCGGCCTAATGGCGAATCCGTCCGGCCGTATCATCGAGCTGCCGATTAAATCGAACTTCCGTGAAGGTCTGACGGTGTTGGAATACTTTATTTCCACGCACGGTGCCCGTAAAGGTTTGGCCGATACGGCGCTTCGTACGGCTGACTCAGGTTACCTGACACGCCGCCTTGTAGACGTTGCCCAGGACGTTATTGTACGTGAAGAAGACTGTGGAACGGATAAAGGAGTTCCGGCTCAGGCGATTCGTGACGGCAACGAAGTGATCGAAGATTTGTACGATCGTCTCGTTGGGCGCTACGCGTTTGAAACCGTGCGCCATCCGGAAACTGGTGAGCTGATTGTTGGCCGCAACGAATTGATTGATGAGGATATTGCCGATCAAATCATCGCCGCAGATATAAAAAGGGTAATGATTCGTTCTGTTATCGGCTGTCGCACTCAGCATGGCGTGTGTAAAAAATGCTACGGACGCAACCTTGCCACCGGAAAGAAAGTGGATGTCGGGGAAGCTGTCGGTATTATTGCAGCACAGTCCATCGGTGAACCGGGTACACAGCTTACGATGCGCACCTTCCATACAGGCGGGGTAGCCGGTGACGATATCACGCAAGGTCTGCCGCGTATTCAGGAGCTTTTTGAAGCCCGTAACCCGAAAGGTCAGGCGGTTATTACTGAAATTGAGGGTGAAGTTATTGATATACGGGAAGGAAAAGACCGTCGTGAAGTCGAAATTCGCGGAGAAACGGAAAATAAAGTATATCAGATACCATACGGTTCCCGTTTGAAGGTATCCGTTGGAAGTAAGGTCGACATAGGAGAAGAATTAACGGAAGGCTCGATTGACCCGAAAGAAATGCTGAAAGTTCGCGGTATGCGCGGCGTGCAGTACTACATCCTGCAGGAAGTACAGAAAGTGTATCGTATGCAGGGGGTTGAGATTAACGACAAGCACGTAGAGGTTATGATCCGTCAGATGCTTCGTAAAGTGCGTGTGGTTGATAACGGCGATACAGATTTACTTCCAGGGGCTTATGTGGAAATTCACGAGTTTGAAGAAGCTAACAAAAAGGTTCTTTGGGAAGGAAAAAGCCCTGCGGTTGCCCGTCCGGTTCTTCTTGGGATCACCAAGGCATCGCTTGAAACGGATTCCTTCCTGTCCGCCGCTTCCTTCCAGGAGACAACGCGTGTCCTGACAGATGCCGCAATTAAAGGGAAAGTTGACCGCCTACTTGGCCTGAAAGAAAATGTTATCATTGGTAAGCTGGTACCAGCCGGTACGGGTATGAATCCGTATCGCAACATCAAGCTGAAGCATGATTTTATGCCGAATAAAGAGGAAGCCAAAGGGATACCTTCGCTTGATGAAGAAACGGAAACGGTGATGGTAGAAAAATAATTCATAAACCTTGTTGACACAGATGGTGACAGGTGATATGATATCGAAGTGTGCCTAATACCTGTACTTTGGAGGATATGAAAATGTCTTATGAAAAAGTAGAGCAGGCTAAAAATGTTGTGATTGGCACAAAGCAAACGTATCGGGCCATTGAGATGGATTCAGTATCTGAAGTCATCATTGCGAAAGATGCGGATGCAAGGGTTTTAAGTAAAGTGATTTTGCTCTGTAAAGAGAAAGGTCTGCCTATTCACTACGTTGATTCGATGCGCCGTCTTGGAGCGGCATGTGGAATTGATGTGGGAGCAGCGGTGGTTGCTATAAAATAGTATATGTAAGCTACATTCTGTTTTTGCTTAAATCTGTGTATTTGCCGTTAGTTTCGGTAAATACACAGAGGCAAAAACTTTTCATTTGCAGTTTCATGAACCACCAGGACCTGTGGTCTTAAAATGTACAGCATTGGAAGGAGGTGCGACGGATGCCGACTATTAATCAACTCGTGCGCAAAGGTCGCGAAAGCAAAGAATATAAATCAAAATCTCCAGCTCTTACTAAAGGGTACAACAGTATGAAAAAGGAGATGACCAACCTGAATTCTCCACAAAAGCGTGGGGTATGTACTCGTGTTGGTACGATGACACCAAAAAAACCGAACTCAGCTTTACGTAAATATGCTCGTGTACGTTTAACGAACGGTATCGAGGTAACTGCGTATATTCCTGGTATTGGCCATAATCTTCAAGAGCACAGCGTGGTTCTTGTTCGTGGCGGCCGTGTTAAAGACTTGCCTGGTGTACGTTACAAAATCGTACGCGGCGCTTTAGATACAGCGGGTGTACAAAACCGTATGCAATCACGTTCTAAATACGGTTCAAAACGCCCTAAAGCTCCTAAAGCATAAAAAACTTTTATTCAAATTTGAAAGTAAAGGAGGGGAATTGAATGCCACGTAAAGGCCCAGTACCTCGTCGTGATGTTTTACCTGACCCGATATATAACAGCAAATTAGTAACTCGCCTAATCAACCGAATGATGGTTGATGGTAAGCGAGGAGTTTCTCAGCAAATTCTGTATGGTGCTTTCAATCTTGTTCAAGAACGCAGCGGTCGCGATGCGATGGAAGTTTTTGAAGAAGCAATGAAAAACATCATGCCAGTTCTTGAAGTTCGTGCCCGCCGTGTCGGGGGTGCCAACTATCAGGTTCCGGTTGAAGTTCGCCCTGAACGCCGCACTACTCTTGGACTTCGTTGGTTAGTGGAGTATGCGCGCAAACGCGGTGAGAAAACAATGGAACAACGTCTTGCCAGCGAGATTCTTGACGCTGCCAATAATACCGGCGCTGCTGTTAAGAAACGTGAAGATACACACAAAATGGCGGAAGCAAACAAAGCATTTGCTCATTACCGCTGGTAGAAGTAAAGCGGCGTTTGGCCGCTTTTACTTGCACACTTTTTATTTAACTTGAAAGGGGCCAATATTCAATGGGACGCGAATTCCCCTTAGCTAAAACTCGTAATATCGGTATCATGGCTCACATCGACGCCGGTAAAACGACGACAACAGAACGGATTCTTTTCTATACCGGTCGCGTTCATAAGATTGGTGAGGTTCATGAAGGCGCTGCTACGATGGACTGGATGGAGCAGGAACAGGAACGTGGAATTACCATTACTTCCGCTGCTACGACCGCCCAGTGGCACGGCCACCGTGTTAACATCATTGATACACCCGGACACGTAGACTTCACCGTTGAAGTAGAACGCTCCCTTCGTGTACTTGATGGTGCAGTTGCTGTTCTTGATGCACAGTCTGGCGTAGAGCCACAAACTGAAACCGTATGGCGCCAGGCTACGACATACGGTGTACCGCGTATCGTGTTCGTCAACAAAATGGACAAAATCGGTGCAGATTTCCTGTACTCTGTGCGCACATTGAAAGAACGTCTTCAAGCAAACGCACATCCAATTCAACTTCCGATCGGTGCAGAGGATCAATACCGTGGCATCATCGATCTTGTTGAGCAAAAGACATACATCTATACAAATGATCTCGGTACTGACATTGAAATTACAGATGGCTTCCCGGCTGACTATCAAAGCCAGGCAGAAGAACTTCGCGGTCAACTGATTGAAGCAGTAGCTGAATTCGATGAAGAACTGATGATGAAATACCTCGAAGGTGAAGAGGTTACAAATGAAGAACTTAAAAAAGCGATTCGTAAAGCAACGATCAGCGTTCAATTCTTTCCTGTAACCTGCGGTTCAGCATTTAAAAACAAGGGCGTTCAGCCGATGCTTGATGCTGTTATTGATTACCTTCCATCGCCACTTGATATTCCGGCGATTAAAGGTGTTGTTCCAGATACAAATGAGGAAGTAACACGTGAATCTGATGATGAAGCTGCATTCGCTGCACTTGCCTTCAAAATCATGACTGACCCATATGTTGGTAAGTTAACATTCTTCCGTGTTTACTCCGGTACGCTTGAATCCGGCTCATACGTACTCAACTCTACAAAGGGCAAACGTGAACGTATTGGCCGTATTCTGCAAATGCATGCGAACCACCGTGCAGAAATTAAAACGATTTATTCCGGTGATATTGCAGCAGGCGTAGGTCTGAAAGATACCACTACTGGAGATACTCTTTGTGATGAGAAAAATCCTGTAATTCTTGAATCTATGGAATTCCCTGAGCCTGTTATCAGAATTGCTATCGAGCCTAAAACAAAGGCTGACCAGGATAAAATGGGGATGGCTCTTGCAAAACTTGCTGAGGAAGATCCAACGTTCAAAACGTATACTGATCAAGAAACAGGACAAACCATCATTGCCGGTATGGGTGAACTCCACCTTGATATCATTGTTGACCGCATGAAGCGTGAATTCAAAGTGGAAGCTAACGTTGGTGCTCCTCAGGTTGCTTATAAAGAAACCTTCCGTCAGGGCGCCAAAGTTGAAGGCAAGTTTGTTCGCCAATCCGGTGGCCGCGGACAATACGGTCACGTTGTGGTTGAATTCGAACCGGTTGAACCTGGTACCGGATTTGTATTTGAGAACAAAATTGTCGGAGGAGCCGTTCCTCGTGAATACATTGCTCCAGTTCAAGCTGGTATTGAGGAAGCGATGCAAAATGGGGTTCTCGCCGGGTATCCGATCCTTGACCTTAAAGCTACTCTTGTAGACGGTAGCTACCATGATGTTGACTCCTCTGAAATGGCGTTTAAAATTGCCGGTTCGATGGCTTTAAAAGAAGCTGGTAAGAAATCTAACCCTGCTATCCTTGAACCTATAATGAAGGTTGAAGTTGTTGTTCCGGAAGAATACATGGGTGACATTATGGGTGATGTGAGTTCCCGTCGTGGGCGTATTGAAGGTATGGAGGCGCGCGGTAACGCACAGGTTGTTCATGCTTTCGTTCCACTTTCCGAGATGTTCGGATATGCGACAAATCTTCGTTCCCGTACACAGGGACGCGGTACGTACAGCATGCATTTCGATCATTATGAAGAAGTGCCTAAAAACATCGCGGAAGAAATTATTAAAAAAGCTAAAGGTCTTTAATTTTAACATAAAAACCTTTATTGTTTATCAAGAAAGGTTTAAAATGTGTAATGGATATTCCTTGCTGTTTAAACCTTTCTTGTCACTATACTTAATTTCTTAACCAACCTTTTAAGGAGGCTTTTTTCCAAATGGCTAAAGAAAAATTTGAGCGGAATAAACCGCACGTAAACATTGGTACTATCGGTCACGTTGACCACGGTAAAACAACTTTAACAGCTGCTATTACGACTGTACTTTCTCAGTCTGGTAAAGCAAAAGCTATGGATTACGGTTCAATTGACGCGGCTCCTGAAGAGCGTGAGCGTGGAATCACGATCTCTACTGCACACGTTGAGTATGAAACAGACAACCGTCACTATGCACACGTTGACTGCCCAGGCCACGCCGACTATGTTAAAAACATGATCACAGGTGCGGCTCAAATGGACGGCGCTATCCTCGTGGTATCTGCTGCTGACGGCCCAATGCCTCAAACTCGTGAGCACATCCTTCTTTCCCGCCAAGTAGGCGTTCCTTACATCGTTGTATTCATGAACAAATGTGACATGGTTGACGATGAGGAATTGCTTGAACTTGTTGAAATGGAAATTCGTGATCTTCTTTCTGAATACGAATTCCCTGGCGATGACATCCCGGTTGTTAAAGGTTCCGCTAAAGAAGCGCTTGAAAACCCAACTGGCGAATGGGCACAACGCATCATTGAATTGATGGATGCGGTTGATTCTTACATCCCAACCCCGGAACGTGCGGTTGACCAACCTTTCTTGCTCCCTGTAGAGGACGTATTCTCTATCACAGGTCGTGGTACGGTTGCTACCGGTCGTGTAGAACGTGGTATTGTAAAAGTTGGTGACCAAGTTGAAATCCTTGGTCTTACTGAAGAACCTAAAACTACAACGGTTACTGGTGTAGAGATGTTCCGTAAACTTCTTGACCAAGCTCAAGCTGGTGATAACATCGGTGCGCTTCTCCGTGGTGTTGACCGTTCTGAGATCGAGCGTGGACAGGTACTTGCTAAGCCGGGTTCTGTAAAACCGCACACTACGTTTACTGCACAAATCTACGTTCTTTCTAAAGAAGAGGGTGGACGTCATACTCCATTCTTTGCTAACTACCGTCCTCAGTTCTACTTCCGTACAACGGACGTAACTGGCATCATCAAACTTCCAGAAGGAACTGAAATGGTTATGCCTGGCGATAACGTTGAGATCACTGTTGAACTCATTAGTTCTATCGCTATGGAAGAAGGTACTCGCTTTGCTATTCGTGAAGGCGGACGTACAGTTGGTGCCGGCGCGGTTGCTACTATCATTAAATAATTTTGCTTAGGCAAATAAAAAAGATTCGGCGTAAAGCCGGATCTTTTTTATCGTTAAGGAAAGTATATGTTGCTTTACAGTGTTAAAGCAACATATACTTTCTTCCATTGGTCACCTGAGAAAAACTCACGGGGGTGTGCCGAACGTTTCTTTTTCGATGTGGAGCGTGTGGCCGGAAGGTCGATCAGACCGACAATTGTCCCCATCCTTGAGATACCCGGATGTTTTGTCGGTCCGACCTTCGGTCACTAAGCGGCCGTTTCGCTACCCTGCAGAAAAAGGACGAGCGGCAACGCCCGCGAGTTTTTCTTAGTGGATAAAGATGTATATGCCTCTTTACGCATGCGTTCAACTAAGACTATCGCCTGTACCTTTGGTTTTGGCGCTAGTCAGGCGATCCTTTATTGTTTTGCATAGCTCTGGATTTCCCTGGCTGCCCGTTCGATATTAGCTGCATCAATGGATATGAATTCACCCGAATACGCCTCTTCTTTGTGGGTATATCTTGGGTCGTAATAAACCGTAAGCAGTGTACGAATAAAATGGCGGTATTTTCGTTCAATCAGGTAGCGATAGCAGTCATTGCGGGCAGAAGTTTCCATCCGTTTGGCAATCAATTGGTAAGCTTCACTAACTTTGCGGAAGAACCATTCTTCATCCTTGTTCGGTTCAATATAGTCCTGGTAAATCCGTTCTACACGCAGTTCGACAGGGGCTTTGACCAGAAAGTGGACGCCGTTTGCCTTCGCCTCCATCATAAATTCCGGAACCACGATCCGGCCGATACGGCGGCTTTCCGCTTCCATAAACATGTGCGAAAACCCCCGGCTTTTTATATCCATTAGGCTGGTGAATAAGAGCGCATCAAACATTTTTTGATTTTTTTCCTTAATGCCGACAGAACCGAAAACGGAACCGCGATGGCCTGCGTATTCTTCCAAATCAAGCACCGGCTCTCCCCATCGAGCAAGCTGGTTTAAAATAAGGGTTTTACCTACACCCGTCATTCCATGAAGAGCATATGTTTTCCTGGGAAGCAGTTCGGATGATAAATGCTCCGTTACATATTGCCGGTAGGAGCGATATCCTCCTTGCAGCCGTTGAATGGGAAGCCCGGACATTGCAGCAAACGTGGCCATTGACATACTGCGCATTCCGCCGCGCCAGCAAAACAATACCGGTTCCTGTTCAGCGTTCACATAATTTTTAATTTCCTGCATTAACTTGGGAAGCTTAGGAGAGACGATCTCCATCCCTTTCCATTTGGCCTGATTCTTCCCCTCATTTTTATACGTAGTTCCAATGATGGCCCGTTCATCATCCGTAAATAGGGGAACATTTACAGCGCCTGGTATGGTTGCTTCCTTGTATTCTCCCGGGCTGCGTACATCGATCAATACATATTTTTTGTTGTTTGCGGCTATTGTATCTACTGTTATGTCTCGAGAAAACAAACGAGTCCATCTCCTTTTTAAACGAAGCTTCTCATGTGATATAGTAGTAAACAAAGGAAGGAGTGATATTGGGTGAGTCAAGAGTTAATTAAACTTACGTCCCTTTCAAGCAAAGCTGGCTGAGGCTGCAAAATCGGCCCTGCCGACCTGACACAAGTCTTGTGTCATTTACCTGTGCAGTCCACAGTGAATCCCAATGTTTTGGTAGGTCTGGATGTTCCGGATGATGCCGGTGTATATAAACTAAATGAAGACCTGGCGCTTGTCCAAACGGTAGACTATTTTACTCCTATTGTAGACGATCCGTATCTTTTTGGACAAATTGCCGCGGCCAATGCATTGAGTGACGTATATGCCATGGGAGGTAAACCGGCGACTGTCCTTAATATTGTAGGCTTCCCCATTAAAAAATTAGACCCATCTATTTTAGCAGATATTTTGCGCGGTGCGTCAGATAAAGTCACGGAAGCTGGGGCAGTGATCTTGGGCGGACACTCCATCGATGACCAGGAACCGAAATTTGGGATGGCTGTCACCGGATTTGTCCATCCGAATAATGTTTGGACCAATCATAACGCGAAGCCGGGAGATTCCATTATTCTCACGAAGCCAATCGGGGTCGGAATTCAAACGACGGCGATTAAACGGAACATGCTTGAGCCTGATGAAATTGACAGGGTTTCGCAAGTGATGGCAGCATTAAACAAAACGGCTGCGGAAGTGGCCGCTCATTTTACCGTGAATTCCTCAACCGATATCACAGGCTTTGGCCTGCTCGGGCATTTAAAGGAAATGGCGGAAGGAAGCCGGGTGGGAATGAACGTCTTTGCCGAACAAGTCCCCGTGCTTGCACGAACCAGGGAACTTGCTGAAAAAGGTTCGGTTCCCGGTGGAACGAAGGCGAATCACGCATGGATTGAGAATAGTATCACGTATCCTGAAACGTTGGATGAGATTCAGCAGTG
This sequence comes from Aneurinibacillus terranovensis DSM 18919, assembly GCF_000430625.1. GTDB lineage: Bacteria > Bacillota > Bacilli > Aneurinibacillales > Aneurinibacillaceae > Aneurinibacillus_B > Aneurinibacillus_B terranovensis. Next base: position 92,071 of record NZ_AUMJ01000019.1, read on the forward strand.
GATTCTTTGTGATGCTGTTACATCCGGGGGATTGGCCCTGAGTGTACCGCATGATGAAGCGGAAGGCTTGCTGGCGGCTTTGCATGCCGCCGGAGTAACGCACGCAAGCATCATCGCCAGCGTAACCGATGAACATCCGGGTAAAATCGTAGTTCGATAACAGATAGGGCATACGTAAATCAGTAGCGATAAGAACGTGTAGGAGCATGATCGTATGAGCGAATGGACTAGGCAGCAAATGGAGCAGCTTCGCCGGTTACCCGCAGTTCATACCTTATTGAATAGGCCCGAGATTGTGAGCTGGAGGGAGCGTCAAGGGTTGAGTGCAAGCGAGACGCTCCCGTTTATTCAGCAAATCGTAGAGGAAGAACGGGCACATATTCTGAACGGGACCGGTTCCGCTGAATCAAACATATATAAGAACGTGGAATACTGGATTCCGCTTCTGGAACAAAGAATGCTTGAACTATATTCCCCTCATCTGATTCCTGTTATCAATGCGACAGGAGTTATTTTACATACAAATCTCGGACGTGCCGTATTGTCTCAGGATGCGGTTGAACGTATGGTAGAAGCCGCGCAGTCTTATACGAATCTGGAATTTAATCTGGAGGAAGGGACCAGGGGTTCCAGACACAGCCATGTGGAGCGTCTAATTACCCGGTTAACCGGAGCGGAAGCCGCAATGGTGGTTAACAATAATGCGGCTGCCGTTTTTATTGTTTTGCGCGAAATGGCTAAAGGTAAAGAAGTGCTGGTTTCCCGAGGTCAAATTGTGGAGATCGGCGGTTCATTTCGCGTATCGGAGATTATGGCAGAGAGTGGAGCCTTTCTTCGTGAAGTAGGTACGACGAATAAAACGCATCCGTATGATTATGAACGTCATATCACACCGGAAACCGCCTTATTATTAAAAGTTCATACAAGCAATTTTAAAGTGATGGGATTCACTCGTGAGGTGACGGTGGAAGAGTTGGTGGAGATTGGCCAGGCCCACAATATCCCGGTGTATGAAGATCTCGGGAGTGGAGCGTTGTACGATTTAGCGGTTCACGGGATTGGCAATGAGCCGGTGGCATCGGCCTCCATTCAGGCAGGGGTTGATATTATTTCATTTAGTGGAGACAAACTCCTTGGCGGTCCACAAGCTGGGATTATCGCCGGTAAAAAGAAATATATTGAAGCTCTGAAAAGGAATCAGCTGGCACGGGTACTCCGGGTGGACAAGGTAACGTTAGCCGCGCTTGAAGCAACGCTGATTGCCTACCTTAATCCCGAAAGGTCTGTTGCTGAAATTCCGGTCCTGCGCGATATTCTCTGCCCAGAAGAGGAAATAAAGCAGCGGGCCCGCTCCTTTGCTGTGCAGCTGCAGGATAAAATGGATGATTTCGATATGGAGATAAGGGAAGGCGTTTCTGAAGTAGGCGGAGGAACCTTGCCTGGCGTGACTCTCCCAACGTGGGTAGCAGCGATTCGCCTGAACCATGTCACAACATCATCGCTTGAACGGAAGCTTCGTCAGGGACGTCCGACAATCATCGCACGTATACAAGAGGACTGGCTTATCTTTGATTTTCGGACCGTTCAGCCCCGGGACATTGAACGAATCGTCCAGGCCATCAGCCGCGCAGTGTAAATACGTAAAAAAGCGAACCAGTCATGCCTTGTAGGCCGGTTCGCTTTTTTTTAGTATATGAATAAAGCAGAAATTACCTTTAGGCTCGGATAGAGCCGTGTGATGGCTGCTCGGAAGGAATCAATGTTTTCACTTTTTGTTTATAGGCTTCCCGCGAGATACTTAAAATGACTCCCATGCTTAGCATATTCAACAGAAGCGAAGACCCTCCATAGCTAATAAAAGGAAGCGGTACCCCTGTAATCGGAATCGCACCGATAACCCCACCGATATTAATAAAGGCCTGGATAAAAATCATGCTCACGACTCCAATGCCGACCAGATTGGTGAATACGTCTTTTAGGCGAAGGGTAATCGTTAGAATACGCCAAATAAAAAAGAGATAAACAATAATAAAAATAGCGGCACCGATAAACCCGAGTTCTTCTGCAATAATTGAAAAGATAAAATCAGTTTGTACTTCCGGAAGGTAAAGAAACTTCTCAATGCTCTTTCCAAATCCGGCCCCGGTTATGCCGCCATGGGCAAGGGCAAAGAAAGAGTGCACAAGTTGATACCCGTCACCAAGTCCGCCAAATCCGTCGTTCCACGGGTCGCGAAAATTAAACAGACGGCTCTTTCGATAATCCGAAGAAAAAATAAATATAATGGAGAACGCAGCGAGTGGAAGCCCAATGAGACACAAATGTTTTAAGTTCGCCCCGCCGGCGAAAATGACAGCAACCGCTGTTAACAATAAAATCGCCGCAGAACCAAAGTCTGGTTGAACAACAATGACACAAAAAAACAGGCCTACGATCACCATCGCCGGCAGCAATCCCTTTTGAAAGCTCCGAAAAACCTCACCTTTTTTTGAAATGATCCCTGCAAGGTAAATAATTAAGGCCATCTTAGCAAATTCAGCGGGCTGCAGCATAACCGGACCAAAGTCGATCCAACTTCGTGCCCCTTTATGGACAGAACCAATCCCGGGAATAAGTACGGCAAGCAAAATGAAAAATGAAAAAACCATAATGTGTGCAAAATATTTTTTATAGGTAGTATAAGGAATGTTCATTGTGAAAAACATGCCCGCCGTTCCAAACAAAGCCCACAACAGCTGTCTTTTCATAAAGTAGGTAGAATCATGGTTTGTAAATTTGGCATACAGAGCATAGACAGAACTGGCACTATAAACCATTACGATGCCGAATCCAACAAGTATAAACGTTAACGTAAGAAGTAAAAAATCAGGCCTACCCCTCGTTTTCATACATTCCTCCATACTGGTAAAGCTGTTTGCCTATAGAATTTATCACTACTAGTGTACTATACTATTGCTTGTATATCAGGATTTTTTTAAATAATACAGACAAGAAAAACATATAATATTTTATAAGCTTTATTAATAGGTTAACATTGGGTTAATAATCAGTTAATACTTTTGTTGTAATATGGACGAATGTGATCGACCCTAACTTTCTATAATTTTATTTTGATTGAATAAGCCAGTCGATAGGCTTAAATACAGAAACTGCAGAATGGTGGGATGGTATGCAAAAGCAACATATTGAAGAGTTAAAAAAGGAAGTTTCTCATATGGCTTCCGTTGCTTGTGAAGGGTTTACACAGGCATGGAAATCCCTTGAAGAACATGATCTGGCTCTTGCTAAAACTGTCATTGTACGTGATGAAAAGCTAAACGTTCTTGCTGAGAAAATATTTAAAATGAGTCTTAGCCTGATTGCATTACAGGCGCCGGTTGCCACTGATTTGCGCAGCATTGGTTCTTATCTGAAAATCGTGACCGACTTGGAGCGAATTGGAGATTTGGCGGTTGAAATCGCCAAGGTTGTTGTGCGTCTGGAAGCCAGGCCGTTTACAATTCCCCTTTTTGACATTCCGGCTATGGCTGAGAAAGTGAAAGAGATTATTCAGGTGAGCGTAGACATGCTGGAAACTTTCAATACACAAGAAAGTCGGTCACTTGATATGATGGATGATGTAATTGATCGGTATTACAGCAATTGCTTTACGTATTTAGAAACAAGCATGAGAAATAACCCTGATTATGTTACAGAAGGTGTCCAGCTTATCAAATTAATCCAGACACTGGAACGCATTGGCGACCACGCGACGAATATCGGCGAATGGACCGTCTATATTGCCACCGGAAACATTGCCGATTTAAATACCTGAAGAAGATCTTTAAAAACGAAACGTATAAGAGCAGAACGGTCTCACGCCGCCTGCTCTTTTTTTGCATTAAAAAGGATGTTACTGCAAAGCGAGGAATAATATTATCGGAATCCAACGATCTCATCTTTCCCATTACACTTTTTTAGAAAACGGAGGAAAACATGAAAAAAAATATATACAAAGTTATTGTTTTAACATTGACGTTTATGACCACAGCATACCCTATATTTGCTGCAAGGACAGTACCGGTGAATATAGGGTATGGTCCAATTCCGGCAAAAATACAAAATAAAATATGGGGAGTTTCTTATACTAAGGACAGTCCGGTAAAAATGAATCAGTTATCGTACGTTAGGGTCAGGTACATAGGGTTTGACAATAAGGAACACCGCGGGGAGCTTATTGTCAATAAAAAGCTGGCAAAAGAAGTGTTCGACATTTTTGAAGAGCTTTATCAAAAAAAATACCCGATAGAAAAAGCCGGTTTAGTGGATGATTATCACGGTTCGGATGAATTATCAATGGGAAACAATAATTCATCAGCTTTCAATACAAGAATGATCGCTGGAACAAGGACGTTATCAAGGCACAGCTACGGGGCTGCTGTAGATATAAATCCTGTTCAAAATCCCCAGATAACAGGAACGACAATAGATCCACCTCTTGCAAGCAGCTACGCTAATCGAAGAGTGATTAGAAAAGGGATGATAACCAAAGGAGATGTTTGCTACAATGCTTTTAAAAAAAGAGGATGGATCTGGGGAGGTGAATGGAAAAGTACCCGCGACTACATGCATTTTGAAAAAAAAGTACGGTAAGAAAATCACTGTAAAAAGCTTTTTGTAATAATTAATTCCAATTACCTATAGTAAAGGTTGGGTAATTCGTGATAAATTATCTTTCGTCGCTTTTATAAAAGAAAAAGGGCACCGATAAAAAAGTTTTAAAAAACAGTTGACATAACGAAGTGTATTTGATAAGATAAAAAAGTCGCTGTTACGAATTTAAAAACAATGCGGTTCAAAACAAGTTCCTTGAAAACTGAACAGTGAAATGCCAAATGTGCGATATAACCCAGATACAATTCTGGATTT
>NZ_KE387174.1:0-45463 GCF_000430625.1 Aneurinibacillus terranovensis DSM 18919
TAGAAAGGGTGATTAGCGATCTCACCGGTATCAAAAACCCGTCAAAAAGGGAAGAAAAAGAAGAAAAACATAAATCTAAACCAGTCCAAGAAACAGAGCGTCAGCTTTGTTTGTTTAACGTGTCATGAAAAAGAGGAAATTCCTTTAAGTGTTGTAAGGGACTTTGACTTAATGGACGATGGAGATCCAACCACTCCCCCGATGTTTTCATGCGAAAAATGTGGTGGACGAATGTATCCGGAATATTATGAGGGAGTACATGGCATAAAGTACAGACTATCGGATATTCTCTAAACAAAAAAGGACCGGGCGGTTTTTGCCCGGTTTTTCTTATGAGAAAGAGCAGGATTCCGGAATAATTATCGATGCCTTCTATACATATATAAAGGGAACAAATTTGCGGCTCAAACCAAGTTCACTATTTTAACGAGGAGTGAATATATGCCCGGGAAGATTTATATTCATCACGTTTTTGAAGCGGAGAGGTTTAAAGATTACAAAGGGATGCACAAAGAAAGTAAAAGTTCGCGCCTCTGTATGGTTAGTCATTCGTAACAGTGGAGGGTGATGGTCGAAATGAAAAAAATAAAGGTTTTAATTGCTATATTTATCTTGACCATAGTAGTAGGAACAGGCTGTGCTCACCTTTCTGAAGGTACGTTTCACCCACCTTCCAAGGCTCAAAACCAGGCCCGGCAAGAAACGCAGGGACAGGCTTCTCCCGGCGGACCTTCCGCCGATTCGTCTTTTAGCAAAACGGATCAAGCCTTCCTCTCGGTTATTAAAGATTCCGTTAAAACCTCCGGGCAAATTATCGGAACATTGGACAAGGGAATCGCGGAAGCCCAGAAAAATGATGAACTGGACGACGCGGTCGATATGATGAATGATACGAAGAAACAGCTTCTTTATATCTGGAATCAAATGCATAATCATTACCACCCGGACCATCCTGCATTAAATGAAATAAAGGTCCAGTACGAAAACATTCTTATGAAATATATAGAGGGAGTACGTACGGAATTAAACGGAATATCCAGCGGGGATGTCACAAAAATGCGGAATGGATTTCAGATAACAGAAAAGGCAAAAGAGGACTTGCATACATTTTCATCGACCACACTTGCTAAATTTTAACTTTACTAAAACAAGTGAGAAAGCAAATAAAGAGCTCAGAAACTGAGCCCTTTATTTGCTTTAATGATTAAACTCCGCCACCAGCATAGCCGCCAAATGCGCCGCAGCTGCATGCAATAACGACAAGTAAGATAAAGAGCACAAGGATTACCCCAACTTCGTTAGACCAGAAACCGCCATATCCTGCCATCATGATTCCCCCTTTCCATGATTGTAATATAGAGTATGAGCAGTTTTAACATTTGGTATGGGCGCTTCTTCCTGCGGTCAGAAAATCCACCAAAGCCCACACGAGTGCTTTTCCATAACCCCGACCGAAAAAAAGAGCCCGATCCCGGGCGCTTTTTAAGAATTAAACTGCGCCGCCAGCATAGCCACCGCCGAATGCGCCGCAGCTGCAAGCGATAACCACCAGTAAGATAAAGAGCACAAGAATTACCCCAATTTCATTCCCAGGTGCAAAGAAAGTACCAAGTCCGCCATATGCCAATCAAATCTCCTCCTTTCGTTTTTACATAAGCAATTTATGCACGTCAGTACATATGTGTATGGGTGAGTACCCTATACATGGGTTAAATCCATATATGCCCAGCCATTTATCAACGAAAGGAGAAGACGCACGTTTTTTTATCCGTTAAAGAAAGTATATGTTGCTTTACAGTGTTAAAGCAACATATACTTTCCTCCATGGGTCACCTTAGAAAAACTCGCGGGAGTGTGCCGAACGTTGCTTTTTCGATGTGGAGCGTGTGGCCGGAAGGTCGATCAGACCGACAATTGTCTCCATCATTGAGGTACCCGGATGTTTTGTCGGTCCGACCTTCCGGTCACTAAGCGGCCGTTTCGCTTCCCTGCAGAAAAAGGACGAGCGGCAACGCCCGCGAGTTTTTCTCACCAGGCGAAGTTTCACACTTGATATGACCATTCGCCTCTATAATAAAATCCATAATAAAAGCCTGGCAGGTAACCGGCCAGGCTTTGTATCATTTCTTCTTATTCTTCAACTTTAATGGAATCCGTAGGGCAACCTTCAGCTGCGTCACGAACATCATCAAACAAGATGTCAGGGATTTCAGCGGTGTTGCTGTTATCATCAATTTTGTTGAATGCTAAGCCTTCATCATCATAGTCAAATACATCCGGTGCAGTTGCACCACAAGCCCCACAAGCAATACAAGTGTCTTTATCAACCCAAGTTGTCATTATCTCTTCCACCTCCACGTATTATGCGAAAAGCTCTGCTACTTCTCATACATCATTTTAGACATTGTGGGAGTGAATTTCAAGCCATATCCTAAAAAAATGAATGAAAAAAAGACGCTGACTCCTGATGCTGCCACCCGTGTAGTATAATGACACATAGGAAAGTTCTTTGCTCGGGAGGTGACACATCGTGAGTGAGACGTATGCATATGGAATTGTTTTATTGCTGGCCGAACGTTTTGCAGGGAACCGCTCACCAAGAGCGCTCGTTCATCTTTTAAAAGGCAGAAAAAATCATCAGGTCATTCAGGATGCGGCGCTGTTTGGCGTTTCTCTCCTCTACGGATTTTTTTCTTCCTTAACCTATGAGGAAATCGAGGGGCTGGTAAAGGAAACGATCGTCAGGGGTTGGACGGCGATTAGAGCGGACAAGCGAAATGGAATAGAAAAAGGCTTACGAAACGAAACGATAGTTTGTACGGAAACCGGTGAGGAACGTTTACGGAAATGGGAAGAGACATATCATTATGAATCCGGTTTGCGTGTGATTCAATCCGTCCATGACAGGCGCAGAGCCGTACGCTTCTGGAAGAGGCTGGAGTTACTCGTGCAGACGCTGTCCTATCTTTCCCAGCGGGATCGGAAGTTCTCTCCTGTTGTTGAAGAACGAATCATCCAGCAGGATGTAAAATATCTCATCGGTCACCATGAGCCGCTGGAGCTGTCCCGGAACTTAAAACGGGAAATCGCCGAATGGATGACACGATTAGAAGATTGGGAGCAGCAAATCCTCCTGTTTCGTTTGAGCGGCAGGAACAAGACAGGCCTTACCTATCCTCAACTGGCCCATCGGCTGGGAAAATCCGCGGATTTTGTGCGATTTCATCTGCTCAGGCTTGCGGCCGAACGGCTTGCACAGGTGACGAACGGTTTCTCAACAACGGACGAGAGGCAGGCGGATTCAAACCCCTGCTTATTTTTTCTGCTCGGGGCCCAGGAGCAAGCCGCCGCCCTTAGCGAAACGTCGCGGAAAACAAAGCAGATGCTGGATGCGGGATTATCGCTGGACGAGATTGGGCACCGCCGCCGTTTAAAAAAAGGGACGGTGGAAGACCACGTCGTTGAGATTGCCATTGCGGACCCCGCCTTTGATATTACACGCTTTGTCACAAGAGAAAAAATTGCCTATATTCACCGTATTATGAGGGAGCGTAACACACGAAAACTGGGTGAAATCAAAAAAATTACAGGTGAATTCTGTACGTTCCTTGAGATCAGGCTGGCGTGTACCTGCAGGGAGGCCGCTGTGGAAGGGGTGGATGCAAAATGATGAAGGAAACGGTAAAAAAGGCGCTGGAGCACTATTTTTCTTATCGTGAATTCCGGCCGGGACAGCGGGAAATTATCGAATATGCTCTGCGCGGGGAATCAGTGCTTGGCATTCTGGCAACCGGCGGAGGGAAATCACTGTGCTACCAGCTGCCGGCCCTCCTGTTTCCTTACATGACGGTTGTTGTTTCTCCGCTTATTTCGTTGATGGCCGACCAGGTACGCCAATTGCGCAGCAAAGGAATCGGAGGAATCGAGTACATAAACAGCGCGTTAGCGCCTGAGGAATATAAATGGAAGATGAAAAAACTAAGGGATAGAAAGATAAAAATTCTGTACGTTTCTCCCGAGAAGCTGCAGCAGGATTCATTTATGCAGCAGCTCGCGGGTATTCCCGTGTCCCTTTTTGTTGTCGATGAAGCGCACTGCATTTCCCAGTGGGGGCATGATTTCCGCACCGATTACCAGCGGTTGAAGGACTGTATCCACCGTTTGGGAGACCCACCGGTGATGGCATTGACAGCGACGGCTACTTCTGATGTGCAAAAAGACATTTGCTTACAGCTTGGCGTTCCGGCGGCTCATACCGTCAAGCATTCATTGAACCGGAGCAATATTTGTTATGACGTACAGTTCGTGGGCGACAAAAAAGAAAAGGATGAAGTGCTGTTGTATAAGCTTGGCTCACTTCAGGGACCCGGTCTCGTCTACTTCCGTTCCCGCAATGGTGCGGAACGGGCGTGTGCGCTTGCCGAACAAGCCGGTATTTCGTGCGCGTACTATCACGGAGGAATGCCGGCAAGCGACCGACTTCTTGTCCAGCAGCAATTTTTAAACGGAGAGATTACTCTCGTATTTGCGACGAACGCATTTGGAATGGGAATTGACAAATCAGACATTCGCTTTGTCATCCATTATCACCTTCCTACGGATATGGAGTCGTATTTACAGGAAGTCGGTCGTGTCGGACGGGACGGTGCGCCGGGGTATACCTGTTTACTTTATATGCCGGAAGATATGGCGCTCCCCCGTCAGTTAATCGCCGAGGAATATCCCGACATCACGCAAACGCGGGATTTTGTTCACTATATCGCCGGTCATCAGGGGAATATCAGCACCGTCCAATCGATAGCGGCGCTTGAGGAGTGGGGGCTAAACGAACTGCATCTTGGCATTCTCCTCTACCATATGGAAAAGGGCGGCTGGATTCGCAGCCTGGAACGGACGAAAGATGGATGGACATTTGGAGTGGCGGACCGGATATCCGGTAATTACCAGAATTTATTTGATATAATGATGAAGCGGCGGGAATTGCGTTATGGTAGATTAAAAGAAATGGAACGGTGGATTGAAAGCCGTACCTGCCGACGCCGGCAAATAGGGGATTATTTTTCCCAATCACACAGTGGTTCCCTCGCGAGTTGTTGTGACCGCTGTGGGATTGACTACTCTTTATATGAAGTTCAACCGGCTTCGGCCATTCCGCATACGGATCAGGCGGTGTGGGACTGGGAGCGCGAGCTGGATCGCTTACTGCCTTTATGATGGATACAATGCAAAACACTTTATTATGCGAGACGTTTGAACCGAAACCCGGGAGGAAGGCGTATGGGTTTACAGAAAAAAGAAATAGACAGTCGTACGCTGATTATCAATGTTTATATTTCTCAAACGATTCTTTTGTTTGTTGGACTGCTTGTCTTCTATTTGTTCTGCAGGCAGCGAATGACCCTGGAATACCTGTTCGGTTGGCTTCATCCGCAGGAAATTATTATATATGGTACAGCTTCCGCAGCGCTTGTTGTACTGGTTGAGGTAATCATGGCGGTTGCGCTGCCCTATGAATGGTTTGATGATGGCGGGTTGAACCAGTTGCTGTTTCGCAACATGCCTTACTGGCACATAGCCGTCCTGTCCGTGTTTGTCGGGATATCGGAGGAAATCCTCTTTCGCGGTGTTATTCAATCGCTGCTTGGCATCTGGATATCCAGCGCTATTTTTGCGCTGATTCATGTGCGGTATTTAAAGAAATGGGTCATGCTGGTGTCCGTCATCCTGATCAGCCTTCTTTTTGGCTGGTTGTTTATACGTACAGGAACGCTTTGGACAGTGATTCTCGCCCATTCGCTCGTTGACTTTGTCCTCGGTTGTTTTACGCGCCGTGGTTGGTTTGTTCCAAAGAAGGAAGGAATTTAATGCCGGAAGTCGAATTAACTCCAGAAAGTCGAATCGAACTACGGAACTCAGGTGAGAAGGTAGAATATATGAAAATAGTGAGGCGTGAGCAATGAGTAAAAACCAAGTCGATATTCGTGACCAAGCCGAAGTGTTTCGTGAAAAAGTAAAGCGCGATCCTGATGAGGTGAACGATTCGTCTTCGGTGGATTCCATGACACCGGCAAGCTCCTTGCCGCCCCGAAGCCAGGTTCACGCGAAAGCGCCACCGATGAAGAGGGCCCCCTTCTATATCGGTGGGGCTGTTGTGCTGGCCCTCGCCATTGGGGGAGGAGGATGGTGGTATCTACAGGGGCAGAAAAGTACACCAACGGCAGCATCGGCCGCAGCCGGAAATATACAGCCTGTAAAGGGGGTACAGGAACGTCCTCCTGCGGAAACCGATGAAGCCGCGAAACCGACCGTGATCGTTCCTCCTGCACCAAAGGATTCGAAAGAGGCAAAGGTGGGTTCGCCAGCACCGACTGCCGAAGTATCGGCAGTCGGTGCTGTCTCTAAGAAGGCTCAACCTTCCGCCACGGGGTCTGCAAAAGCACCCGCTGCGAAACCGGACAAGCCGGAATCTTCCGCTGTGCTAACAACGAAGCGTGCAGAAGCAGAAAGCCCAGAACCGCGGAAGAAAAAAAACCGCGTGGTTTATCATCGAATTCAGCAGGGTGAGACGTTGTATAAAATTTCTAAGCGGTATTATCAAACAGGCAGATATCAATACTACCTTGCCAATTATAATGGGATTAAAGATACCACGAATGTAATAGTCGGAACCGTCATTGCTATTCCCATGCCACCCCGTTAACAACCGGGTGGTTTTTTGGTTCATACTAAAAGATAGAGTGATGCAGGCTCTGAGAAACCAGGCCGATAACATGGAGGAATGAATATGAACGATAATCCGCTAATTGTCCAGGGAGATCGAACCCTACTGCTTGAAGTGAACCATCCACTTTACCGCGAGGTGAGAAATGAAATTCTGCCTTTTGCGGAGTTGGTTAAAAGCCCGGATTATATCCATACGTATCGCATGACCCCTCTGTCTCTCTGGAACGCCGCGTCCCTTGGTCTGACAGCGGAGGCAATTATCGAGACGCTCCTGAAGTATTCGAAGTATGAAATGCCGCGCCATATTTTTCAGGAAATACACCATACCGTAGCGCGCTATGGTAAATTGAAGCTCACCCTTGTTAATGATGAACTGATTCTAACGGCATGCGAGGAAGAGATCATAACGGATCTACTCGGGTATACGTCGATTGCCCGCCTTGTGCTCCGGCAAATCGACGCACGTACAGTGGTTATCCCAAAATATCTGAGAGGAGCTATTAAACAGTCGCTCATTAAACTCGGATATCCCGTACAGGACGTATCCGGCTACACAGATGGAGAGCCGCTGGCGGTAACGCTGGAGGAGACGGCCGATTTCACTCTTCGCTCCTATCAAAAAGAATCGGTTGATGCTTTCTATGCGGGTGGCACCGTTTACGGGGGTAATGGCGTGATCGTTCTCCCTTGCGGCGCTGGCAAAACGATCGTAGGAATGGCCGCTATCGCCAGGGTGGGGATGGCGACCCTGATTTTGACAAGCAATACTACGTCCGTTCACCAATGGCGGGAAGAAATTATCAAGCGGACATCGCTAACGCCAGAGGAGGTTGGAGTTTACACAGGCCAGGAAAAACAAGTGCGTCCGATAACCATTAGTACATACCAAATGATCACCTACCGAAAAACGGACGGTGACTTTCCTCACCTTGCGCTTTTTCACGAACGAAACTGGGGGTTGATCGTCTACGATGAGGTTCATTTATTGCCTGCTCCTGTGTTTCGTATGACCGCTGATATTCAAGCGAAAAGGCGATTGGGATTGACGGCCACTCTTGTCCGGGAAGATGGGCGGGAAGAAGATGTGTTCAGCCTGATTGGCCCGAAAAAATATGAATTGCCATGGCGCACGCTGGAGGAGGCCGGATTTATTGCGCGCGCCTCATGCACGGAAATTCGGGTTCCGCTTATAGGGAAAGAGCGGCGCGCGTATATCGAAGCGGGGGAGCGTCAAAAATTCCGCATCGCTTCGGAGAATTCCGAGAAAATCAGAGTAATTAAGGAACTGCTGTTGCAACACAAGAATGACCAGATGCTTATTATCGGACAATACGTATCCCAATTGGAATTTTTGTCAGAAGAGTTAGGCATTCCGCTCGTCACAGGACGAACGCCTCATGCGGAGCGGGAAATATTGTACGCGAAATTTCGCAGTGGACAGCTTGGAAGATTAATTGTTTCGCGGGTCGCTAATTTTGCAGTGGATCTGCCGGACGCCAATGTGGCCGTCCAGTTGTCCGGAACATTTGGCTCCCGTCAGGAGGAGGCGCAGCGCCTCGGAAGGATTCTCCGCCCGAAAGCGAACAACCATGCGTATTTTTACACGGTTGTCTCTTCGAATTCCAATGAGGAACAATATGCCTTAAAGCGGCAGATGTTTCTTGTAGAGCAAGGATACACATATGAACTCATCCATAAAGAAGAAAATTTGCGAAAAACAATGTCGGATTTTCTATAAAAACCCGATTCACTTATCCCCTTCTGTCCTTTTTGTGGTAGTATATGTTACGAGAGAGGAAATCGATCGAAGGGGAAAAGTCGATGAAGAAAAAAATATTCTTTCTCGCTGTGTTGTGTTTTGCAGCACTGGGGTATGTTTTTAATGAAGATCCGACGTTTACGTTCGCTTTTAAAAGCTCCCAGGTTAAGTCTACGGTAGAGCAGCTTCAAGTGAGGGAACAACCGGCGAGAACTTTTGAAGTATATGAGTATAATACATTATTAAAGTCTTTTGGGACGTTTGAAGAGGCGGTTAACTATGCGCGGCAGCACACTCATGCATCCGTGCGAAAAAAGCAGGGGGATGAGCTGTGGAATAATTACGGTCCGTTTATCGTATATACAAACGGCCGCTACGCCAGTGATTTTTCTACATATAAAGAGGCGCTTTCTTATGCGAGGAAAGCAAAGTCTGCTGCCATCTACACACATATCGACCACCTGCTCATCTGGAATAGCGGAGACCCGCTAAAAGGCAGTGCGCAGGTGGATGCCCCGCTACTTTCACAGCTGCCCGAACTGCCGCGGGGATGTGAAGTGACCAGCCTCGCGATGCTTCTTGGGTCTGCCGGCATTCAAGTGGACAAAATGACGCTTGCTAATGAAGTAGCAAGGGATACTACACCTTATACGCAAGAGAACGGTCAGGTGTACTTTGGAAATCCGAATACCGGTTTTGTCGGTAGCATGACCTCGCTTGATGATCCGGGGTTTGGTGTCTTTCACGGGCCGATTAAAGATTTGGCAGAAAAATATTTGCCCAATCGAATTGTGGATTTAACAGGCATCGGTTTCTCGGATATTTTGTACCAGATACAAAAGGGAAGGCCTGTATGGATCATTTCCAATGCCGAATTTGTACCTCTGGATGACAGCTATTTTCAAACGTGGGATACGCCAACGGGAAAGATTAGCACTACATATAAAGAACATTCCGTATTGTTAACAGGATATGATGATTCATATGTATATTTTAATGATCCGCTGGCCGGTGTGAAAAATCGAAGGATGCCGCTTCCCAGCTTTAAAGCTGCATGGGAGCAGATGGGAAGCCAGGCGATCACGTATATCAAATAATCTTGGTAACTTCTGGTACTGTTTCATGTAAGGGCCAGAAGTTTTTTTGAATGGAAGTTTTTCATTTGATTTTAAGAATTTATGGGTAGACTTATAGTTATTACGTGAATGACTAGGAGATTACAATCAATGTGTGGATTTGTTACTGTTTATAACAAACAGCAAAAGCCCGTCTCACGCGAGAAACTTGAGAAAATGACTCGCATTATCGCGCATCGCGGACCGGACGATGAGGGCTTTTTAGTGGAAAATCATATAGGATTAGGTTTTCGCAGGCTTAGTATTATTGATTTGCAGCACGGTGCTCAGCCGCTGAGCAATGCGGCCGGTGATATTTGGATTACGTTCAACGGTGAAATTTATAATTATTTGGAATTAAAGGCCTGGCTGGCCGATAAAGGACATGAGTTTCAAACGACGTCCGATACGGAAGTAATTGTTCACCTGTACGAGGAAGTAGGGATGGAGTGTCCGAAATATTTACGCGGCATGTTTGGTTTCACGATTCTTGATTTGAAGCGCAATCTATTGTTTGGCGCACGCGATCCGTTTGGCATTAAGCCGTTGTACTGGACGGAAACCCCTGACAGCTTTTTGTTTGGTTCAGAGATTAAATCGCTTCTGGAATCCGGTGAGACCGAACGGGAAGTGGATATTCACTCTTTTTATCATTACCTTACCTATCAGTATGTACCGGAACCTGCCACCATGTTCCGTGGGATTCATAAGCTGGAAGCCGGACATCAATTTGTGATTCAAGATGATACACTCACGATCGAACGGTACTATACGGTCGAATTTAAACCGGAGGACAAGCCTCTCTCTTACTATATTGAGGGAATTCAGCATGTTTTGGAAGAGTCGGTACGGCTGCATCGCATAAGCGATGTGCCGCGGGGCGCGTTCTTGTCCGGGGGTATCGATTCAAGCGCACTCGTTGCTCTGCTGCAAAGGCTGGAACCGACCAAAACGTTCTCGGTCGGATTTGAAATCCCCGGTTACAGTGAACTTGATCTCTCCCGGCAAACGGCTGCTTATCTCGGGACGGAACACCATGAGATCCGCGTAAACGCCGAGCAGTACCTTGCCGCGCTGCCTTCACTCGTATGGCACCAGGATGAACCTGTAGCAGATCCGGCGGCGGTAGGGCTTTATTTTGTATCCCAGCTCGCCCGCCAGCATGTAACCGTCGCGTTTTCCGGTGAGGGGGCCGATGAGTTTTTTGGCGGCTATAACATTTACCGGGAACCTTATGATTTGCGCCATATCCAGCGGCTCCCGCGGTTTGTCCGTACCATTTTACGCAGCATAGCGTCACGCATGCCGGTAGGGATGAAAGGAAAAAGTTATATTGAAAGAGGCACGACCCCGCTTGAGGAACGCTTTTTTGGAAATGCGAAGATCTTTACGGATGAGGCAAAGCGGGATATTGTAAAAGCTGAACTGTTTGATACGGTTCCTTATCAGACGGCCCGTACCGTAACGGCTCCTCTGTATAAGAATACAGATCATTACGATGATGTCACACGCATGCAATATGTTGATATCCATACATGGCTTCGCGGGGATATATTAATGAAAGCGGACAAAATGTCGATGGCCAATTCACTGGAAGTGCGGGTTCCGTTTGTCGATCCGAAAGTATTTGAATTTGCGGCGACGATTCCCACGAAGTATAAAATTGCAGAGGGAACAACAAAATATGCTCTGCGTCAAGCGATGAAGGAATTTTTGCCGGCTGACGTGCAGAGCAGAAAAAAACTTGGCTTTCCGGTTCCGACCCGCGTGTGGCTTCGTGCCGAGTGGTATGAGTGGGCGCGAGACTTAATTGATAGCGCGGCGGTCGACAGATACTTGAACAAGGACGTTGTGCGTTCCATGCTGGAGGATCATCGCGACGGCAAAGCAGACTACAGCCGTAAACTCTGGACCCTCTTGATTTTTATGCTTTGGCACCAGATTTTTATCGAAAATAAAGCCGGTTTGCAGCATGACGCCGCCACATCACCATTGGCAGAGGACATACAGGCGCAGCAGGATCAGGAGACAAACATAAACGAGAAGCAGAATGAATCGTTCCAAGATGAATCGTCTAAGGATAACGTTTCGTCCATTTCATAAACAGTAACTCAGATAGAAAACCGCCACATTACCGCCATACCGGATGTGGCGGTTCTTCTTTTTTTGGGTAACACTAATAAGGGGAAAAGGCTTGTTCCCAGGAAAGGTGTGATAAACATGTATGATTGTGCGGTGATAGGCGGTGGAATCGCGGGGCTGCAGGCTTCCGTTATACTGGGGCGTTATATGCACAATACCGTCGTGATTGATCGCCATCATGGTCGCTCGCTGATGGCAAAGAACTATAAAAATATTCTTGGTTGGCCTAACGGTATTTCCGGCCCGCAGCTTCGTGAGGTCGGGTGGAACCAGGCGCGTGAAGTTGGAGTGGAATTCGTGGAAGCCGCTGTGATCGGTGGTTATAAAAAAGGGAACTCTTTTGTTCTTCAATGCAGCAACGGAACGATGATAGAAGCAAAGCGGCTGCTCATAAGTACCGGTTTACTTGATCAAATTCCGGAAAACATAGAAGGGTTAAAAGATGTGCTTGGCCTTGCTGTTTATGTTTGCCCTGATTGTGATGGATATGAAATCAAAGATAAGCGAACGCTGGTTTTTGGAGCCGGAGATGTCGGTGCATCTCTGGCATGTATGCTGCTTTACTGGACGAAAGAAGTTACGTATATCAATCATGAGCCGGATAGCCGGCCAGTGTCCCCGCATTGGCTGGATAAATGCAAGGAGAAAAGCGTGGCCATTGTAGAGGGGCCGATCCGCAGGGTGAATTATGCGGATTTGCAAGCCTTATCGTCTGTGGAGTTAACAAACGGCGAAATTATCGAAGGTGAAAAAGGATTTATTGCGTTTGGAGGCAACGAGCCGCAATCGGACCTGGCAAGCCAGCTCGGGGTTGAACGATTGGAAAACGGTCATATTCCGGTAGACGGAAGAAGCAAAAAGACGAATGTCCCGAACATCTGGGCAGCCGGGGACGTGGTGGCCCACTCCCAGCTTGTAGCCATTGCGATGGGAGACGGAGCGCAGGCGGCTATCTGGATTCATAAAAGTTTACAAAAATGACTGTTATATATCAAACAATACATTATTATAATACACTCTATTAAAGTGACAGAATTTCTCAGCTTGGCGACCAGCTGAGTTTTTTTATTTATTAATTTAAATATGTTGTTAATAGTTATAATTAAACTCTGTACCAGTGTTATTTTTATAATTGTTATATATCTGTTTTTCATATAGATTACCAATGAGTTTAAAAAGTATCCTTATCCAGAAAGGAAAGAAAGCGATTTAAAAATGAAGGACCATTTTTATTAAAGATAACGTAAAAACTGTTGTCATATGAAATCATGTCTGTTATAATCTAAATATCGATTGAAAACAATTCCATAATCCTATAGTAAACCAAATAAACTTTATGGGAAGTTGTGGGAAGAGAGTCTGTAAAAAATCGAAAAAAGAAATGTGTATCAATTATTCTAACTGCTGTTTTGTCCAGTGATTAAAGGAGGGTATAGGGGATGTCGATACTTCCGAAGAAAAATGAACTTGGGTTTTATGAAATTCGCCTGGAGTCAATCGGTGGGCTCGGAGCGAATTTGGCCGGAAAAATGCTGGCGGAAGCCGGAGTGTTAGGTCTAGGTTTAAATGGAATGAATTTTTCGTCATATGGTTCGGAAAAGAAAGGGTCTCCCGTTAAGTCGTTTATTCGTTTTAGCGATCCGGATGTGAATATTCGGGCGGCAAGCCCAATTGAGCGCCCGCATGTTGTCGGTATTTTCCATGAAGCGCTTTATAAAACAGTGGATGTTGTTTCGGGTCTTGATTCCGAGGGAATTGTCCTGGTCAACTCGACACGCAGCTATGATGAGGTGCGCGAATCGGTGAACCTCGAACATGGAACGCTTGCGATTGTTGACGCTCTCGGCATCGCTGTGGAGGAAAAAACAAAGGTTAACACCGCCATGTTAGGTGCGCTCTTCCGGGTTTGCGATTTTCTCGATCCGGAAGCGATGAAAAACGTCATCCGGAAAACGTTTGAGAAAAAATATCCACATCTTGTTGAACCGAATATTCGCACATTTGACCGCGGATATAATGAAGTGGCTTTTAAAACGTATGAAGCTTCTGAAGGGGCAGAAGGAAAGCTGTTCGTTCGTCCGGTTCCTGCCCTGGGGTACATGACCCAGCCGATGGGTGGAGTCATCATAAACCCTGGCAACAGCATTCTTAAGGATTTGAGCGGCAGCAGACAGGGATTTTTACCTGAATACCATGCGGACAAATGCATTCACTGTGCGGCTTGCGATACGGTTTGCCCGGATTTTTGCTTCGTATGGGAAGAGGGACAGGATAAAAAAGGCCGTCCTCAGATGTTCTTAAGCGGAATTGACTATCAATACTGCAAAGGATGCTTAAAATGCGTGCAGGCATGTCCTGTTGAAGCGTTATCGGAAATGCGTGAAGATATCGGGTATGCCGAAGAACATCGAGTTCCGCATAAATTTGTATTAGCCTCTAACTAAAGTGACGGGGGGAGAAGAGAAAATGGCAATCGATTATGAAAAAGAAAAAGCTGCGCTGAATGGCGGGCAGGAAACAAAACCCGAGCAAAAGCTGACATTTGAGTCTGGAAATGAAATGGCGGCGATGGCGGCCGCTCAGATTAACTATCATGTGATGGGATATTTCCCGATTACGCCTTCCACGGAAGTGGCTCAGTTCCTGGATGCGATGAAGGCTCGCGGAGAGCACGATATCGTGCTGATTCCGGCAGACGGTGAGCATGGATCCGCGGGGATCTGCTATGGGGCGGCCGCAGCCGGCGGACGTGTGTTCAATGCGACAAGCGCCAACGGGTTCCTTTATATGATCGAACAGCTTCCCGTGCAATCCGGAACCCGTTTTCCGATGGTTTTAAATCTTGTTACCCGAGCAATTAGCGGCCCGCTTGATATTCGGGGCGACCACTCCGACCTCTATTACGGGCTAAATATTGGCTGGCCCATTCTGCTTGCACGTGACCCGCAGGCCGTTTACGATATGAATATTATCGCTTTACGTGTAGCTGAACATAAAGACGTACGTCTGCCGGTCATGGTGGCTTACGACGGATTTTTCACCTCCCACCAGAAGCGGCGTGTTAATTATTTTGCAGACCGAAAAGTGGTGCAGGAATTCGTAGGGGAAATGCCGACGGGATATGTGCACGCCCTTGATCCTGAAAACCCGGTTACGATTGGTCCGTATATGAACGACCCTGACCTTATCAATAATAACTACCAGCAATCGGAAGCTATGTACCGGGCCGGTGAGATTTTTAAAGAAATAGCAGCTGAATACGAAAAAATATCCGGAAGGAAGTATGAAACCCTTGATTTATACCGTATGGAAGATGCCGAAGTGGCTGTATTCCTCCTGAATTCAGCCGCAGAAAGTGCCAAAGACGTTGCGGATGAATTGCGCAAACAGGGCATTAAAGCCGGCGTAATCAGTCCTAATGTGATTCGCCCATGGCCGAAAGAAGAAATCCAGGAAGCCTGCAAAAACTTGAAAGCCATTCTTATCGGTGAGCGTGCGGATTCATACGGCGGACACGGCGCTAACTTAACGCATGAGTTGAAGTCAACTCTGCAGGAGATAAAAGGCAACGAGACGATTGTAATCAGTCGTATTTTTGGTGTCGGCGGGAAAGACTTCTACCACGATGATGCGCAGGCGTTCTTCAATCTCGCAATTGAAGCAGCCGATCTCGGTTATGCACCTAAGCCGTTTGATTACTTCGGGCATAATCCGGGAGACCCGGAAAAAACGCCGAAGCGTGTGCTTGAACCGCTGCATGGAGATGCGTTTAAAACAGGACTCATTACGGTCAAACCAAATGAGACGACAGGAAAGCTTGATGTGAAAATTCCGCCGATGCGTGCGCTTATGGGCAAACCGAAGCGAATCGCGCCGGGGCACGGGGCATGTCCGGGCTGTGGGATTTTCCCGGGGCTTGAATTGTTCTTTAAAGGCATTGAAGGCGACATTGTCGTCCTGTTCCAGACCGGCTGCGCGATGGTTGTTACGACCGGATATCCGTACAGTTCACATAAACAGTCGTATATTCACAACTTGTTCCAGAACGGAGCAGCTACGTTATCCGGTGCAGTAGAGATGTTCTTCGAACGGAAGCGCCGTGGTGAAATCGAAGTAGCTGATGACTTTACCTTTGTCATGGTCACCGGAGACGGTGGGATGGATATCGGCATGGGACCCGCTATTGGGACGGCTCTTCGCAACCACAAAATGATCATCCTTGAGTACGATAATGAAGGCTACATGAATACGGGAAGCCAGCTTTCCTACTCGACACCGCTCGGTCATATGACCTCAACTTCCAATGTTGGCAAGAGCCAGGGCGGCAAGAGATTCCACCACAAAGACACGGCGCAAATTATGGCAGCGACCAATATTGCGTATGTGTTTACCGGAACGGAAGCCTTCCCGCAGGACCTTTTGAAAAAAGCCGCTAAAGCGCAGTGGTATGCACAAAATGTTGGCCTCGTGTACGGAAAAATTCTCATTGCCTGTCCACTTAACTGGAAGTCCCCGGATGAACAGGGCGGATCGATCGTGGAAGCGGCTGTTAACTCATGCTTCTTCCCACTGTATGAGGTTGAGCAGGGAATTACTAATATCACGTACAATCCGGAGGAAAAAAACAAGCGGATTGAAGTGAAAGAGTGGCTCAAATTGATGGGGAAAACAAAACACCTCACGAAACCTGAGTATGAAGCAGCGCTCCAATCGTTCGGTGATGAAGTGGAACGCAGATGGAACCGACTCAAAGCCAAGCACGAAAACGAGTATCTATAAAACCACATCATAAAATCCGGAGGGCCTACCCTTTCCGGATTTTTCTTTGGCCATAAAAAAGTTTGCATGATAATTATTTTGCCGGTTTGGCTACGGTAGTGAAATGAGGTTGTATATAAATGGAGTTTGCTGGAAGAGGTGATTCCAAATTGACCGGAATATGATAAAATACTAAAGGATGTCTGTTGCAAGAAAGGGGTATAGGGTTCGGTGGATGATCGATTTTGGGAACAGTTTCTTATCCCGTATGAGCAAGCAATGGAAGAATTAAAAGTTAAATTCAGAAGTATTCGCAAAGAATTAAAAAAAAGAGATGAATACTCACCGATAGAATTTGTTACCGGACGAATTAAAAAGATATCCAGCATACTGGAAAAAGCCAACAAGCTGCATATCCCGCTGGATCGCCTTGAAGAAATAGAGGATATTACCGGCATACGCATCATGTGCCAGTTTGCGGAGGATATATATCGGGTCGTGGACTTAATTCACCAGCGTGATGGAAATGATATGACCGTTGTTTATGAAAAAGATTATATTAATAACCAAAAACCAAGCGGTTACCGCAGTTATCATATTATAATCCGGTACCCGGTTCAGACTTCCCTTGGGGAAAAAGAACTTCTGGCGGAAATTCAAATTCGTACGCTTGCGATGAACTTCTGGGCCACAATTGAACACTCCCTTAGCTATAAGTACGAAAAAAACATTCCGGAAGATATTAAAGAACGGCTGCGCAAAGCGGCAGAGGCCGCCTATCTGCTCGACACTGAAATGTCCGAAATTCGTGATGAGATCCGGGATGCCCAGCAATTGTTTGAATATAAATCGAACATCGTCTCCCGTATCCTGCAGGGAATTGAAAATTTATATCAGATCGGATATGTGGTAGAAGCGACAACATTTCAAAATCAGTTTCGCGAGATGCGCGCACAGGGTGATGTAATGGAGCTTCGGCAGCTATACCGGACAATACAGGCAAAAATTAAGGAGGTAAAAACGTACTGAGTGTTCGGTACGTTTTTTACTTGGCTGGTTCGGGAAATATAACCTTGTACCATTCTCGCGTTACATGGTATCATTAAAAAAAATTGAAATATATTTTTAACAAAACAGTTAGATAGAACGTATTCTAATATTACTACCGGATTTACGGAGGGAGGGGCAAAAATGCGCGTTGAACGTCTGGGAACGGACAAAATAAGGATTTTTTTAACCTTTGATGACCTGGTTGAACGAGGAATAGAAAAAGACGATATGTGGCGTGACATCCCCAAAGTGCATGAACTATTCAATGATATGATGGATCAGGCACACGAAGAAGTGGGTTTTAGTGTCAATGGTCCGGTAGCTGTTGAAGTATTTTCTCTACCTGCTCAGGGCATGGTAGTGATTGTAACACGCGGCAAAACAGATTTAACCGACAGTTCCGATGATATGGACTACGATGATATATATGAAATGCAGGTCACGCTTGAAGAAAGCGATGACGTGGTGTATTCATTCTCTGATTTCGAACACCTGGTGGAGCTTGCTCACCGGATTAATGCTAAATTAATTGATGGAGGCAGCATCTATGCGTACAACGGACGTTATTATCTCTTCCTTGAAGAATTAGAGATGGAGCGAAAGGATTACGATAACCTGATTTCGATTCTTTCCGAATACGGGGAAGCTTCCACGGTAACGAAATATGTACTGCAGGAATACGGGACTGTCGTTATTGCGGATGATGCGGTTAAAGTACTGTGTCAGCATTTTTCATAAGGTTGATGTTCAAAACACACAGCGCATGCGCTGTGTGTTTTATATATATATATACGTAGTGGAGCAGCTATTTGTTTGCCGAAATAAAAAACCCGAAGCAGAAATTTCTCGATTTACTGCAGGATACGATTGATTGCATCAATGCAAAAAATCTTGTGCCGTTTATGGAAGAATACTTGTACTTCGTGTATGGCCCCGTCTCCAGCGGAAAATCGATGTTTATGCGTCAGATGGCTGACCAAATTGCCCAGATGGAAGTTCCGGTGGTCTACCTATCATGGGATATGACAAAGCATGGCCCGTATCCTCAAAGTAACAACGGAAGAGGTCATTTCAGGACGAGTGGATCCGGAATTGATCCGGCAGGCAAACCACGAATTAAGAATATAGCGAATCATCTGTTTACAATTGAGGGGAAAGTAGATACTACGATTGAAGACGTAGAAGAATCGATTGATATGATCTTTCTTTTCGAACCGGAAGAGGAAAAATCAGAGAAAACTGAAGGCACGTGTGTGTTCGCGTATATAAGAATCGTAACGGGATGCTGGGACGGATTCCCTTCCTTTTCTATAAACAAAAAGCATTATTCATACCTTCTCAACCGTAGAGGAAAGTTGTATACTTGCTAAGGGTTTAACTTATGAATTAAAATTTCGAGGTGGTAAAACATGGGAGAACAAGTTGTAACCGATTCAACTGCCAATGGGAAGGCAGCACAGCAGGAAAATTTAAATGTTTTACAATCAACGCAGACAGTCATTGAAGAAGCATTGACCAAGATGGGATACCCGCCTGTAATGAATGAACTCTTAAAAGAGCCTATGCGGATGTTTACCGTACGGATTCCCATCCGAATGGACAATGGAGAGACAAAAATTTTTACTGGATACCGCGCACAGCATAATGACGCGGTTGGACCAACAAAAGGCGGTGTTCGCTTCCATCCGGATGTTACGGAGGACGAAGTGAAAGCGTTGTCAATTTGGATGAGTCTAAAATGTGGGATTGTGGATCTTCCATATGGTGGCGGAAAGGGC
The DNA here is from genome assembly GCF_000430625.1 of Aneurinibacillus terranovensis DSM 18919. Classification (GTDB taxonomy): domain Bacteria; phylum Bacillota; class Bacilli; order Aneurinibacillales; family Aneurinibacillaceae; genus Aneurinibacillus_B; species Aneurinibacillus_B terranovensis. The sequence goes on from NZ_KE387174.1 coordinate 19,326, forward strand.
GGTATTATTTGTGACCCGCGGGAAATGTCTTTCCGTGAACTGGAAGCATTAAGCCGCGGCTATGTTCGTGCGGTCAGCCAAATTGTTGGGCCTACGAAAGACATCCCTGCGCCTGACGTGTTCACTAACTCGCAGATTATGGCCTGGATGATGGATGAATATAGCCGGATCCGTGAACATGATTCACCAGGTTTTATTACAGGAAAACCGATTGTACTTGGTGGTTCTGCCGGACGTGAAACAGCTACCGCTAAAGGCGTTACAATTATGATCGAAGAAGCAGCAAAGAAAAAAGGGATTGAATTGCAAGGGGCCCGTGTGGTCGTTCAGGGCTTTGGAAACGCGGGCAGCTTCCTGGCAAAATTCATGCACGAAGCAGGTGCCAAGGTGGTTGCAATTTCGGATGCATATGGCGCGCTGCATGATGAAGCCGGGCTCGACATCGAATATTTGCTGGATAGACGTGATTCATTCGGGACGGTTACGAAATTATTTACCAATACGATTACCAATAAAGAATTGCTCGAACTGGATTGTGATATTCTCGTACCGGCTGCCATTGAAAATCAGATTACAGCTTCGAACGCTCACAACATTAAGGCGCGCATTGTCGTGGAAGCGGCCAACGGGCCGACAACGCTTGAAGCTACAAAAATTCTTACCGAGCGCGATATCCTGCTGGTGCCGGATGTTCTGGCAAGTTCAGGCGGGGTAACGGTTTCTTACTTCGAATGGGTGCAGAACAATCAGGGATATTATTGGTCGGAAGAAGAAGTCGATTCACGGCTGCGTGAAATGCTCGTTCGCGCATTTAACAATGTGTATAATACACACGTGTCACGCGGCGTAAATATGCGCCTTGCCGCTTACATGGTGGGTGTACGGAAAATGGCCGAAGCCAGCCGTTTCCGCGGTTGGGTATAAACCGGCGCGGTCACTTTCATTGATATTCATGAAAAAATCCTCTACGATATAAAGTGGAGGATTTTTTCTTTGGTGTTAGTCAAGTTTTTGAAACAGGAGGGATACGGTTATGGAGGACGTGATTATTATCGGGGCAGGCCCATGCGGGCTTTCCGCGGCAGGGGAATTTAAAAAAAGAGGGATAGACCCTCTCGTGATTGAAAAAGGATCCATCGTTCATTCGATATACGGATATCCGCTGAATATGAGGTTTTTTAGTACGCCTGAACTTCTTGAAATAGTAGACGTTCCTTTTATTGTGTCTGGAGAGAAGCCGACGCGTGAGGAAGCGTTAGTATATTATCGGGAGGTGGCCAGCCGTTCTGCCCTTCGTATACATACGTATGAAGAAGTGGTAAAAATTGAGCAAGAGGCTGGCGGTTTTTCCGTCCAAACGGTTAAACATAACGGAAAAACAAGTGGTGGGGAATACCAGACATACCGTGCGAAAAATGTGGTAGCGGCGACCGGTTACTTTGACAATCCGAACCTAATGAATGTGCCGGGGGAAGAACTGGAAAAGGTAAACCATTACTACAAAGAAGCCCACATCTATTACGGACAAAAAGTAGCGATTATAGGGGGTTCGAATAATGCTGTGGAAGCTGCGATAGAGATTGAACGGGCGGGTGGCCAGGTTACATGGATCTACCGACGGGGAGATTTCTCATCGTCGATCAAAGCGTGGGTTCGGCCGGTTTTTGAATCATTGCTGCGAAAAGAGCGGATTCAGGCGATGTGGAATACGAATGTGGTACGTATCGATGAAAAAACGATAACCTTAAATAGAGAAGGACAGGAGATCACCATTGAAAACGACCGGGTTCTTGCGCTCACCGGTTATCATCCGGACCATAAACTGCTGCGGTCATTGGGGGTGGAGATTAACGGGGAAACAGGTGAACCTGTCTACAATGAGGAAACGATGGAAACGAATGTGCAGGGACTGTTTATCGCCGGAGTCATCGCAGCCGGCAACAATGCCAATGTGATTTTTATCGAAAACGGACGGCTCCACGGGGGGCTGATTGCCGACGAAATTGCGCGGCGGATCGAACAAGCGTAGACCGTCCGTGCTCCTCTTCCGCTTGGAGGCGGCCCGAAACATCTGGGTAACTCAGTGATGAAGGCAGTCGGGCCTAAAAACACCTCCAAGCTCCAGAGAAGCACTGAGTAGCGGAAAAAAGCACACTTCCTCCAAGATTTTTGTAAGCCGGGCCATACGCAGTGGGAAAACGGCCAGTCTTCGCTTCCCGTTAAGCGTAACCTAGCGCACACATCTTTCCTATCCATCTAGATTTTTGTTCCGCTATGATCAGTTGGTGCAGGAGAAACTTCACAACTGGAGAAAATAATCAATTGGAAAAAGTTTTACGTTCGACCAGCCTAAAACTCGGCTTGAAGCAGATGGGCGGGAATCCCTGCTTCCAGTGCAACGATAAGCTTAATCCGGGCTTTTTGCCCGATTAATCCGTTGCAGAACAGGCACCCCATTTTTTTCAACTGTTTTCCGCCGCCTTCGTAACCGTATAAATCCTGGACATACCCGTTATAGCAGCGCGATACGATGACGATGGGCACGCCTCTTGCAGTGAGTTCGCGCAATACCGGCAGTGCGGCGGGGGGCACATTCCCGGCCCCGAACGCTTCAACGACGAGACCGTCAATTTTCTGTTCCAGCAGGAACGCAAGCCACGCTTCTTCCATGCCGGTGACCATTTTAATGAGCGGAACATTGCGCTTGACACGTGAAATGGTATAGCGCTGCGAACGGGACGGTGGCTGGTTATACGCTACATTCTTTTTTGTAAGCATGCCAACCGGTCCGTGCTGCGGCGATTGAAACGTAGCAATATTACTTGTATGAGTCTTTGTCACAAAGCGGGCCGCGTGAATTTCATCGTTGAATACAACCAGCACCCCGCGCCTCCGGCTTGCTGCATCACTTGCTACGCGTACCGACTGCACCAGATTGACGGGGCCGTCCGCGCCGAGTTCATTGCTTGAGCGCATGGCCCCCGTGACAACCACCGGTTTATCTGTTTGGAGAGTCAAGTCAAGAAAATAAGCCGTTTCCTCCAGTGTATCGGTCCCATGTGTGATGACAAAGCCGGACACATTGGCTTGAGACGCGTACTCCATAATCGTGCGTCCGAGTGTATACATCCTCTCCAGGGTCATATGCGGGCTGGGGATATTAAACAAATCGACCATTTCAAAACGGGTATACTGCGCTAATGTAGGTTCGATCGTATGTAAAGGCTGTTTCTGCCCCGGCCTGACGGAGTCCGTTTCTTCATCGGTTTCCATGGCGATTGTTCCGCCAGTATTAATAATGATGATTTTGTCTTGATCCTCTCTGTTTTTCATCATTTACCTCCAGATATTTATTCCCCTCTCACCCATTCCATGGTACCATAAAAGCAACGAAAATAAAGGGAGAGCATCCATTATGTTATCGACCTTGGGAGCGGCTTTAGCCCCTGGTATAGCTATTCTCAGTTATTTTTACTTAAAAGATAAATACGAAATTGAGCCCCTGCACCTGGTGATGAAATGCTTTCTATACGGTATTCTCATTGTGCTTCCCGTGATGGTTGTCCAATATGGCTTTCAAGAGGAAGTGCATTTCGATAAGTTTTTGGAATCCTTTGTGCTGTCGGGTTTGCTTGAAGAACTGTTCAAATGGCTCATGATTTATTATACCGTATACAGGCGTGTTGAGTTTGATGAACCGTATGATGGCATTGTTTACTCCGCAGCGGGGTCACTCGGTTTTGCCACGATTGAGAACTTTTTCTATTTACTGCAGCATGGATTGTCTGCCGCATTTTATCGTGCGCTGCTGCCGGTTTCGAGCCATGGCTTGTTCGGTGTTCTCATGGGATACTACATGGGGAAGGCGAAATTCTCATCCGCTTCATCCAACCGCTTTTTGTACCTGGCGCTCAGCCTGTGCATCCCGGTGCTTTTGCACGGAATGTACGACTATATTTTAAACGCAGACCACACGGTGCTTCTATGGCTTATTGTACCATTTATGATTTTTCTTTGGTTCATTGCGCTGGATCGCAGCCAGGAAGCATTACGAATGTCTATTTCCTATACTTTCGGTCGAAAATATGACTAAGAGGAGGTATAGAAAAACATGAAAAATAAAGAGCGATATAAGGTGACGGTTTACTGCAACCAATGCGGAGAGCGTTACATTCTGCGCGGCAACCGATTAAAAACCGGTGAAATTGAGACAGGTTTTAAGCAGTGCATCTGCAACAATGAAAGCAAATTTCACATTTTCACGGAACGGCTGGGTTAACCATACCCGGCTTTTCTTTATTCATATTGCATAATCTTACTAGTATTGTCTCACACTACTCCATAAGAAGTCCTCATAAATAAGGAGTGGTAGTATGTATGGAAAGATATCCGGTATATTAATGCCTATTCTTGCTATTGGGGGAATTGGATTGGGTGTGTGGGGATATCAAGAGAATCAGGAGAAAAATTCAGTTCTGATTAAAGCAGAGAACCAGTATCAAAATTCTTTTCACAATCTCAACTATCATGTTGGGAAATTGCAGGATGAGCTTGGCAAGACGATAGCTGTAAATTCACGCCGCCAGCTAACGCCGAGTCTTACCAATGTTTGGCGGTTGGCCTATTCTGCACAGCACGATGTAGGACAATTGCCGTTGACGCTCATGCCGTTCAATAAAACAGAGGAGTTTCTCTCTAATGTGGCCGATTTTAGTTACCAAACCGCTGTGCGCGACCTGGACAAAAACCCGCTGACACCGAAAGAATACAAAACACTGCAGACACTGTATCAGCACTCGAAAGACATACATACTGAACTGCAGAAGGTTCAGACGGCCATCATTCAAAAGCATCTGCGGTGGATGGACGTAGAATCCGCTCTCGCTACGGAAGACAAGCCGGTTGATAATTCGATTATTGATGGCCTGCGGATGGTTGATAAGAATGTTCAGGGATACAGGGACGTTGACTTCGGCGCCGGTATCGGCAGCCTCAACCGTTCACGAACAATTAAAGCTCAGGCGATGAAAGGCATGCCTGTAACGGCCGAACAGGCAAAACAGCGCGCTGCTGATTTCGTAAAAATTCCGGCTAACCAGCTTGCAGAGGCGGCAGCGGTGCCCAACGGCAAAGGGACGGAATATGAATCATATAGCGTTCGAATGGTAAGAAAAGGTTCTGCAGTTCCGATTAATGTGGATGTGGCTAAGCGGGGGGGGCACGTTGTCTGGCTCATGGATGAGCGGGACGTAAGTGCACCGAAATTATCGCTGCGGGAAGCTCACACTCGGGCAGATGCCTACCTTAAAGCGCATAATTACGATTCGATGGATACCCTTTCTTATTCAGAATATGGTGGCCTCGGTGTGTTCACATACATATATAAACAGGGAGACGTACGCGTGCATCCGGATACTGTGACTGTTAAGGTAGCCCTTGATAACGGGGAAATCACGGGGTTCCAAAGCGAGCCGTATTTGCTAAACCATCACTCACGCAAGATTCCGCAGGCCAAACTCACCATGGTTCAGGCCCGAAAAAGGCTAAACCCCGCCTTTAGAGTAAATGATCTAAATAAAGCAATTATTGAGAATGACCGGGGGGATGAAGTCTATACGTATGAATTTTACGGGTCGATTGGGCAGGAACATTATCGCATTTTTATCAATGCGCTGACCGGGGATGAAGAAAAAGTCGAAAAAATTAAAGGTGCAACAACGTAAAACGTATTATAATGAGAGAGATGTTAATCAATGGGAGAGACGGTTATGTTGCCAAAAATAGGACAAATGGTTCGTTTTCAATTGCAAACGTTAAATGAAGAAGAAAGCAAAAGGGTGTATAAGTCTCGGGTAGCCGATATGACAGATGATGAGTTCGCCATTGAAATTCCAACAAATGAACAGACGGGGAGAAGCGCTTTTATTCCGGTGAAGGCAAAAATCCATTTATGGTATTTTAGTGATGATGGTTCAAAGTACGAATTTACGACGATCGTGACCGGGCGAAAAAACGACAATATCCCCCTGCTCGTCATTCAACAGCCAGTGGGCACCATTGCGCGCACGCAACGACGCAACTATCTTCGCGTGCCCGCCGCACTCGAAATCGCGCTCAAACGTGTAAACGAAAGTGCTATACATTTCCTGGCCCGAACGGTTGACATCAGCGGCGGGGGACTTTCTTTTCTCTGTGAAGAGTCGATTAAACTGAAAACAGGCGACTTGTTTTCCTGCTGGATTACACTGCCGATACAGGGCGGAATTCAGCATGCCTGTTTTACCGGTGAAGTCGTCCGTATTGATCTCCCGCGGGAATCCGGGCTGCCGCAATCGATCTCTCTAAAGTTCAAGGAAATCCAGGAGCCGGAACGGCAAAAAATAATCCTGTATGGTTTTGAACGCCAGCGCTTTTTACGTCAAAAAGGCGTCGAATAGTTTGATGCAAGTATGGAGGTACTACATACTATGAAAAAACAGTTTATCGACTACGAAGAGCGATTTTCGCGATTTTCATCCACAGTGGAAAAGATGCTAATCATTTGCATCATCGGCGGCTTCCTCACCCTTTTTGCCAGCCAGCTTCTGCTTACGAATGATGCGTTTCGCCAATGGTCATCCGATACGGTAAGGCTTGAAGGCGTTGCATCGTCATAAGCGCTATGATACTATTTAGGTAATTGAATAGGAATTTGCCCGCTATCCGTGAGTGTGCCACTGGTTATCTTTAAAAATTTCTTGAATAGAATACCTAGTCATAGAAGCAGGCACTCCTGCTTTTTTTCATATACAAAAAACACAACGAGCTAAAAATGGTGTTATATTTAGGGTGGGATGTCGCAAGTGAATATTGCAATTGATGGACCGGCAGGGGCCGGAAAAAGTACAGTAGCGCAGCAGGTGGCGAAACGGCTGCATCTTCTTTATATAGATACGGGAGCCATGTATCGCGCCCTTACTTACATAGCACTGACACGCGGGTGCCCGCTTACGGAAGAACATCAGCTACGGCGATTACTCGATGACATTCAAATCGAGCTTATGTCCGGAGAAAACGGACAAACGGTTTACGTAAACGGCAGGGATGTCACGCGTGAAATTCGGACGACGGAAGTCACAAACCATGTTTCACTTGTTGCCGCTTATCCTTCCATACGGGAAAGGATGGTGGAACTACAGCGTAATATGGCAGAAAAGAAATCGGTTGTCATGGATGGACGGGACATTGGAACGAACGTGCTTCCCAATGCCGATCTGAAAGTATTTCTTACAGCTTCCCATGAAGAACGCGCTCGCCGAAGGTATCAGGAACTACTTGAACGTGGGATTCGCGCCAACCAGTCCCAATTGGGACTGGATATCGCAGAGAGGGACCGAAAGGATTCACAGCGTGAAATCGCACCGCTTAAGCAGGCGGAGGACGCGATCCTGTTCGATTCAACAGGGCTGACGATAGATCAGGTGGTTGACCGTATTGTTGCGCTATACCACGAAATGAAGGAGCGGGCATAACATGGTTGTTTATCGTTTGTTCCGTTCTTTTTTTCGTTTTATTTTCATTGTTTTCTATCGTTGGAACGTCATCGGACGCGAGAATGTTCCGCAAGAAGAAGGCATTGTACTTTGCTGCAACCACATCAGCAACTGGGATCCTATGCTGCTCGGGTCCGGGATTGAACGGCAGGTTCACTTTATGGCCAAAGAAGAGATCTTTAAGGTTCCTATCGTTGGGCGGCTTGTCCGGGCATTCGGGTCTTTTCCCATAAAACGCGGAGCAGGAGACCGGCAGGCGATTCGCAGGTCGCTCGAAATCGTCGAGGAGGGCAAGGTGCTTGGTATTTTTCCGGAAGGCTCCCGAAGTAAAACCGGGAAACCCGGCAAAGCGCTGCCCGGTGCCGCGATGATTGCACTAAAAACAAAGGTGCGAATTGTTCCGGTGTTCATTAAAGGACCTTATCGCTTATTTCGGCCCATCACCATTATTTATGGGCGGCCTGTCGATTTAAATGATTTGGTAGTGGGTAAAAGTAGCGCAGAGCGCACAGACAGTGCAGCAGAAATTATTATGCAGGAAATAAAAAAACTTCAGCATTGAACGACGATGTTTAAGTGAACGCCCGTGAAAGACAGCATGCCTGTATGAAATTATATAAATAGTTGCAAACTACGTAACACTGCCTGCTTTTCAATGTAAGACTGACTCGTTAGCCTGCTTATCGAAGTTTTCAGGTGAAAAGGAACAAATCACGTGTTTCACACTAGCATTCTTCCCGCACTCTTTGATAAGCTTATATAAATTACGTTGCTACTTACATAAATACCGGTTGCATTTTGCCGACGTATTTAGTGTTTGAATGGCTTTTATTTCAGAGGAGGTATGGTCTATGGTAGAAGAAAATCAAAATGAAATGACTGGCAAGGAAGTTCAGGTTGGCGATGAACTTACCGGAACTGTCACGAAAGTTGATGAGAAACAGGCACTAATCGATGTCGGGTTCAAATCGGACGCAATCCTGCCAATAAGTGAAGTGTCAAGCCTGCATATCGAAAAAGTGGGCGATGTTCTCTCCGAAGGCCAGCAAATTACCGTAAAAGCAATTCGTCTTGAAGAAGAGAAAGACGAATTAATTGTCTCGAAGCGTGCTGTTGACGCGGATAAGGCATGGGTGAAACTGAAAGGTAAATTCGAATCCGGTGAAGTATTTGAAGCTGTTATTGCCGATAGTGTAAAAGGCGGCCTTGTGGTAGACCTTGGCGTGCGCGGCTTTATTCCGGCTTCTCATGTTGAACGGCACTTTGTTGAAGATTTCTCCGACTACAAGGGAAAGACGCTCTCGGTTAAGGTAATCGAACTGGATGAAGAAAAGAACAAAGTGATTCTTTCCCATCGGGCAGTCCTGGAAGATGAAGCGAACAAGCAAAAACAAGGTATCTTGGACAATCTGGAAGTCGGTTCCGTTATTGAAGGAACGGTTCAACGCCTGACAGATTTTGGCGCGTTCGTGGATGTCGGCGGTGTGGATGGTCTGGTTCACATTTCGGAGATTGCACATCAGCATGTTGATAAGCCGTCTGATGTGTTAAAAGAAGGCGATAAAGTCAACGTGAAAGTCCTTAAAGTGGATAAGGACAATGAACGCATTAGCTTAAGCATTAAAGCGGCACAGCCCGGCCCATGGGAACAAGCTGCAAAAGACTTTAAAGCCGGCGAGATCGTTAAAGGGGTTGTGAAGCGGCTTGTCAGCTTCGGTGCTTTTGTTGAAGTAGCTCCCGGTGTGGAAGGGCTTGTCCACATTTCTCAAATTGCAAACCGCCACATTGCAACGCCTGGTGAAGTATTGAAGGAGGGCGAAGAAGTACAGGTTAAAATCCTGGATATTAACGTTGATGAGGAGCGCATGAGCCTTAGCATACGCGAAGTAGAAGGCGGCGAGAAGCAGCCTAAGAAAGAATCGAAAAAAGAAACGACAACCACTTATTCGTCCGATGACAACGGCGGAATGGGTGTTACGCTCGGCGATTTGTTCGGAGATTTAGCAAAAAAATTAAAACAATAATAAGAGGAAGCGACATGTCCAGAATTTCACGGAAAAAGGAGCACATCGACCTTGCGCTGTCTTCCGGCCAATCCGGACAGCATGGTTTATACGATGTGAAGTTTGTTCATGATGCGCTGCCTGACCTGGCCCTCTCAGATGTATCATATGCTACGACCATCGGCGGACTCACCCTGAGTTCGCCGATTGTTATAAATGCAATGACAGGCGGCGCAGAGGAAGCCGTCAGGATTAATCGGGCATTAGGAATGATTGCCCGGAGAGCCGGGCTGGCGATCGCCGTCGGCTCACAGATGGCGGCCGTGAAAAATCCGGCATTGGCCCACAGCTATCACGTTGTAAGAAGCGAGAATCCTGATGGAATTGTGCTGGCTAATCTTGGGGCAGAAGCGACCCCGGATATGGCAAAGCAAGCGGTTGACATGATTGAGGCCAACGGGTTGCAGATTCATTTGAATGTGATGCAGGAATTGATTATGCCTGAAGGTGAGCGCGATTTTACCGGTGCGGCAAAACGCATTCAAGCGATCGTACAGGCGGTGGCTGTGCCCGTGATCGTAAAAGAAGTCGGGTTTGGGATTTCGCGGGAAACGGCGCTTCGTCTCGCAGAATGCGGCGTGGCCGCCATTGATGTAGGCGGCCGTGGAGGAACGAATTTTGCCAGTATTGAGAATGAGCGGCGCGATTCCCCTTACGATATTCTGAACGATTGGGGTATCTCGACGGCAGCCAGCCTGCTTGAAACCGTGGATGCCAGAGGTTCAGGCAGGTCGGGCGGCCGGTTTGATATTATCGCCACGGGCGGCATTCGAACGGCTATGGACGTGGCGCGCAGTCTTGCCCTCGGTGCCAATGGCGTGGGAATGGCCGGGCCTTTTCTCCAATTCGCGGCGAATGAAAACATAGACGGGGCCTATACATATATCTGCACGCTGCATGAGCAGCTATCGATGATTATGTGCGCCCTCGGAGCGACTTCCTTGGCTGCATTGCAGCGTATCCCCCTGGTGATAACGGGGGAAACGTATCATTGGGCGAAGCAGCGCGGCATCGACAGCCGCCTTTTTGCCGGACAGAACGGGATAACGAAACCGCAATGACAGGCGGGAAAGGACTTTTCTAACACGCGAAAAACGGTTAGGAAAGTCTCTTTTTTTGGCCATACTAGGTAAGGAGCAGAAAGAACAATCATAAAGGAGTTTACAACGCATGAATCCTGGCTATTTATCCTTGCTTTGTTTATTTATTATTTATGTGCTGTATTGGATGGGCAGTTTACAACCTGTTTTCCGGTCGCTCTGCATCAAACCAGCTCTGTTTCTGTTCGCGCTGCCGGTTGGCTGCCTGCTGAGCAGCTGCGCCATTCCTTTCACATCAGGCGTATCCGTAAGCCTGGGCTACATTCTATGGCTCGGCCTGTTTATGATGTTTTGGGGGCGGGAGGGTTACGAGGTTAGACTCTATCTCTTCCCGTCAGCTATGCTTGTAGGCGTCAGCCTGTTCCTCCTGCGCTATGTACTGCAGCTTGACCCTGTCCTGCAATTTATGGCGCAGCCGTATTTTGTTGCTGTTGCGTCGCTTGTGATCACATTTTTTCTTGCGTACGATATATCACACACCTTTATCATGACAGGGCTTGGCCTGTGTATGATGGAAATCTTTGATTCGGTCTGGCTGTACAGTCAGGCGGGGGAAGTGACTGTCGGCGACTTATCTTTCATAGATGTACTATTGCTTTCCCTCCTGGTTTCAACGGTCGGAAAACAATTTACTTCCGTTATTCTGACACGGTTGACTAATCCGCGTAAGTTGCTCCTGCGAAAAGGGAGATAAAAAATGCACGATTATACAATTCCCGTCGTGCTCGGCGTGACATTCGGCACGATTGCCCGCCTGATGATGATGCGTACCGATTACCGGCAGTACCCTACGTATCCGCAGGGTCGCATTATTCATATTACGCTTGGATTTATGGCGGCAAGTATTGGCGCGGTGGCGATTCCGTCGATTCTGTCTTCCAACTGGGCGGCTGTCACGTTTCTTGGCTTGGCGGCCCAGCAATTCCGCGATGTGCGGAATATGGAGCGCAATAGCCTGCAGCAGCTGGATTCAATGGAACTCGTGCCGCGCGGCGCCTCCTATATCGAAGGAATTGCACAGGCGTTTGAAGGGAGAAATTATCTTGTGATGTTTACGTCTATCGTAACCACACTCGTTGCAATCGAGCTCGGCATGATTTGGGCGGTGGCCGCCGCGCTTGTGACGCTTGTAATTGATAAACGGAAAATGACGGGGAAGGAATTGGCCGATATTGCCGACATTGAAGAGGCTTCTGTGCGGATAGAGGGGCCTAATGTATACGTTGACACGATTTATATCATGAACATCGGCCTCAAAGCAGACCGAAAACTTATTGCGGAGCGGGGCATAGGAATGATCGTGAAGCCAAAAAACTTTAACAGCATTGTCACCGTTGCGAACCTCGGTCAACGCCAGGCGATGCTGCACGATATTTCCGCCGTATTTGGAGTCTACCGCGATTCCGGGGAACCTGCGCTCGTCCCCCTTGCAAAAAGAGATATGAATGATGGAAGAATCGGCCTTTTGCTGCTGCCGCAACAAAAGGATGCGGACAAAATTAAGAGGGTACTGCAGAGAGTTCTCGTGCTTGATAGCGCGATTCGTTTGCCGGGTGAAGCAGACAAAACGGCAGGAAGATAGGAAACAAAGAGGAGCGAAAGCAATGTCCGAATCACTTCAAAGCTATATTCTGGCCGTCATTACGATGGCTTCCGGAAACGTGGGCGGAGGGGCACCGATTTTTCACGCCGCTTCGGAAGAGGAAATGCAGGGGATTGCCTTCACGCTTGAGAAAATTCTCGACGGTACGGCGCACGAGGTAACAACAGATACGCTTATCATTGTGAAGCATTGAATGGACAGCAAGTATAAAGTACATTTGTTTTTCTTGCTTGTCTTACTGTTTCATTTTATGATAAATAGGACGTCTAATAAGAGAGGTAAAATTTAGTATGGCATATCCAGTAGTAGCAATTGTCGGCCGCCCGAATGTGGGGAAGTCGACAATTTTTAACCGCATTGTAGGACAACGTCTGGCCATTGTTGAAAATGTCCCGGGGGTTACGCGTGACCGTCTGTATAGCATGGGTGAATGGCTGGAACACCGGTTCCACCTCATTGATACGGGTGGAATTGATTTTGGTGACCACGATATTCTGCTCGATTCTATCCGGCAACAGGCAGAGCTTGCCGTTGATGAAGCTGATGTCATTATTTTTATTGTAGATGGAACGGTAGGGATCACCGATCAAGACCAGGAAGTGGCGAAAATGCTGTTCCGTTCGGGGAAACCGGTCGTTCTTGCGGTCAATAAGATCGACAATCCGAATCGCTTAAATGATATTTACGAGTTTTATTCGCTTGGTTTCGGCGAACCTTATCCGGTTTCCGGTGCACATGCCATCGGAATAGGTGATTTGCTGGACGAGGTGGTTAAACATTTTCCGGCATATCAGGAGGATGAATACGATGAAGATGTCATTCGCGTATCGTTGATTGGCCGACCGAATGTGGGTAAATCATCGCTTGTCAACGCGATACTGGGCGAGGAACGTGTTATCGTCAGTGATATTGCGGGTACAACGCGGGATGCGATCGATACCCCTTTCACTGTCGGCGAACAGAAGTATGTGCTCATCGATACCGCCGGCATGCGCAAGCGCGGCAAGGTGTATGAATCGACGGAGAAATACAGCGTCATGCGCGCACTCAGGGCAATGGAGCGCTCCGATGTGGTGCTGGTCGTTCTGGACGGGGAACAGGGCATTATCGAGCAGGATAAGAAAGTTGCCGGCTACGCGCACGAAGCGGGCCGCGGAGTGATTATCGTCGTCAATAAATGGGACGCGGTAGAAAAAGACGATAAAACGATGAAGCGCTTTACGGATGAAATCCGGGAAGAATTTAAATATTTATCATACGCGCCGATTTTGTTCGTTTCCGCGAAAACCAAACAGCGCGTGCATCAGCTTCTTCCGAAAGTAGCCGAGGTGGCCGAGCAGCATTCGATGCGGATTTCAACGTCAATCCTTAACGATTTGATTCAGGAAGCGACGACAGTAACACCGCCGCCCTCAGATAAGGGACGCCGTCTGCGCATTAATTACACTACCCAAGTAGCGGTCAAGCCGCCTACGTTTGTTTTGTTCGTCAACGATACGGAATTGCTTCATTTTTCATACCAGCGTTATCTGGAAAACAAAATTAGAGAAGCGTTCCCGTTTGAAGGAACTCCGATACGCATATTGGCCCGTAATAAATCAGAATAGGGAGAGAAGAGAAACCGATGGGTGTACTTATCATTTTAGTTGGTTATTTGTTGGGGTCGATAAGTTTTAGCATTGTTGTTGCCAAGCGAATCCGCAATATTGATATCCGCGACTATGGAAGCGGCAATGCGGGTGCGACCAATACACTCAGAGTGCTCGGTAAAGGTCCGGCCATCCTCGTTCTCCTGCTCGATGCCGCCAAGGGGGCCGCCGCAGTCTGGATCGCACACATATTCGGCGCAGGTAACTGGGTCGTCGTGCTGGCAGGGGTCGCCTCTATCATTGGGCATAACTGGCCTGTTTTCTTTAAATTTCACGGAGGGAAAGGCGTCGCGACAACGATTGGAATGTTGCTTGCCCTTGCCCCCATACCGGCTTTGCTTTCAGTTATTGTAACAGTCGTTATTATCGCGCTGACCCGCTATGTTTCGCTTGGCTCACTTGTATTCGTTACGCTTATGCCTATTATGATGTACATATGGAACAACCCGGCCCCTTATATAATCGGAACCTTACTCATAACGATACTCGGTTATGTCCGTCATTATGAGAATATTATGCGGCTCCTTCAGGGCAAAGAGAGAAAAATAGGAAAATAAAAAAGGGGGAGATCATATGGTAGAGTCAAAGGACCGTGTAGCCGTTGTGGGTGCTGGAAGCTGGGGAACGGCACTGGCTACCGTGCTTGCGGAGAATTTCCCCCGGGTTGATCTGTGGGCTCGCCGTGAAACTCTTGCACAGGAAATAAATGAATCACATTATAACAACCAGTATCTGCCGGGTGTGCTTTTGTCCGAAAATATTGTAAGTGATTCTTCGCTGGAACGAGTGGTGCGGGATAAATCATTGATTCTGCTTGTCGTTCCGTCGCATGCCATGAGAGAAACGGTTCGCCGGCTCGTCCCCTATTTACGTGAGGATGCCATTATTACCCATGCAACAAAGGGAATGGAAATCAGTTCGTTAAAACGGATGAGCGAAATTATCCGGGAAGAAGTTCCCGAATGTTTGCGAGCCCGCATTGCCGTGTTATCGGGGCCAAGCCACGCGGAAGAGGTAGGGCTTAAATCACCGACAACGGTAGTGGTCGCTTCGGAATCAATGGCGATTGCCGAGCAGGTTCAGGATTGGTTAATAACCGGGCGTTTTCGCGTTTACACCAACCCGGACGTGATTGGTGTGGAAATTGGCGGAGCTTTGAAGAATATCATCGCCCTCGGGGCAGGGCTCAGCGACGGTCTTCAGTTTGGCGACAACGCGAAGGCGGCACTGTTGACGCGGGGTCTAGCGGAAATTGGACGCATCGGCATCGTTCTGGGCGCCAATCCCCTTACCTTTTCCGGTCTGGCAGGTATTGGCGACCTCGTTGTAACCGCCACAAGCCACCACAGCCGCAACTGGCGAGCAGGCAATATGATTGCGCAGGGTCTGACTACGGAAGAAATTCTGCAAAAAATGGGAATGGTTGTGGAAGGAATTAAAACAACAAAAGCGGTCTTTCATCTCTCTGAAAAGGTTAATGTGGAGATGCCAATCACACGGGAACTATACCGTGTGCTGTTTCAAGGAAAAGCGCCGCGCGAAGCGGTGGGTGACCTGATGGGGCGCATGCGGAAACACGAAATGGAAGAAGTAGCTCTCGCATACTTTAATCATAAGGAGTAGATTCATTAATCGGCACGTTTTTCCTGTCCCCTCATATATTGTAGGTGTACATTTACAGGAGAGGGGATGTCGGGATGGCGAAAATACCTAAGATATTGTTAGATAAGCTGCAGGGGAAAAACTTTGATATGTCATTGCTTGAATCACTGGCGGGAAGTGTGAAAAAAGAGGATTTTGCCGATGAAGAAAAGGTGCGTAACCTGGTGCGGCAGCTGGCTGTTATGGCTGGAGTTGCTCTGGACCAAGACAAAGAAGATCGCATTATTGATTACATTAATAACCAGGGACTGCAAAACGGCGATTTGAGCACACTTAGCAACCTGCTAAAAATGTAAAACAAAATAGGCGTTATACCGTGTTACAAGCATATTCCCGGTCACATACTGTAGTAGTGGGTTCTCAAACTAACTCGCTCTCATGTACAAAGCAGGGTGCACAACAAAGAAGGATAACGGATGCGTTATCCTTCTTTGTTTTCCTCCACCGTTGTTTCCACGGCTTCTTCTGAATGCTCTCCGGCTTGTTCTCCACTCAGTTCCATAAACGCTTGAACGAGCGGAGAATTCAATACGGTTAAAATTTGACGGAAGTCGATCGAATTCAACATTTTGGAAAGGGAAAGGGGTGTTTTATCTCCGCTTGTTTTGTTTTTTGCCTGGTTGGCCGACCAGCGCTCATACATGCCGAACATATTGTTCAATGTGTTGAGTGTCGTCTCCATTTCGGCCATGGTCGAGCGCATCTGGCTTGACCACTCTTGAACATTAACAATGGATTTTCGTATCTCTTTCGGTGACTTCGTCCACAGCTGCGGGAGGTTTTTTAGCCAGTCCGGCATGGCCGCGGCGTCTTTTTTTGCTGGTTTCTCTTCCTTTAGTTCAAGGAGTTGCGGCTGTTGGACCACCGGTATTTTCTTGGAAGATGGTGTTTGCGTCGTACGGCCGGTTTTTCCTGTTTTACTTTTTGGTTTTGTTCTTGCGCCGTAAGGATTTCTCGTTCGTCGGGCGTTCATTCGGCATACTCCTCTCCTGTCGAGCGTTCTTTCCAGTCTATGCGCATGTTCCCTACTTGGTTCGATTCAGCTCGTGTCCCCTCTTTTTTGCACGTTTTTCTAATGCTATAATGTGAGCATATTCAGTTCGATTATGGCGGGAGATAAAGAGGGGTACAATGGAGAAAATGTTTTATGCGCTTAGCGCAATAGGGGTCATGTTCGCTTCTAATTTTGCGATTACACAGGCCCGTAAAATAACCGTCAAACCGTTTCGTTTTGCGCTTTCGACCGTGGCCTACGTGGGCTTGCTGGTTGCTTTTGTTTTAATGCTTGCCGTACTTGTCACGTTCTAATAAGCCACAGGAGTTGTATTTTTCATGCCAATCATTACTTTTAGTCCACAGGAAAAACGCGTGGAGGTACGCCTCGGAGAAACGGTACTGCGCGCCGCTTCGAAGGGGCGCGTCGTCGTCTCACAGCGCTGCGGCGGCAACGGTTCATGCACCATGTGTAAAGTATTCATTTCACCGGATAGCTGTGTATCGCAGCCGAAAGAAGTGGAAAGAAGAATGCTGGGGGATGACAACCTTGCAAGCGGCATGCGGCTGGCGTGCCAGACGCTGGTGCAGGGAACGGTCAAAGTAGAGGTGCCGGAGAGCCCCTTGAAAGCCTACATCCGAGCCCAACTACGCAGCCAGAAGCAAGGAGAGTAATCGTACATGGATGATGCAAATAAAAAAAGAGCTTGTTCTATTATTTTCGCACTGTTGTCCTTTCTGTTCATATCCGCCTGCTCGTACCCGCGGGATCAGCTCGTTGAGAACTCGGTCCCGCCTCTGCAGCAGATTAAAATGGTGCAAGATGCCGTCGATAGTTTTCAAAAAGATACGCAGGTGCTCCCGATTGAAACAAGGGATGCGTCCACACCGCCATTTGAACGCTATCCGGTTGACTTTTCCAAACTCAAACCGAAATACATCCCCTATGTTCCGGGTATAGCGTTTGAAGCGGGGGAAAATTATATGTTTATTCTCGTGAACGCGGAGACGAAGCCGGAGGTGCGCCTGGTAGATTTGACCGTATCACAGAAGGTGCAGACCGTCCAGGAACAGGTGACACGCTATTTTGCCGATAAAAAAAGGTTTCCTTTCGGGAAAAAAATAGCGGACGGTTATTACGACATCGACTTTAGTAAATTGGGGACGCCTGCCGCCATGGTCCATGACGCGGCCAACGACCAGGAGCTTCCGCTGATCATGACGGAACGCGGTATTGTAGGTGTTGATTACAGCATTGATGTGAATCTCGCGCTAAAGAGTAGAAAGCAGAAGACAAAGATTGCTCCTTCTGAAGATATTCGTTCGATTCTTGTTGATTCGTCCCCGCTCGCCCCGGTGAAATCATTCCCGTATCATCTCGTTAACGGGGAACCGCAGCTGGCGAAAGAAAATCGATAGCATACCCCCGTCCACGCACACATAGTATGAAGTATAAGGGTGCGTATGAAAGAAAAGTACCAGTCAAGTTTTCTTTATAAAAGGGGTCTATTTTCATGCCAACCCTCATAAGATTAGTAGTGTCCTTATATGTACAAGAAGTGGAACCGAATTCTTTGAGGAGGTATGGAAGTGGAACGCGTAGATATTTTCAAAGATATTGCGGAACGTACGGGCGGCGACATCTACATCGGTGTTGTAGGGCCGGTGCGTACGGGTAAATCAACATTTATCAAGCGGTTTATGGAAACGATCGTCATTCCTAACATTGCCCACGAATCAGACCGAATTCGCGCAACGGATGAACTTCCGCAAAGCGCAGCCGGCCGTACCATCATGACAACGGAACCCAAATTCGTGCCTAATACCGCGGTTGAAGTTAAAGTAGCGGAAGGATTAAATATCAACGTGAGGCTGGTAGACTGTGTTGGTTACGCGGTGGAAGGGGCACGCGGCTATGAGGATGAAAACGGACCCCGCATGATTACGACTCCGTGGTATGATGAGCCAGTCCCGTTTGAGGAAGCGGCAGAACTCGGCACGCGCAAGGTGATTACTGAGCATTCCACCCTTGGGCTTGTCATTACAACGGATGGAACCATTGCCGAAATCCCACGCCATGAGTATGAAGAGGCTGAGGAAAGGGTTGTCAACGAATTGAAAGAAGTCGGAAAACCCTTTGTCATCGTCATTAACTCGACACAGCCGGCCCGCCCGGAAACCGCTGCGCTTCGGGCTGAATTGGAGGAAAAGTACGATGTGCCGGTTCTTGCCATGAGCGTTGACACACTGGATGAAAGGGAAGGGCTCACTGTTCTTAAGGAAGTGCTCTTTGAGTTCCCGGTCCATGAAGTAAACGTCAATCTTCCTTCCTGGGTGATGGTGCTACATGACGATCACTGGTTGCGCAAGAATTTTGAAGAAGCGGTCGGTGAAACGGTGAAAGATATTCGCCGCCTGCGCGATGTGGATCGCGTCGTTGGCTACTTTGCCGATTATGAATTTATTGAGCGCGCTGCGCTGGCTGATATGAATATGGGCCAGGGAATTGCGGAAATTGATTTGTATGCCGATGATGAATTGTATGATCGTATCCTAGTGGAGATCGTCGGCGTCGAGATACGCGGTAAAGACCATTTGCTCCAGCTGATGCAGGAATTTAGCATGGCAAAGAAAGAGTATGACAAGATTTCAGGTGCGCTCACGATGGTTCGCCAGACTGGATACGGCATTGCACCTCCTTCCCTTGAGGAAATGAAGCTTGACGAGCCGGAAATCATTCGCCATGGCTCCCGTTTTGGAGTAAGACTGAAGGCGACGGCACCGTCCATTCATATGATTCGGGTGGACGTGGAGTCCGAGTTTGCCCCGATTATTGGTACAGAAAAGCAGAGCGAAGAGCTTGTGCGCTACCTGATGCAGGATTTTGAAGAGAACCCGCTTTCGATTTGGAATTCTGATATTTTCGGCCGCTCGCTTAACTCCATTGTCAATGAAGGAATCTCGGCTAAACTTTCTATGATGCCGGACAATGCACGATATAAACTGCAAGAGACGTTAGAGCGCATCATTAATGAAGGATCTGGCGGTTTAATTGCCATTATCCTATAAAAGTGGATCCAAATAACCAAATTTCGCGGGCTTCTCCTTCAAGGGCAGAAGCCTTTTTCCTATTTCCAAACAGCCGAATTGCAAAATCGGAGAGAAAATCGAAAGAAAATCCCTTGAACTGCTGCGTTTTCTATATTAAGATTAGCTTGTCCCGGTAGAGAAGCCAATAAACAATAAATGTAGAGATTACGTATATTTATTAGGTAAATCGTTAACAACGTATAACAAGTAAAGCGTAACCTGTGGGAGGAGGTGAATGGATAATGAACAAAACGGAATTAATCGCCAAAGTTTCCGAAGTTGCGGAACTGACAAAGAAAGATGCGACCAAAGCGGTTGACGCTGTATTTGATGCGATTACAGAAGCGTTAAAAACAGGCGATAAAGTACAACTTATCGGCTTCGGGAATTTTGAAGTGCGTGAGCGTGCCGCCCGCAAAGGCCGTAATCCACAGACAGGGGAAGAAATTGAAATCGCTGCAAGTAAAGTTCCTGCCTTTAAACCTGGTAAGGCGCTGAAGGAAGATATTCAATGATTGGCGTACATATCGTGATTCCTTAATTCATTCTAATCATGAATAGACGAAGAAGCCGTGCACCTTTGTGCAGGGCTTCTTTATTTCCGTTAAAGAAAGTATATGTCGCTTTACAGTGTTAAAGCAACATATACTTTCCTCCATGGGTCACCTGAGAAAAACTCGCGGGAGTGTGCCGAACGTTGCTTTTTCGATGTGGAGTGTGTGGCCGGAAGGTCGATCAGACCGACAATTGTCTCCATCATTGAGGTACCCGGATGTTTTGTCGGTCCGACCTTCCGGTCACTAAGCGGCCGTTTCGCTTCCCTGCAGAAAAAGGACGAGCGGCAACGCCCGCGAGTTTTTCTCAAGGCCTGCACATACGCATTCATAAAAAGGCCGGAACGCGTACAACTTATATACGAGGTACCGATAAGGTTGACAGCGTTTCCTTTTTAGCGTATAAGAAAGTATAACTTTCTTATACGCACGAGTGCAACTAAGGCTAGCGCCTGCGCCTATGGCTTGGCGCTAGACAAGTTTTCTTTACGAGATAGTTAAATCCGGACAGATTTCGATAGAGGGAGGAGCGCCCGAACATGTCAGCAACAGAATTTATCATTATCAAAGCTTTAGAAAACGGTGTGAATGTAATTGGTTTGACCCGGGGGGAAGCAACGAAATTCCACCATTCAGAAAAACTTGACAAAGGTGAAATTATGGTCGCCCAGTTCACCGAACACACGTCAGCGATTAAAATTCGGGGCAAAGCCATTGTACAGACGAGTTGCGGCCAAATTGACACCCTCGTAGACGAATTATCAGCCACCGGCAAAAAATCTGAATAGCCCAGGCAAAATAAGCAGGCACCTTCCATTTCTTTAAATAGCTGTGGCCTGCTTATTTTTAGCGTATGAGGGCCACTAATGCTAGTCGGCGCCAATGCCGTACATCCTTATTAATTCTGTACTTTATCAATTCCCGATAATAAATATATAATTATCATATGTAGTAGACGCGCTTGTATGGTATACTTTATAGGTGTGTTTTCGGTAGTGGTATGTAACTATGGGGGATGTAAATATGAATTTTGTGAGAAGTGATTTTCAAGAAGAAATATCAGAAATTATAGGCTTAATTAAGCGGAATGCCGAAAACAGCGTACTTATACAATACGTTGACAACCCGGCGATTTCCCCGCTTCGCGTTTGCCTTCTTTACTTTTTCTTACACCAGTGTGGCCTGGCAAAGGACACGATTCAACGCTATATTGTGACAACCATGCTGATTCAACTGGGACTTGACACACATGACAATGTAAGTGTTGAAAAGGAAACCACGCTCAGCGGAATCCGTTCACGGCAGCTTACGGTTTTAGCCGGTGACTATTTTAGCAGCCTTTATTATTTCCTGCTCGCTGAAATGGAAGATGTATCTGTTATCCGAAGCTTAGCCGACAGCATCGAGCGAATTAACGAGCGGAAAATATCTCTGTATCAAAGCAGGGATCTCAAGGCAGAAGACTATCTTAAAGCAAAAGTTTGGATTGAATCGGAATTGGTCCGGTCGTTTATCGAATCGCTGGCAGATGATCGAAAGGCTGAGTGGATGGAATTTGTCATGCAAATGCATACGATCGAATTGCTGGTTACCGAATATAACGCGTATAAATGGAATCAGCCGCACGGTCCATACCTGATGCTGCTCAGCCATGACGAAGGGACGTACCACGGGTACAAAATGCTGATTCACCGCATTCATAAAGCTTTGCACCATTGCCGCAAGCTAATCGGTCTGCTCGGAAGTGAAGAACTGAAAAGTGAGCTGAAATATCTGCTTGATGACTATGCGTCTGTCTTGGATAACCTGGATGCAAGGGCAGAGGAGATGTAACATAAGGATGAAAGACACGATACAAGGAGAAGAAAAAGCGGAGTTTGTACATAATGTCTTTGAAACGATTGCGAAAGACTATGACCGTATGAACTCGGTTATTAGCTTCGGTCGCCATGACGCCTGGCGGAAGTATACGAATCAGCGCATGGGCGTTAAACATGGTCAGAAAGCTATCGATATATGCTGTGGAACGTGTGACTGGACGGTAAGCCTGGGCGAAGCCGTTGGCCCGACAGGCGAGGTAGTCGGCCTGGATTTTAGCCAGAACATGCTCGACATTGGTGAACACAAAATCCGGCAGAGAGGCATGAAAAACGTTACACTATTGAACGGAGATGCGATGAAAATTCCGTACCCGGATGATTCGTTTGATTATGCGACGATCGGGTTCGCATTGCGCAACGTGCCCGACTATAAGCAGGTTCTCCGCGAAATGATGCGCGTAGTCAAACCGGGTGGACAGGTTGTTTCGCTGGAAGTGAGCAAGCCTCCGTTTATCCCTTATCGTAAACTGTTTTATTTTTATTTTTATCGTCTTTTACCGATTGTCGCTAAACTGGTTGTAAATAAATACGACGAATATGCCTGGCTGCCGCAATCTCTTACCAACTTCCCTGATAGCCGGCAGCTGGCGGACACCTTCCGTGAAATCGGACTTGAGAATGTACAGACAAAACTATTCGTTGGCGGGGTATCGGCCCTGCATATTGGATTTAAAAAGCAGGTGAACTTATGAAGAAGTTGCGTATTATTCTGGAAATGATTAAATTCGAGCATACCATTTTTGCGCTGCCGTTTGCTTTTATGGGAGCGATTCTTGGAAGTTATGTTGTGAAGGGAACCTGGCCTTCATGGGGGCAGATTTTCTGGATTATCGTCGCCATGGTAGGCGCCCGCAGCGCGGCTATGGCATTAAACCGATTGATTGACCGGAAGTTTGACGGGGAAAATCCTCGCACAAAAATGCGTGCCCTCCCTGCCGGGCTTCTCAGTGTGAAAGAAGTAGTCTTTTTTATTATCGGTTCGTTCGTGCTTCTATTCATAGCTGCATCTCAACTGAACCGCTTAACCATGGAGCTTTTGCCTATTGCCGTTTTCTTTCTGGTGTTTTATTCGTTTACGAAGCGATTTACGTGGGCGTGCCATATTGTGCTTGGCGTTGCCTTGGGGCTGGCCCCGCTTGGCGGATGGGTTGCGGTTACAGGGGAAGTAGACGGAATCAGTCTGATATTGTTTGCTGCGGTTGCTTTTTGGTCGGCGGGCTTTGATGTCATTTATGCGTGCCAGGATGTTTCCTTTGACAGGCAGCGCGGACTTTATTCGATTCCGAGCTATTTTGGTGTGGCCAGAGCGCTGAAACTTGCCCGTCTGTTTCATGTTTTTACAATTATTGGGTTTGTTGTTCTTTATTTTTTAACCAACCTAAAAATATGGTTTGGCATTGGGATTTTGATTTCAGCTCTTATCCTTATTTATGAACACAGTCTTGTGAAGCCGACGGACCTTTCTAAATTGAATACGGCTTTTTTTACGATGAACGGCGTGCTTAGCGTATTGGTTTTTGCCTTTACGTTTATCGACCTGGTGATGAGATGAAAAGGATTATTGTTGTAGGCATTACAGGTGCAAGCGGTGCGATTTACGGGGTTCGTCTGACACAGGAACTTCTTAAGCACGACTATAAGGTCCACCTCATCATTACGGAAGCCGGATGGCAGGTGTTCCATGAAGAACTAGGATGGGATACCACAGACCGTGAGAAGATTCTGCGCACCCGCTTTAACCCGGCGGGTGGTGAATTGCACTATCATACGCTGCGTGACTTCACAGCCCCTGTTGCGAGCGGATCGTACCGTGCGGATGGGATGGTGGTGATTCCGTGTTCAATGGGTACTCTGTCAGGCATTGCGCACGGTGCGTCGGGCAATTTGCTTGAACGCACGGCTGATGTGATGCTGAAAGAAGGGAAAAAACTTGTGATTGTACCGCGGGAAACACCGCTCCATTCGGTTCAGATTGAGAATATGCTTCGCCTCTCGCAGCTTGGTGCCCGTATCGTACCGGCTATGCCGGGTTACTATCACAAACCGCAGACCATGGATGATCTCATTAATTTTGTGGTTGGCAAAGTGCTCGATACACTCGATGTGCCGCATGATCTATTTCGCCGCTGGGGGATGTGAGATTATAAATCCGGTACCATTGATTTTATTACATGTGCGGCGGAGACTTGGGGCGGGTCTTTTGCCGACACTGGTGCGTGTTAAGGTATGGAATTCGAGCTGCAAATTAGTATAAGGTAGATTAGGTGGATGCAATGAAACTAGCAGATATATTTTTTCCTTTCCGGTCAGACATGAACTATATTGAACGCGAGCTGGAGAATGCGGTAAACACGAAAGAACCAGTGCTGTCGAAGACGTCCAGCCATCTGCTTAAGGCAGGTGGAAAGCGGATTCGTCCTGTCTTCGTATTACTGGGGGGACAGTTTGGAACGTATGATATAAAAAAGTTAAAAAGTGTAGCGGTCTCACTGGAACTTATACATATGGCTACACTCGTTCATGATGATGTCATTGATGACGCGGATCTCAGACGCGGGAAACCGACGGTAAAAGCCCAGTGGGACAACCGGATTGCCATGTATACCGGCGATTATATTCTTGCCCGTGCTTTAATGATTGCGACCGAGCTGACCAATCCCCGAATCCATAAGATATTATCCCGCTCCATTGTCGAGATGACTCTCGGAGAAATTGAACAAATTCGTGATTTTAACAATTGGAATCAGAATTTGCGGCGATACCTGCGCCGTATTAAGCGAAAAACCGCCCTCTTGATCGCGATCAGCTGCCAGCTGGGAGGAATCGCCGCCGGAGCCACTGAGGCAGCGGTGCGGAGCCTGTATACGTATGGATACAATGTGGGGATGGCGTATCAAATTACCGATGATATCCTTGATTTTACCGGGGATGTCAAAAAGCTGGGGAAGCCGGCAGGCAGTGACCTGCGCCAGGGCAACATTACCCTGCCCGCGCTGTATATGTACCATCACAGTTCCCTGGCGAACGACCTAAGAAACCGGGTGCAGGACGGTTTACTTGCGGACGACCGGGCGCTTGAGCAGACCATTTATGAAATTCGCCAGGGAGAAGGCATCCGCTATGCTTATGAATTGGCACAGCGCTACCTTGCCCGCGGTATGGCCGCACTCGATGAATTACCCGCGAATAAAAATAGGGATGCCCTGTTTAAAATTGCCCGGTTTATCGTGGAAAGACAGGCATAGAGCAGTTGCAATCCCTGGTGCGATTTGTTAAAATTTTCGTTGTGTGAATGAAATCGCATGAATACATAGTGAACACGGATGGAGGATCATCTTTATGGCTAAACAACGCACGTTTTTGATGGTTAAACCCGACGGCGTACAACGCAACCTTGTCGGTGAAATTGTCACCCGTTTTGAAAAGAAAGGATTTCACTTAATCGGTGCAAAATTGATGAACGTATCCCGTGAATTGGCGGAAGAACATTACGCTGAACATAAAGAAAAGCCTTTCTTTGGCGAACTCGTTGATTTCATTACTTCAGGCGCGGTATTCGCTATGGTATGGGAAGGCGAGAACGTGATTACAACCTCGCGCAATATGATGGGAGCCACCAATCCGGTAAATGCCGCTCCTGGAACGATTCGCGGCGATTATGGAATCAGCATGGGAATGAATATAATCCACGGTTCAGATGCACCGGAAACCGCTGAACGTGAAGTGGCTCTCTGGTTTAAAGAAAACGAACTGACACAATACGAAAAAACGATTAACAAGTGGATTTAAGCTTCTAAGAAAAAGGCCCGGTGATAACGGGTCTTTTTTAGTAGGTAAGAAAGCTTGCCTTTCTTAGCTACATAAATGCAGTTAAGGCTATCGCCGGCGCCTCCCGCTTGGCGTTAGCCAAGTTTTCTTTACCGTTAAGGAAAGTATATGTTGCTTTACAGTGTTAAAGCAACATATACTTTCCTTCCATGGGTCACCTGAGAAAAACTCGCGGGAGTGTGCC
>NZ_KE387174.1:45518-96728 GCF_000430625.1 Aneurinibacillus terranovensis DSM 18919
CCCTGCAGAAAAAGGACGAGCGGCAACGCCCGCGAGTTTTTCTCATTTTTCCTGTACAATAAGAAGGAGAAGGCGAACATTGCACGAATAAATAGAAAATGGTTTGGGAGACAAAGGGGATGTGGCGATGGAAGATAAAGATTTTCTCCAATTTATAGAGAAAGTAAAGAAAAAAACAGGCATTGACCTGGCATTGTATAAAGAGGCACAAATGAAACGCAGATTGACTTCGTTGCGGATGAAGCGGGGATTCAATGATTTTTCCGGTTTCTTTGAAGGAATGGTAAAAAATCCGGAACTGTTTAACGAATTTTTGGACCGGATGACGATTAACGTGTCCGAATTTTTTCGTAATCCGAGCCGATGGAAGGTGCTGGAAACAAAAATCATTCCCCGCCTGCTGAAGGAAAAAGGAAAGATTAAATGCTGGAGTGCGGCTTGTTCAACAGGCGAAGAACCGTATTCACTCGCGATGTTATTTTCGCGGTTTATGCCGCTTTCCCAAGTGGATATAACGGCGACCGACCTTGACGAGGGCGCCATTGCCAAGGCGAAACGCGGCCTTTATGCCGAACGTTCTTTGCAGGATGCGCCGCCGGATTTGGTAAACAAATATTTCCGCAAAGAACCTCCGATGTTTGCGATTTCTGACGAGATCAAGCGAGTGATCAAATTTAAAAAACACAACATGCTTGCCGACCCTTTTGACAAAAATTACGATTTAATCGTCTGCCGGAATGTCATGATTTATTTTACGGAAGAGGCGAAGAACGAACTCTACCATAAATTCAGCGATTCTTTGCGGCCCGGCGGTGTGCTGTTCGTCGGTAGTACCGAACAAATTTTTCAGCCGCAGCAGTACCGTTTTGAGTCGGAGGACACGTTCTTTTACAAAAAAGTATAGGTGGCTGGAATGGAATGGTCCGTTTTATTTTTTGTACGTCTTTCCTTTGCGAGGAAGCTGCAACTGACCGTGTTCTGCCAAAAAAGGGGTACCCTGTCCGAAACATCTGGGTAGCTCGACATTCCCCCCCTATGATTTTCCGAATTGCTATACTATAATAGCACATAAAAGCGTTAAAGGATGGGAGAGAAAATTCATGCGTTATTTAACAGCAGGAGAGTCACACGGACCACAACTAACCGCAATTATTGAAGGGGTTCCCAGCAATTTGCCCCTTTCCATTGAGAAAATTAATGAACAATTGCTGCGGCGGATGAAAGGGCACGGCCGTGGGCGGAGGATGCAAATCGAAAAGGATGAAGTAAAAATCGTTGCAGGCGTTCGCCATGGAAAAACAACCGGGGCGCCCATTTGCCTCGTTGTGGAAAATAAAGATTGGACGCACTGGGAAAAAATTATGAGTGTGGAGCCGATCGATGATGAGGAAGATAAGCGCCGTGTAGCACGCCCTCGCCCGGGTCATGCGGATTTGAACGGGGCTCTGAAATACAATCAGCGTGATATGCGAAATATTCTTGAGCGGTCCAGCGCCCGTGAAACAGCGATTCGTGTAGCAGTCGGGGCGGTAGCCCGCCAATTGTTAGAACAATTCGACATTGTTGTTGCAGGTCAAGTGCTGCGCATTGGAGAAGTGGAAGCCAAACGGCTTCAGCTTGATCTTAAAGAGTTAATTCGCGTCACAGAGGAATCCCCTGTGCGCTGCGCCGATCCGGAAGCTACACAGAAAATGATGGATTTAATCGATAAGGCAAAGGCGGACGGCGATTCTCTTGGCGGTATTGTCGAGGTGCAGGCGGACGGTCTTCCGGTCGGGCTGGGAACCCATGTGCAGTGGGATCGCAAGCTTGACGGGCGCCTTGCCCAGGCCGTTATGAGCATCCAGGCATTTAAAGGCGTCGAAATCGGTATCGGTTTTGAAGCCGCTGAACGTCCGGGATCCCAGGTTCACGATGAAATCATTTTAAATGAACAAGGAACGTATACCCGTGGCACGAATCGGGCGGGTGGACTTGAAGGCGGAATGACGAACGGGATGCCAGTTGTTGTTCGCGGGGTGATGAAGCCCATTCCAACGCTATACAAGCCGTTGAATAGCGTGGACATCGATACGAAAGAACCGTTCGCCGCCAGCATCGAGCGTTCGGATAGCTGTGCGGTTCCCGCCGCGAGTGTGGTGGCCGAGGCTGTCGTGTGTTGGACGCTGGCCGAAGCGATCATGGAAAAATTCGGCGGGGACTCGCTAGAAGAGATGAAAGATAACTACAAGCGATATGTTGAATATGTGGAGAGGTTTTAAAGATGGAAGATACCCGGTCATTGAAATGCCTTGAAGTCGCTTTAGGGGAACGGTCCTACCCGATTTGGATCGGCCCGGGTGCGGTCGATGAATTGCCCCGCCTTTTCAGGGAACAGGGGATCGGCACGAACAGGCGGCTGTTTATAATTACAGATGAGAATGTTGCCCCCTTGTATTTGAACAAGGTTGAACATATGTTGACCGTTGCAGGTTATATCGTATCGCACGCTGTCGTTGCCGCGGGTGAAAAAGCAAAAAGTTTACCCGTATTTGAACAGATGATCACCCGTGCGCTAGAAGCGGGGCTTGACCGCAAATCTGTTTTTATTGCCTTGGGCGGCGGGGTAGTCGGGGATTTGACAGGTTACGTAGCCGCCGCGTACATGCGAGGTGTAGACTTCGTACAGGTGCCCACCACTTTACTGGCACACGACAGCAGTGTGGGCGGCAAGGTCGCGGTTAACCATCCGCTGGCCAAAAATGTGATTGGAGCTTTTCACCAGCCAAAATTTGTTGCGTATGACACGGCTCTACTTACGAGCCTGCCTGCGCGGGAAGTGGCAGCCGGCTTTGCCGAAGTAATTAAGCACGGCCTGCTGTGGGACGAATCGTTCGTAACGTGGATAGAAGAACATGCGGCGGGTTTACAGGCGCTTGACCACTCGCTGCTCCAGGAAGCGATTTACCGGGCCTGCAGCATTAAAGTGGCCGTTGTGTCGAAAGATGAGCGGGAAAGCGGCCTGCGCGCGATTTTAAACCTTGGGCACACGTTTGCCCACGCATTTGAATCACTCACAGGGTATGGAACAATAAACCATGGAGAAGCTGTCGCCATTGGTATGGTGGCTGCCGCCCGTCTGGCTGAAAAACTCGGATTGGCTGAAAATATTAGCCGTCGAACGCAAACCATTCTGGAAGATTTCAAGCTGCCCGTACGGTTAACCGAAGATTTAGACATCCCAACCATTATTGAAGTCATGCGCCGCGACAAAAAAGGGGAGAACGGGAAACTTGTATTTGTTCTGCCCGCTGCAATCGGCAAGGTTGTCATAAAAAAAGATGTGCCGGAAGCACCGGTGTGTGAAGTGCTACATGAATTAAAAGGAGGAAGCTAAATGGCTGTACGTGGTGTTCGCGGTGCGATTACCGTGCCTGCAAACGAGGAAAAGGAAATACTTAGCGGAACGGAAACGTTAGTTCGAAAAATGATTGAAGTCAACGAAATTGAAGCGGAAGATGTAGCCAGTGTCGTTATCACGGTTACTCAGGACTTAAACGCTGCCTTTCCGGCACGGGCTGTCCGCTGTATTTCCGGGTGGGATCTCGTCCCTCTGATGTGTTCGACAGAGATTTCCGTTCCGGGCGGTCTGGAGCGGTGCATCCGGGTGATGATGCTTATCAATACGGAAAAAACGATTGGGGAAATCCACCATGTCTTTTTAGAAGGTGCCGTTGTTCTGCGCCCGGATTTACACGCTAGAGAAAACAACTTGAAAGAAAGTAAGTGTTGACAGAAAAGTAGAACACATTTATTATAAAAACAACCATAAACAGATATGGTAGAGCAAGCAGAGTTGAGAGATAGACCGACAGAACAGCCCGCCGTTATCGGCCGTTAAGTGTGAGTTGAGAAGAGTAGAGCCTGAGGAGAGACATAATCTGTTTGTATTGAACGGGATACGTCTGTCCGGAGCGTTGTGCTCCGGACTTTATTTGCATATTTTCCTCCAAGGCCCTCTTCATCATGAAAGAAGAGGTGAAGCGCCAAATGTATACTCCAACTGTTGATGAAGTGCTCGAACTTCGTCAAACATACAACCTGATCCCGATTCGCTATACGTTTTTAGCCGATCAGGTTACCCCGATTCAGCTGTATCAGACGCTTCGCGCGGACGATACGTTCCTGCTCGAGAGTGTAGAAGGCGGGGAGCGCTGGGCCCGCTACTCCTTTATTGGCATCAATCCATTTCAAACCGTGAAAACGAAAGACACGACGATTGAATTCACACACCGCTGCGGGAAAACGGAAAAAATGGAGGGCAATCCCCTGGAACTGTTGCGTTCCCGGATTTCCCATTACCGCAGCCCGCAGGACAGTCAATTGCCGCCATTTACCGGAGGGGCAATCGGCTTTCTCGGGTATGATACGATGCAGCATATTGAAAAATTGCCGAAACCCAAAAAAAGTTCGCTGCAGCTTCCGGATATCCATATGTTTTTTGTCGACGAGGTCATTGCATACGACCATTTGAAACAGGAAGTGCAGGTCATTGTCAATCTGTATGTCGAAGAACAGGCGAATGAAGGAGAAATTAAATCCGCCTATGAACAATGCTGCAGGCGCATTATGGAAATTGTCAAACAAATGACAGAACGTTCCTTTTCCTTGCAGCGCGTCGATAATATTCCAAAGTCGGTCGAACCGATTCCGGTTGTTAGCAATATTTCAAAAGAAACTTATCTGGAAATGGTGCGCCGGGGAAAAGAATACATTGCAGCAGGCGATATTTTTCAGGTTGTGCTGTCCCAGCGGTTTCAAGCCCCTGCAAAGTCCGACCCGCTGTTTGTCTACCGGATATTGCGCGTGACAAACCCTTCCCCCTACATGTACTATTTTCAAACGTCAGATGCAACAGTTGTCGGCACTTCGCCGGAATTGCTCGTAAAAGTCACCGGGAATAAAGTGGACGTCCGCCCGATCGCGGGCACCCGGCCGCGCGGAAGTGACCAGGCCGAGGATGAACGGTTAAGGGAAGACCTTCTGGCAGATGAGAAAGAGCGGGCTGAACATTTGATGCTGCTTGACCTGGGGCGCAATGATGTGGGCCGAGTTTCACGTTTTGGCAGCGTTGAAGTGAGCGAACAAATGGTGATCGAATTGTATTCGCGTGTCATGCATATGGTTTCACATGTAAGCGGGCGGCTGGCAGAAGGGAAGGATTCCTTTGATGCCCTGCTGTCATGTTTCCCGGCCGGGACCGTTTCAGGGTCGCCGAAAATCAGGGCGATGGAAATTATTAATGAACTCGAACAGGAATCCCGCGGCATCTATGCCGGTGCCATCGGATATTTTAGTTTCAATGGAAATCTTGATTCTTGCATTGCAATTCGAACCATTGTGTTTCAAGGCGGCCAGGCATATGTGCAGGCCGGGGGAGGCATCGTAGCCGACTCGATTCCGGAAAATGAGTATGAAGAGACGAGAAATAAGGCAAGGGCCATGTTTCATGCATTGAGTTTAGCAGAGCAAATGATGAGAGTAGAGGAGATGAGCGTGGATGTTTAAAGACCTTCTGCACCGGGTTGTGGCCGGTGTATCGTTAACACGCGAGGAAGCGAGTCTCGCGATGCGTCTGATTATGGAAGGGGAAGCGACTCCCCTGCAAATCGCAAGCTTTTTAACGGCACTTCGCATGAAAAATGAAACGGTGGAAGAAATGGTTGGTTTCGTACAGACGATGCGAAACAAGGCAGCGTCCATTGATACATCGCGCGACTATTTGCTTGATACATGTGGAACCGGCGGGGACGGCGGTATTTCATTCAATGTTTCTACCGCTTCTGCCATTGTAGCGGCGGCAGGCGGAGTGCGCATCGCCAAGCATGGAAACCGGGCCGTATCCAGCAAGAGTGGGAGCGCCGATGTACTCGAAGCGCTCGGTGTAAGCATTACGTTAACGCCGGAGGAGGCAACCCGGTGTCTGGAAGAGACGAACCTGTGCTTTTTGTTTGCTCCCCAGTACCACCAGGCGATGAAACATGCGGTAGAGCCCCGCAAACAAATTGGGTTTCGCACCGTTTTCAATCTGCTTGGCCCGCTGACCAATCCGGCAGGAGCTGACCGTCAGCTGATTGGAATCTACGACCACAATCTTGGGCATAAGGTTGCCGAAGTTCTGGCTGAGATGGGTGTCAAGCGTGCGCTTGTCGTTACGGGAGAAGACGGGCTTGATGAAATTAGCATTAGTGGTCCGACCCATGTGGTCGAACTCGACCACGGAACCATTGCAGACTACCGGATTGAGCCTGATATTTTCGGTTTGCCCACCTATCCGCTGCAGGCAGTAGCGGGCGGGGCCGCAGATTTGAACGCTAAAATTATTCGGGCGGTGCTCAACGGTGAAAAAGGGGCATATCGCGACATTGTGCTACTCAATGCCGGAGCAGCCCTGTATTTAAACGAGCAGGTTTCATCGATTGGCGAAGGGGTCAAACAGGCAAGGGATGTTATTGACTCAGGGAAAGCGAAACAAAAGCTGCAGCAGCTTATAGAGGTAACAGGAGGTGTCAGCCATGCTTCATAGAATTGTCGCGCAAAAACAGCAGGAAGTGGCTTTATTAAAAGAACGGCTTACCGTCCGGGATATGGAGCAGCATATTGCGGCACTTCCTCCGTGTATTTCGATGAAAGAACGTTTTCGCAACCGTACGCGTCCTGTCGGTGTGATTGCAGAAGTTAAAAAAGCATCGCCTTCCAAAGGAGTAATTCGGGAGTATTTCGATCCGGTTGACATTGCCAGTCGATATTCGGATGCAAATGTAGAAGCGATTTCCGTTTTAACCGACCAGACTTTTTTTCAGGGTGATGTATCCTATCTTGCTGCAATAAAGCATAATCTCACAAAGCCTATCCCTCTTTTGCGCAAAGACTTCAACATCGACCCGCTGCAAATTTATGAGGCAAGGGCCAATGGGGCGGATGCGGTTCTTCTCATCGCGGCCATTCTCGATAAACAGCGAATGAGTGAACTGGCGCGTGAAGCGGGCAATGTAGGCCTTGAGATTCTCGTGGAAGTGCATACGGAACGTGAACTTGACGGCGTGTTAAGCAGCATTGAACCGGATTTACTCGGCATTAACAACCGCGATTTAAAAACGTTTACCACCTCGCTGTCGAATACGTTCCGGTTAATTACCAAGATTCCTTCGTCTATAATAAGAATCAGTGAGAGCGGAATCCGCACGAAAGAAGATATTGCCCTGCTGCATCAATCCAATGTGGACGGTGTTCTCGTCGGGGAAACATTTATGCGTCAGGCTGACGTTACCGGTGCTGTGTTCAACCTGGTCGGGCCTGCACCGGTGCAAAAGGACGTTCTCGTATGACCGGTTTGTTTACGAAACATCCGCTCGTCAAAATATGTGGAATCACGCAGGCTGATACGATTACAGAAATTGTTGAACGGAGGCTGTCCGTCGATTGGCTCGGTTTTGTCTTCGCTCCAAGCCGCCGGCAGGTTGCCCCGTCGCGCTGGCAGGAGCTGGCTGGCTTGATTCCATCCGATATAAAAACCGTCGGCGTGTTTGTCGATCCGGCGCTGGAAGAAATCGCAGCTGTTTTTAACACGGCGCGGCTTGATATCGTTCAGCTTCACAGTGAAGCTTCCCCGGCTTTTTGTCAACGCGTAAAAGAACAATTTGGCTGCCAATTAATTAAGGTGTTTGGGATTAACGAACCTGGCGGCATGCAGCATAACTCTGACAATCCCTGTGACGATGAGGAATATAAAATCAGCTCTGTGCTTGATTCTTACCTGGGAATCGTCGATTATGTACTGCTAGATACTGTTACAACGTCTCAGGCAGGGGGAACAGGCAAAGCGTTTGCGTGGGATGAAATGACCCCATACCGTGCATGGTGCGAAACCCACGGGTTGCCGCTTATCGTTGCCGGGGGCATCAACGAGCGAAATGTTGCCGAACTGGTACGAAAATATAATCCCGACGGTATCGATGTTTCAAGCGGGGTAGAAACCGATGGCAGGAAAGACGCGGACAAAATTCAAACTTTAATAGAAAGGGCGTTATGCGATGAACGGAGCAGAGCTTGAAAAGAAAATAAGAGGAAGATTTGGCGCTTTTGGCGGCCGCTATGTTCCGGAGACGCTCGTCAATGCGCTCGACGAGCTGGAAACCGCCTATGAAAAAGTGATGACCGACCCCGGATTTCAGAAAGAACTGTCTGCATTTCTGCGCCAATATTCCGGTCGGCCGACTCCGCTTTATTTTGCCGAACGCCTCACGGAAAAAGTGGGAGGTGCGAAAATCTACTTAAAACGGGAAGATTTGAACCACACCGGCGCGCACAAAATCAATAATGCGATCGCGCAGGGCTTGCTCGCGAAGTACATGGGAAAGACGTCAATTATCGCTGAAACCGGTGCCGGTCAGCACGGAGTGGCTGCGGCTACCATTGCGGCACGGCTTGGTATGTCATGCAAAGTATTTATGGGTGAAGAGGACATGAAGCGCCAGAAGCTGAACGTATTTCGTATGGAAATGCTTGGTGCGGAAGTGGTACCGGTGTATTCCGGCACTCGGACACTAAAAGATGCCACGAGTGAGGCGATCCGCTACTGGGTAAGCACGGTTGATACGACGTTTTACATGATTGGCTCGGTTGTCGGTCCCCACCCTTATCCGCAGATGGTTCGCGATTTTCAGCGGATTATTGGAGACGAGACGAAAGAGCAAATCCTCACACAAGAGAATCGCCTGCCCGATTATATCGTGGCCTGCGTAGGCGGGGGCAGCAACGCAATGGGCATATTCTACCCGTTTATAGCCGACAAAGAAGTTGCCCTTATCGGCGTTGAAGCCGCAGGTGTCGGGATTGACACCGATAAACATGCCGCCACTTTTTCCAAGGGGAGCCGAGGAATTATTCATGGAGCGATGACGTATCTCCTCCAGGATGAATACGGCCAGATTATTGAGCCCTATTCCATTTCCGCTGGTCTTGACTACCCGGGGATTGGTCCGGAGCACTCCTACCTGCATGACAGCGGCCGGGCAGCATACCGTCCGATAACCGATGATGAAGCGCTCGCCGCCCTCCATTTGTTGTGCGAGGTGGAAGGAATTATCCCGGCTCTCGAGAGCGCCCATGCGGTGGCGGAAGCGATAAAGATTGCACCTGAGCTGGATAAAGACAGCATCATCGTTGTGTGCCTTTCAGGCCGTGGAGATAAAGATGTCACGCAAATCTATGAAAGAGAAAAGGGGGAGCAGGCATGATAACGAGTACTGGAGGCACGAAACGAATCGAGGGTGCGTTCGCAAAAGGGCGGCAGGCATTCATCCCTTTTATTACGGCCGGTTTCCCGACACCTGAAACAACCCTTTCGCTTGGGCTCGCCCTGCAGGAAGCAGGAGCCGATTTACTTGAGCTTGGTGTGCCGTATTCGGATCCTCTTGCCGATGGGCCGACGATCCAGTTTGCTTCCGCACAGGCTCTCACCCACGGTGTTACCATTCAGCGGGTGATTGAACTGGCGGGAGCGATGCGGGAAAAAGGGGTAACCATTCCGATTATTTTATTTACGTACTATAATCCGGTGTTGCGCTACGGGATTGACCGTTTATTTGAGGAAATGGCTGCTGCGGATATAGACGGTATTCTTATCCCGGATTTGCCTTTCGAAGAAGCGGAGGAAGTGGAAGAGATCGCTGCCAGGTATGGCCGTCCTCTCATCTCGCTGGTTGCTCCGACCTCGCAGAAGCGCATTCAAATGATCGCCTCCCGTGCCCGTGGGTTCCTGTACTGTGTCTCTTCGCTCGGTGTAACGGGTACTAGAAAAGAATTGGGAGAGCATATCGTCCCCTTCCTTGAAGAAGTGAAACGCTATTCAGGTGTTCCTGTTGCGGTTGGGTTCGGAATTTCAAGCCGTGAACAGGCCGAGCGGCTGGCGCCATACAGCGACGGGTTTATTGTCGGCAGTGCTCTGATTGAAAAAATCCGTGAACTTTCACCCCGGCTGATCGCTCCTGATTCTTTGGAGGAGGCGTTGAACGACGTAAAAATATTTGTAAAACAGCTTCACTCTGCGGTATGATGAAAGGAATAGACTGCATATTTAATGAGGTGAATATATGATTCCTAAATCGCAGATTGTAAATTTACCAGTATATGAACCCGGCAAACCAATTGAAGACGTAAAGCGGGAGCTAGGCCTCACCGAGGTGATTAAACTCGCGTCCAATGAAAATCCGTTTGGATATTCACCTAACGTACGCGAAGCTCTGCTTTCGCAATTAGACCATCTGCCGATTTATCCGGATGGGGCCTGTCTTGAGTTGCGCGAAGCGGTCGCCTCGTTTCTTGGTGTGAAAGGCGATGAACTTGTTTTTGGCAACGGATCCGATGAACTTGTTGTCCTCATTACGCGTGCCTACTTGCAGGGCGGCACCAATACGATTATGGCTGTGCCAACATTCTCGGTATACAAAACGAACGCGGAGATTGAAGGGGCGGATGTCATTGAAGTACCGTCGATTGAAGGGGCGCACGATCTCGACGGCATGCTTGCCAAGGTTGACGAGCGGACGCGCGTGATCTGGATTTGTAACCCGAATAACCCGACGGGTACGATGATAACCGAAACCGAACTGGTCCGTTTTTTGAATCAAGTTCCGGATCACGTACTCGTAGTTCTTGACGAAGCGTACAGTGAGTACGTGAAAAGTGAGGAATATCCGAACTCAATTAAGTTGATGGACGAATACAAGAATCTTATTATCCTGCGCACCTTCTCAAAAATATATGGGCTTGCCGCCCTGCGCGTCGGTTATGGAATTGCCAGCGCCGAAATCATAGATAAGCTTAATCGCGTACGTGAGCCGTTTAATGTCAATCATCTCGCACAAAAAGCCGCACTGGCTGCGCTGGCGGACCAGGAATTTGTCCGGAGTTGTCAACAGGCCAATGCCGAAGGATTGCAGCAGATGTATGCCGGGCTTGATGAGCTCGGTGTCAAATACTACCGTTCCGAAACGAATTTTGTTTACATTATGCCGGAGCGGGATTCAAGGGAAATCTTTAATGAAATGCTGAAGTTGGGCATTATCATCCGCGCATTTCCCGAAGCAATCCGTGTGACGGTCGGCAGCCGCGAACAGAATGAGAAAATGCTGGCAGCGATGCGGGCAGTGTTGACTCCAACCGCTTCCTGAGCGGGCGGATTAAAAATCTCCTTCAGTCATGGAGTGGCCTTTATAACCGGAGGTCACTCCATGCTGTATAGCAGATGCATCGTCTGAATTTTGTTGCCAAGCTTTCTTTACAGGGGAATTACGAGTGGAGGGTTTAGACAGAACGATGAGACAGGTAGCCATTCTTGGAGTGGGGCTTATTGGCGGTTCGCTGGCTCTTTCCTTAAAAAAGCACGAAGACGTACATATTACCGGTTTTGATGTAACGGAAGATAATTTACGCATGGCCCAATCCCTCGGGGTGATCGACAGAGGGACAACGCAATTGGCTGAGGCGGTCGCCGCAGCTGATTTTATTTTTTTGTGTGCTCCCGTCGGAAAATTGCATGAATTGATTTCCTTTTTGCGGTATACTCCATTGAAAAAAGGAGTCGTCATTTCCGATACCGGGAGCACAAAGGCGTGCATTATGGAGATGTCGGAGGGGTTTGCCAGCAGAGGGGTTTATTTTGTCGGGGGACATCCGATGGCTGGCTCGCACAAATCCGGAGTGGAAGCATCGAATGAGCGCCTGTTTGAGAATGCGTATTACGTACTAACACCGGCCGCTGACACGCCTCCGGAGGTAATTGAGCAGATGAAGGAACTTCTTGCTCCAACCCGGGCGAAGGTGATTGTGCTGGACGCGGGGGAACATGACCGCATCGTCGGTGCAATCAGCCACTTTCCTCATATTATCGCCGCTACC
This sequence comes from Aneurinibacillus terranovensis DSM 18919, assembly GCF_000430625.1. GTDB lineage: Bacteria > Bacillota > Bacilli > Aneurinibacillales > Aneurinibacillaceae > Aneurinibacillus_B > Aneurinibacillus_B terranovensis. The sequence goes on from NZ_KE387174.1 coordinate 57,459, forward strand.
CTTGTTAACCAAGTTGCCGGTTACGATGACGGAAATGACTGGTACAGGCGTCTTGCCGCAGGCGGCTTTCGCGATATTACACGCATTGCGTCGAGCAACCCGCGGATGTGGCGGGACGTACTGCTGAACAATCGTACGGTGATGATTAACCTGGCTCGGGATTGGAGGAGTACACTGGATGACATTATCTCGCTTGTAGAAAAAGCAGACGGCCCCGGAATAGAGAAGTTTTTTGCGGCGGCCCGTTCGTTTCGTGATCAGCTTCCGGAAAAACAAAAAGGAGCGATCCCGCCGTATTTTGAGTTGTATGTGGATATTCCCGACCATCCCGGTATCATCGGGAAAATTACGACAATGTTGGGCGAACACGAAATTAGCATCACCAATATACACATTCTCGAAACCCGTGAGGATATACTCGGCGTTCTACGCGTCTCTTTCCGTAACTTTGAAGAGATGGAAGCTGCCGACGATGTATTGAAAAAAGCAGGATACCAGACATATCAGCGAGAGTAGGGGGTTATCATGAAACAAGTATTGCCTGTTCAAGCGGTGCAGGGAAACGTGAAGGTTCCCGGGGACAAATCGATATCCCATCGTTCCGTTATGCTAAGTTCACTGGCGGACGGGACGACAAACATCTACGGCTTTTTGCCCGGAGCGGACTGTTTAAGTACGATTTCCGCTTTTCGGCGGCTCGGCATCACGATCGAGCAGCATGAAGACCGGGTGACCGTATACGGAAAGGGCTGGTATGGTTTACGTGAGCCGAGCGAGATTCTCGATATCGGAAACTCCGGCACAACGATCCGGCTGATGATGGGGATTCTCGCCACTCTCCCTTTCCACAGTGTATTGATTGGAGATGAATCGATCGCCCGTCGGCCGATGAAACGTGTGACCACTCCCCTGCGTGAAATGGGTGCAGAAATCGACGGGCGTGCAGGCGGGGAATTCACACCGCTTTCCATTCGCGGAGGAAAGCTAAGAGCGATCGAGTATCATTCTCCGGTAGCAAGCGCCCAGGTTAAGTCGGCGATTTTGCTGGCCGGTCTGCAGGCCGATGGAGTCACTACGTTATATGAACCTGAATTATCGCGCGACCACACGGAACGCATGCTTCGCTCTTTTGGTGTCGATGTCGAATCATTCCCGGGTGGCGTCCGGGTGCGCGGCCGACAGACGCTTACTTCACCAGGCGAAATTCATGTGCCGGGTGATATTTCCTCCGCCGCCTTTATCCTTGCCGCCGCAGCGATCCTGCCGGGAAGCCATGTGACCGTGGAAAATGTAGGGATGAATCCGAGCCGGACAGGTATTATTGATGTTCTTCAGGCGATGGGTGCTGACCTCACCCTGCATAACGAAAGGGACATCAACGGCGAACCTGTTGCCGATATTGAATTGAAATACACTCCACTACATGGAACGGAAATTGCCGGGAATCTCATTCCGCGTTTAATTGATGAAGTACCTGTTATTGCGGTTATCGCAAGCCAGGCGGAAGGAACAACGGTGATTAGGGACGCGGCGGAACTGAAAGTAAAAGAAACCAATCGAATTGATACGGTGGTTAGTGAACTGGGCAAAATGGGCGCTCGTATTGAAGCGACAGAGGATGGGATGACGGTTCATGGACCAGTACCCCTGATGGGAACTGTATGTGACAGTCACGGTGACCATCGAATCGGCATGTCTATCGCCATTGCCGGCTTGAAGGCTGCGGGGGAGACCCACGTTCGTGATGCGGAATCCATTGATGTCTCATTTCCTGGCTTTTTTGCTGTCTTAAAAAGCATAAGCTGTTAACTTCAGAAAATAAAAATTGCACAGGAAATTTGTTGACATTTTACTTATATCACCTATAATAATCGTATAGTATGGTTTCTCTCCACTCCTATCCATAATATGGGTTATCCCCATTCCACTCGTCTTGCAGGCGGGTGGTATTTTTTTGCTTGCCGACTGCATCAACCGGCGCAATTCGTAGGGGCAGGTTTTTGTTAAACCGATAATCTTTGCTTCATAATTTCATTAACAAGACAATCGATTTCTTGACTGATTTTAAGCACTTTTTTGTCGAGCAAATTCCTGTTCGATTGCTTATAAATCTGGTGCATCGATGTTCTCTTCTCTATAATCAATTGAATTAACTTATTTTCCTCCATAATTTGACCTCCAAATACGTAAAATCACAAGTTTTATTTTATTATGCGAGGTGAATTTGTAAAAGCCCTAATCATTCGACAAATAGCTACAAAATATTTTTTGTATGTTTTACTACTCGATTCATATGTTTGTACAAAGGAGGGGATATAAACATGTTTCTTCGTTATGTATTGTTCTCAATGAGTGTAATTACGGGTTTAGTCATCCTTAAAATAAATATATTTCCATACCTGCTGTGGCAGTTCGGAACTGTCGGTGACACAGGAGCTGTTCTTTATGAAATGCTTTGTTTAGCGCTTGGCGGTTTGGCGCTTATTGTGTATCTCGCATTTGGCCATTGTGGAAGATACAAGTATCGTCTTCGGGCCGATTTGCATTTTTTAGCTTCTTTATTGTTGCAATGGCCATTTATCATTCCGGGGTGGTCTGATATGCGGCCTCATGCCCCGGCCACATGGATGTACTCCTTTATCGAAGGATGGTGTTCCCTGTTGGCCGAACCGATACGCCTATTGCTGTTCACCTATCCGTGGACCGATATTCTCGCCGTCTTTCTTAGTTTATTGTTAATTTTTGTCGGGCGCAGAGCCAAGTTTTCTTTACCGTAAATTAGGGGGTTTACATTTTTTGTGGAACATCATACGATAGGAGATGTGTCTTATAATAAATTTTTTAGCAAACGGTGCAACCTTTTGCCACCCATCTGTCGTCTAAAATAGAGAAATGTATATTTCATGTCTTGTTTTACATATGGTAATTTGTACCCCGTTTTCTGGTTTTTGCGTACATAATCCGCTGGGGCATGGAATCGAAGGAGGTTACCCGTATTGATGACCGATTCCCAATTAATTCGTGAGATCAAAGATGGGCGAATCGAATATTACGCTGAATTAATTCGCCGGTATGAGCGTAGAATTCTTGCTTTTATTTTACATATGCTTAAAAGCTATCATATGGAAGATCAGGCGGAAGATTTAGCTCAGGAAACATTTTATAAAGCGTTTCGCAATTTACAGTCTTTTCGCGATGTCGAAGCCTCCTTTTCTACTTGGCTTTATACGATTGCACGCAACACGGTGCTTAGTGAACTGCGCAAGAGCCGCAATTCCGAAGTATACTTGGAAGATAATAACCAGCAGCCGGCCCGCATTTCGACAGACAGGCTGCCGGAACAGGAATTATTGCGAACGGAGCGTGTGGATCTCGTTCGCCGGGCGATTAACCAATTACCGGAAAAACAGCGAACCGCTTTAATTTTACGGGAATATGAACAGCTCGATTATAAAGAGATTGCCGATATTCTTGATACAACGATCAGTTCTGTTAAATCGCTCCTTTTCCGTGCAAGGGGGAGCATAAAATCACAGCTTGAGCCATATATTCTTGACTCAAATGATGAACGGGTGAAGGGTGTGGCAAGCAATGGATTGTAAAACCGTACGTCTTTTACTTGATGCTCCTACTCTATCAGCAGAAAATAAACTCAAAGTAGAACAGCATGTGGAAGAATGTCCGGTATGTCGGGAAGATTATTCATTTTACATACGAGTTACATCAGAAAGTGAAGATTCTCCACTACATACGATGAAACTTCCGGCCGAATATGGAGACTTCTCGATAGCAGATGGCGTGATGGCCCGCATTTGGCAGGAAAATAAATGGGCCGACCCTGTTAAACAGAAGGCCGGCCAATTAACGAAAAGAAAGCAGCGGTATTTGCTTTTCATCACCGTGCTTCTTCTGGTGGCAACTCTGTTTCCTATTATTGTAAATGAAGGGGATAACGGGTCGACCTCGTTTGCCCAGAGTGCGGACGGCACGACGGATACCATTTCTTCTTTCGATCAGTTGCAGTTGCAAAATACTGAGTCCGGCCACTCTAAAATTAAATACGGAATTGTCGCAAGTGTTGAAAATCCCATCATTTATCAGGTGGAAGATACGGACAAAGATTTTCGTGTAAATTATGGTTTGCTCACTTCTTTATTTGGTATACTGGTTACCGTAGTCAGTTTAAGCTGGCTGACGCGGTGTAAGAGTAATTAAACCGTTCACAAGAGAACGGTTTTTCTTATATGGAGGAAAATGTATGTACGAACAGTGGCAGAAAGAACTGGATACAGCCATGCAAGTAATAGAGAACGGAAATATTGAAGAAGGCCTTATGCTGCTTGGGGAATTGCGGAATGAAGCGTTTGGGGAGCCTGTTCTGTCGCTGGAACTTGTCCGTCTTTACCATAGTCTGGGACATCATACGACCGCTCTGTTGCTGCTCGATGAGCTGGACAGTTGGAAAGATGAACATGATAGGGAACTGCGTGCAGAGATTCAAATCTATCGCGCCTCTCTTTATATGGATATGGATAGATTAAATGAAGCAATGGAGCTTCTTATTGAATTAAAGGAAACCGTTACGGATGATTATCGTGTGTATGCACTGCTTGGCGAACTTTTTCTTATCGAAGGCCTTCCGGAAGTAGCCATACGATATTTTGAACAAGCGCTTGAAATTGACCCCGGCCAGGAAGAAATTCAATACTGGGCGGGGAAGCTGTATGCGGAGCTGGGCGAAAGTGGCCGCGCACTGTCGCAATGGGAAACGATGGAGGGTTTTGACCGAAATGAACAGATCCTGCTTGAACGGGCTGCTCTTTCGGCAAAGCAGGGGCTGTTTGAAGAGGCGCTTGAGTTGTATGAGCGGATTCTTAAGGAATCCGGCGACCATGTGGAAGCATTGTATGGCTGTGGAGTGGTTGCCTACCAGCTTGGAAACTGGCAGCAGTCTATCAGCCGGTTTGCTAAACTGCTGGATGTAGACGAAGAGTACGTGGCCGCTTATCCGCTGCTGGCGGAGTCATTATGGAAGCTTGGGTTGAAAGATAAGGCCCTGGCCGTTTACCGTCAGGCTCTTCAACTGCAGCCGGAAGAGGAGATTCTTACGGAATGCTATGTAACGAGATTGGCTGAACTGGAAAAATGGGACGAAGTAAATGAATGGGCCACCCATTTGTTAGAAAAAGACGAAGAGGATATGACCGCATGGTACTGGCGCGCGCGTGTAGCTGAAGGAGAAGGCGACCGCGAGCTCGCTCTGCAGTATTATGAGTATGTGATAGACAGCGGCGAAGAAGTATACGACACGGCCCAACGGTATGCCTACCTCCTTGAACACTTATAAAAAGACGACGGCGAACTAACCTCGCCGTCGTCTTTTTTTGCGTCGGCGAACGAACGTAGTTTCAGAGAAGTGTGCAATGGAATCATTTGTTTTTACAAAAAAATAAAAACAAATGATTTCATCTACCTGAATGCAACCTTTTCCAACGGTCAATACTGAACATATATACATACTAAAATCGGGTAAAGGGGCGGCGACTCATGAAGTTATCGGAGACGCTCGGGATCGTGGACATTAAACAGCTTAATCAGCTTGCTTCAACATACCGCTGTGAATGCAATCTCAATTCTAAACATGAACTCATTCAAAGCCTTTTTGTGAAATTAACGCGTAGGTCGTTCTATGGTGAACAATTTCAAAGGCTCAGTCCAAAAGAAAAAAGATTTTTGTTGCAGCTAATCAGCGACCCGAAAAGCACCTACAGTAAAAGCGCCCTTTATGTGAAAGCGCGCTGTGCCTGTGAAAGGGGTCAAACAGACCGGACGCTTATCGATCAGGCGCTTGCCAACGGCTGGTTATATCGCGTTAACCTTCAGACGGAAAGCTACGTGTTTCCGGAAGACGTGCGGGCTGGTTGGCGACGCTGCTTGCTTGAGCAGGGAAGAGAAGCGGTTGAACCGATGCCGGATGCACCGGAACTATACCGCGATGATACATTTATTCTCGCCGGAGATTTGTACATACTTCTCACGCATCTAAAAGAAAATAGCCTTCCCCTGTCTAAGACAGGCACACTTTACCGCAACCATCTCGTAAATATAATGAAAAGGTTTGCCGTACAGGAAGCTTTACCTGAAAAACATGAATGGAGATTCGGCTATGGCAGGAGATTCAGAGACTACCCTGATAGGTTTGGCCTGCTCTATGACTTCGCCTATCAACAGGATCTTATTGAAGAAAATGCCGTGTTGGGGCTTATTCTCACAGAGAAAGGCTCTATGAGTATTCATCCGGACAAATGGAACGTACAGGAGGTTGCGCAATCCCTTGTAACATACTGGCGTAAGACGTTCGGAAAATCTATTTCTGCATTAGACGGGTTATGTATACTAACAGGCGGCATATGCACGGAATGGACGGATGAAAAGATGCTGGCCGACTACCTTTCTGATTGGGTGACTTCCTTTTACTATGACACACCCGTAGAGATTATTAAGCGCCGGGTGCTGGGGATGATGGTCCATACAGGTTTGCTGCGCAAAGGGGTAAGTGGTGAATCAAACACCGTTTACCGGTTTACCGTCTGGGGTAAATCAATACTAAGCAAGTTACTAAATTGTTGATATTTTAGTACCAAACAGGCGGACGAGAATACAATATAGTAGGATGAACAAACGTATATCGACAAATCCAATTTCAAAACGAGATCTGCTTTAAAAATTCCAATTATTGAGTAAATATTGCACAAGATTGACGAAGAGTAAAATCTTTGAAATGGAGGGATCGAAAGTGGAAAAACAAAAATTAGGCATAGCCAGCGGCCCGCTTCTAAGCCTTTTGGCGGAAATGGTATTAGATGAGGCAATTACAAGCTTTCGTATACAGGATTTATATACAAAAATAGATAAAGCACTCGAAGCGAAAGACGAAGAAGCGTTCTATCGATTGACCAGCGAATTAAAACAAGTTGTCCCGACTTTTAAAAAGTAGCGAGACGTCATAATATATGGTACGCTAAAACCCGGATTTATCCGGGTTTTATTTCGCTTGTAATAAAGGATAACCTTATAATTGCGGCTATGGCAATCGTTTGCGCCTTCGGCCTGATGTTAGCCAAGTACTCATTATTTTGGAGGGGATTGAATTGCGTTGGAAAGTGGAAGATATGAAGAAAATTTTGGACATGCAAGATTACATAGATACCGTCATTTACCCTGTGTGTGTGTCGCATGTGCCGTGGGATAAAAAATCGATAGCCGAGCCATTCTGGGTGGAAAAAGTGAGCGCAGCCGCGGAGCAGCAGCTCACCGGACGGGTTCTTCTGTTCCAAACGCTTTCGGCAGTTTGGCACGATCAATACATAGACACCACATTCCCATACGTGATGCAAAATCTGGAAGCTCTGAGAGGCGGTTTCCCTTATTGTCTCGTTGTTACGAATGCAGAAGAACTGGCGGCAAAATTGCGTGAAGCAAATGTGGAAGCGTATGTTGTAAGAGCAGTTCCTGAGGCAGCGGTACAATCGAAAAACTTTTTGGAGAAATCGCTCGTTGAAGGAAACCGGATCGTTCAAAAGATAATTTCCGTATGGAATTAGTATTTTTCGACAATGTTCACACAAATTTTACAATTATAAAGTTAACAAGTTCGGCATAGGGTTAATATATCAAAATATTCTTGACAGTCTAAAACCCATTCAGTATGATGAATCTGTCCTAGTAATAGATGTGTATTTATAAGTCCGAAACGGACGTTATTATAGGGATAGGAGGTTAGAGGATGAGCGAGAAGAAAGACCAGGGGGTCTCCAGACGGCAGTTTCTTAATTACTGTCTGACTGGAGTAGGTGGATTCTTAGCTGCTGGGATGGTGGCGCCAATGCTTCGCTTCGCAATTGATCCGGCTTTGAAAAAAGCGGGATCAGCAGGTGGGATGGTTCCTGTTGCGAGTGAAAGCGATATTACAGAAGAACCTAAAAGTTACAGCTTCAAAGTGAAAGTCAAAGACGTGTGGACCGGCGAACAAGAGACTTCTCAAACGGCCTGGGTCTACAAATATCAGGGGCAAATTATCGCATTGTCCCCCATTTGTAAGCACCTCGGTTGTACCGTTAGTTGGGGTACGAATAAACAATTCCCCAACCAGTACCACTGCCCATGCCATGGAGGGCGTTATGAGAAGAACGGAAAAAATGTTCCGGGTACTCCGCCGATGAAACCGCTTGACCAGTATCAGTTGGCGGTAAAGGATGGAAAAGTGCTGCTCGGCAAAGTAGAGCCTAACAAGATAGCAGGGGGGGCGTAACCTACATGATCCGTAAAATGTATGATTGGGTCGATGAACGTCTTAACGTTACGCCCATGTGGCGTGATATTGCCGACCATGAAGTGCCTGAACACGTTAACCCGGCCCACCATTTCTCCGCGTTTGTTTATTGTTTTGGCGGTCTGACATTTTTTATTACGGTGATTCAGATTTTATCCGGTATGTTTCTTACTATGTACTATGTTCCAGATATTATTAATGCCTATGAATCGGTTAAGTATTTACAAAACGAAGTAGCTTTTGGTGTCATTGTGCGCGGCATGCATCACTGGGGTGCAAGCCTTGTAATCGTAATGTTATTTTTACATACGTTGCGTGTATTCTTCCAGGGAGCGTATAAGCGTCCACGTGAATTAAACTGGGTTGTCGGAATGCTAATATTTTTCATTATGCTCGGTCTCGGGTTTACAGGTTACCTGCTTCCCTGGGATAACAAAGCTTACTTTGCAACAAAAGTAGGGATCCAGATTGCTGACCAGGTACCGTTGGTTGGTCCTTTTATTGCGACATTGCTGCAGGGCGGGGATCTGGTTGGGGCTGAAACGCTGGCGCGTTTCTTCGCCATCCATGTATTCTTCCTTCCGGGCGCCTTATTTGCTCTTCTGGGTGCACACTTTATCATGATTCGGAGACAGGGGATTTCCGGACCACTATAAGATGGAGTTGGGGCTCCATAAGACAAGGGGGGTAATTAAATGTCAAACCATAAAAAGGACATCGAGTATGTGGGGGACTCGCGTGTTCCTGCGAAGCGAACGCCGAATATCTCGCCGTCCTATGCGGAGTTTCCGGGCAAGTCGGAAGCTTTCTGGCCGAATTTTCTGTTAAAAGAATGGATGGTTGCCGCGGTTGTATTAATCGCTTTTCTTGTATTGACTGTAAGTCATCCGGCTCCGCTTGAAGCAAAAGCGGACCCGAATAACGCAGGGTATATCCCGTTGCCTGACTGGTACTTTCTGTTCCTGTATCAGCTTCTCAAATATCCTTGGGCTTCCGGTCCGTACGTAGTATTTGGTTCACTTGTTATTCCGTTGATTACGTTCGGATCGCTCATTCTTGCTCCGTGGATTGACAAAGGGCCCGAACGCAGGCCCAGCAAGCGCCCGATCGCAACGAGCGTCATGCTGCTTGCTATCGTCAGCATTGTTTATCTTACATGGGCGGCAATGGATGAGCATAGTAAATTACATCCGGCAGCGGCTGCAGGTGCCAGCGGCGGATCTGCAGCAAAACCACCGGCTGATTTCAAACCGGCTGCCATTTGGACGGATAAAACCAAAACAAGCTGCCAGGCTTGCCACGGTGCAAACATGGAAGGCGGGGCGGGTCCTGCCTTATGGAATGTGGGAAGCAAATTAAGTGAAAAACAAATCCTCGATAAAATCAAAAATGGTGGGGGAGCAATGCCGCCTGGAGGTATGTTCCAGGGAACAGAGCAAGAAAAACAAGAGCTTGCACATTATCTTTCTACCCTGAAAGGCGGTAATGGAAGCAGTTCCGGTGCATCGTCCGATACATCGTCTGCACCTGCTGCCGGTTCAGATAATAAAGCAGCAGCGCCTGCCGCAAGTTCGCAGCCAGCTGCAAATAACGCTGGCGCAGCAGCACCTGCCGGTGGCACAGCAGCCGCTGGCGGAGCCGTTAGCGTGGCGGCTGGACAGGATCTCGTTAACCAGAACGGTTGTATGGGCTGCCATGGCCAGGACTTAAAAGGCGGAGCCGGTCCTAATCTTCATGGCGTTGTTGACCGGTTAAAGCCGGAAGGTGTGAAAGAGGTTTTAACGAAAGGCCGTAATTCCATGCCTCCGCTCGCTGCTTCCTGGACGGATCAGCAGAAAGATTCAGTAGTTGCTTACCTTAAATCATTGAAGTAATGAAATAAAAGCCGGATGGGACTGCCCGTCCGGCTTTATTTCTTCTATTTTGCCTAATAATATGCAGCCGTTTTCAGTCTTTAGAATTTCCAGACTGTTGTCAAGTTCATGCGTGATCTGCTGCAGGCCATCGTTTAATTGTTGTTTCATGAATGAAAAATCGCAATCACTCTCGTTCATGCTACACGTTTCAACCCCTTATTTGCCATTGGAACGTTTCTGTTATTTCTTTACGGTTAGTATCTATAGGTCGTTGCTTGTTATACCGTACCGATCTTAACCATGTTCGTTCCGTTCCGTGAGCGCCGTGACCGGTGCTGTTCGCTTCTCTGCCGATTGCTTTTTTTCCTTTGGACCAGTAGCATAGAGAGTAAAATGTAGCTAAGATTAATCTATTGAATAATCGTACATAGAAGGTTGGGGAAAAGACGTGAATTTTATGTGGAAGTGGTTTATCGCTTCGCTGCGGACGAAATCGTTTTTGTGGATGATGATTATTATCAACTTTCTTGGCTCTGTTTACGGTTTTTACTGGTACAAAGATCAACTTGAACAGACCCCCGCTTATTTGCGGATTTTTGTTCCGGACAGTCCTACCGCCAGTTCATTATTTACGCTTGTGCTTATTGCCTATCTGATTGGGCGCAGCATTCCCACACTGGAAGCATTCGCAGCTGTAACGAGCTTTAAATATGGGGTGTGGGCGGTAGGCGTTATTTTGGCCGGAGCCGCACTGGGAGACCAACTGGTCTGGCAGCATTACATGCTGATGATTTCCCACGGGGGGATGGCGGTGGAAGCACTGTTGTATGCACGGTTTTATACGATTCAGCTTCGCCACATTTTTTACGTGGCTGTCTGGACGCTGCTTAATGATTTGCTGGATTACACGCTGAAAATCCATCCGTGGTTGGCTGACCAATTAGAACCGTATTATATCACGGTCGGCTGGATCACACTTTGCTTAAGCTTATTCAGCCTGTGGTTGATTTACGCATTGACTAAATTTTATAAAAAGGCAAGATAGCAAGCATATCCTTCCCTTTGTCTCCATACATATGGGATAGAAGGGGAGGACGAGTCGTGAAAAAAACAATTATAATTTCTGTAAGTTTGCTGCTACTCGTTACGGGGATTCTATACGGGCCCGGTATGATCCGGAATAAACCGATTGATCCGCCTCAGCAGACGATGTCTGCTTATCAAAAAATGGACCAGCTTTCGCAGGATATTTATCAGTTGACGAAAGAAGAAAAATATAGCGAAGCCAAACAATTGATTGACGGGCTTGGAATTATGTTCGCGAAGACAACCCCGCCCAAAGGCTTATCCATCGAGGCGCTTGATACAATAACGGAAACGATTGTAAAGGCCAAACGTGCTTTTACGATGGTAAAACCGGATCCAAGTAAATTGCTCTGGTATTCCCTTCAATTGCGCCTTACCATCGATAGTTTGACACATGAAGAGCAGCCGCTCTGGAAGAATTATTACAATGCTTATAAGGAACACCTGAACAAAATGATGCTGCTTGCCGCCAGCCATAAGCAGCACGAGTTCGCTTATGCTTTTGCACAAAATATGCAGCTCTATCAAACACTCAAACCTGCGCTGAGTGTACAGGCTTCCTCGCAGGATATGGAAAAACTCCTTTCAATATACAGCTTTTTCCTCAAGGAGACGCGGAAAGTCGAATACAATTGGGGGGATATTTCCAATGTTTTACAGGAGTTAACTGCGCTTATCGATAAAATCTTCCTCGGTAAGGATGAATCTACGCTTGCCATGGGAGTTCCTCCTGAATCGCCAACGATTTTAATTGCTCTTATCGGCTCCATTCTTTTGCCGGCGCTGAGCTATGTTGCCTGGAAAAAATATAAAGCCGAAAAAAAGGTTCGGCGGTACAAAAAGAGAAGCCACGATTAATGGGCTTCTCTTTTTTTTACATTACTTAACCAGAGGATTTTTATTACCGTCCAATGTAAAGCCTTCCCCAAACACTTCATGTACATCATTAATAATAATAAACGCGTACGGGTCGGTCTCATGTACCATATTCTTAAGGCGAACGATTTCATTGCGGCTAACCACACAGTACAACACCTCTTTATCGATTCCCGTGTAGCCCCCCCGTCCTTTCAGCAGGGTAGCCCCTCGTCCCATTTCTTCCATAATTTTTTGAGAGATCTCTACTGCGTGTTCTGAAATAATCATAATTGCTTTTCCCGCGTACGCTCCCTCCTGGACAAAATCAATGACACGTGCCGCTAAAAATACTGCTACAAGCGTATACATAGCAAGATTCAGATTCAAATAATAGAGTGAAATACCGATGACAACAAAATCAAACATAAACATCGTACGGCCGATGCCCCAGCCAAAGTATTTGTTAAATAAACGGGCGATGATATCTGAGCCGCCGGTTGTTCCGCCAAAACGAAATACAATCCCTAATCCCACTCCGACGGTAACTCCGGCATACAGCGCGGCAAGAAGAGTGTCATTTGGTATTGGGTGGCGAAACGAACCAAACAGTGAGAGGAAAAACGAAACAGACAGTGTGCCGATAATGGTATATACGAGTGACTGCCTGCCTAACGTTCGCCAGCCCAGAATAAGCAGCGGGATATTTAGAATGAGGTTGGTTACTCCGGGGTCCCAATTAAATATGTATTTAAGAAGGAGGGTAATCCCGGTAATGCCGCCTTCGGACAGGCGATTGGCAATATTAAAATAGTTAATGCCAAAGCCCATAATGGCGGATCCAAAAATAATAGCAAGTATATTACGGATATGAAATTTCATAAATGCCTCCAAAAATGGATGGATGATAGGTGACGATTGCTATTATACCGAATGGTGAATCATCATGCCAGAGCTGGGAGGGAATAAAGTATTCCATACACGAGGAATATCACGTTTTTATCACGTTGGCTCCCGCTATATTTTTAACAATTGACAAGGTTAAAAAACCAATTAGAATCCGATCAACAAATAAAATATATTCGAAGGTGAACTTCTTACTGCCTAATGCAGAACCTTCAACTGTCATGGGTTTTCCCATGACAGTTTCCCTTTTTCCGGTCTTTTTTATGGTTTTATCGTTTCATCCTGTGTCTGCAAAAATGAAAATTAATCAAGTTTGTTTATTTAACATGATTGTGAATCAATTGTCAACGTTCTACATTCTGATGTAACATAGAGGAAAGCTGACCCGCAGAGGAGGAAAATAAAAGTGAGTGAACATACACCTTTAACTGTGCAGGAGATGCAGCAGATTGTAGACAGATATATTGGACAATTTAAAGAAGGATATTTTTCTCCACTGGCAATGATGGCCCGCCTGAGTGAGGAGGTCGGTGAGCTGGCCCGGGAGATTAACCACTATTATGGCGAGAAGCCCAAGAAAAAGGATGAAGCAGAAAAGCCAATTGATATGGAGCTGGCTGACTGCATGTTTATTCTGATTTGCTTTGCTAATTCACTCGGCGTTAACCTGGAAGAAGCTTTTTATGCGATGATGGATAAGTTCAATACGCGTGATAAAGATCGCTGGACGAGAATTGACACGGAGTAATCCGGCCACAATCGTACATAATTCAACCAAACACAAGTTGAACGCATTATTACAATATATCAGACATAACCGAAAGAAGAGGGATATAACATGAATGTCATTCGCGTAGCTGTAGCCGGACCAAGAGGCAGGATGGGCTCTGAGGCAGTAAAAATGATTTTGCGGGATGAGACGTTACAGCTCGTCTGCGGAATTGACCCGAAGTATAACGGGGAGGATGTGGGAACCGTGCTAGGAATCGGCCCGGCGGATGCGGTGTTGGTTCCAGACATTAGACAGGCTTTGGATCACTATAAGCCGGATGTGCTCGTCGATTTCACTACACCGCTTGTGGTCAAGCAAAATATGATTGCTGCGATTAAAAAAGAAGTTCGCCCGGTGGTGGGTACAACGGGTCTTTCCCCGGAAGATATCGCCGAATTGGAACACCTCTGCCAGACGAACCGTGTGGGTGCGATTATTGCCCCGAATTTCGCAATCGGGGCAGTTCTCATGATGAAATTTGCCCAGGAAGCGGCTAAATATATGCCCCACGTGGAAATTATTGAACAACACCACGATCAAAAACTGGATGCGCCCTCTGGAACGGCGATTAAAACGGCGGAACTGATCCAAACAGCCCGAATGGAAATGAGGCAGGGGCATCCGGAAGAAAAAGAGGTAATTGAAGGCGCACGCGGCGGCTATTACAATGGGTTCCGGATACACAGCGTCCGCCTGCCCGGCCTCGTGGCACATCAGGAAGTGATTTTCGGTGCGGTCGGGCAAACGCTGACCATTCGCCATGATTCTATCAATCGGGAATCATTTATGCCGGGCGTCAATCTTGCGATAAAAAAAGTGATGAATCATACCGGACTGATTTACGGACTTGAAAATATAATGGAATAAGGGGGAGTGCAAGATGAATATTGCATTGATTGCTCATGATAATAAAAAGAACGAAATGGTTAACTTTTCCATCGCCTACCAGGATACGCTGGCGCATCACACCGTATATGCCACCGGTACAACCGGGCAACGCATCAGAGAAGCGACGGGGCTTCCTGTTAAGCGGGTTCTTTCCGGCCCACTTGGCGGGGACCAACAAATTGGAGCCCTTATTGCCCAGGATGAGATGGATCTGGTTATTTTTCTCCGAGATCCGCTGACTGCCCAGCCGCATGAACCGGATGTAACGGCTCTTTTGCGATTGTGCGATGTTCACAGCATCCCGCTAGCCACGAATATTGCCACTGCGGAAATGCTGATTCACGCACTGCAGCATGGAAGTTTTAGCTGGCGCGAAATTGTGAATAAATATAAAGGAGAGAACGTAGTACATGATACTAGACAACGAGCCGAAGATTGATGTTCTCGCGTTTGGCGCCCATCCTGATGATGTAGAAATCGGAGCGGGAGGGGTGCTGCACCGGCTGTCCGCCAAAGGAGAAAAAGTGGCGATATGCGACTTGACCCTTGCCGAGAAATCATCGAATGGCACGGTGGAACGCCGCCAGCAGGAGGCAAAAGAAGCGGACCGTGTGCTCGGTATTTGTTTGCGGCGCAATCTTCATCTCCCGGACAGGGGCTTACGCCTTATGGATGAGCACATACGTCCGATTGTCCGCACAATACGTGAACTGCGTCCGGATATCGTGCTTATGCCTTATTGGAAGGACCGCCACCCGGACCATGAAATGTGCCATTCACTCGTGAGGGAAGCGGTTTTTAACGCTAAAATCCGCAAATATGAAGTAAGCGGCGACAGGGAGCCGCTGCCGCCCCATAGCGTCAGCCGCCTGTTATGTTATTTTATAAATGACCATGTGGAGCCGCAGTTTATGGTGGATATCAGTAACGATATCGAGGCGAAACTCGCCGCTCTGTCGGCGTACCGCTCCCAGTTTGAAAAAGAAAGCGGTTCGGTGACCACACCTTTGACAGAAGGATACATAGAGCGGGTTCGTGCGCGGGAATATTTGTTCGGACAGGCTTCAGGCGTGGCGTATGCGGAAGGTTTCGTTAGCTATACGCCCCTGTTATTACATACTTTGCCAGGAAAGGAATCTACCATATGAGAATTGGGATCACCTGTTATCCATCCGTCGGCGGTTCAGGCGTTGTTGCGACGGAACTTGGGAAATTGTTGGCGGAAAAAGGGCATACCGTGCACTTTATTACCTCCGGTATGCCCTTCCGGCTGGGACAATATTACCGCAACATTTATTTTCACGAGGTGGATGTAAACAGCTATTCCGTGTTTCAATATCCCCCTTATGATTTAACGCTGGCAAGCCGTATGGCACAG
The DNA here is from genome assembly GCF_000430625.1 of Aneurinibacillus terranovensis DSM 18919. Taxonomy (GTDB): domain Bacteria; phylum Bacillota; class Bacilli; order Aneurinibacillales; family Aneurinibacillaceae; genus Aneurinibacillus_B; species Aneurinibacillus_B terranovensis. Next base: position 73,532 of record NZ_KE387174.1, read on the forward strand.
GTGGCCAAAACAGAACAACTGGACTTGCTCCATGTACATTATGCGGTGCCGCATGCCATTTCCGCCTACCTCGCCAAACAAATGGTTGGCGACCGGCTTAAAGTGGTCACTACGCTGCACGGGACGGATATAACCGTATTGGCCAACGACCGCACGCTTAAAGATATCATTCGCTTTGGCATTGAACACAGCGACGCGGTTACCGCTGTCTCCCGCAATCTAATCGAAGACACAAAACAGATGCTGCAGGTTAAACGTCCGATTGATCTTGTGTACAATTTTATTGATAAACGTGAGTATTATCCGCGGGATATGTGCGACATTCGGGAAGAATATGCGCCCAATGGTGAAAAGGTGTTTATCCATATTTCGAATTTTCGCCAGGTGAAGCGGGTACCTGACGTGGTGAAAATTTTTCATAAAGTGCGCCAGAAAGTTCCGGCTAAATTGCTTCTGATTGGTGAAGGCCCCGAATTGCCTGTCGTGCGGGAACTCGTGTATGAACTTGGCGTGGCCAGGGACGTCTTTTTCCTTGGAAAACAGGACAGCGTGGCCTGCGTATTATCCATGGCGGATATCCTGCTACTGCCTTCAGGCCAGGAAAGCTTCGGGCTTGTGGCACTGGAAGCAATGGCTTGCGGCAAGCCGGTGATCGCAAGCGATGCGGGTGGACTGCCTGAAGTTGTGCAGAACGGAGAAACAGGGTTTACGTGCGCGATAGGTGATCTGGAAACGATGGCAGAACGGGCGATTCAACTGGTTGAAGATGAAGCAATATATGAGCGGTTTTCCCGCGCGTGTATCGAACGGGCGTATGGTGAATTTTCGCATACGTCGATTACCGAACAGTATGAGGCAATATATAAGCGGGTTTTGCAGACAGAAACGGAGCCGTGTTCCCGTTAGTCATATCGTGCTGTTAGTAGGCGTTCGTAACGGATGAGCTTATTTGCGTCGGCTGAGCTTAACGCTTTGCACGACTTTGGATATGAGAACGACCATGCCAATAAAAAAACGGTTCATAAGGATCCTCCTTCATTTGTCCGCAGATCTGAGGAGTTCGTCTGCGCTTAATTCTATTATATGTGAAAATGAGGTTGATTTTTCATGTATTTGTTAAACGGGGGGCTGCAAAATTGAAAGGGAATGTCATACGGGCCGGCACGCGTCTGCTCGAAACGTTAGAGCATGCCGGCTATACCGCCTATTTTGTCGGGGGGTATGTGCGCGATTTTTTTTTAAACCGCCCTGTGAACGACCTTGATGTAGCTACCTCGGCCGCACCGGAAGAAGTAATGAAGCTGTTTGAACGGGTGGTGCCGACCGGTCTCGCGCACGGCACGGTTACCGTTCTGATGGATGGGATTCCGATTGAAGTGACCACGTACCGCACGGAAACCGGCTATGCAGACTACAGAAGGCCGGATCAAGTAAAATTTGTCACTTCGATTGAAGAAGATTTAGCGCGCCGGGATTTTACGATAAATGCGATGGCAATGGATGTGCGGGGAAAACTGGTCGACCCGTATAATGGGAAATGCGACCTTCGACGCAGGCAAATTCGCGCTGTCGGAGAGGCGAACGAGCGCTTTGCTGAAGATGCCCTGCGCATGTTTCGCGCGCTCCGGTTCGCCAGTCAGCTTTCGTTTGAAATCGAAGCTGCGACAATGGCGGCCATTGCAGACAATGCCAGCCTGATCAGCCACATTGCCGTCGAACGCATCCGCGCAGAATGGCACAAGCTTATCATGGGGACGGAACCCGAAAGCACGATCATTTTACTGGCTGGAACCGGACTTGCTGCGCATATCCCCGGGCTGTCCCGTCTTCTTCATACAACGGAATGGATCGACCCTTCAGAAGGGAAGCGAACGGTTACACTGCGGGAGTGGTCCGACCTGCACGTCAGGTGGGCGGTTCTGCTTTTGCTGTCCGGCACAGGCAATGAAAGCACAAACATTATGCGGGCTCTCCGCTGTGAAAATAAATTGATTAAAAAGTGTAAGCAATTGATACACCTTGTCATGAATTTTGCGGAAAACACGGAACCGGTCTCACAAAGCACAAAATCACCGGCAGCTTCTATGACGGTGCCGGAAGAAAAAGCGCTGTGCATTTTGCTTACCCACGCATACGAAGAGGTTGTAGCAGCCGCCAGCGTGTACGATCGTCTTATCGGGGCAGGGGGAAGATCTTCTCCCTGCGGCCTTGAGCCGTTTTTCCGGCAGAGGTATGAAACGATGGCTGTTAAAAATATTAGCAGCCTGGCTGTGAGCGGCGCCGACCTGCAGCGGGCCACTGGCCGTTCACCCGGCATGTGGATCAGTCGCGTCTTGCTGCAGCTTGCGCTGGACGTGAATACAGACTGCGTGGCCAATACAGCGGACGCGCTGTTGGCCCGGGCGAGGATGATGGTGAATGAATATACGTGAAGGAATGCTCCAGCTTTTAAAGGAAGCAGGGGACAATTTTATCTCAGGGGAAGAAATCAGCAAACGGCTTGGTGTTTCCCGCACGGCGATCTGGAAGCATATCGAAGAACTGCGCGAAGAGGGGTATGTTTTCGAAGCTGTGCGCCGTTCAGGATATCGATTACTCGCCACCCCTGATGTAACGTCGGCCGAAGAAATTAAACTTGGTCTGACAACAAAGACATTCGGCTGTGCAGTCCACCATTTTGCGGTGGTCGATTCCACGCAGAATAAATGCCAGGACCTTGCCAAACAGGGGGCACCGGAAGGAACGCTGGTTGTGGCGGACCAGCAGATCGGCGGCAAAGGCCGTCTTGGCAGGGTATGGTACTCTCCTGCAGGGAAAAACATTTCCATGAGTTTATTGCTTCGCCCTACGCTGGAACTGCAGGAATGCCCGCAGATTACCTTACTCGCAGCCGTTGCTATCGTGGAGACAATGCGGGACATTTGTGGAGTGGAAGCGTCAATTAAGTGGCCGAACGACATCCTCGTGAATGGGAAAAAGGTTTGTGGAATTCTCACAGAATTGAATGCGGAGGCCGAACGTATCAATTGGCTTATCATTGGTATGGGGATTAATGTGAATACTTTAGAAGAGGATTTTCCGCCGGAGATTCTGGAAATTGCCACATCGCTGGCCATCGAAAAAAAAAGGCAGTTTCGCCGGGCTGAAATCATCCAAGGAATTTTAAAGCGCCTGGAAGAACTTTATTTGCTCTACATTGATGAAGGATTTGCACCGATAAAAAAAAGGTGGGAATTATACGCGGTAACGATCGGCAAACGGGTGACTATTCGCACCCTGCACGGTTCCCTGACAGGCTATGCGGAAGGGATCGACGAAACCGGCGTTTTGCTTGTGAGGCGGGATAATGGCAGCCTGAATAAAGTATATTCCGCCGATGTAGAAATACATGCTTAAAAAATTCTTTTCTGATATAATAAAGAAAATTGCCGGTGTATGTGCGCAAAAGTTGACACACCGCGAGAGGGCTGTATCAATTCGAACGGCACCTTTTCTTTTCTTAACCAAACCCATAATCACATCTGCTCTGAGCCTGCCATGTGAGGACCGAGACAGAAGGAAGCTAGCTGGATACACTGCGTATGCACGCTTTTATAGAGCGCCTTCTCCTTTCGGTGAAGGCGTTTTTCTATTCCTTCGCTACCTTAGGATGCGGCTGCAAGCAGGTAAAGGAGGATTTTTTAGTGACGAACCCGATTACAACGGCCAGCCTGAAAGAAATGAAAAAGAACAAGCAACCGATTGTCATGCTCACCGCCTACGATTATCCTTCTGCAAAACTTGCGGACGAAGCGGGTGTCGACATGATTCTTGTCGGGGATTCGCTTGGAATGGTTGTGTTAGGCTACGAATCAACGATTCCTGTGACAATGGAAGATATGGTTCACCACACAAAGGCGGTAACGCGCGGTACGGCGAGAGCGTTTGTTGTTGCGGATCTCCCTTTTTTAACCTATCACGCAACGATCGAGGAAGGTCTGCATAACGCGGGTCGCCTTATGCAGGAAGGGGGAGCAAAAGCGGTAAAAATGGAAGGCGGAGAAGAGCTTGTTCCGCTTATTCGCCGCTGCACACAGGCGGGTATTCCTGTGGTCGCCCACATCGGACTTACTCCGCAATCGGTTCACCAGTTTGGCGGCTATAAAGTCCAGGGAAAGACGCCGGAAGCAGCTCGAAAATTGCTGGACGATGCGCTGGTTCTGGAAGCGGCGGGGGCTTTTATGATTGTCATGGAATGTGTGCCACGGCAGCTTGCCCGCCTTATTTCTGAAAAATTGACGATTCCGACCATCGGAATCGGGGCAGGAGCTGGCTGTGACGGGCAGGTTCTGGTTTACCATGATATTTTAACTTATGGAAATGACCGCGTACCAAAGTTTGTAAAAAAATATGCGGCCATCGGTGAAACAATAAAGGAAGCAATTGCCGGTTATGCACTGGAAGTGCGGACGGGTGAGTTTCCTAAGGAAGATCATACGTTTACGATCAAAGAAGAACTTATTGAACAACTATACGGAGATGGGGTAAAACAATGAAATGTGTAACCACGATTCATGAACTTCGCTCAGATCTTAAGCCGAGCCGTGGAAAAATAATCGGTTTTGTCCCAACTATGGGATACCTGCACGAAGGACACTTAAGCCTGGTTGAGCGGGCGAAAAAAATGTGTGATGTTGTGGTCATGAGCATTTTCGTCAATCCGCTGCAGTTTGGCCCAACGGAAGATCTCGAGAAGTATCCGCGTGATTTAGCACGTGATACGGCCCTGGCTGAAGCAAACGGGGTTGATTTTCTGTTTACGCCTTCGGTTGAAGAAATGTATCCAACAGCAAGCAAAACACTGGTAACCGTCAAAGACATTACCGATTCACTGTGCGGTGCCTCTCGCCCGGGCCATTTTGACGGGGTGGCGACGGTTGTGTCCAAACTGTTTAACATCGTGCAGCCTGACTATGCATTTTTCGGTATGAAGGATGCTCAGCAGGTGGCTGTTATTCAACAAATGGTGTCGGATCTTAACATGCCTGTAACGATTGTTCCCTGCGAAATTGTCCGTGAAGCGGACGGGCTCGCGTTAAGTTCCCGCAACGTGTACCTAAACGAAGAACAGCGCAGGCAGGCGCTTGTCTTATTCCGTTCTCTCAACACGGTTAAGCAGGCGTTTGATAATGGTGAACGCCGTACCGCCGCATTAAAAGAAGCAGCCGTGTCAGCCATCAGCAAGAGTCCGGAAGCGCGCATTGATTATGTTGAAATTCGCGAGTACCCGTCCCTGGCGGAAATCGAAACGATCGATGGGGAAGCTCTGGTCGCACTCGCCGTATACTTTGAAAATACCCGTTTAATTGACAATATAAAGCTGTCTGTAAGAGGAGGAAACGCACATGTTTCGCACCATGATGAAAGCCAAAATTCACCGGGCCACGGTGACAGAAGCGAACTTGAACTATGTGGGCAGTATAACAATTGACCGCGATATCATTGATGCGGTGGATATTTTGCCAAATGAGAAGGTTCAGATTGTGAATAATAACAACGGTGCCCGCCTGGAAACGTATGTGATTGAGGGGGAACGGGGCAGCGGAGTGATTTGCCTGAACGGGGCAGCCGCGCGCCTTGTCCAGCCGGGAGACACGGTCATTATTATTTCGTATGCAATGATGACCGAGGAAGAAGCCAGAGGGTACCAGCCGACGATTGCCATCATGGATAAAAACAATCATATTGAGCAGTTAATCGGGCAAGAAATCCATGCCACCGTGCTGTAATCGATATGGAAACATAGCGGATTGATAAGGCCCCCCTTCTTGAGACACACTGAATGTATGGACCAAGAAAGGGGGCTTTCTTTTGCTTTCACACTTTTTTGCTGCATTGAACGAACGATTGCTTCAGATCCAAACGAAGCTTGCCGGAAATAAACAAAAAGAAAAACAAAAATATTACAATGAAATTATGGAGCTGCGTGCACTCAGTGATTGTTTCGTCGAAGAATGGCTGGCATTTGAAGAAAAGCTTATCGACCTGCAGCGGATGATGGAACGGGAATGGGAATCGTCGGCCGGAAGTTCAAAGGGTTCGTCCCATGGCCATGGCGCAGGTTTATCTGCGATAAATCAGGCGGAGGTTTCACCATCTGTCATCGATGCAGACGGTGGGTTCGCATCGGAAAGCGAGGCAGCGATCCCTCTCCCTGTCGCGATGAATTTTCGCAAAGGACAAGGATATTTTGCCCTATCCATGTATGACGAAGCCGTCAAATCGTTCAGCGCGGTCATCGAGCATGAACCAGATCTTACCATCGCTCGCTTATACCTCGCCTTCGGATTTTTAATGTCCAATCATCTGGAAGTTGCCTACAAACAATTTCAATTGCTCGTTAAAACGTCGAATCATCCGCTGATTAAGGCGGCTTCGCTAAATGCGCTCGGCTGCATTTCTGTACTTGAAAGCCGCACAGACCTTGGGCTCAAATGGTTTGACCGCGCATTGGAACAATACCCGGAGTTTCAGGATGCGGCGTTTAACAGAATGCTGACGCTTTATCACGCCGGGGAGTATAATGCATGCGTTCAGGCTGTGTGCTCCATTCGCGATGCCGATGCGGATTTGGAAATCCAGTTCCTGCTGTTCAGTGCGTTCCTGAAGAGCGGCCGCAAGAAGGAAGCGAAAGAATGCTTACGGCGGGCCCGCCGAATTGCGTCGCAGCAGGAAGGGACACCCCGCGATTGGCAGGTCATCGCGCACGGATATGAGCAGTTGTACTTGTTTAAGGAAGCTGCATTTTGCTACAGGCGGTTGCTTCCGGATTTGCGGAAAGAGGCATGGGTCTGGCACGGCATCGGCTGGTCTTTGTGGCAGCAAAAAAAAGAAGCAGACGCCGTTCCTTATCTTAAGCGGGCACTGGCGCTTGAGCCGCATAATGCGGAATACGCCTGTTCGTATGGCTGGGCAATGCTCGGGCTGGGTGAAACAGAAAAAGCCTATCAAATTTTCAGTCTCATCGACCTCCAAAAAAAAGGAACGCATGAAGCCGTACTTGCGGTAGCCGGCATGATTGAGGCTCTTTTACAAAACCCGGAGATAGGTGAAGGGCTTACAGAAGCCGAAACGCTGACCCGGCGGATGCTGTATGATGCCCGACCGAACACACGGGCGCTCGGTCATTTCCAATTGGGGAAAATTTGCATGGTGCAGGAAGACAAAGACGGAGCGATGCACCATTTTTCATTAAGCGAGTCATTGATTCGTGAAGGGGCTTTGTATACCGGGCTGCTTCACTATATGAAAGGGAACCGCCTGAAAGCGTATGATAAATGGGAAATGACCCCGCCGATTCTGTAGAAATCGGCATTTTTATCTTGCACTTCACGCCCCGGTGATTCAGAATAGATGGAAGAGCTTTCTGAGGTGAAGTGATTGAATACATTTGTAGTAGTTGACTTTGAAACAACAGGCAATAAAGCAAAGGACGGGGACAAAATCATCCAGATAGGCGCCGTGCGCGTTGAAAATGGAGAAATCGTCGACCGTCTGGCAACCTTTGTGAATCCCGGAGTGGATATCCCTCCTTTTATAGAAAAGCTAACCGGCATCACGAACACGATGGTGGAAGGCGCACCGGGAATCGAAGATGTGCTCCCTGATTTATTACGCCTGCTCGACGGTGCCTCGTTTGTCGCTCATAATGTTTTTTTTGATTTGTCTTTTTTACAGAATGCTTTGCTGGATGCGGGGTACAATGCTTTTACCGGTCCGCTTCTCGACACGGTAGAATTATCCCGCCTGCTGTTGCCCAGCCAGGAAGGGTACCGCTTAACCGATCTTTCCATGGGGCTTGATATCGATCATGACCGCCCGCACCAAGCGGATTCGGATGCGGAAGCTACCGCCGTGCTGCTAATGCAGCTGTTGGAAAAGCTTAACCGGCTCCCCCTTGTTACGGTCCAGCATCTCCAAAGTATAAGCCGCTCGTTTCAATCTGATATCGGGCCTCTGCTAACGGCGATTGAACAGCGCAAAATTCATGAGGGGCTGTTTGAACCCGGTGAAGGGCTTGAGGTTGTCAATCAGGTCGCATTAAAAATAAGAACGGAACCGGAAAAGATCGGTTTTTCTCCGAAAGAGACGATTCCATTTGATGAATTCGTCGATAATCTGTTCGGGGAAAATGGGGGACTGCAGCTTCATATGCCCGGTTTCGAGCTTCGGCCCGCCCAGGTTACAATGATGAAGCAAGTGTATGATTCGTTTGCCAGCGGACGGCATTTGATGGTGGAAGCGGGAACCGGGACAGGCAAATCACTCGCGTATTTAATCCCGGCTGTTTTCTGGGCCAAACAAGAACAGGAAACGGTGGTGATTTCGACCCACACGATTCAGCTTCAGGAACAGATGTATACACGGGATTTGCCTATACTCCAGGCTCTTTTTCACAATGATTTACCCCGTGTATCCATCCTCAAAGGCCGCAACAATTATTTGTGTCTTCGCAAATATCACCACAGCCTTAGTGAAGAGCAGGATAATTATGATGTTCAGCTTGCCAAATCACAAATGCTGGTCTGGTTGACAGAAACGGAGACAGGCGACGTAGAAGAAATCAACCTGCCGTCGGGCGGCCAACCGTACTGGAAGCAAGTTCAAAGCGATGCCAACTCTTGTCTGAACAGGCATTGTCCATGGTTTTCCCGTTGCTATTATCACCAGGCGCGCCGGAAAGCGCAGCAAGCGGAGGTCATTGTAACGAATCATTCGCTGCTCTTCACCGATGTCGGAGCAGAACACCGCATTATTCCGTCGTTTCAGTATGCGATCATCGACGAGGCTCACCACTTTGATGATGTGGCGAGCCGCCATCTTGGCGACAAACTATCGTCGTATCAACTGGAGGGAATGCTGTTCCGTCTTCGTCCGGACCGGGGAGTGGGTCTGCTGGAAGAGATGGAAGAAGCGGTGCGGGCATGGAAAGTATCGCGGTATGATCAAATCAAGCATCAGGTAGAATTGACATACCAGCAGGTGAAAGAATGCAAGGAATCAGTGCGGGAGATGTATCATCTGCTATACCAGTGGTCGCACCAACGGGCCAAAGAAGCGGATGAAATCGGACGGACGGTCCTCAGGTACAGCCAGGAAGATTTACAGAACCGGTGGGGACGAGCCGTTCTGTCCGCGGTAAAGAATAGCGTCGACTTCTTGTTAACGGTCGGGCGCAGCCTGGAAACGATTTATTCCAAGCTCCACGGGGATGATGACATGCCGGTGGAACTGCGGGGACTTACGACCGATTTGAACGGCATGATGAAAGATGCGCTGTCTTATGCCCAACTCTTGCATGAAATGATGTTGAGCGACGATAATCAGTATGTATACTGGGTGGAACTCGATATACGCAGCAGCACCCGCAAAGGAATTTATTTAAACCGGGTACCAATCGACGTGTCCGCGCTTGTGCGTGAGTTGTTTTTCGAAAAGAAAACAAGCGTGGTCCTTACATCCGCAACGATGAGTGTGAATTCATCGTTTACGTACGCGCTCGATGCCCTGGGATTATCTGATTTGCACGCCAGCAAAGGAATTGGAACATCGGTTCTCCCGTCGCCGTTTGATTACAAAAACCAAACGCTCTTATGCATTCCGAATGAAATACCGAACATTAAGGATGCATCCGAAGCCGAGTTTACAACCGCTTTGATCGAATCACTCGCCCGGGTGGGGATCGCAACAAAAGGCAGGATGCTCGTTCTGTTTACCTCTTATTCCATGCTGCGTTCCGTGTATGAACCGTTAAAAGATCTCCTGAAGGAATACGGGATTACCGTGCTCGGCCACGGGATTGACAGCAGCAGCCGCAGCAAACTGACGAAGCAATTCCGCTCGCTTGATGAATGTATTCTGCTTGGAACGAGCAGTTTCTGGGAGGGTGTGGACATCCCGGGCAGGGACCTTTCTGTGCTGGCGATTGTCCGACTTCCTTTTGTTCCGCCGAATCACCCGCTTGTCGAAGCGCGCAACCAAATGTTAAAGGAACAAAACAAAAATCCGTTTATGCAGCTTTCCGTACCGCAGGCAGTTATTCGTTTTAAACAGGGGTTCGGCCGTCTCGTGCGAACGAAAGAAGATCGTGGGGTGGTTCTGGTGTATGACCGCCGTTTAATTGATGCCCGGTATGGACGCCTGTTTTTAACCTCCCTGCCGGAGACAACTGTTCTCTGTCAACCCACAGGAGAACTTCTGCCTGTGATTAAGCAATGGATTGAATAATTATTCTTCCTTTCCACATATTCTTATAAAAGAGTGTGTGGGAAGGAGAAATGACAATGACACGAAGAAAATGGCCCGTCTTCCCCCTGAGTATTCTGCTCCTGCTTTTTACCGGTCTCGGTTGTTCAGCAGCGATGAATGTGGGAAGTTCGATGTTTGACCGCAATACATACAAAGAAAAGCTATACACACCCGCAGCCCTTGATGCTCAATTCCTCGGCATTCCAGATGGAGAAGCAACCTTGCTGCATTTTCCGTCTTATAATGTGCTCATTGACACAGGCACGAATATGAGCGGGCGGTCAGTGGTTGAGTTGCTTCGAAAACAACATATTCTACAGGTAGACTTGCTGGTGCTCACCAACAATCTGGAGGATTATGCCGGCGGTGCTGGTGAAATCATTCACGAACTTCATGTTAAAAAGCTGATCGTGCCTGCCTCGCTTGCCCCCTCAATTCTCCGGCGGATAGGGGCATTGGATATGCCGGTCAGGCGAGTAAAAAAAGGGGATGTACTTGTTTTGCCTGAGGGGGCAAAAATTCAAGTTCTTCTGCCAACCGACCCGCTCCTTCTTTCACCGGAAGACAATTCACTTGTCCTGCAATTGACGTATAATAAAATGAAGATGCTTTTTACAAGCGGGATCCACGCAGAAGCAGAACGAAGATTGTTAGGGTATAATCTGCGTTCCCAAATCCTGAAGGTAAGCGACGAAGGCTGCAATGCCGCAACCGACCCGTTTTTTCTAAAGAAGGTCGACCCCCAGACTTCTATCATATTTACCGGCTCGGACGGCCTTTCACGAAAAGATGTGGTACGACGGCTTGCCGAGGATTGGAGCGATGTTTATCAAGTTTGCAGTAAAGGGACGGTTCATGTTCTTACCAATGGGCATGACTATCAAATTTATACGGAGCGGTTAACAAAGGGGAGTATGTAAGGAGTGAACTTATTATGAAGACATTAAAAATTTCTGAAGCGGTTGTTCGCAGACTGCCTTTATATTTACGGTACCTAAATCGTTTGATGAATATGAACGTCCGAACGGTCTCATCCCAGCAGCTTGGCGACGGGCTCGATTTAAACCCTGCCCAGATTCGAAAGGATTTAGCGTGCTTTGGCGAATTCGGCCGCAAAGGGATTGGCTATGAAGTGGATTATCTGATTGCGAAAATTAAAAATATTTTAAAGCTTGACCAGCAAATTAACGTCGTTCTGATCGGTGCCGGACACCTCGGTTACGCAATTAGCAACTACAATGCGTACCTTAAGGATAATATGCGCATCGTGGCTATACTTGACACAGACCCCGCCAAAGTGGGCAAACAAACGGCTGGCATTGAAATTCAACCTCTGGAAAGGTTAGAGAAAGTTGTGGAAGAAAAGAATATACGGGTCGGCATTATCGCGGTTCCCGCCGAAGCGGCCCAGGCGGTTGCGGACGCGCTGGTACGAGTCGGAATTTCCGCGATCTTGAACTTTGCCCCGATCAATTTGCGCGTGGCCGATGGAGTACGCGTCCATTATGCTGATGTGACTATGGAATTATATAGTCTGGCATACTATCTGTAACTGTTTGTAACTATCTGCAAAATTTGCAACAATCTGCAACGATTCATCGGGTGGTTCTTCTGCCTTAAGCGCCGGCAATTGCCAGACGTTTTTTTTCATGTCATCCGATTAGGAAGCTGCGCATTACCCCACACTATACAGAGGGGGTGCACTCTATGCATACGATGTGGAAAGGGAGCATATCATTCGGCCTGGTCAACATTCCGGTGAAGATGTTTGCAGCAACGGAAGAAAAAGACATTCATTTTCGCATGCTGCACAAAACGCTGCATGCCCCGATTAAATATGTAAAAACGTGCGAACAGTGTGAGGGCGAAGTTCCCGTATCCGATATCGTTAAAGGATACGAATACGAGCCCGGCCATTATGTCATTGTCGAGGAAGACGAGTTAAAAGCGATTACGCCTCATACACGAAAAGCGATTGAAATCATGGATTTCGTGGACATCAAAGAAATTGATCCGATTTATTTTAACAAGACCTATTTTCTCTCTCCAAACGAAACCGGGGATAAAGCGTATGTATTGCTCCAGTCCGCGATGCAGAAAACAGGGAAAATTGCGATTGCCAAAATTACCATTCGTTCCAAGCAGAACCTTGCCTGTGTCCGGGTATACGAAAACGCCCTTGTGATGGAAACGCTGTATTATCCTGATGAAGTGCGCGAGGTCAAGCAAGTTCCCGGGCTGCCTGATGCGGCATCGACAGAGGTTAATGAGAAGGAGTTGACGATGGCTGAACAGCTCATCGAACAACTTTCGGGGCCGTTTAATCCGGCCGCGTATGAAGATGAATACAGAAAGCAGCTGCAGGATCTTATCCAGCAGAAAATCGACGGCAAAGAGGTCCGGCACGTTGCGGAGGCACCGCGCGCCCGCGTCGTTGACCTGATGGAGGCGCTGCAGGCAAGCATTGAAGAATCGAAAACCAAAAAAGCCACGGCTAAACGAGCGCCGGCGAAACGTAAAAAAGTAAAGGCGAGCGCAAGTGGGTAAACGATAAGCAGGTACACGAGAATAAGACCGGGCAGCTTCTCAGCGATGGCGGGCTGCCCGGATTCATTCTCAACCTCTCATGTCCCTCACTGTCGGAAATGGAGTGGTAACGTGAAAAACATCTCTGTTACAAATCCGGATAAAATTTTATGGCCGAAAACCGGAACAACAAAAATGGAATATCTCACGTATCTATTTGCTATGGCCGATTATATCCTGCCCTATACCAGGGAAAGGCTGCTCACCGTCATTCGCTTTCCAGACGGTGTTGAAGGCAAGTCCTTTTATCAAAAGAATGCCCCCGCCTACACACCGGAATGGATTAAAACCTATTCATGGCATCAAAACGAATACATTGTATGCAACGATAAAGAAACGCTTCTCTGGCTTGGCAATCAGGCAGCGCTCGAACTCCATGTAGCGTTTAACCGGGTGGGTGCGGAAAATATGCCGACGGAACTCGTTTTTGACCTTGACCCGTCCACAGAGGGATTTGATCATGTTAGAGAAGCGGCCTTATATGTCCGTGAGGCGCTGGAGAAAATCGGACTGATTTCGTTTGTCAAAACGTCGGGTGCGACCGGTCTTCAGGTGTACGTGCCGATCACATTTACCTATACATATGAACAGACCCGGCGAGTCGGTAAGTTTATCGCCGAATTTCTCGTAGAAACGTATCCGTCTTTGCTGACAGTCGAGCGATTTAAAGGAAAAAGAGGGGACAAATTATATATTGACTACGTGCAGCATGCTCCGGGAAAAACGTTGCCCCCGCCCTATTCCGTTAGAGCCAGGGCGCTTCCAACCGTTTCGGCGCCCGTGACATGGCAGGAAATTGAAAAAGGATGCCGGCCGGAAGATTTCACCATTGGGACGATTCCGGATCGTGTGAAAACATACGGAGACCTATTTGCACCGCTTACAAACGAGTCGAACCGTCAGCCACTGGACGCCATTTTAAAAATTCTTGATTGAAGCCTTTTTACACAAAAGGTAAAATAATGTGGATGATGAATGGAGAGGAGTTTCAAATGAAAACACTAATCATGAACGCTACGGTTCTTACAGTAAATTCAACAAATGAAGTGATATATAACGGAGCCGTTGGGTTCGAGAATGGAACCCTGACTTATGTGGGCCCGACTCCTGAGCAGGTGGATACATATGATGAAGTGATCGATGCAGATGGCCGGATCGTTATGCCTGGACTGGTGAATACGCACGGGCATACAGCCATGTCGCTTCTCCGGGGTTATGCGGATGATTTGCCGTTACAGGAATGGCTGGAAACAAAAATGTGGCCGCTGGAAGCCCGGTTTACGGAAGAACATGTGCGCTGGGGAACCTCGTTGTCAATCGTGGAAATGCTAAAAACAGGCACAACGACCTTCGTGGATATGTATGACCACATGGATATGGTCGCCGGGCTGGCTGCTGCTTCCGGCATGCGCGCCGTTCTCTGCCGCGGTGTAATCGGATTGTGCCCTCCGGATGTGCAGACGCAAAAGCTTGAAGAAGCAAGCGCATTTGCCGCCAAGTGGAATAATACGGCCGATGGGCGCATAAAAACAATGATGTCTCCACATGGCGCGTATACGTGCCCGCCTGATTTTATTGAGCGAATCGTCGCAAAAGCGAGAGAACTTGATTTACCGATTCACATTCATATGTCCGAGACCGAATGGGAAATTCAGCAGAATGTGTCCGATTACGGTTCGCGCCCGGTTGCCCACCTTGAAAAACTTGGTGTATTTAATCGTCCGACCTTGGTCGCCCATGCGGTTCATTTAACGGATGAAGAGCTCGATACGTTGGCGAAATATGATGTGAAAGTGTCACACAATCCAATTAGCAATCTGAAGCTTGGCAGCGGCGTTGCACGCGTTCCTGAAATGCTGGAGAGGGGCATTTGTGTTTCCCTTGGCACCGACAGCTCGGCAAGCAACAACAATTTGGATTTGTTTGAAGAAATGAGAATGGCGGCTTTACTTCATAAAGGAGTTCGGCATAATCCCGTTTTGGTTCCGGCAACGGAAGCGATCCGCATGGCAACGATTTATGGGGCGAAAGCGCTTTGGATAGATGATAAAACGGGGTCGCTTGAAGTTGGGAAACAGGCGGATTTTATTGTGCTAGAGTCGCACAGCGTCTATTTTCAACCGGCGCACGACCCCATTTCCCATGTTGTTTATTCGGCAAGCGGTCGCGATGTCAAAGATGTGTATGTCCAGGGCAAGAAGCTGGTTGAAAATGGACAGTGTGTAACGATGGACGAAAAGAAGATTGTTGCGGAAGCGAACCGCATGTTTTCCACCCTGCAAAAATAAACGAATTCATAAAGAAAAAACCCCTGCCCACAGGCAGGGGAAAAAGAAGGATAGGTAGGGAGTAATGGTCGTACAGCTTGAAAAGATCATCAGATATCTTCCATACTGATCCATGAGGAAATATTCGGTTGGCGAAAGGCTGCAAAGGGAAGATCCGGTGTTGTGCGGAACGGTGATGAGAGGTATAACCACGAAGGATTATGCTCGTCGATCAATCCGGAAATTTCCACCGGCAAATCCTCCGGCAGGTGGTGTGCAAAAATGGTTTGCACGTTCGCTCACCTCCTTGCTTACCTATAGTATCTCCCGCCGTGGAGTCAGTATGTTGCCCAGATTTTACACCGCTCCCCATCTATTGCAGACACGAAAGAACAAAGGAGAAAGTAAACGTGAAGAATTGGTTACTCGGTGCAGCGGGCTTGCTACTTGTGATCCTGTGTGTAAGCCTTGGGTTATACCTGCACCTGAATGGGCAGCAGAGAACGCTACTCGAAACAGGCAAGACACTGGCCCATGAAAAAACCGATATCAACGAAGTGCTTTCCGTAGATCAGTATAACGGCAAGGTACCATATATAGTGGTTCAGGGAATTACAAAAAAAGGGGAGCCATTAGTTGCCTGGTTTAAAGGGAACCAGGTGGATGCCGTTGAGGATATGAACAGGCTGGTATCAAAAAAGAGTGTCATCCAGGCGATTGTCAATAAAAATCCGCGGGCGGAAATCATTCATGTCATCCCTGGCGAAGATGGCCAGCAAAAGTTTTGGGAAGCATTATTTGTTGATTCAAAAAATAAATTTAATTATTATTATATTGATATGTACACGGGCCAATTTATAAAATCCTACCAATTACAGCAGGCAACCTCATAATTGTACAGAGGTTGTCTTTTTTGTGACAGAAAAATTAGTATTCACCACAAATAAGTTATTTATGATATACTACGTGATATATAAAATTATATCACTCAGGTAGAAAGGGGTAGAATAGATGAAGGTACGTACAATGCCCATCTTTTTATCCATTTTGATAAGCAGTATCGTTCTTTTCGGAGGGTGGTATGTTTTTCAAAGTCAATTCGTAAAAAAACCAATCGCCACTGAGATTGCCGCGATGAAAGGTGTCAAACTTGGCGCCATTTCAGTAGGACGCGATTCGGTTGATGTGAAAGTAACCTTTACGAACCCGGATACATTCGCCGACCAATATAAAGCCATCCAGCGGCTCGTTGCTGAGAAAACGAACGGAAAACCTGCAACGATCCAACTCAATTCCCCTGACAATCGACTCCAGCAGATATGGAATAAAAATGCGTTTGCCATTGATGAAGCGCTGGATCTGCATACGTACTCCAAAATTCCTGCTGTGCTGAATTCGATGAAAAAGACGTATGGCCTTACGGCTGCAAGTTCACAAATTGATGACCAGAACATTTATGTTTATTTAAATGACGGTAAGAACCCTTACTTTACCGTTCTTCCCAGATATAAAGAGGTGAGCCGCAATGGGTAAAGAGATCATGATTGGCACCATACCGGTTGTCATTGCGTTTTTGGTTTTTATCGGGGTGAATGTGGCGCCGTTTATTATAGCCGCAGTCATTCTTAGTTTTCTGACGTTTGTTATTATGCGCCAGGGTGGAATGTCTGTTGCACAGAAGAAGACGCCGATTGATACTCCGAAGACGACGACGAATTTTAACGATATCGGCGGTCAGGAACGCGCCAAGAAAGAAGTAAAGGAAGCGCTGGATTTCCTTATTCATAAAGATACGTTAAAGCAATACGGAATTCGTCCGCTGAAAGGCCTTTTGCTAACGGGACCTCCGGGAACCGGAAAAACGCTTATGGCGAAAGCGGCCGCGAACTATACGAATTCAGCGTTTGTGGCGGCTTCTGGCTCACAGTTTGTCGAAATGTACGTAGGCGTAGGTGCGCAGCGCATCCGAGATTTATTTAAAGAGGCGAAACAGAAAGCCGAAAAGAATAATCAGGACAGCGCCATTATTTTCATCGATGAGATTGATGTGCTCGGCGGAAAACGCGAAGGCAGCCAGCACCGCGAATACGACCAGACACTTAACCAGCTGTTGACAGAAATGGATGGTATTTCTACATCAGAAACCCCCCGCGTTCTCATGGTGGCGGCAACCAACCGGGCGGATATGCTTGATGACGCTCTAATCCGGCCGGGCCGATTCGACCGGCAAATTGTTGTTGACCTGCCGGATAAAAAAGCACGCAAGCAGATTTTAGAAATCCATGTAAAAAACAAACCGCTTGCTGCTGACGTGGATATTGACGCGATCGCTCGTGATACCTTTAATTTTTCCGGAGCTCAGCTGGAAAGCGTAACGAACGAAGCGGCTATTTATGCGTTCCGTGAAAACAGCAAAGAAATTACCCAGCGCCACTTCTCGCATGCGATTGACAAGGTGATGATGGGTGAACAGACGGACCGCGAATCGACAGCAGAGGAGCGGGAACGGGTAGCGAATCACGAATTAGGCCATGCGATTGTCTCTGAAGTAGTGCGTCCGCTTTCTGTTTCACAAGTCTCCCTGCGTCCGCGCGGACAGGCTTTGGGTTATGTCCGGCAAAGCCCGCAGCAGGATCGTTATTTGTATACAGTTGAAAACCTTGAGCACCAGATTATGATCGCGCTCGGCGGCGCCGTCGCGGAAGAAATGCTGTATGGCGGCCGCAGCACGGGGTCCCGCAATGACTTCGAACAGGCGCTGAATCTGGTGAATACGATTATTGATTGCGGCTTATCGCAGCTTGGCATCGTAAAGATGGATATGGTTTCACGTGAAGCGCTGCATGAAGAACGCCAGCGCATCTTAAATGAACTGCTTGAGGAAACCCGAGCCATACTGCGGAGTTATTTCCCGGTCTTTCAACACGCGTTCGACCATTTGATTCGTGAGGAAGTATTGAACGGTGAAGAATTCCGTGCCATGATGGCAGAAGCAAAAGCAATGCCGCGGAAAAACAATGTGGAAGACCTGGAATCTCACTTGATAAATTCATAATTTCTTACTAAGCCCGTACAATTATCCCAAATTGTGCGGGCTTTTTCGTGTTTTCCCTTGTAATTTTTAAGATTCACGTTAAAATGAGAATATAATTTATTTTATTTTGCACAAAACATATTATATTTATTTACCTATATACAGGAGGCTCAATCATGAATTTATCGCAGCGAGTTGAACAGGTAACCCCTTCAAAAACACTGGCAATCACGGCTAAAGCCAAAGAATTAAAAAGCCAGGGATTTGATGTTGTTGGGCTTGGGGCAGGGGAACCGGATTTCAATACGCCCCAGCATATTATTGATGCCGCAGTGAAGGCTATGGAAGAAGGTCAAACGAAATATACAGCTGCTTCCGGTATCATTGAGTTAAAAAAAGCCATTTGTGAAAAACTTGCTGACGATAACGGTTTGTCCTACCAACCTTCACAAATTCTTGTTACGAATGGCGCTAAACACGCACTTTATAACTTATTCCAGGCACTTTTGAACCCTGGCGATGAAGTGATTATCCCAATACCTTACTGGGTCAGCTACCCGGAAATGGTCGTTCTAGCCGAAGGTGTGCCGGTGTTTATCGAAGGTAAAGAAGAGAATGAATTTAAAGTAACGCCTGAGCAAATTGAAGCAGCCATTACGCCGAAAACACGCGCATTTATTCTTAACTCACCAAGCAATCCGACAGGAAGCATTTACAGGAAAGAAGAGCTCAAAGCAATCGCTGACGTGTGCCTCCGCCATCATATTTTAATCGTTTCAGATGAGATTTATGAAAAGCTGATTTATGATGGACTGGAGCATGTAAGCATTGCAAGCCTCAGCCAGGCAGCGTATGAAAACACAGTTGTGATCAATGGGATGTCTAAACCGTATTCCATGACGGGTTGGCGTATCGGATATGCGGCTGGCAATGAACAGCTGATTAAAGCTATGACCAATTTATCCAGCCACAGCACCTCGAATCCGACAACGTTTGCCCAGTACGGCGCTTTAGCCGCGCTGAAAGGTTCACAGGAACCTCTCCGGGTAATGAAGGAGGAGTTTGACAAACGTCGCAGGGCTATTACAGAACTTATGAATGATATTGAAGGTGTGTACTGTACGATGCCGAAAGGAGCTTTTTACCTTTTTGCCAATGTGAGCGAAGCCATGCAAAAGGGTGGGTTTACGAATGTAGACGAATGGGCGCAGGCATTATTGGAAAAAGAATATGTGGCGCTTATACCCGGATCAGGATTTGGTGCCCCCCATCATGTCCGCATTTCGTATGCCACATCCCTCGAACAGCTGCAGGAAGGCGCCGCCCGCATCAAACGCTTCGTGGAAGGAAACTAATATCTTTATATAAGCCAAATATAAGCCAAGACGCTTTTATTGACTACGAATTTAGTCAATAAAGGCGTTTTTATTTTTTTGCTAAACTATTTGCTAATTTTTGAGAAAAATTTTTTAAAAACGTATTGCTCAATTTGAATTGTTATATTACAATATAAAAAACCGGATACGTTGTTATATAATACAGCTGAAAATGGTAAAACATTAAGGGAACACATTGGCTGTATCATAATAATTTATACAGAAACATATTGTTATATAATAACGATCCGAAAAAATATAAGTTTTGGAGGGAGGCTTTAATTCATGGGTACAACAACTTATCCAGCGGGTGTCGAGCTTCTGGAACCTGTAACCGAAGCATATGCAGCAATTCTTACGCCCGAAGCACTTGGATTTGTAGCTTTATTGCAGAGAAAATTCAATCAGACACGTATTTCCCTTCTGCAGAAAAGGGAAGAGAGACAAAAAGAAATAGACGCGGGCAAACTTCCGGATTTTTTACCGGAGACAGAACATATCCGCAGCGGTTCCTGGACGATTGCTCCTCTTCCACCGGATCTGCAAGACAGAAGAGTCGAGATCACCGGACCTGCGGGAGATCGTAAAATGGTCATCAATGCCTTGAATTCGGGTGCAAAGATGTTTATGGCCGACTTTGAGGATGCTAATTCTCCGACCTGGAGCAACACGATTGAAGGTCAAATCAACTTAAGGGATGCGATTCGGGGAACCATTCAATTTGTAAGTCCGGAAGGTAAGCAATATTCACTCAAAGAGGATACCGCTACATTAATTGTTCGTCCGCGTGGTTGGCATTTGGAAGAAAAGCATGTGCTTATCGACGGAGAACCTGTTTCCGGCAGCTTATTTGATTTTGGACTTTATTTCTACCATAATGCGGACGCTCTTCTTAGCAGCGGCACAGGTCCTTATTTTTATTTGCCGAAGCTGGAAAGCCATCTGGAAGCGCGGTTGTGGAATGAAGTTTTTGTTCTGGCACAGCAGGAACGAGGGATTCCCCAGGGAACCATAAAAGCTACGGTTCTTATCGAAACAATTTTGGCAACATTTGAAATGGATGAAATTTTGTATGAATTACGTGAACATTCAGCAGGTCTAAACTGCGGCCGCTGGGATTATATATTCAGCTACATCAAGAAGTTTCGCAATCAACCGGATGTGATTTTGCCTGACAGGTCCACCGTAACGATGACAGTGCCGTTTATGAGCGCCTATACACAGTTAACGATTAAAACATGCCACCGGCGCAATGCTCCGGCCATCGGCGGTATGGCGGCCCAGATACCGATTAAAAATGACCCGGCAGCAAACGAAGAAGCGTTTAACAAGGTTCGGGCGGATAAGGACAGAGAAGCAAGAAATGGTCATGACGGAACGTGGGTCGCTCATCCGGGGCTGGTTCCGGTTGCGATGGAAGTATTTAACGTATTAATGCCGCAGCCGAATCAAATTGACAACAAACGGGAGGATGTGCAAGTGTCGGCTCAGGAACTTCTTGCTGCACCGGAAGGAGTGATTACAGAGACAGGGCTCCGCACAAACATCAGTGTGGGTATCCAATATATTGAGGCCTGGCTGTGTGGATTTGGAGCGGTTCCGATTTTCAATCTCATGGAAGACGCAGCTACGGCGGAAATTTCCCGGGCGCAAATATGGCAGTGGATTCGCCATCCCAAAGGCATCCTTGATGATGGAAGGAAGGTTACGACGCAGTTATTTGAGCAGCTGTTAACTGAAGAACTGGAGAAAATCAAAAATATAGTCGGAGAAAGCCGCTATCAATCTGGTAAGTACCAACTGGCCAGTGAGCTGTTATCCAATCTTATCCTCAACGATGAGTTTGAAGACTTTTTAACTCTCCCTGGTTATAAATATATTAAATAATTTTTGAAAGGGTGGAAGAGATGAAAAAAGAACATTTTGATCATTATGTGTCGCAATTGGAGCAAAGCTGGAAAGATGAACAGCGTTGGGACGGTATTACAAGGCCTTATTCAGCAGAGGATGTCATTCGGCTCCGCGGCTCGATTCAAGTCGAACATACACTCGCACGCATGGGTGCCGAGCGTCTCTGGTACCTCGTAAATAATGAAGACTATGTAAATGCACTGGGCGCTTTAACAGGTAATCAAGCGATTCAACAAGTCAAAGCCGGGTTAAAAGCGATCTACTTAAGCGGCTGGCAGGTTGCAGCTGATGCCAATCTTTCCGGAAACATGTACCCTGACCAGAGCTTGTATCCGGCTAACAGCGTACCGCATGTAGTAAAACGGATTAACCAGGCGCTGCAGCGGGCGGATCAAATTGACCATTCGGAGGGAAAAAACGATACGTATTGGTTTGCTCCCATCGTTGCTGACGCCGAAGCCGGGTTTGGCGGTCCGCTGAACGTATTCGAGATGATGAAAGCGATGATTGAAGCAGGTGCGGGAGGAGTTCATCTGGAAGACCAATTATCTTCTGAGAAGAAATGCGGACACCTGGGAGGTAAAGTTCTGCTGCCAACCCAAACTGCTGTACGCAATCTCATTGCTGCACGATTAGCTGCCGATGTCATGGGGGTTCCCACTGTATTAATTGCAAGAACGGACGCCAATGCAGCCAACCTGATCACGAGCGATGCCGATCCGTATGATGCTCCGTTTATTACCGGCGAACGCACTCCGGAAGGTTTTTATCAGACGGAGGCAGGACTTGACCAGGCAATCGCCAGAGGGCTTGCGTATGCGCCGTATGCCGATATGATCTGGTGTGAAACTTCTGAACCGAATATCGAAGAGGCAAAACGGTTTGCCGAAGCCATCCATGAAAAGTTTCCTGGTAAATTGCTTGCATACAACTGCTCGCCTTCTTTCAACTGGAAGAAAAAGCTGGATGAAAAAACGATTGCCGTTTTCCAGGAAGAACTGGGCAAAATGGGCTACAAGTTCCAATTCGTTACACTTGCAGGTTTCCACGCCCTGAATTACAGTATGTTTGATTTGGCACTTGGCTATAAAGAACGTGGTATGGCCGCCTATTCAGAATTACAGCAGGCTGAGTTTGCCGCTGAAAAATACGGATACACCGCCACGAGACATCAACGTGAAGTCGGTACCGGTTATTTCGACGAAGTTTCTCAAGTGGTTAGTGGCGGCACATCTTCAACGGTAGCGCTTAAAGGTTCAACAGAAACGGAACAGTTCACCAAAGCATAATGTACTAACGTATTCTTCCTGTTATCCGTATGCATTAAATTAATGGATAATTAAACTTAATTATATAACGTAGGTTAATAAAATTAAAGCGGGGGAATTAATAATGTATTCGGATTCTTATGGGGATACCTCAAAAAAGGTATGCAGTGAATGCGGTTGTGAAATCCAGGAACAAGTCGAATCGTATGTGCATCTTTGTGAACGCTGTATGAATAAAGTACACGAGTAGAAATTTTCAGGATAGACATCCATGCCGCTAACGCAGCACCATCAGATGATGAAAATGGGGTGCGTGTTGTATAATTTTCTTACGGCTGGCGAAGGTAGGTCGTGTTACTATGGTGTCTCGAACCCGCAGGATAGACTGATCACAGCGACCAGGTGCACCACAGATTGTTGCTCCCTCCACGGAAGCACGCAAGATAGAATAACCGGGATATGGTTGTT
>NZ_KE387175.1:0-35703 GCF_000430625.1 Aneurinibacillus terranovensis DSM 18919
GATTCCAAAGATTCCCTCCCCATAGTTTCTTTTTTAGCTGGGGGAACTCTTTAAATAGCAACCTTGCCGAAACACCTTTTAACGCTTTGATGATATTTGGAATTGAATGTTGCTTTATGGCGATATTTCACACACCATACAATATGGTATTGGATAGAGTACACATATCCTCTACCATGTTTGACTTCTGCCATGTTATCCACCTCAATCACAGGATAACATATGTCAAATATTTTTTAAGTTATTATTGCTAAATATCAGTATTTTTTTGTTAATAGATAAGTCAACATATGTCGGACAATTGACGTGTCAAAAGACACGCCTTGTCCGAAGCCGATTCATCTCATGACGGAAGTCACGAGTGTTCTCGGCTAATTCATAAAAAAAAGCATACTTATCGCAAAGTACGCTCGAAGTATGCTTATCATTTCTCCATATGACTGGAAATATCCTTCCTACAGTTCCAGGAGCAGCATCTCTTGATGCAGGTGAGACAGTTTTTCCTTTGTGCGCAGTATCAGGTCTTTATCCTCTGCCTTTATCGCCTCATGCAGAACCGACAATTCAGAATCCAGCTCCATGCGCAGAGCGGGGATACGGGCTTCCGCATCGGTTCGTTTTAACGCGGCCATCACATCATCCATTGTGACCGAGCATTCTTTTTCAAAAACAATTTCGCGTTGAGACCCTGTGATTTTGATAATTCTCTCAGCTTCTCCGTACCGGATTTTCTGCACGACAAGCTGGTCGCCGGTAAAAAAGGTGATAATCGCATGACCTTTTACTTGCTCGATAAAGTGGTGTAAAATTTTTTCGAAACGGTTATCTTTGATTTTATAGTGACGGTCACGCAGCCGATACTGCTGACCAATGCGTTTAAATGTGAGTCTGTGTCTGTTTTCGTTAGTTTGCACTGAGAGGGTAAAATATTTTGTTGTTTCTCTCCATGCCACATTCATCCCCTGTTCCATAATCAGTACAACAAGTTCCTGAATCTGCTCGCGGTTAAACCACAACGCCACATTACTGTATTCGATCTGGTCGTACGCCTGCATGTTACTCCCCTCCATTTCTAATATTCTGAAAATTTTGTTTACACTAATGATATACTATATAATTAAATAATTCAAGTGAGAATTGTTGTTAACTACTTACCACAAAGAGTATGATAAGAATCATAGCGTTCATACGAGGAGGTTCACCATGTCATTTCAGGGTTTTACCGAAACCGATTTTCATGTATTTACCATTCCGGGGTTGGAGGCGAGGATGGAAGCCCTTAAAGCGACAATTCGCCCAAAACTGGAAGCTCTTGGTTCCCACTTCACTCCGATTTTAACGGCGGAGACCGGGGACGAAATGTATTCCCACGTAGCCAAGCATGCCAGGCGAACGGTCCACCCCCCATCTGATACATGGGTTGCCTGGGCAAGCAGCAAGCGCGGGTACAAAATGCTACCCCATTTTCAGGTAGGCCTGTGGGAAACCCACTTATTTATCTGGTTTGCTTTGATATATGAATCGCCGATTAAACCTCATTTCGCAGATAATCTGGCGGCGAGCTGGCGGCAAATTAAAACGGAAATTCCAGCGAACTATGTCTGGTCGTTTGACCATACCCAGCCCGGCACGTATCCGCATGCGGATATGAATGATGAGAAAATGGAGGAGACGATACACCGGTTAAAAAACGTGAAGAAGTCTGAAATTCTTTGCGGAATTACCTTGGACAGGCATGATTCGTCCGTTTCCGACGGGCACGCTCTGCTGTCTATTGTTGAGCAAACCTTTCAAACCTTAAAACCGCTCTATCTTCTTTGCAGATAAAGAAAACTAAGGCTAGCGCCTTTGGCTTGGCGCTAGCCTTAGTTTTCGTTTATTCAGCTTCTGCACTCCCCTGGAACATGCGCGCGATATCATTTCTTCTGTGCTCCACTGCTGCCATCATTTCATCAAAAAGCGCCTGAACAGTCGGGACGCTGTTTATAAGCCCGATCACTTGTCCGGCCCAGCCAAAACCGTTTGACTCATCCCCGTCATAAATGAAATTCCGATTTGCCTGGCCGCTGATTAAAGGTTTGATTTGCTCAAATGATTCGCCTTTCGCTTCCCTTTCGATAATCTGCAGCGCATGGTCGGTACGGAGGGTGCGCCCCGGGGCCCCCAGTGTGCGTTTAATAACAACGGTATCCGTTTCTTTTCCCTTCAACAGCGCATCCTTGTATGCCCGGCTGGCATGGACGCATTCTTTGGTAGCGATAAAACGTGTTCCCATCTCAATCCCCTCAGCTCCTAAGGCCAGCGCGGCAAGAAATCCCCGTCCATCGCCGATTCCTCCACTTGCCAGCACTGGAATGGAAACAGAATCAACGATGCGGGGAACCAGCACCATCGTTCCAATGTCATCACGTCCAAGATGACCGCCGCCTTCCTGGCCTACCGCCATGACCGCATCTGCCCCCAGATCTTCCGCTTTCTGCGCCTGGCGCACACCTGCTACGAGCACCAATGTCCGGATGTCCTCACCTTTAATCCGGTCAAAAATCGGTTTCGGATTGCCTCCGGTAATCGAAATAGCGGAGACTTTCTCTTCAATCGCGACTTCAAGCAATTCTTCATACGGGCGGCCGTGCTGGCCGACTGCGAAATTAACGCCAAACGGCTTATCGGTTAACGCGCGCACCTTATGTATTTCCGCACGAAGATTTTCCGGTGTTTTAAGTGTCATCGCTGTAATTTGTCCGAGTCCGCCCGCATTGGAAACGGCAGCTGCAAGCTGGGCGTAAGCCAAATAGGCCAACCCGCCCTGAACAATCGGATAGTCAATGCCAAACTTTTCAGTTACACGTGTTTTCATTGTTCCTCTCCCCTTTATCTCATTTTTATTTATTATATATTTCAACTTACGCACGTTTAAATCCTTTTATTTTTCATCATACTGACTCTTGAAATCGGAGGGGTTTTTGGTATACTCTATATGTTTAAGCGACGACATAAAAACTGCATATGATTGGGGGCATGACAGTATGGATCAATCAAAAACTCCCCTTTTTACCGGGGTTGTTGAGCACGCCCGGAAGAATCCGATTCAATTTCATATTCCTGGCCATAAAAAAGGGGTGGGAATGTATCCGGAATTTAGGGATTTCATTGGCCAAAATGCTCTTTCGATAGATTTAATTAACATTGCACCGCTCGATGATCTGCACCATCCAAAAGGCATTATCAAAGAAGCCGAGGATCTGGCTGCTGAAGCGTTCGGTGCCGACCACACATTTTTTTCCGTGCAGGGGACAAGCGGAGCGATTATGACTATGATTATGGCTGTTGTCGGGCCCGGGGAAAAAATCATTATTCCACGCAACGTGCATAAGTCGATTTTGTCAGCTATTTTATTTGCGGGGGCCATCCCGGTATTCGTCCACCCCGCAATGGATGCAAATCTGGGAATCGCCCACGGCATCACAACCGCCTCCGTACGGAAGGCACTTGAACAACACCCGACAGCAAAAGGGGTTGTCGTAATTAATCCAACTTATTTTGGAATATCGGCAAATCTTAAAGAGATTGTAGAAGTCGCGCATGGGTTTAACGTTCCCGTTCTCGTAGATGAAGCGCATGGCGTTCATATTCATTTCCACGATCAGATGCCTCTCTCGGCCATGCAGGCAGGAGCCGATATGGCCGCTACAAGCGTTCATAAGCTCGGCGGGTCGATGACTCAGAGTTCCGTGCTCAATGTCCGGGAAGGCTTTGTCTCTGTCAACCGTGTCAAATCGATTCTGAGTATGATGACAACGACATCCACTTCGTATCTCCTGCTTTCTTCGCTGGATGTCGCCCGCAAGCATCTTGTTGAAAACGGGAAACAAATGCTCGATCGCGTGCTTGAACTGGCTGCTTTCGTCCGGGATGAGATTAACGACATACCTGGACTCTATTGTGTAGGAAAAGAAATTTTAGGTACAGAAGCCACCTATGATATGGATCCATCCAAATTAATCATTCAAGTGCGCGGGCTGGGGCTGACCGGCCATCAAGTCGAAGGATGGCTGCGTGAAAAATATAACATTGAAGTTGAACTCAGCGATCTTTACAATATTCTCTGTCTGGTAACTCCGGGTGACACCATCCTGACGGTAACGCTACTCGTTCAGGCATTGCGTGAATTAGCCCGCATTCAAATGGGGAAAAGTTCTTTGCGTGTTCTTCCGGTTCACCTGCCAAAAATACCGGCGCTCGCTCTGTCACCACGGGAGGCTTTCTACTCCGAAACGGAGATCGTGCCATTAACAGAAGCGGCGGACCGTATTATCGCGGAATTTATTATGGTATATCCGCCGGGTATACCGATTATTATGCCAGGCGAAATTCTTACAGAAGACAATATCACGTACATTCTTGAGAATCTGGAAGCCGGCCTTCCGGTGCAAGGGCCCGAAGATGAGTCTATGAAAACCGTCAAGGTGATTAAACGAACACAGGCAATTAAGTAGTATGACGCAAATAGTATAACCAATAAAAAAAGAACCCTGGTTTTGATTTTTGATAAGGGTTCTTTTTTATTTCTGTTTATTCTTCTTTTGACGACTTGCAGCCGCATCCGGAACATATGCCATACAGTGTATCAACCTTTTCATGTTCGTAGTGCTCGATCACGCTATCACATCGTTGACATACGATTGTAACCATTTTTTCATGACCTCCTATTGAATAAATACATATTAACTAATAAAACACCGCTTTATATGTTATATTATTAATATAATATGTCATACTAATTCCGTCAACGGGGTATTTTGACCAATTAATGAAAACGTGGGCAGCATTAGCCGCACTTATACATGTAGAAAAGTTATACGGTTCTTTACACAAAAAAATCCCCGGTTCTCATTTGGGAACCGGGGATTTTTTGGCTAACCTAGTTTTCGGTATTAGTCGAAATCAATATTGCTGCTGCCCGCTGGAAACCGACGGTAATTGATCCTGGAGGAAAAGGGACAACTCCCTTGCTTCTTCATCATTTTGGATAAGGAACTTTCTTTTTAGAAGCTCAAGATTCTGCACATCTTCGGAACACATAAGAGAAGAACGTCCCGTCTGCATACAAATCACGAGAGGTTTCCCAAAGAACTGATGTGTGAGAACGATTCCAAAATCGTACCGGCTTGTTTCTGATACAAACCCCGTAAAATGCACTTTCGTTGTCTCTGTTTCATCATACAAACGTTCGAACATTCGGAATTCCTCCCTTATTTTAAATTTGCCGTGAAATGATTATACCAGATTTTATTTTATATGACACGCTAAATTTATGATACTGGAACACTTTGGAACGTACATAGGGGGCCACCCCTAATTTTAAAGCATAAAAGAATCGGATCACCGTTTCTGGCTTGGCTAAAAGCCACAAACTGTTCACTTCCCTTCTCTTTGCTTATATGCGAGAATTTCAGTGTAAACACATACTCTATAAGAGAAATTCAGGAATTCAATTAGGGGGAAGAAAATCAGTGAAAAACCGTACATGGCTACAAGTTTTGATACTTGTCCTGTTTTTTATCGTACCACTATTCGATATTTTTAGAATAGATATGGTACACCTGCATTTCTACGTTTTAGGTAGAAAGTTTTCTTTTGATGACGGCTATATTTTACTTTTAACCGTACTTGTACTCGTTTTTACCTTTGTTTCCATTTCCAAATGGTTTGGCCGCCAATTCTGCGGTTGGATGTGTCCGCATAATACATTTTCCGGATACCTTACAAAGCTTACTAACTCTAAAGCATTAAAAAACAACGCCACCCTGCGGAATACAATTGATATTGGGCTTTCTGTAATTTTTGCCCCGGTTATCGGATTTAGCATGATCGCGTATTTCTACAACCCACAGGACTTGCTTGCCGAAATCATTCACTTCGATACATCCGCCTGGTCTTTCTGGGCATACTTCATCACAACTGTTTTTTTCTTTTTGATGATTAACCGCCTTCGCCATAAATTTTGCCGTAACGCCTGCCCGTACGGTATGCTGCAGATGATTTTGTCTGATAAAAACTCCCGTCAGGGTGGCTTTAGAAATATGTTTCGCGGCGCCGGATTCGTGCTGACCATCCTGATGACTGTGATGATTTCCCTTTTGCTCGTTGCTATTTTCAACAGTACCGGCTTCGCTGTGAGCATCGCGAAAAATATACAGGGAATACCCGCGCAGAATAAAATTATCTATACGTATAACCTTGAAATTGAGAACCTGGAAAAACAGCCGATGGCCTATACGCTTGAGTATAAAAATATCCCGCAAACATGGGATTCCCCACAGGTAAAAACCGTTACCGTTCCGGCGAATTCCGTGTCCACACAAAGCCTTATTTTCCGAATCGACCAGGGAAGCGTCGGGATCAATACGAATGTTACCGTCATCGTTAAAAATGAAAAAGGAAAAACCATTGAGCGTGAACTCAATATTTTCCCTATAAGAAAATAACCCCCAAGTTGGGGGTTTATTTTTTTTGCTATGAATGAGTCAACTTGCGTACCTTTTCATCGCTCTCACGAATCCAGTTGATTTTTTCCTGGCCATGCAGTTCCTCAGCAAGGAAATCAAGGCATTCAAAGAAGAGAGCAGATACATTTCTGCCATAGCGGTTTTCAAGGCTTTCCAAGGCGCGCGTGATACGAAATACATCGGGTGCCTGCAGGCGGCTTTCTTCTACGGTCATTCTTCCTTTATCGGTTAAGTATACGTTAACGACCCTGCCGTCTTTGTCACTTTTCTCAATGGTCACAAGCTCTTTCTCCATCATTTTCTTTACGTGAATCACCACGGATGAAGGATGCCAAAATGTCCATTCGGCAATTTGTGTAACACGAACACCTTCGTAACAATATACAATCCAGAGTATATTTAACTGGACCGCTGAATCCAACTGCAGCCTTCTTGCAGCGGCTTCCCAATCATCCTTATTGACAACAGAAATCGCACGAAGTGTATTTAATACATCATGAAGTTCGTGTGTATGATTGTTATTTATGCCCATAAAGTCCCTCCCTTTTCCTCCACTGATTTAATATTTTCTATAAATTTTATTTACTTATAATAGTATATTTTTCTAAAAATTTAGTCAACACGTTGTTTAAGAGAATTTGTAGATCGATTGCATATTATGAATTTTTATTGTCAAAGCCTTACTGCAATGCTAAACTGTAACATAGGCAAATCATAAGAATCAGTTAGCGGGAGTGAATACTCGTGAGCATGAATGCTTTCATTAAATTTGTTGAAGGTTCAACTACCAAGCAGGCTACTCTTGAAGAAGTGAAAGAAAAACTCAATCATTACATAGAAATGACAAAAAAAACAGGCGAGCAGTTGGATTGGACGTATAATAATTCAGCTTTCCCTTATACCGTGCATGAAAAACCGGAAGCTAAAGGCCAGTGGTTTTACTTAAAAGGGAACGACCCGAAGCTTTACTGTTGCATTCTCATCGGTGTCGGCTCGAAAGTACCTGCCGTTGTACAGCATGCCGGGGAAGAAGGCGAAACATCAGCCGCCTCTGCGCCGCCGGAAGAACATTACATTCAGGTTACTCTTACCGATGAATCAACGCACGGAGACAAAGGGAAAGCAAATGAATTCTGCAAATATCTGGCGAAAGAGTATAAAGCGGAACTTCATTTATTTAATGGCCGCGTCATTTACTATAACCCACGTAAATAAGAAGAGGGATGCGTATTAAAGAGCAATACTCTTTTCTTATAGCTAAAAAAAAGAGAACCTTCATCGGGTTCTCTTTTTTTATAAACAATGTAGCGGAAATAAGGTATATCCCATCACACTTAGCTTACACAAGGGGGTACCAGATTCGATCGTTTCAGCGAATAATACCGACCATCTATCATACGCACGCCTAATTCCCCACAATATTCGCGTGTGCCCTCCATCCCATACAGCAAGCATTCCGACGCCTGCAGGTTGATATCAAAATCAACATAATGGTCAAGTCCATCATTTTTAATCATTCGTTCGGTCACATCGTAGACGCGCAGAACAAACGGTAATTCAGACAAGGGAATGGCAAAACGCTGCTCGATAGCCTCCATTTGTTGATTTTTAATATCCCAGGATGCTACCAGCGACTGTGTATCAGACCAATTAATGCGTAAATTAGGGCCATCCAAATCTTGGTTGGAGGTACGCCTCTTAGGCTTCGCTTTCATTCGACGCTCTCGTTCCTTTCCATTTTAAAGTTTCACCGAAGTGAAGGTATTAAGGGTTGCATAGAATTATTATATCACTTACCTATAAAAATACAAATATCAGCCGTCAAAAAATGCATTTTATTGGGAATGGATTATATTTTCGCCAACAACCCTGTAATCCCCCGTATTTCCTTCTTTCATAATCAGTTGAACTTTATAATCGCCAGATTGTTTAAACTGCAGTTGTTTTACATTATGCGTATAAAGAAATGCTGTTCCATTTCGCGTGGTGGAATAACTCTGCGGATAACTAACATACTCATCCGAACCGTTCGGACCCCGCACCACGACTTTGAATACGAGCATGTCGGCCTTGGGCGCATTATCCACTTCGACAAAGACATCGAACGAGGCAGTTTTCCCCCTGGGAACAGCCATGAAAGGGGAGTTAATCTGATAATTGCCCTCCGTGCTTCTGGCGATTTCCCCAGCTACAATCATATTGATATTTGGTTTGGTTACCATCATCTCCCCCGTATTCTCATCGGAGTCAACAAACGCGCCCATCTTTTCAGCCGCGGTCTGGAGAGGAATCATAGTCTTATTATTTAGTGTAATCGCGGGTGTATCTTCTTCCGTTAAACTCGCACCGTTTATCCGGACATTGGCAACAGGATATTTACCCATATATATATTGCCCGATGCGAAAGCCACACCCGATATCGATAATGTTGCCAGTATAATGAGTGCCTTCCCCTTCATTTCAAACCCTCGTTTCCGAATCGTTTCAGCTATCCTACTAGATTTATACGCATGATACACATCTTAGTTTTTGTTTGGCCTTTAATTTTTAATTTTGGTGGACCTCCTCAAACTTTGGGATCGCTTTGCTGTAATACCCTTCCCAGTAGAACTCAAGCCCTTCCTGCCAGCGTTGAGTAACGATGCCTGGTTTATTGACGTCGGCATCGGCCTGCCGTGCCATTTCAGTAAATTTTTTGATGAATAAAAGAAGCCCGCTATGCAAAAGCGAGCAGATAATTTCGCAGCTTATTTTATCATTTTTTCCTCTGCCCCACAAAAATTCCTCGATTCATTATTTAGAAATTACCACTTTCTAAAATTAGAAAATGAAATCCACGAGAGGAGATTCAGTTTATTTTCTACTCCCTTCCGTTTCACCATCCCAAAAAACTCACTAAAGAAGAGTTCCCATTTTTTACCTAGTTCTTCTTTTTTTATTTGTTTTAGCTGAACCATATCCACACTTATGTTTAACGCTTGCTTAAGGTGAGCAAAGGCTTGCGTTAAATGATAATCCACATTATTCGCGTCCATCCATACCCTCCTAATGCAAAATTTCCTTGTCTATCTGTTTTCTCATACGTTCAAATTGTGCTTCAGCAAAAATGTCTTCCATTTCTTCTCTTGCCGTTTGAATTACTGTACGAATACCAGGCCATGCTTTTTCTTTGATTCTGCCTGCTGAACTCAATGTCGTTTTTGCAATAGGCAAGAGCGCCGATGCACAGTAAATGAGTGCGGCTCCAATGATAATACCTTCCAGATTTCTGTTAATCATATGTACACATCCTTTTTATTCATTTACGCAGCTTGTAATACAGGTTTAGACGGCAATCGCCCTTCTGTCAAAGCCTTGTACAAAGGCTTTGACAGAAGGCTCACCGATCCGCTTACGAGCAATACTTGCAGTAACTGGCCCCATTGTAACGGTGCCGTATGGAATACCCGGGCTAATGCAGGAACATACAAAACGGAAAAGAGTGATATCCAGGAAATCGCAAGAGAACCAACAAAAAACTTTTCCTTTATCCAGCTAGAGAATGGCTGTCCATTTTCCTGTCTCCAGGAGAATGTTTGGATCAGCTGGCCTGCAACCAGTGTTGCAAATGCCATGGTACGAGCTGCCGGGAGTGACGCCCCCCGAGCCAGGCTTGTTGCAAAAAGGCCAAGCGAACCTAAGCCAAGAACGATTCCCCTGATGGCCACCTTTTTGTACAAACTTTTATCAACGATATCCTGTTTTTCTGTTACTAATTCCTTATTTCCAGGATTTACGGCCAGAACTGCGGCCGGTAAAGCATCGGTTAAAAGGTTCATTAATAATATTTGAACCGGAACAAGCGGAATGGGCATCCCCCCGATGACAGCCAAACTGCTCACTAATATCTCGGCTAAATTCCCGGTTAATAAACAACCAATCGCTTTGCGGATGTTGCTTATAATGGTTCGACCCTCTTTTACACCTTCTAATATGGAACCAAAATGGTCCTCTTTTAGTACCATATCAGCCGTTTGCTTTGTTACCTCTGTCCCTGTTCTCCCCATTGCGATACCCACATTTGCCTTCTTAATCGCCGGTGCATCGTTTACACCGTCCCCTGTCATAGCTACGATTTGGCCGGTTTTTTGATAGGCCTGAACGATGCTCAGTTTATGTTCCGGGGTAACTCTGGCAAAAATCGAGACGTCTCCGACGATGTTTTCCAGCTGTTCATCACATAATTCGTCTAATTCACTTCCAATTAAAACGCGGTCACCCTGTTTGTACAGCCCTAACTGGCTTCCAATTGCAATGGCTGTAATCGGATGGTCTCCTGTGATCATGACAGGTTTAACGCCCAAACGGAATGTCTCTGCTATCGCATGCGCCACTTCCGATTTAGGCGGATCGATCATTCCAACCATCCCCACATAAATCAGTTGTTCGTCTTCGGCGTTCTCGTGGGTTTCATTCGTGTCTAACACCCGATAGGCGAAGCCAAGAACACGCAGCGCTTCGGCAGCAAATTGATCATTTTGCTGTAAGATGTTTGTTCTGATATCCTCTGTTAGTGGGTAAACTTTTCCGCTTTGCTGAAAAAATGAGCACTTTTTCAAAATGGCCTCAACAGAACCTTTCGCCATGATATGGCACGCATCTTCCTGCAACGTATCATTGCATAGAACACTCATTGTCCCGGTTGCAGAATCGAAAGGGATTTCCCGTTTACGGTGCCAGTGCGATAAGTTTGTAAAGCCCGCTTTTTCCGCTAACGTTAATAAAGATCCTTCCGTCGGGTCACCCTTTACGTTAAATCGTCCTTCTTCCATGGCTAGTTGGCTGTTATTGCAGAGAGCACCGATTTGAAGGATCTTATTTACCTCTTCATCACGTACATTTTCTCCGTCTTTATGAAGAAGTTTTCCTTCTGGTGAGTAACCCTCACCGGTAACATCCCATTGGTTGTTTATCGTGGCGATTTTCGTCACAGTCATTTCATTTTTTGTTAAGGTTCCGGTTTTATCAGAACATATGACACTAACCCGCCCCAATGTTTCTAATGCAGAAAGCTTTCTCATGACGGCATTGCGTCTTGACATTCTATAGATGCCGGCGCTTAATGCAATGGTAATGGTAACCGGCAAACCTTCCGGAATCGCGGAGGCGATTAAGGCTACCGATGTCGGGATCATTTGCTGTATCGTATTGCCTCTTACTAAACCTACAGCCAATACTAAAGCGCCCGCGAGGAACGCCCCCTTTACAAATACTTTACTAATCGAAGAAACCTTTTCTTGGAGAGGTGTAATCTCTTTATTTTCGTCTTTTAACAGGGAGGTTAAATACCCAATCTCGGTATTCATTCCTGTTTCAACGACCACCCCGATTCCTTTCCCGCGGGTGATATTCGTTCCCATATACAGCATGTTTGTTCTCTCGGCAAGCCCGGTATCCGGGGGCAATGTACCGGCAGACTTCTTCACTGCCAAAGATTCACCTGTTAAAGCAGATTCGTTAACCTCCAAATTCCAATCAGATAAAATACGCATATCAGCCGGCACTCTGTCCCCGCTCTCGATCACAACAATATCACCGGGGACTAATTGAGCTGCAGAGATCTCGGATTCTGTACCTTCACGAATGACCTTGCACATCGGCGGCTGAAATTGATTTAATTGATCAACGACTTTCTCTGCTTTCCGTTCCTGAACTGTGCTGACAACGGCGTTAGCCAGCAGTACAGAAAGCATGGCCAGGCCATCAAAAATATCTCCCGAATAAAGAGAAACAGCACTCGTTCCCAACAAGATCAGTGTGGTAAATTCCTTAAATTGTCTGATGAACGGAAAAACCCAATGTTCCTTCTGAGCAGGGTCTATCTGATTAAGGCCAACAGTTGACCTAATACCCGTTACGTTTTTTTCCGGTAGGCCTTTTTTGGAATCTGTCCCTAACCTCTCTTCCAATTGTTGTAATGAAAAAGTGTGCCAGTTTAGTCCATCATTTTTTTGCAGGTTACGTTTTATACGATTTGCGTCCGAACCGTTTTCTGCGGCTTTCTTTGCCCTGGCCAAAAGAACCACCTTTAACGCATCTGAAATCAGGTTGGCTAGTGGAGCAGCCATTCTGCCCGACATCATAAAAGCGGTTCCGAGCATATTCCACACCATTGTCCACTGTCGATGTTGCTCATTTACCGTCTCTATTTCCTTAGTGAACGCTAACGTCTTTTCAAAATGTTTTAGATCGGTAATAGGAATGCAGGATACATCGGTTTCACGTACTTGATCCGTTACAAAAATATATTTTTCTTTCAGTTTCTCAAGGTCTTCCCCGTTAAGTAATTCCCAATTATGTTCTTGTAGTTGTGTTCCCACTTGCATGGAATCTGATAAAAAATAAACCCTCAATTGCGGATGATTTTTTTGAAGATTTTTCAAATCCTCTCCGGCTTGGGTAGAGAAGACGGGATTCTGGTATAAAAAAATCGCCAAACACTTCCCGTTTTTACCTAAGAAATATACGTCTCCGTTTTTCTTCTCCCATCGTTTCACTTCAAGCTCGAACTCATTCCATAAAATTTTATGCTGCTGCATGAACTCTTTTGTGCCAAAACAATATGTTTGGCCGTTTACTTTACCTGTGATGCCTTTTTCTGTTTCTTTTACTTCAAATGATGTGCGCTTCGTCCTGTTAATCGCTGTAGCTTTTTCCAGAATTGAATGTTTTAAATGGTGGGAAGACTTTTCCACCAGACTGCCCGCTATACACCAAATTTTGTCTTCCTCTGTATTGCTTATGCATGATAATGTTTCTTTTCTCTTGGAAAACAGCAGAGATGTATCCTTTACTACAACATTTTCCAAGTGAGCGATGTCGCATAACGTTTTATTTTTAGGAATAGTATGCGACTGATTCAGCTCGGCGCTTTTCCACGCATATTCTTCCGCAGCTAAACTAGGTCTCGGATTTGCGGCCAGCATTACACCCATGGTTTGCAGCGGATTTCGCGTTAACAAATACGTAAGCCCTGCTAAGCTGAACGCTAATTTTGTACTGCGGTCGGCGTATGTTTTCGTTTTATCCGATAAGTAAAGGGAAGGGTCCTTGTTTTCAATGTTGTTTTTTCTTTGCTGCCAATTTAAATACTGAATCAAACTAACGCCGGCCAATGCAATTACATTCTCCCGCACGAGAGCTAATACGAAAGCGGCCGTTCCCAAAATCAAGTCTTCATTTAATCGCCTTTCCCTTGAAAAACGTTCGAAGCCTCTTTTAAACACCGGATAACCCGTTAGGATCGATAAAATTCCTGCCGTCTGAAACAACCCGCTGCCCATTGCTAACTGCGATTTACCCATGAGCAGCCGTTTGGCACCAATGATACCCAAGCCGGCAATCGAAGCCGTTAGTGCCAAAGAGGGAACGGAATTGTTTTTGGCTTCAGTCGGAATCGCTTCAAAAGTTTCCGGAATATCTACGGGTGGATTTGCTGCTACCGTTGCCGTACTTGCCACTTCATCTGTAATTTGCTCATCATATTCACCGCATCCGACATGACATTTCATGAACTCTTCTTTCTCAAGCTGATGAAGAAGGTTACAGATAGAACCAGTCGTAGCTTGGGCTGGATTGTACATAATTAACACCCGGCCTGTGTTCGTACATGTATGCACACGTTGAATGTGTGATAAAGATTGCAGAGATTGTTCCAACTTTTGTGCAAAAGCACGGTTATCCTTTAATCCGTATATTTGAACCCGCAGTCTGCCTGGTAATGACCGAATCAATCTCTGTTTAAATAGAATTTGGTTCACCGTTTCACCCCCCCTCTGTTACTTTCATGATAAAGTTATTATGATGGGATCGCTGCCTTTTTATTCGCTGTCTGATTTCCTAATGCATAACAATTACAAGTTAGGAAAAAGTAAACGATATACTAAAATATGGAGGGAAATTTATGATTAAAAAATTGCTTCCTAAATCCCCGCTTGGTATCGCCTTTTTTACAATCACAGCTATCCTTACTTTATCACCAGAAGCTAGACGATTAGTCAGGACAACCGCCGTAAAAGGCCTTGCTTCCATCATGTCACTTACAGATCAGGTAAAGGGGATGACGTCGAACACGCAAAATTTGCTGCCGGCTTCTTCCGAATCTAATCCTGTTTTTACATACGACACAAACGTAGAACCTGCGGAATATACAGAAAAAAATATGGACTCAGGCAGTGCGTTTAATGTGTTAAACGACAATTATTTACAAAGCCAATTTACAGAGATAAAAAATGAACTTCATTAATAAGGAAAAAGACCGGTCGCGCAAACACATCGCGATCCGGTCTTTTTCCTTTAACGTTTAAACATTATGCTGCCTGCTGTCGTCCCCACCGTACGCCCGACGCGGTCACCAATCACTCCTCCAATCATAGCCCCGGCCACCGTGCCGATACCCGGCATAACCGCAGAACCCAGCATGGCGCCGTATTCCACACCCGCCATCACGCCGACTGCACTTGTCACATTGCATGTTGTGTTTGCCGCATATTCACCCCTGTTGATAACCCCGTTTGAATATGCCCTCGAATCATTAATTTGAGATAATCCTCCTGAAACGACACCAGCCCAAAATGAATTTCCTCGAAACATCGTATACCTCCTTTTTAGACCTCTCCCGATCTTTATTTTATATACTATGTCTATAAAACATTCACAAACGGTGCCGTTATCATTTCCCATAAAGATTGCTTGGCTAGGGCTAACGCATTCTCTCCACGCCGGTAGTGAGCTTTGTTACTCATGAAAATCGGAATTTTCCTCACATTCGCTCACTTGATATGCCTTTTCAAACAACACAATTTGACTGTCAACTTCTTCCTCAGAAGCATCAGAATCCACATAATGGTATTTGCCGGATGCATCTTGAATTCTTGCCTTCACATTGTCTTTCAGTATGATTAAAAGGACGTCCTTTACATATTTTTTTAAAGACGAATCATAGATTGGAAAAAGAATTTCCACCCGGTTCTCCATATTTCTTGTCATCCAATCGGCCGAGGACAGGTATGTTTTTTCCTCTCCATTATGGTAAAAATAAAACATTCTACTGTGTTCAAGAAATCTCCCCACAATACTTCGTACGCGGATGTTTTCACTTACCCCCCGAATACCGGGGCGGAGGCAGCAAATTCCACGAATAATTAAATCAATCTGTATCCCTTCCCTGGATGCTTCATACAGCTTCGTTATAATTTTTTTATCCGTCAATGCATTCATTTTTGCGATAATTCTTCCATTCCTTGTTTGTTGGTGGATTTTAATCTCTTGATTAATCAAATCCATAAACTTGTTCCGAATGTCATAAGGTGACGTGGAAAAATGATAAAACGACGGTTTTTCTGTATGACCACTTAAATAGTTAAAAAAATTTGTTGCATCGATACCAAATTCATGGTTAGAAGTGAACAAGCCTACATCTGTATAGATTTTAGCAGTATTTTCGTTGTAGTTTCCCGTGCCTAAATGAACGAACCGTTCGATTTTGCCTTCCCTTTGTCGAATGACTAGCGTAATTTTACTGTGGGTTTTTAGATGGTACATACCATAGATAACATCACAACCCACCCGTTCCAACATCTTCGCCCATTTTACGTTTTTTTCTTCTTCAAAGCGCGCTTTTAATTCAACGAGAACGGTGACCTGTTTGCCGTTCTCCGCAGCTCTTTTAAGCGCACCGATGATAGGTGAATCGCCACTAACCCTGTACAATGTTTGTTTAATGGCAAGAACATCAGGATTTTCAGACGCTTCAGAAAGAAAGTCAATCACCGGTGTAAATGACTGGTAAGGATGATGAATAAGAATGTCTTTCTTTGAAACAACATCAAAAATGCTCCCATCACAATTTAAATCTTTTACCGGTTGGGGTAGGAGCGTTTCATAAACTAAATGTTCTTTATCATGTGCAACTTCGTCATAAAAAGAATTTAAAAATGTAAGGTCGAGCGGGCCGTCTATCATGTACATATCATTTTCATGGATGTTAAATGTTTTTAAAAGGGTGGCGACTACTTTTTTATCCGTATTGTTTTGTTTTACCTCTAAGCGAACAGCATCCCCAAAATTTCGTTTTTTCAGCTCTTTTTCAATTTCCCTTAATAGATGTGTCGTTCTTTCTTCATGTATCGTTAAGTCGGCATCGCGGGTGACACGAAACTGAGTCGTTGAGATAACGGAATACCCTACAAATAATTTATAACTAAAGTGGGCAATCACATCTTCTAATAAAACAAATTGGCGGTGTCCCTGCTCCGAAATTTCGATAAACCTTTTGAACACAGAAGGTACTTTTATAATGGCAAACTTTGTTTTTGCAGTATCCTGTTCTGAGTCATGGTGCAATAGTATTGCCAAGTTAATACTCTTATTTAATACCATTGGAAATGGGCGATACGCGTCAATGGCCATCGGGCTGAGAACAGGAAAAATACGTTCACTAAAGATTTCTTCTAAATAGTTATGCTGATGTTGGTTAAGGTCGGACATACGTAAAATTTGTATATTTTGTTTTTCTAATTTTGATAAAATTTCAAAGTTAAAGAATTTGTAGAGCATCTTAACAAGATCGCGGGCTTTTTCGGAAATCGCGGCTAATTGTTGTTTTGGTGTTAACCCTGCTTTATTATCCGGTTTGTTATAATTTGCTCTTATTTTATCTTTTAGCTCAGCGACTCTTATCATAAAAAATTCATCTAAGTTCGAGCTGAAAATAGCCAGAAACCTTAACCGTTCCAATAAAGGATTCCTTTCATCGACCGCTTCCTGCAGCACGCGTTCGTTAAAATCAAGCCAGCTGAGTTCTCTGTTATTGTAATAATCTGGATTATTCAAATCGAGTATGTCTTTTATTTCTTTCGCTTCTTGTTCCATTGTTTATGCACCCTTTTATAAAATTTATATTAGTAGATTTCCTTTTCTTTAAAAAAATTATTTATAAATGGAATACGTTTTTCTAATTTCTCTTTTAGACGTGGAGTAAACGACAAAGAGCAAGCCCCTAAGAAGGACTTGCTCTTTGTGATTAACATTTGCAATGAAATGGGCCCTACAGGACTCGAACCTGTGACCAATCGGTTATGAGCCGACCGCTCTACCAACTGAGCTAAAGGCCCTAATTATTATAACTATACACGATATTTATTGATAACGCAATGATCACATGGGATTCATTGACCTTGTTAAAAGCGGGCTGCTCTAAGGCTGGCCCGCCTGCTTCCTGTTTTGCTGCGCCTGCAATTGGCGTTCCATTTCCGCCTCCTGTTCATCCCGCAGCCGGTGAGCCAATCGGCTTGAGGCAGACGAAGCAATACTGGCCACTAAATCATCCAGAAAGGTGTGAATGGCGTTCCCCCGCTTCGTATCCAACCGTTTAATAACGCCAATTTTCTGTTTGTCGAGATGACCGAACGTCGTTACTGCAATGCTTCCATATCCGAATACAGAACCTAACGCCAACGTTTCATCGCACCCGAACAGGCCCTCGTCTGTTTCCACAATAGACAGCAAGGGTTCAGAAAGCGATTTTTTCTCCGCTAAAATATCCAGCTCTGTTCCTACAAGAATCGCGTGCTGAACCTCCCGCTTTTCTAAGACCGCGTGGACACTCTCAATACAGGAATCGATTTTCAACCCAACATTATAAGGAGCCTGCATAAGAAACACAACGTCAGCTATATCTTCTATCGTAACTCCTCGCTCTTGCAGACGAGACAAAGCGGCAGCCTTCACTTCCCTACTGTGCACCTGTCTTATCATACGGTGTTCTCCTTCCCCGAACCGAAAGTGAAAAAATAGATACATTTATTATATTATTCTTTCGGTTCAGGGTTGACAGAATCGTGCGCTTTGGGTGTATTCTTAGCTTTGCGCCGCCTTAATGAAACTCAGGGATGATCCTCTTTATTTGTGTGTACCGTTTCTTCACTTACCCTTACCGTTTCTCTTATGATTAACCACTCCGCATTCTCACTTACCTTATTTAACACAAGCGCCAATAAGTAACTTGCACCGAATAATAAAATAAGTGCAATAAGAGAAAAAATAACTACATAGACCATTTCCATAAAAAATATGCCTCCTTGCATACGAATAAATTTAGGGTATACTTTTTATGTGAAAAATATACATGCATTCTAGTTCTATATTTACTTGGAGGGGGTATGCCGGATGGCAGCTTATCATGTAAAAAGCGCAGACGACGCAGCAACGCTGAAAAAGGCTCTTGCAGTGCGGCGTTCGGTATTTATTGAAGAACAGAATGTTCCGGAAGAATTAGAATTGGACGAGCATGATGTGGCAGGGACGGGAACCCGGCATTTTATTATAGCGAATGAGAACGGGGAAGCCGTGGCGGCGGCCCGCCTGAGACCTTACGATCAAGGCATGGGAAAAGTGGAACGGGTAGCCGTACTTGCGGTTCACCGGGGTAAAGGGCTTGGCCGAAAAATCATGGAAGCCGTAGAAAAGGCTGCCAGAGAAGAAAAATTTACGGCCCTAAAATTAAACGCCCAGATATCTGCCCAACCTTTCTATGAAGAACTCGGATATCAGCCCAGGGGGGAGCATTTTATAGATGCCGGTATCGAACATATTGCGATGATAAAAACCATGTAGAAATAAGCCTTGTAGAAATAAGCACTATAAAAAATAGAAAGGGGCCTGCCCATGCAGACCCTTTTTCTATTGGACACGCGCCAATTTTTTTAAACGAGCAACGATTTCGATGGTTGTGCTTTTCTCACCTAAGTCCCCATGAAAGATTTCCCCGTTTCTCATCCCGTGAAAATCGGAACCGGCTGTTTTAATCAATCCATACCGGTCAGCTATGTCATTATAAAATTTTTCGTCCGCTTCACTGTGGTCGGGATGGAAGACCTCAATTCCCTTAAGCCCCTCTGCGACCAGATGTTCTACCAGTTCAACATCATCGTAGAGTCCCGGATGAGCAAGAACAGGCACACCGCCGGCCTCCTCAATCATCCGCATGGCTTCTAACGGGGTAATGCGCGGCGGGTTGGCATAAGCAGCCTTCCCCTGTCCAAGGTATTGATCGAATGCTTCCTGAATCGATGACACGACACCTTTTTCCATTAACACTTCCGCAATATGCGGCCGTCCAATATTTCCTTTCTTTACAGTGCTGCGGCTTTTCACTTCTTCCATCGTAATCGGAATTCCCAGTTCCACAAGCTTCTCCACAATCATTTGATTTCGCTGATTTCGTACATTGCGAAGGCTTTCAAGCTGCTGATTAAATGATTCATCCGAATAATCGATGTAATATCCGAGGACATGGATGTCTTTTCCATCATGTACAGAGCTTATTTCTATGCCCGGCACAATCTCTATCCCCTGTTTTTTTCCTTCTTCAATCGCGGACGATAGGGCGGCAACCGTATCATGATCCGTAATACCCAGCGCGGACAGCCCATTTTTCCGGGCGCGAGCAATACTTTCTATCGGAGTAAAAGTGCCGTCGGATGCTGTTGTGTGAGAATGCAAATCTACTTTTTCCATTTTTTTAACCCCGTATGATTTTAATTGCCCATGATATGGTAGCCCGCATCTACATGTATTACTTCGCCTGTAATGCCTCTCGATAAATGGCTGAATAAGAAAAGAGCGGTATCACCAACTTCGCTTTGGTCGATCATGCGGCCAAGGGGGGTTTTTTCCGTTACGAGTTTCGTAATATCGTTAAAGTTCTTGATGCCTTTCGCCGCCAGGGTGCGAATGGGTCCTGCGGAAATGGCATTGACCCGAATATTGTCCCCGCCCAAATCTGCGGCAAGATAACGGACACTCATGTCGAGCGCGGCTTTGGCTACTCCCATAACATTATAGTTCGGCAGCACACGTTCGCCGCCCAAATAAGTAAGCGTAACAATGCTTCCGCCTTCCGTCATCGCTTCCTGGGCGGCATTCGCTACAGCAACAAGCGAGTATGTACTAATATCGTGGGCGATGGCAAAACCCGATCGGGAAGTAGTCACGAACTTCCCTTCCAGCTCTTCCGTTGGAGCGAAGGCGATGCAGTGGGCAATCCCGTGCAAAACGCCGACCTCTTCTTTAATCCGGGCGAATGCCGCTTGAATGTCTTCATCCTTCGTCACATCACATG
This sequence comes from Aneurinibacillus terranovensis DSM 18919, assembly GCF_000430625.1. Classification (GTDB taxonomy): domain Bacteria; phylum Bacillota; class Bacilli; order Aneurinibacillales; family Aneurinibacillaceae; genus Aneurinibacillus_B; species Aneurinibacillus_B terranovensis. The sequence goes on from NZ_KE387175.1 coordinate 20,671, forward strand.
GAATGAGAGTAGACTGTTCCGGGCCTAAGGTAGCCGCCAATTCTTCTACGTTTTTCTTTAACCGCTCGCCCTGATATGTAAAAAGCAGACGTGCTCCCGCCGCGTGGAGTGATTGTGCAATTCCCCAGGCGATACTTCGCTTGTTCGCAACACCCATAATAAGAATGTTTTTTCCTTCAAGAATATTCATTTGTTACCTCCCATGCATAGTGTAGTCAACCCGTTTCGCAGCAAAACCACGAAAAGCAGTTGGTCTGAAAAAAATACATGTAGACAAAGTATACCATTTTGCCGCCTATCTGAAAAATCCCTTTATGCATGTTTAGCTCAATACGACATATAGTAATGGTGAACAACCTGTAATCCATCACTGGTTTCCTGTAAATTTCAAAATTATAGTTTATTACCTGCGGAATAGAGGTAACAAACGTATAGTTCAAATAACCGAAGGGGTAATGAATATGTCCAAAGATACTTTTTCTTCCTGCAAGGAACAGGAACAATTATATAAAGAAATTCTGCAACTGCGTGAGAAATTGCACATTATCGTCCGGGAAGAAAACAGCTTCACACATCCTGCCGTAGTAGAAATGAGCCAGCTGCTTGATAAAAAACTGAACTTACTGTAACGTGTCTGGTTCACCGTTGTAATAGAAGTCCGCTTTCTCCAACCGCATATAGCCGCAATGCAGGCACGCGAAAGCTTCACCTTGATGCAGCGGTTGAATTTCTCCGCATTTAAGACAAATATATACTTCATATTCCATATCTATGGCCGCAACCTCCCCTATTTTTTACATCTTACGATTAGGTTGCGTATGTCTGATAAAAAATAAACAGATCCAAATCTTTTTCCGGCAAATATTTCCGCAGAGATATTCCTTACATAATCATAAGAACAAACTCTCATCCCGCGCATAATAAAACCTCTGCATACGCGTCTTTGAACGGCGCGCACGCAGAGGTTTTTGCACTTTTTTCTGTTTAACTTACCTGATGCTCCAGGCGAAGCTTGTCCGCAACCATGGCGATAAATTCACTATTTGTCGGCTTGGCTTTGCTGTTGCTTACTGTATACCCGAACAGTACGCTGATGGAGTCCATATTGCCGCGGCTCCAGGCTACTTCAATCGCGTGCCGGATCGCACGCTCGACGCGGCTGGCCGTCGTATTAAATTTTTTGGCAATTTCCGGATACAGAATTTTCGTTATCGAACCTAACAGTTCAATATCGTTATAAACCATCGTGATCGCTTCCCGTAAGTATAAATAGCCTTTAATATGTGCCGGAACACCGATTTCATGAATGATATTCGTGATGTTCTGGTCAAGATTCTTTCCTTTAGGCGGCAGGGAAGGCGTGCGCAGATTTCGTACTGGAAGGATTGAACCGGCTACCTGGCGCAAGCGGTTTGTAAGAACTTCCATATCAAACGGCTTCAAAATATAATACGACGCGCCCAGTTCAACCGCCTTTTTCGTAATCTCTTCCTGGCCGAATGCCGTAAGCATAATAATTTTTGGCATGACCGGAAGTTCCATGCCACGAATGTGTTCCAAAACCGCCAGACCATCCAGATGAGGCATGATGATATCCAAAATCAAAACATCAGGCACCGTATCTTCAAGAAGTTTCAACACATCATTGCCGTTATAGGCAACGCCCATAACCTCTATATCATCCTGTTCATTTAAATATTCTCTTAGCAATTCTGTAAATTCTCGGTTGTCGTCAGCAAGCATGACACGGATTTTATTCAAGTCATTTCGCTCCTTTTTTCTTACATCTATTTTTACTATCTAATTCTTCGCAAATGTCCCGCATTGTTATTTCGACGTTAAGCATACATATCCTTCAATAAAATCGGTAATTCCTTTCGACTGATCAGGCTAAAATTCGACTTTACCGCTGTCGGTGAGGTTCGTTGCAATTATTTATGTAAGCATGTTATGCTCTCTTATGCGGATGAGAAAAACTCGCGGGCGTTGCCGCAACGGTAAACAAAAAAAAAACTCAGGGCTAACTTGCCTTGAGTTTTTCTTCATTCCGAATATCGATTCCTGCATCTTTTAGCATCCACTCGATGAATGTTCCGTAACCGGAGGTGGGATCATTGACGAAAACGTGAGTGACGGCACCAACCAGTTTACCATTTTGAATAATAGGGCTCCCGCTCATTCCCTGAACGATGCCACCCGTTTTTTCAAGCAGGCGCGGGTCTGTAACTTTCAGAATCAGCCCTTTTGTCGCAGGAAATTTCTGCTGGATGACGTTAACAATTTGGATTTTAAACGTGTCGACTTTCTGACCGTCCACAACCGTATAAATTTCAGCCGGGCCAGGTTTTACCTCTTCACTGAGAGCTACCGGTATTGGCTTTGTTGCAACCGTGTTCTTCGGCAGCTTATCCATCTGACCAAAAATGCCGAATGGCGTGTTTTTTTCAATGTTCCCTAACTTCACGCGTTCATTAATAAAGGTTGCAAACTTTTCACCCGGTGTACCGGTTGTTCCTCTTTCAATGGATGTTACACTTGACTGAACCACGTGGCCTTCTCCCACTGTTATCGGTTTCCCTGTGTCCATATCCGATATGACATGGCCAAGAGCTCCATATTTTTGCAGCTTTGGCTCGTAAAAAGTAAGTGTGCCTACTCCTGCCGCAGAATCGCGAATATACAGACCCATACGATATTTCTTATCTTTGTCATCCAATGCCGGCGTAAGCTGCATCGCAAGCTTTTGTTTGCCGCGCAGAATTTCCAAATCTACAGGTTTTCCTTTTTTTCCCGAGTCGTTAACGAGCTTGCCCACTTCATCCATATCGCTGATGTCTTCGCCATTTACCTTGAGGATCATATCGCCTTTTTTAATATTGGCAGCCTCTCCGGGAGAAACCTTTTTCCCCTTATTATCGACTAGATGATGACCGACCACCAGAACGCCAACGGTCTGCAGTTGAACACCAATCGACTGACCGCCCGGAATGACTTTCAGCTCAGGAAGAACCTTCACATCTACCGTTTTAAGCGGTATACTTCCAACCTTCAGCATAAGCGTTGCTTCGCCTGGTTTACCTGGTTGAATGGTAATCGGATTCTGTAAATTAATCGTTTCGCGGGCGGCATTGCCAAGCTTAACCACTTCAGGATTACTCGTCTCAAGTGTAGCTGTTACGGGAGCCGTAAGCGACAGTTTAGTGAGCGTACCTTGAAACACCCGGAGCTTATTCGGAAATGAGGCAAACTGTTGAAAAGGGGTTGAAGAGAAAGTGAATAGAGCGAGTACAATCAAGATATAACCAAACCATGTCTTTTTCTTCTGTTTATTCAATGGGTCATCACGCTCCTACACGTTCCCTACCTACACCTCCATTTATCTGTAATAATAATCTTTCCGTTGTCCCGGACAATTATAACCCGTTGCCGGAAACAATCTCTTCCTGCCTCATTGTGATCGCCCCAGGATTAGCTGCTTTTTTCTTTAATGTCATTCGCCTGATCCAGCATTTCTCTGGCATGATCCTTCGTTGTTTCCGTGACTTCCACTCCTCCAAGCATGCGGGCAAGCTCAATCACCCGATTTTCGTGCGATAACCGTTCAACCTTTGTTTGCGTTTCTTTATCATTCATTTCTTTCTCAATGCGCAGGTGTGCGTCCGCCATACTTGCCACCTGCGGCAGATGCGTAATGACCAGTACCTGCCTCCTGCGCGAAACAAGCACGAGCTTCTCAGCAATCGCCTGAGCGGCCCGACCGCTAACCCCTGTGTCAACCTCATCAAAAATCATCGTATCCACGTTTTCCGCATCCGCAAGTATCGTTTTCATCGCCAGCATAATCCGGGAAAGTTCGCCCCCAGAGGCAATTTTGCTCACCGGCCGCAGCGGTTCTCCGGGATTTGGCGCAATGAGAAATTCCACCTGGTCAATTCCTTTTGCCGTGAGACGCAATTTTTCACCGTCAACCTCCAGACCTTTCTCGTCGGTTTCCTGGGTAACGGCGATTTTAAACCGGGCCCGCGTCATATGCAAATCCTTTAGCTCATTTTCAATCGCCACGGATAAACGTTCAGCTACCTGTTTCCGCCGTTTGGACAGTTCCTGCGCTTCCAGTGCTAAATCAAGAGACACTTCCTTAAGTTTTCCCTTTAATTCCTCAATGCGTGATTCCCTGTTTTCAATGCTGTCCAGTTCGTCTTCAATCGAGGCCGCATACTCAAGAATCTCATCGACGGAACGCCCGTATTTCCGTTTAAGCCGGGTTAATTCATCCAAGCGGGTTTCAATTTCCGCAAGCCGTCCCGGATCGAATTCCACATGATCCCGGTATGCCCGTATCGACCGCGCTGCTTCTTCAAGCTGGTAAAAAGCATTTTCAATCATTTGGTACGTTTCTTTTAATTCTTCGTCGTACGTAAGGATCGTTTCGAGGTGGCCCATTGCATTGCTCACCCAGTCAATCCCCCGCTGTTCTCCGACAAGAGACCGGTGGGCGTCTTCAAGGCCACGCACCATCTTTTCCCCTCCGCTCAGGCGCTTGCGTTCCTGCATCAGCTTGTCATCTTCCAACGGCTTTAATTGGGAGCCGACGATTTCTTCCAGTTGGAACCGCAGCATATCGAGCCGCTGTACCATTTCCCGTTCGTTCGTCGATATGTAATCGAATTCAGAGCGAAGCTGCTGGTATTGCCGGTACAGGAGAGAGAACTCCTTCAACGTTTTCCCCGTATGTTCTTCACCAAACGCATCGAGCCAGTCGATGTGGCGTTCGCCCTGCATCAGCGATTGATGTTCATGCTGTCCGTGGATATTGATTAGCCACGGCCCAAGTTCACGCAGCATTGCCAGTGTGACAAGCTGCCCGTTGATACGGCAAACGCTTTTTCCGGAGCTGATGATCTCTCTCCGGACAATCACCATTCCATCTTCAGGTTCAATCGCCATCTGCTTAAGAATGGATAGGACCGGAGCTTGTCCCTGAAATTCAAAAAGCCCTTCCACTTCCGCTTTGGAGCATCCAAAGCGGATATAATCGATGGAACCGCGGCCGCCGAGCAGCAGGCCGAGCGCATCGATCAGGATGGACTTCCCTGCCCCTGTTTCACCTGTTAAGATAGTAAGTCCCCGTTGAAAGGCAACGGAGACTTCTTTAATGACTGCAAAATTCTTAATGGTTAGTTCGAGTAGCATGTAAGTCCTCCTGACTACAGCATGTTGATAAACCGCTGCGACATTTCGGTTGCACCATCTTTTGTCCGGTTAATGATTAAAATCGTATCATCGCCGCAGATGGTGCCAAGAATTTCCGGCCAATCCAGATTGTCAATGAGCGCCCCGATCGCCTGGGCATTCCCCGGCATCAATTTCATGACAAGCAGGTTATCCGCTTGTTCGATGCTGATAAAGCTATCGATAAGTGAACGCTTTAGTTTATGCTGCGGGTTAAATCGCTGATCAGCAGGCAGCGAGTATTTATAACGTCCATCGTTCGTTGGTACCTTCACAAGATGCAGTTCCTTGATATCGCGTGAAACCGTTGCCTGTGTAACATGAAAACCGGCGGCACATAAATAATCAACCAGGTCGTCCTGCGTTTCCACGTCATTTCGCGAAATAATTTCCCGGATCTTAATGTGGCGCTGGCCTTTATTCATGCTTTTTCCTTCGGTTTGGCCAGGAAAATGTTCTGGATGGCCCGTTTCTTCATCGTTCATCTCATCCTGCGTATCGTTCCCATTGTCACTCTTCTCGTTTTCAGTATTCAAATGATCAATATTTTCCATTTCAATATCCCTCCCCCTGTAATTTTTTCCGCACAACTTCAAAAAAGCTGCGCGCTTTCCATTTAATGAGCGGTGTTGCATACGGAGACCGACGAATGACGATCTCATCGTTGACTTGAAGCGGATACCCTAACTGCCCGTCTATTGTCATTCCCATGTCCTGGTGGGTAGCGTCCACCGTAATATGAATTTCTTCTTCGGCCGGCAGCACAATCGGCCGGGTGGTTAAGGAATGGGGGGCAACCGGTGTTAAAACAATTGCATTAATATAAGGAACAACAATCGGCCCACCGGCTGACAACGAGTATGCGGTAGAACCGGTCGGTGTGGAGACGATGACCCCGTCACCGTTAAAGGTGGCCGCGTATAAATCGTCTACGAAAACCGTGCATTTTATCATCCGGTTAAAGCTTCCCTTGGCAATGCCAATATCGTTAAGAGCCACAGAAGGATGGATTCGTTGGCCTTTGCGAATCACCTCGGCTTCCAGCATCATGCGCTGTTCTACATAGAATTGGCCGTTTAGAATCTGATCGACCGCATGCGGCAAATCATCCGGTTCGGCTTCAGAGAGGAAGCCCAGGTGTCCAAGATTAATGCCGAGAATTGGGATTTCATACGGAGCAAGCTCACGGGCAACCCCGAGCAGTGTGCCATCGCCCCCCAGGACGAAAACAATGTCAACATCACGGTGAAAATCCGCCACAGGTAAGGATAAATCTTGCCTTCCGATATGGTTCGCCACCCTTTGATCTATGTATACACCAGCTTTCTTCCCTTCCAGTAATCGTACAAGTTCACGCGCTACAGACAGCGCGTTTTCTTTGTCCTTGTTGATTACGATACCTATTGTCGTCAAAACAAACACCTCAATCTGGTAGGGTGAATGGGCATAAAACTCCTTTTCTATTATACCTCGTTTTCCAATAAAATGCATAAAAATGCAGAAAAAGTTGACGTATGAATCTACGTCAACTTCCGTTCCGGTCGTACCTGTTTAAAATGTGTCGTGCGCTTCATTTACCAGGCGGCTAACGACATCGCTCCATTCCCCCGACAGCGTTGCCGGCACACCTGTCCATTCAAGATCAAGCAAAAATTCAATATTTCCTTCTCCCCCGGTAATCGGCGAAAAGGAAACCCCACGCACCGCAAATCCGAGTTCCTGGCTAAATTGCATCATCCGGGTCAACACATCCATGTGGACCTGTTTATCACGCACGATTCCATTTTTGCCTACCTGCTCGCGCCCGGCTTCAAACTGCGGCTTAACAAGAGCAAGCACACGCGCCCCTTTGTCAAGGAAATCTTTCAAAACGGGCAGAATAAGGCGAAGGGAAATAAATGAAACGTCAATCGTTGCAAACTGAACGCGCTCTCCGGCCCATTCCTCCGCTTTGAGGTGACGAAAGTTCGTCCGTTCCATCACGACAACCCGTTCGTCCTGGCGAAGCGACCAGTCGAGCTGCCCGTACCCAACATCAATCGCATACACAAGGCCGGCACCGTGCTGCAGCGCACAGTCTGTAAAGCCTCCGGTTGAGGCCCCGATATCCATCACAACGGCGCCGGTTAAATCAATATGAAATGCCTTCAGCGCCTTTTCAAGTTTAAGCCCGCCCCGGCTGACATACGGATGAACATGCCCTTTTACCGTAATGGGAAGTCCGCTGTCTATTTTTGTGCCGGGTTTATCGCACCGCTCATTTTCCACAAAAACAATCCCCGCCATAATGGCAGACCGGGCTTTCTCTCTGCTTGGAAAGTATCCTTCCTGAACAAGGCGCACATCTATTCTTTCCTTTTTATTCATCGACTACGCTCTTTGCCTCCTGGCCGGCCAGAGGGATTTAACTTTCTGTGCGACCCGATCCGGCGTAAGCCCCAGTTCTTCCCTCTGTTCTTTCACACTGCCATGCTCTACATAGTAATCCGGAATCGCCATAAGCTCGACAACCATATCATGGTAGCCTGCTTTCGCATAGCATTCCAGCACAGCACTGCCAAAGCCGCCTTTCAAACAGCCCTCTTCCAGCGTGATCAGCGTGTATCCGTCACGTGCAAGGCTGAACAGCAGTTCTTCATCGAGCGGTTTGGCAAAACGCGCGTTAATCACCATCGGGTGAATTCCTTCCACCTGTAACAGCTCAGCGGCTGCCAATGCCGTCGGAACCATGTTTCCAAACGCCATAATCGCCACATGCTGTCCCTGGCTGAGCACCTCAGCCTTGCCAATCGGCAGGAGGCGAAGTTCATCATCGAGCGGAACCCCTTCTCCATTGCCGCGCGGATAGCGAACGGCCACCGCTCCGTCATCTTTGGCGAGCGCGGTATGGATCATATGCTGCAGTTCATTTTCGTCTTTTGGCATCATTATGGTCATATTTGGCAGGCTTCTGAGAAACGCAATATCAAATACCCCCTGATGGGTCTCCCCGTCAGCACCCACGAGGCCCGCCCGGTCAATCGCAAACGTTACATTCAAGTTCTGGCGGCACACATCGTGAACGATCTGGTCGTATCCACGCTGCAAAAAAGTGGAATAGACCGCAAATACCGGCTTCAATCCCTGGGTAGCGATCGCTGCAGCCATGGTAGTGGCGTGCTGTTCCGCAATCCCCACATCAAAAAAACGGTCCGGAAATTTGTCCGAAAAACGCTTCAGGCCCGTACCGCCTGGCATTGCCGCTGTAATTGCCACAATCCGCGGGTCGTGCTCGGCCAGCTTTTCAATTGTTTTCGAAAAGATGCTTGTATAAGAAGGCGGCCCTTCACTTTTAATCACTTCACCACTTTCAATTTTGTACGTTCCGATGCCGTGGAACGTATCGGAATCCTCTTCGGCCGGTGCATAGCCTTTACCTTTTTTCGTAATGACGTGGACAAGAACCGGTCCTTTCGTGTTGGCCGCCATCCGTAACGTCTCCATTAACGTCGGCAGGTCATGCCCGTCTACCGGGCCTAAATAGGTAAAACCGAGTTCCTCAAACAGTATGCCGGAGACGACGAGATATTTCAGAGAATCTTTTAGTCGTTCGGCGATTTTTGCCATTGTGCCGCCAACAGCCGGAATTTTTTTAAGCAGGTTTTCAATATCTTCCTTGGCACGTTTATAGTTATGGTTTGTCCGCAGTTTTCCCAGATAGTTGTGAATAGCGCCAACATTGGGGGCGATAGACATTTCATTGTCGTTGAGCACGACCATTAAGTCCTTTCCTTCATGGCCGATATGGTTCATCGCTTCCAACGCCATTCCACCGGTGAGCGCACCGTCCCCGATAATCGCGATGATATGGCTTTTTTCTTTTTTTAAATCCCGGGCAATCGCCATTCCCATTGCGGCAGAAAGAGACGTACTGCTGTGGCCGGTTTCCCACTGGTCATGCTCGCTCTCACTCCGTTTTGGAAATCCGCACAGCCCTTTGTACTGGCGCAACGTTTGAAAGCGGTCCATTCGCCCTGTCAACATTTTATGTACGTAAGCCTGATGGCCGACGTCCCAAATAAATTTATCCTTCGGGCTGTCAAACAAACAATGGAGAGCCAGCGTCAGTTCAACGACGCCAAGGTTTGGGGCTAAATGCCCACCGGTAAGAGCGAGATTGGAAATGAGAAATTCTCTGATTTCGCCCGCTAATTTAATTAATTCATGTATGGTTAGCTTTTTTAATTGTTCCGGGGAGTTGATCGTAGATAACAAAGTAAAACTCCTCACTTTCGCTGCATTTCATCCTAGTTTTCCCTTATGTTGTAAGTTATATCATGGCTTAATGATCGCGTTCCATAATATATTCCGCCAGAGACCGAAGTACCACATCATGGGCTACATTCGCTTCTGCGAGCGCACGCATGGCTTCATCAATCAACCGGGAAAGTTCCCGTTCCGAATGCTCGATTCCCAAAAGTGACGGATAGGTTGATTTTTTTCGCTTTTCGTCGCTGCCTACCGGCTTACCCAGCTTGGCTTCATCCCCGATCACATCGAGTATATCGTCCTTAACCTGAAAAGCCAAACCGATATTTGAAGCAAACCGGGTAAGACAAGTAAGCTGTTCGTCCGGGGCACTGGCTGCAATCGCAGCCGCACGTACGCAAAAAATGAGCAAATCCGCTGTTTTATGAAGGTGAATATATTTCAGCTCTTCAAAGGATAGCGACCTATTCTCGCCTTCCATATCGGCAGCCTGCCCGCCTACCATGCCTTTCGGGCCTGCAAACACAGACAGCTCACGCGTAATTTGCAGCACGCTTGCAGCCGGCACGCCGGCTTTCTCCGCCTCACAGATCGTTTCAAACGCCTGGGTTAGCAGGGCGTCTCCTGCCAGAATGGCCATGGCTTCGCCAAACACTTTATGATTGGTTGGCTTGCCGCGCCGAAAATCATCGTTATCCATTGCCGGTAAATCATCGTGAATAAGCGAATACGCGTGTACCATCTCCACAGCACAGGCAATGGAAATCCCCGCTTCCACCGGTTTCCCCAGTGCTTCCAACGTAGCGAGCACGAGAATCGGGCGTAAACGTTTGCCGCCTGCATTCAGCGAATAGGCCATCGCCGATCGCAGCGGTTCCGGTACACCCGGCAGTTCCATAGACGTCTGGAGACTTGTATTTATCAGTTCTGATTTTTCAGCGATGTACCGCTCCAGGGTTTTGTTCAATCTTCTCCCTCCAGGTGAAAAGCCGCCGGGGTCAGTTCCCCGTCTTTTTCAAGCAGCGCTTCGATTTTCTGTTCAACGTTGGTTAACGTTTGGCTGCAGATGCGCGATAATTCCATCCCTTCCTGAAACAGGGAAATTGCCTGTTCAAGCGGAACTTCTCCCGCTTCCAATTGTTCAACAATATGCTCAAGTTTTTTTAACGCTTCCTCAAATGGCAGATCCTGAACTTCACTTTTTCCCATGGGTATTCTCCTCTTCAATGCCCCATACCTGGCAATCTAATATACCATCGCTTAATTGTACCTTTAGCGTATCTCCCGGGTCAACTTCCTTTACAGATTTAACCAGACGATTCGCTGACTTCGTTTGTTTATACGCGAGCGAATACCCGCGGTGCATCACTTTAAGCGGGCTCAGCGCATCAAGCTTACCAATCAGGCGATCCAGACGCTGCGTATCGCTGCGTGTAATCGCTGTAATTGCACGTTTCATACGGTGGTGGTGCTGCTGTACGCGTTCTTTATACCGCTCAATCTGGCGTACCGGATTATATTGAAGAAGCACCTGCTGAACATCCTTATGTTCGTTTCGTTTGCGGTACACATATTGAACCGCCGCTTTCCTGAGGCGCTCCTCCAGGCGGACGAGCTGCTGTTCACACTGAAGAAACTGCCGTTCCGGCTGGCGCAGCACCCAGGATTTTTGCAGCCGTTCCAGCCGCTGCCGCTGCTGTTTCACCAGGTAGTTTAACGCAGAGCGCAGCCTGCCGGTTTGCATGGATATCCGTTCCTTTAATTCTAATATATGGGGTACTGCTAATTCGGCGGCTGCCGTTGGTGTAGCTGCCCGGACATCCGCCACAAAATCAGCAATCGTAAAGTCGGTTTCATGTCCAACGGCTGAAATCACAGGAATGGATGATCTGAATATGCTTCGCGCGACTACCTCTTCGTTGAACGCCCACAGTTCTTCAATAGAGCCGCCACCGCGCCCGACGATGAGAACGTCCACTTCGCCCCGTTCATTCATCAGGTCAATCGCACGGCTGATCGATCCCGCCGCATGTTCCCCCTGAACAAGCACCGGAAACAGGAGAATGCGGCACACCGGATAGCGGCGGCGAATCGTAATGATAATATCGCGAACGGCCGCGCCGGTGGATGAAGTAATAACACCAATCGCCTGCGGGTAAGCAGGGATTGGCTTTTTGTTTTCCGCAGCAAACAGCCCTTCCTTTTCCAGCCTTTCTTTTAGCTGTTCATAGGCGAGATACAAGTTCCCGATGCCATCCGGCTGCATTTCTTTTACATATAATTGATACTGCCCGTCCCGTTCATAAACAGAGATGGAACCGCGCAATAAAACACGGGTTCCATTCTTGGGGATAAATTTGAGGTAGCGGTTATACCCGGCAAACATCACGCCACGCATCCTGCTTTCCTCGTCTTTAATTGTAAAGTACATATGTCCGCGTGTATGGTGGGTAAAATTCGATAATTCCCCGCGTATCCAGACATCCTGAAGCACTTCATCAAATTCAATACGGTCTTTAATATATCTCGTAATGTCTTTTACGGAATAAATGTGCCGGGTTTCTTCCACCTCTATCATCCCCTCGTGATCTCGTCCCCTGTTATTGAACCGCAGTAAGCCGCTTCGCCGCTTCCACGGTATTTTTCAACAGCATCGTAATGGTCATAGGACCCACTCCGCCAGGAACCGGAGTAATGTAGCTTGCTACTTCTTTTACCGCTTCAAAATCTACGTCCCCAACGAGCTTCCCGCTCGCAATACGGTTGACACCGACATCGATGACGATAGCACCCGGTTTCACATGCTCCGCACCAATCATGTGAGGACGGCCCACAGCAGCCACAAGGATGTCGGCCTGGCGCGTAAGCGAACCGAGGTCGGCTGTCCGGGAGTGAGCAATACTGACCGTTGCATTTTCTTGCAATAATAACATAGAAACGGGCTTGCCTACAATGTTACTGCGCCCAATGACAACGGCATGCTTCCCGGCAATATTCTGGCCGGAACGCTTAATCAGTTCAATAATCCCATGCGGGGTGCACGGAAGATAGCACTCATCTCCTATTATCATATTGCCGACATTAATCGGGTGAAAACCATCGACATCTTTGTCGGGACGAATCGCATCGATCACCGCTTTCTCATTAATATGCTTCGGCAGCGGCAGTTGGACTAGAATCCCGTGAATGCTTGAATCCGCATTTAATCGTTCGATTTCAGATAATAATTCGTCCTGAGTCAGGGATTCATCCCTGCGGATAACCCGGGAATAAATTCCTGTTTCTTCGCAAGCCTTTGCTTTTCCCCTGACGTATGACTGGGATGCCGGGTCTTCGCCTATCAGAATAACGGCCAGTCCCGGTGTAACCCCTTGTTGTTTTAATTGCGTGACATCCTCTTTTAAAGCAGCCCGGATATCAGCCGCTACCTCTTTCCCGCTAATTACTTGTGCTGGCATAAATGAACCCTCCATTGCGTTTTTTCACTTTTAGTGTAGCGAAAACATCCCAAGGTTGTAAAGAAAAAGCGAAATATAATTATCAAATTACAAGTTATTGTTCGGGTTTTTCCTTTTTATATTTTGTAAGACCCAGCCTGGCAACCCCGTATGCATTGTCACCGGCATAGCGGGGATCCGCAAAAAATAAGCGGGCTTTTACGGCCGGGTGGGTTAACCGTTTTAGCAGCCGACCGCGTATATAATCGTTGGCCGATACTCCGCCGACAATTAAAATATCCCGCGGATAGCCATTCTCTATCGCGCTGCGCAGTGCTTTTTCAAGCGTATTGGCAATGCATTTCTCTGCCGCGCGTGCGATTTGCGCGGGGGAAGCGTCATTATTTTTAATGGCGCGCATGAGCGCCGCTTCGGGTCCTGAAAAACTAAAGGTATACTCCGCAACTGAGGAAGGTACTGAAAAATCGTTCGTTATCATTTCCGCCTCCACCGTTCTGGCCAGTTTTTCAAGCGAGGGGCCGGCCGGGAAAGGAAGGCCGAGTTCAACGCCCACACGATCGATAAGCTGTCCTGCATGAAGATCCCGGGTGCCGCCGATGCATTCGATGGCATACCCGTCTTCCGTGCGTGTGCAGTCGAGAATTTCGCTCGTTCCGCCCGACAGATGCACCGCAAGGAATCGATCCGCAGCGAGCGGGCGATTCATCGTATATTCACCTGCCGCAATATGCCCTTCCTGGTGTGTTGTATAGTAAATCGGAAGCCGGTGAAAATGGGCGAGCATCTCAGCCGCCATCTGACCGGCAAGAAACACCGGCATATAGCTGCCCTCCACCGGCCGGGGAGCCCGGCTGACAGCAACGGCTACCAGCTGTTTACCTTCCATCGACATTTTCGCGGTAAGCTGTGGGAGACGCTTGACATGCTGAAAAAGAGCTACAGATTGCTGCAGCCCTTTTTCCCCCTGGTCTATGGACAGCAACTGTTTTTCCTCCGCGGCAATTTCCCCGTCCATGGTAACAAGACAAAGCGAAGTACGGTAGTTGCTCGTATCGATTCCAAGAATGACGTCCATTATTGCTCGTTCCCTCTATCCCTTTCTTTTGCCATGCTGGAGAGTACCCCGTTTATAAACTTGGGCGATTCATCGGATCCAAACAGTTTGGCAAGCTCAACCGCTTCGTTGAGCGTAACACCGATTGGAATTTCCTCCATATGTAACATTTCATACGCAGCAAGCCGGAGAATGGCACGATCCACATTGGCAAGCCGGGCCATCGTCCAACCGCGCAAATATTTGCTGATTACCGCGTCAATCTCAGGCTGATGCGCGACCGTTCCTTCTACCAATTCGAGCAGAAAAGATGTATCCCGTACCTCTGGTTTATTATCTTCTTCAATAAGATGAGCCATCGCATCCTCTACACTGTTTTGGGTCATATCGATTTGAAAAAGGAGCTGTACGGCCTTCTCGCGGGATTCGCGTCGATTCATAAAATACCACCTTTATTATTGTTCCTTCTATATTATCTTATCTTTATCCAAACGAAAAACCAACATTCCGGGAGGGTTCTCAACTTATAACTATAATCGAAACGATGTAAATTGGCTAGCGATCCGGCAGTAGATCATTCCTTTCTCTCTATTCATTTTTACGCTAACGAATTAATCTTATTCCAATAGTGATTATAGCGTTAAATCATCCTAAATATAGTACTCGTAAAGGGATACCGTCGGAGCAAAAAAGCAAACTCGGAAACATTAAGGTTGCGACTCTTGATGGTGATTTTACTTATGCCATAGATGAGGAATTCCTGGTTGTTTATGCAAAAGTTTAGAGAAAATATCTCTATGCTTTTTTTATTTTTATAGGGAGTTATGGTTGATCAGATGTGATAATCATCACATCCAATATCCGTCACCTATTATAATAACGAACAGGTTTTCCCATCTTTGATTTATGTGCAGAGAAGTAACTATCGCATATAAACCCACTTGAGAAAAACTCGCGGGCGTTGCCACTCGTCCTTTTTCTGCAGGGTAGCGAAACGGCCGCTTAGTGACCGGAAGGTCGGACCGACAAAACATCCGGGTA